>NZ_JMLM01000010.1:0-279738 GCF_000686745.1 Mycobacterium sp. UNC410CL29Cvi84
TTCGTGTGGGTGTTCTGTTGGGGCTGTGGTGCGGTCGTGAGCTGCGATCGCTCATGCCGGCAGCGCCGAGTTCGCGGTAGCGGCCGGCCCAGCGAGCCGCCGTGCTCACCGCGACCTGGAATCGCTCGGCAGCTCGCCGCAGCGGCCAACCATCCTCCACGACGCAGCGAGCCAGGCGCAGACGCCCGGTATCGGACAAAGGAGCATTACGGTGGGACATGAAGACCTCCGAGATGAGTTGGTGCGTTCCTCGACAGCTCGCACTTCACTCGGAGGTCTTCTTCATGTCACCACGCCACGCCGTACCTAACGTCCGTGGTCAGTACAGCTAGCCGGCGGCGAGCTGCTCGGCGCGCGTCTTGAGGTTGCCGGCCAGGTGGTCGAGCGCGTCGCCCACGACCTTCTTGATCATCATCGACGGGATACCCGGCATGTCGACTTCGACGTCCATGTCGACGGTCAGCAGGGCGCTGGCCCCGAGGTCGACCACGGAGAACAGCTGCTCCTGCTTCGAGAACAGGTTGCCCTGCTGCATGACGGTCTGAATCTGGCCGTCGCCCGGGTAGTAGACGGCCTGGATGTACGAGCCGTCCATGCCCTGGATCTTGGTGTCCAGCCGCAGCTGGCTGGGCCGGCCGTCGTCGTAGCGGTGCAGGATCCAGCAGCCGGTGACCTCTTCGTTCCACTGCGGGTAGGCCTCGAAGTCGGCGACGATCCCCAGGATCTGCGCTGCAGGTGCGGCAACCTCGACGGTCTTGCTCACGATCGGCATGGCCCAGAGCATATCGAGGCCGCTGCTCCGCCCCTCTTGCGCGTGCGTCCGTTGATCCTGAACTGGCGGCGGATGTCTCTCGACATTTCCCGCCCTGGATACAGGCTCAACGCATCCGGCGGCTGGTCCGGCCGTTGACCCTGAGCTGACGCACTCCGCTACTCGAGCTTCTCAGCCATCAGCGCAGAGTCAACTGACGACGGCGGTCTCCAGCAGTTCCCGGATCGGCGCCGGGATG
The DNA here is from genome assembly GCF_000686745.1 of Mycobacterium sp. UNC410CL29Cvi84. Lineage (NCBI taxonomy): Bacteria > Bacillati > Actinomycetota > Actinomycetes > Mycobacteriales > Mycobacteriaceae > Mycobacterium > Mycobacterium sp. UNC410CL29Cvi84. The sequence goes on from NZ_JMLM01000010.1 coordinate 1,011, forward strand.
GGGACGGGACGACGGGTGTCGCGGTCGACGTAGACGTGCACCCAGCTGCCAACAGCCGCGGGCGTGCTGTCACCGTCGGCCCACAGCCCGGTGCGGTAGGTGACGCTGCTGTTGCCCAGCCGGGTCACCGCGAGCCCGACGACCAGCTGCGACGGGAACTTCAGTTCCGCGAAGTACCGGCAGCCCGATTCTGCGACGACCCCGAGCCACGGCGCGGCCACCGGGTCGACGTCGCGCGTGGTGTTGATCCACGCGTTGATCGCGGTGTCGAAGAGCTCGTAATAGACCGCGTTGTTGAGGTGGCCGAACATGTCGTTGTCGGTCCACCGGGTCTGCACGGGCCAGTGCACCGGGAATTCCGCGGTGGTCAGTGCCTGCTCCATGTCGGCCAGTCTGTCAGGCTGGTGCCATGTTGATTCGCGGTGCCGTACTCGAAGAGATCGGGCGCGCCCGCCCGTACGCTGAATCGAAGCCGCTGACCATCAGCGAGCTGGACCTGGACGCCCCGGGCGACGGCGAGCTGCTGGTCCGTATCGAAGCGGCCGGGCTGTGTCATTCCGATCTTTCGGTGGTCGACGGCAACCGGGTTCGCCCGGTGCCGATGCTGCTCGGTCACGAAGCGGCCGGGATCGTCGAACAGGTCGGCGGCACTTCGGATTTGGCGGTCGGGCAGCGCGTCGTCATGACGTTCCTGCCGCGCTGCGGCCAGTGCCGGTCCTGCGCGACGGACGGCCTTGCGCCCTGCATTCCCGGCAGCGCCGCCAACGGCGCGGGCACGCTGCTCGGCGGCGACACGCGGCTATCTCGAAGCGGTGCAACGGTTCTCCATCACCTTGGGGTGTCGGCCTTCGCGACGCACGCGGTGGTGGACCGCCGTTCTGTGGTGCCCGTCGACGCCGACGTGCCACCCGTCGTCGCCTCACTGCTCGGCTGTGCGGTGCTGACCGGCGGCGGCGCGGTGCTCAACGCCGGACAGCCGAAGCCCGGCCAGACGGTGGCGATCGTCGGCATGGGCGGAGTCGGGATGGCTGCGATGCTCACGGCGCTGGCACACGACGATGTGCGGGTGGTCGCCGTCGACCGGTTGCCGGACAAGCTCGAGCAGGCTCGCGCGCTCGGCGCGCACGACGCCGTCACCGATCCGGGAGACATCAAGGCCGATGTGGTGATCGAGGCCGCCGGTCACCCCGCGGCCCTCGAGACCGCCATCGGCATGACGGCCCCGGGCGGCAAGACCATCACGGTCGGGCTACCGCATCCCGACGCGCGAATCTCTGTGTCGCCCTTGGCATTGGTCGCCGACGGACGGTCGCTGATCGGCAGCTATCTCGGGTCGGCCGTGCCGGCTCGGGACATCCCGCGCTTCGTCGAGCTGTGGCGCTCGGGTCGGCTGCCGGTCGAGAAGCTGGTGTCCGACACCATCTCGCTGGACGACATCAACACCGGCATGGACGCCCTCGCCGACGGCCGCGCGGTGCGGCAGATCGTGCAGTTCTAGACCGGGGCCGGCGCGGCCGCCCTCGCCGCGTCGAGAACACGTTGCCGCAGGGCATCCGACTGTTCATCGGCGGATACCCCTCCGGCGGAAGGACTTCCGGCCGCGGGCTGAATGAACCATCCCCGCGAGACCCGTGCGAGTTGATGACTCAGGGTGACCATCTCGGCCGTCCGCTCGTGATACCTGTTGAAGGCGCGCAGGTGATCATCGGGTGTGGTGGTCAGCTCGTCGGCAAGCACCGCGGCGCCGATGATCGCCAATGTCGCACCCATTCCCGACAACAGCGACGGGCTGTGGGCCGCATCGCCGACAAGCGCGACACGGCCCCGATGCGGCTGCCCGACGACGACCTGGGCGACGGAATCGAAATAGAAGTCGTCGGCGTGATCCATGCCGTCCAGTAGTTCCGCGGTCCGCCACCCCATGCCGGCGAAGGCCTCATTGAGCCAAAGTTGTTGAGCCGCAGCGTCAGTTCGGTCGTAGGGGACCGCCGGCGAGTCGAAGAACAAGCCGACGACGATCTTGCGGTTGCGCTCGACGCTATAGCAACCGAGGGTGCGGCCGGGTCGATTGAGCAACAACCCGGACCGATCGAGATTCAGCACGTTGTCGGTGGTGAAGTGCGCTTGGTAGCAACCCAGATGCCGCACGAATTCCGATTCGGGCCCGAAGGCCAGGGCTCGGGTCTGCGAGTGCAGTCCATCGGCGCCGATGACCAGGTCGAAGCCGTGGCTCGTGCCGCTCTGAAACGTGACCGCCACGTGGCCGCCGGCATCGTCGAGCGACGTCACGGAATCATTGAAGCGGTAGGCGATTCCGCCCTGCGCCGCGGCGAACAACACGGCGCTGAGGTCGGTCCGAAGTAGCTCGATGTCGCCGCTGATCACTTCTGGCGCCATGGTGACGACGCGATTGCCTGCGGGATCGATGCGATAGAAGTCGGCGAGCTCGGTCGCGCGCGTGCGCAGCTCGTCGTACACCCCCATATCGGAGACGATGTCGACCGCCGGTCCGCGCAGGTCCACGGCGTTACCACCACGGCGCAACGCCGGTGCCCGTTCGACGACGGTCACCCGGAAGCCACCGCGGGTGAGCCGGTACGCCAAGACGATGCCGGCGATTCCCGCACCACAGATCAGCACTTCGCGGCCGGCGACACCGGCCGAATGATGGTCAGCCAAAGACATTTCATGGTCCTTTCGGCCGCGGCCGAGCCCATCGCCCGGTCCGACCCAGCCCAGGCTAGAGCGATACTTGACCAATGGTCAAGTATCGACTTGTTATCGTGCTCGAGACCGGAAAGGGAGGCGATGGCGCGTCTTGACCGAGCAGCTGTCCTCGCAGGTGCCTGGGCATTCATCGAGGAGCACGGCATCGACGCCCTGACGATGCGCAAACTCGCAACGTCGCTGGGCGTCAACCACGGAACGCTGTATTGGCACGTCGAGAACAAGCAGGGACTGACCGACGCGCTCGCCGACGACCTGCTCCACGGGGTAGCCGACGAAACCGGCTCGGGCGCACAGGGCAGCGACCGGTTGATCGAGCTCGCACACCGGCTGCGATCGGCATTGTTGTCACATCGAGACGGCGCACGCGTCCTGGCCGGCACGTTCGTCCGCCAGCCCAACACGTTGACTTTCGGCGAAGCGGCAATCAGCGCCGCCCTCGCCGCCGGCCTGCCCGAGGCCGAAGCCGTCTTGGTCGCTTTTTCCGTGCAGTACTACGTCATGGGCTTCGTCATAGAGGAGCAAGCAGCCTACAAGCTCGCGCGGGACGAATCCCGAGACAACGGTCGGGAACCCATTGACGCCACGTCGTACCCGAACGTGTCCGCCGGGTTGGCAACACTGCGAAACACCCCGCGCGACAGGCAGTTTGCCTACGGCCTGACTCGGCTGATAACGAACACCGGCGCGCCCGCCTAGAACCAGGCGTCCCGCATCTCGAGCGTCGTGCGGTCCAGCGACTCGAGCAGGTCCAATTGCGGTGCGGTCTTGGGCAATTCGAATCGGAAGAAGTACCGGGTCGCCTGCCGCTTGCCGTCATAGAAGTCGCCGTCCTTGCCTGCCGACGCCACGAACTGTTCCAGCCACAGCCACGCCACCACGATGTGCCCGAACGCTTCCAGGTAGACGTGGCTGTTGGCCATCACCGCGGGAATGTCGCCCGAGCCGAACATGCCGCCGGTCACCGCGACCAGTCGCTGCCACGACGCATCCAGCGCGCTCGCCAATTCGGCGCCCTCGCCGCCCAACTCGTCGGCTGCGCGCACCGTCTCTGCGATGACCTGCCCCAGCGCCGCCAGGCTCGCACCGCCTCGCTGAGTCACCTTGCGGCCCAACAGGTCCAGGCTCTGGATGCCGTTGGTGCCCTCGTGGATCGGGTTCAGCCGGTTGTCACGGTAATGCTGCTCGACGTCGTATTCGCGCGTGTAGCCGTACCCGCCGTGCACCTGGATCGCCAGGTTGTTGGCTTCCAGACACCACTGCGACGGCCAGCTCTTGACGATCGGGGTCAGGATGTCGATCAGCAGGCCGGCCGCGTCGGCCTCGGCATCGGACTCCGCGCTGTGCTGCACGTCCACCAACCGCGCGCAGTACAGGCCGAGCGCCATGCCACCTTCGACATAGGCTTTCTGCGCCAACAGCATTCGTCGTACATCGGGGTGTTCGACGATAGGCACCTGCGGCGTCGTCGGATCCTTGACGTCCAGCGGGCGGCCCTGCGGCCGCTCCCGCGCGTACTGCACCGACTTGAGGTAGCCGGTGTAGCCGAGCGCCACCGCGCCCATGCCCACGGCCATCCGGGCCTCGTTCATCATCTGGAACATGTAGACGATGCCGCGGTGCGGCTCGCCGACCAGATAGCCGACCGCGCCGTTCTCGCCACCCGGATTGAATTGCGTATCACCGAAATTCAGCACCGTGTTGGTGACGCCGCGTTGCCCCATCTTGTGATTGAGGCCGGCAATGGCCACGTCGTTGCGCTCGCCGATCGACCCGTCGGGGTTCACCAGGTACTTGGGCACGATGAACAGCGAGATGCCCTTGGTGCCGGGCGGTCCGCCGGGGAGCTTGGCCAGCACGAGGTTGACGATGTTGTCGGTGATCTCGTGTTCGGCGCCCGAGATCCACATCTTCGACCCGAACAGCCGGTAGGTGCCGTCGTCGCGGGGTTCGGCGCGGGTGGCCACGTCGGCGAGCGACGATCCGGCCTGCGTCTCCGAGAGCGCCATGGTGCCCGAAAAACGGCCTGCCAGCATGGGTTTGACGTAGGTCTCGATCTGCTCGGGCGTGCCGAACTTGGTCAGCAGGTTCGCGTTGGCGATGGTCAGCATCAGGTAGCCCGACGTCGACACGTTGGCCGCGGCGATCCAGGCGAACGCCGCCTGCGCGACGACGGCGGGCAACTGCGCGCCACCCACCGATTCGTCCATCGACATGCCGATCAGATCGGCGCCGACGAACGCGTCCCACGCCTCTTTGACCTCCGGGACCATCGTGACGGTCTGCCCGTCGAAGGTCGGCTCGTTGGCGTCGCTCTTCTTGTTGTGCGGCGCGAAGTAGCGTTCGGCCAGTTGCTCACTGAGGTCCAGGACCCCGTCGAAGGTCTCGCGCGAGTGATCGGCGAACCGCTTGCGGCCGGTGAGTTGGTCGACCTTCAGCCACTCATACAGGAGGAAGTCGAGGTCGCGGCGGGATAGCAGCTGGGATTTCATCGGACCTCGGTCACCTCTCGATCGCGGGTTCTATGCGCCGCCGCCGAGGGGGTCCTCGGTGCGGATCGTTTCGTCGCGGATCAGGCCGCGCAGCAGTGCTGTGCTGAATTCGACGGCGATCTCGGAAGCCGTGCGCCGGCCGTGCGGCCGCAGCCACCGGTAGGCGCCCAGCGTCATCCCGATGTAGCCCAGCGCGAGGACATGCGAGTCGCAGTCGTTGAACTCGCCGCTGGCGATACCGCGGTCGATGACGTCGCGGACGTGCTCATAGACGGTCGTCTCCGCCTTGCGGATGTAGGCGACCTGCTCCTCGGTGAACCATTCGGTGATGTACGGCCCCTCCTGGAAGTACACCGCCGCGGATTCCAGGTCGCTGGCGATGCCCGTGAGCAGCCGCCGGGTGAAGTTGAAGATGGTCTCGCGCGCCGAGGCCGTCGGGTCGTCGTGCAGCGCGTCGACGGTGAAGTCGGCGGTCGACTTGTAGATGTCCCAGAGGATCAGCGACTTGCTGGCGTAGTAGTGGTAGACGGTCGCCTTGTTGAGTCCGACGGCGTCGGCGACGTCGTCCATCCGCGTCCCGTGGTAGCCACGGGCCGCGAACAATTTGGCGGCCACCGCCAGCAACTCCTCGCGCCGCGACGAGCCGTTCGACCCGTTCGACGCAGCCGAGGCGCCCGCGGGCGATCCCGTGGCAGAACCTTTTGTCGACGACTCTGAGGACATGTCAGCTCACTCTATGCAGCCGGGCGCACGGCCCGGGACCCAATCAACTGGTTGGCCAGTCTATGCCGTGGCATATCGACGACCGATCCGCCACTCGCAACCGGGACCCAGCAGCTAAGCTCGCGAGTAACAAGCTTGTCGGTTGGAGGCACCTGATGGATCCGAGCCCGGACTACGACGCGAGCGACGAGGTCGAGTACTTCTTCAACTGGGTCCCGTGGGGCCTGCGCGGCGTGTACCCGCCCCCGGCGTACCCACCGGTGTAACCACCCGAGAATTCCACCTCACCGACCGGTGTGTTGGCGCGCGGCGTCCCACCGGTCGGAATTGCGTGTACCCAAATCCGTGCGGATGACGTAGACATATCCAGGCAACGCCCCGGCACCGGACTTTTGGTCGCATTATGAGCGACTGCTAATTTATAAGCGATTGCTAACTGGTATAGGGGGGCAAGAGCACCGTCCCGACGTGGATGGGGGAGACTCTTGCAAGCAAACCAACACAGATCGGATCGGATTCGATGATCATCGGGATTCCCCGCGAGTCTCTGGCTGGTGAGACGCGGGTTGCCGCCACTCCTGCAACTGTCGGGCAGCTGATCAAGCTCGGCTATTCGGTAGTGGTTGAGTCCGGCGCGGGCGACTTGTCCAGTTTCTCCGACGCCGCCTATGTAGAGGCCGGCGCCGACATCGGCTCCCCCTGGGCCGCCGACATCGTGCTGAAGGTCAACGCACCTGACGACGCCGAGATCGCGTCCCTCAAGGACGGCGCCACCCTGGTCTCGCTCATCTCCCCCGCGCTGAAGCCGGAACTGGTCGAAAAGCTCGCGACCCGCCCGATCACGGTGCTGGCCATGGACGCGGTGCCGCGCATCTCGCGCGCACAGTCCCTGGACGTGCTGTCCTCGATGGCCAACATCGCCGGCTACCGCGCCGTCGTCGAGGCCGCCCACGCCTTCGGCCGGTTCTTCACCGGCCAGGTCACCGCAGCCGGCAAGGTCCCCCCGGCCAAGGTCCTCGTCGTCGGTGCCGGTGTCGCCGGTCTGGCCGCGATCGGTGCCGCCGGATCGCTCGGCGCCGTCGTGCGGGCCACCGACCCCCGCCCCGAGGTCGCCGACCAGGTCGCCTCCCTCGGCGGTGAGTACGTGTCGGTCGACCCCAACGCCGGCGAAGTGTCCGCGACGGGCTACGCCAAGGAAATGGGCGACGACTACAAGGCCCGCGAAGCCGAGCTCTACGCCGAACTGGCCAAAGACGTCGACATCATCATCACCACCGCGCTGATCCCGGGCCGCCCCGCGCCGCGGATCATCACCGCCGACATGGTGGCCTCGATGAAGCCCGGTTCGGTGATCGTCGACATGGCCGCGGCCAACGGCGGCAACGTCGAAGGCACCGTCAAGGACCAGGCCATCGTCACCGACAACGGCGTGACGATCATCGGCTACACCGACCTGGCCGGCCGCCTGCCCGCGCAGGCCTCGCAGCTGTACGGCACCAACCTGGTCAACCTGCTCAAGCTGCTCACCCCGGAGAAGGACGGCCAGGTCGTCTTGGACTTCGACGACGTGGTGCAGCGCGGCGTGACCGTGGTCCGCGACGGCGAGATCACCTGGCCCCCGCCGCCGGTGCAGGTCTCCGCAGCCCCGGCCGCCAAGGCCGACGCGACCCCGGTGGTCTCGCAGGCCAAGGAGCCGATGTCGACGCAGCGTCGTCTGGGCATCACCTTCGCCGCGGCCGCAGTCCTGTTCGTGCTGATCGCCGCCTCCCCGGCCGCCCTGCAGGTCCACCTGACGGTGTTCGCCCTGGCGATCGTGATCGGCTACTACGTGATCGGGCACGTGCACCACGCCCTGCACACCCCGCTGATGTCGGTGACCAACGCGATCTCCGGAATCATCGTGGTCGGCGCACTGCTGCAGATCGGGCACCACAACACCCCGATCACCGCCCTGGCGGCCGTGGCGATTCTGCTCGCCAGCATCAACGTCTTCGGTGGCTTCGCGGTGACCCGCCGCATGCTGGCCATGTTCTCCCGCAGCTAGAGCCTGCTGACCTAAAGAACCTTTGGAACGGATTCATGTTCAACGCAGAAACCATCACCAACGTGGCGAACGCGGCCTACGTCGTCGCCGCCCTGTTGTTCATCCTCGCTCTGGCCGGGCTGTCCAAGCACGAGACCTCCAAGGCCGGTAACGCCTTCGGTATGGCCGGCATGGGCGTCGCCCTGATCGCGACTATCGTGCTGGCCGTCAACAACAAGATCGAGCCGCTCGGCCTGGCGCTGCTGGTCGGTGCCATGGCCATCGGTGCCGCCATCGGCCTGTGGCGTGCCCGCATCGTCGAGATGACCGGCATGCCCGAGCTGATCGCGCTGCTGCACAGCTTCGTGGGTCTGGCCGCCGTGCTCGTCGGCTGGTCCGGCTACCTGCACGTCGAGCACGAGCTCGACGGCCAGGGCGCCCTCGAGCTGGCCAAGGAAGGCATGCTCGGCATCCACTCCGCCGAGGTCTTCATCGGCGTGTTCATCGGTGCGGTGACCTTCACCGGTTCGATCGTGGCCAACCTGAAGCTCTCGGCCAAGATCAGCTCCTCGCCGCTGATGCTGCCCGGCAAGAACTTCCTCAACGTCGGCTCGCTGGTGCTGTTCGTGGCGCTGACGGTGTGGTTCGTCATCTCCCCGAACCTGTGGCTGCTGGTCGGCGTCACCGTCCTGGCCCTGCTGCTGGGCTGGCACCTGGTCGCCTCCATCGGCGGTGGCGACATGCCCGTCGTCGTCTCGATGCTCAACAGCTACTCCGGTTGGGCCGCGGCCGCCTCGGGCTTCCTGCTGTCGAATGACCTGCTGATCATCACCGGCGCGCTCGTCGGCTCCTCCGGTGCCTACCTGTCCTACATCATGTGCAAGGCCATGAACCGGTCGTTCATCTCCGTCATCGCCGGCGGCTTCGGCATCGAAGCCGGCCCCGCCGAAGACAAGGACTACGGCGAGCACCGCGAGATCACCGCCGAGGGCGCCGCCGAGCTGCTCGGCTCGGCCGACTCCGTGATCATCACCCCCGGCTACGGCATGGCCGTGGCCCAGGCCCAGTACGGCGTCGCGGACCTGACCCGCAAGCTGCGCGAGAAGGGCGTCAACGTCCGCTTCGGTATCCACCCCGTCGCCGGCCGCCTGCCCGGCCACATGAACGTGCTGCTCGCCGAGGCCAAGGTGCCTTACGACATCGTGCTCGAGATGGACGAGATCAACGACGACTTCGACGACACCGCAGTCGTTTTGGTGATCGGTGCCAATGACACCGTGAACCCGGCCGCCTCCGAAGATCCGGGCAGCCCGATCGCCGGCATGCCGGTGCTCACCGTCTGGAACGCCGACAACGTCATCGTGTTCAAGCGCTCCATGGCCTCGGGCTACGCCGGCGTGCAGAACCCGCTGTTCTTCCGCGACAACACCCAGATGCTGTTCGGCGACGCCCGCGACCGCGTCAACGACATCCTCGCCGCGCTGTAGCAGTACACGAAAAGGCCTCCAATCCATCAGGATTGGAGGCCTTTCGTGTCGGTGCCCGACACAACGTCAGTCTGAGAGCGTCGCTGAAGCCATATACGGTTATCTGCGCTCCCAGCCTGACGTTGTGTTCGCGTCTCCCGCCATCCCGGGCCGCCGGGCACCCATCAGCGCACGAAATCGCCTATCGCTGCGAGGAACTGGTCCGGCTTCTCGACCATCGGGCTGTGCCCGGAGCCTGCGATGAGGTGCGGCGGCAGGCCCGCGGCGGTGTAGCGCGCGACGTTCGACGCCGTCGGCGTCAGGACGTCCTTGTCGCCCCACAACACCAGCACCGGCTTGCCCAGCCCCTTCAACGTCTCCACCACCGGACGGCCGGGCTCCTTGGAGTCACACACGCCCGCGTAATTGAGCTGTTTCAGGGACCGAAATGCCAACGCCGGAACGGGGTAGTCGGCGGCAAACCCGGTCTGCAGCGAGCTTTCACTGATCGCGTCGACGCCGCGGAAGCGGTCCAGCGCGGGCCCGATGACGGGCCAGCACAGCATCCTGCCGAGCAGCGGCATCGCGACCAGATCCTCGCCGGCCGGGGTATCGGAAACCGCCACGCGCTCAACCATTTCCGGGTACTTGGTGGCGAACGCGGCAGAGACCTCACCGCCCATCGAATGCCCCACCAGTTCGGCATGCCGGACACCCAGCGCCTCGAGCGCGCGGTGGACGGCCTCGGCCTGACCGTCGGCGTGATACGGCGCCGCATCGGTCGGCGCCTCCGAGCCACCATGCCCGACAAGGTCGACGGCGATCACCCGCTGATGTGCGGCCAGTGCCGGGGCGACCTTCTCCCACCACTCGATGGACGCCGAATACCCGTGCAGCAGAACGATTGCCCGGTCACCGGGCGGCCCGTACTCGCGGACGTTCAGGTCTGGGCCGTCGAGTGTGAGCACGTGGCCGCCGGCGAACGGTTCTGCCGCGCGGCTGGTGTGCGCCACCACCACGGCGTTGACGACCAAGGCCACCACCGCAGCCACCAGCAGGCCCACCAGAATGCGCAGTTTCATGGCGCGACGCTACCGCCGCGGGCCCACTCCCAGCGACGAATTATCTGTTGCCCCCCAGCTCGCGCTCGGGTGGCGAAGTCACCGTCACCCGGGTTCCGCCACCGCCGGCGGAGTCGACGAGCATCGACCCACCCATCGCGTCGAACCGCGCCAGCAGCGAGCCCAGCCCGATGTGTCCGTCGGCCACGTACCGTGACACCACCGCGGGGTCGAACCCGACGCCGTCATCGGCGACGGTCAGGACGACGCGATTGCCGATGCGGCCCAACCGCACCGACACCGTCGTGGCCTGGGCATGCTTGCCGATGTTGGTCAGCAGCTCACGGGCCGCGCGGTAGAGCAGCTGCTGCGAATCCGGCTTGCCCACTTCCTCGAGGTCGGCGCGTACCGCGATCCGGCCGCGAGACTCGAACTGCCGCAGCAGTTCCCGCACCGCCGGCGTCAGGCCGAGCTGGGCGAGCACCTGCGGATGCAGCTCGGTGACCGTCGAGCGCAGTGCCGTCGCCGTGTCTTCCAGCGCGGCGTAGACCGCGTCGAGTTCGGGCCCCGGGGTCCGCTCCCGGACCTCGTCGAGCTGCAGCCTGGCCGCCAGCAGCGTCTGCAACGGGCCGTCGTGCAGCCCTTCGGCGACCTCCCGGTTGTGCCGCTCGTCGGACTGCATGGCTTCGGACACCAGCTGGCGGCGCACCTCCTGCAGAGCCTGCACGCGCTCCTGACGACGCACCAACACGAAGCACAGCACGGTGGTGGCCACCGCCAGCCACACGAGGAATCCGAAGTGCGTGTAGACCATGTTCGGCAGGCCCATGCGGTCGTCGTGTTTGGAGTAGAAGATCCACACCGCCAGATAGCCCGTCGCCGTCAGGGTCCCGATCGCCGCGGTCATCAGCGGCCGGTCCTGGAATGCCACCGAGATGGGCAGCAGGAAGAAGACGGGCAGCAGGGCCGCGGTCGCGCCGCCGGACACCAGGCACAGTGCCAGGATCACCACCAGGTCGATGCCGGTCGACGCCCAGTCCGCCCAGCGCGGTACGGGCCCGCGCAGCACCGCCACCAGCCAGATCACCGCGGCGACGGCATACAGGCCCAGGATCACGGCGTACAGCTCGGGCAGCCAGTGGTCGACCTCCCAGATCCACACCAGGACACCGATCAGCGCGATCAGCGGGAGCCGTAGTCCGGCGGAAATCCGCACCGGTTCGGCGGCCAGGTACTCCCCGATCCGGCTGAGTGTCGGGCTCACGTCAGTCCAGCAGCTTCCGACGCATCGCCTCGGCCACGGCCGCCGCGCGGTCCCCGACCCCGAGCTTCTCGTAGAGCCGCTGCACGTGGGTCTTGACCGTCGATGGCGCCAGGAACAGCTCCTTGGCCATGGTTGGGATGGTCGCGCCCTTGGCGATCAGCTGCAGCACCTCGCGTTCGCGCGGGCTGAGCACCGGGGCGTCCGGCTCGGCGCGACGCCGGATCTCACCGGCGAGCCCCGCGGCCAGGCTCGGTGCGACGACGTCGCGGCCCTTCGCACATTCGAGGATCGCGTTGACGAGCTCGCTGCGCGTCGACTCCTTCGGCAGGAAGCCGGCCGCGCCTTCCTGCAACGCCCGGTACACGATCTCGGCCTCGTCATGCGCAGAGAGCAACAGGACCCGGGTCGGCAGGCCGTCGCGCACGACCGCCGCGGCCACCTCGGCGCCGTCCATGCCGGGCATGCGGTAATCCAGCAGAGCGACCTGAGGCTTGTGGGTGCGGATCGCCTCCAACGCCGACGTGCCGTCGTCGGCTTCGGCCAGTACCTCGATGGCGCCACTCGCCGTCAGCGCGCGGACGACGCCGTCGCGAAACATCGGGTGGTCGTCACCCACCACCACGCGAACCCGTTCGTCGTTCATGCCGTCAGCGTCGCACGGCGACCAGCGAAAAGTAACTCCGATCGCAAATTGACGGCTGCGTGTCCCCCGATCGGTGGACACGGGAATCCTCCGACAACTCGGCCGATTACCCGATACCCGCGGGCTCCGCGGCCAGGCACTCTTGAGTCATCACCGGAACACACCGGAGCAAGACACCAAAAGTCCACTGACACAGGGGAATTCACATGAACATCACGGCCCGCACCTTCGGCTTCTCGATCATCGCCGCCGGCGTTCTCGGCGGCTCGGCACTCGGCCTGGCCGGCGCCGCCGGCGCCACGACCCTCGGACCCGACGTCCGTCCGCCGGCCATCGTCGCCACCCCGTCGATCACGGCTCCGCCCGCCGGGATGCCGCTGCCCGGCGTGCTCTGGCACCACGGCATCTACCGCGTGGCTGCCCTGCAGGGCCGCTGACCACCCCGAGCCCGGATTCCCTCCCCGAAGTCGTCGCGGGGAGGGAATCCGCTGTTGGTCAGCCGTCCGACTTCGGCCACGCGCCTCGCGACAGGTCGTGGTCGAGCGCATCGGGCCCGGGGTCGCCGCTGTAGAAGATGGCCGAATCGAAGGCATCGCCGAAATGGTCTCGCAGCAGCGACGAGAACAGCAGGGCCGCCGCCTGCGGCCGGTGGTTCATCACGAGATGGCTGGTCTCGCCGTCCTCGTTGAAGTACACGACGACGAAGTTGTAGATCTCCACCCCGCCGGCACGGTAGGCCTCGGTGCCTCGGATGCGGGACTGGTAATCCTCCAGGAAGAGATCGCCACGCCGGCCGTAGAAGCGGAAGTCCTGGTAGGCGTACAGGCTCCGCGCGAAGCTCAGCATCTTCCCCACTTGCTCTGCGCCACGGACTTCGCCGTTGAACACGGCACCCTGCAGGATGACGTCGTCGGCGAGGTTGTCCAGCCAGTGCGGGTAGTAGGTCAGATGCGTGGCTTGGTTCTCGAGCTTGTGCTCGTCTGGTGCGGTCATGGTGTTTCTCCCGGTTCTATGATTCGAACACCAGCAGCGGTTTACCGCCGTGTGCTGGCGCTTCAGCCAAATAGACTGCCTCGCTGAAGTTTTCGACGGGGATCAGCTGCCCCTCGGGGACGTGCACGGCGCCACTGTCGACGAGTTCGATCGTTCGGTTGATGGTGGCGGTCATGCGGTCTTTCGGCGTCTGGTTGAACCAGCGGAACAGCCAGAAGCCGCGTACGGTCTTGGCCTCGTAGATCAGGGAACGGGCGAAGACCGGAATGGTCAGTTTGTCGGCCTCCGTTTGGCGGTGCGTCGACAGCGCGCCGTAGACGACGAGTTCGCCACCCGGCGCCAGCGCCCGTGACACGTCCGCGCCCACCTGGCCGCTCACACTGTCGATGGCCTTGAATACGCCTTCGTCGCCGACGATTTCGGCCACCCGCTCGCGGATGTCCTCGTCCTCGGTACTGATCACCGCCGTCCCGCCCAGGGCGACGATGTCGTCGACCGCGGCGCGGCGCCGAACCACGTTGAGGGTCTTGAAGCCGAAGTGCGTGCCGAGTTGGATGACCGACTGCCCGACGGTGGAACCTGCCGCTGTCTGCAGGAGCCATTCGCCGGGCTGGACGTCCAGGACGTCACCGGTCAGGATGACGGCCGTGAGCGGATTGCTGAGCAGCTGGGCGGCGGTGGAGTCGCTCATGCCGGCAGGCACCGGCAGCACGCGCTCGGCGTCGGCGACGAGGTATTCCTGCCAGGTGCCCCGGATTCCGGCGGTGATGACGCGTTGCCCAACCGCCAAACCATCGACGCCGCTACCGATTTCGTCGATGATGCCGACGGACTCGATGCCCGGCGTGGTGGGGAACTCCGGGACGAAGCCGTAGCGACCACGCACGGTGTGTAGGTCACTGGCGTGGACCGGCACCATGGTCACCCGAATCCGCACCTGGCCGGGGCCGGGTTCCGGAATCGGCCGCGTCTGCAGCTGCAGGACCTCGGCCGGTTCGCCCATTCTGGTCGCCACGACGGCCCGCATTGTTGGCATCTCGGCATCCCTCCACTCGGTTCTAGAACCCATAACGACTGGCGCTGCCGAATTCGGCCCAGATTGGCTGACCCTGCCGGTACCAGGATCACCGCGGTGACCCATACCTCCGGCGGGTGCCGACATCGTGGATGTTGTGCCGGCAGCGAGACGAAAGGAGCGCCGCACATGCAGACCAGGTGCCCTATCGAGTTCCCGTCGTCCGGACGTTGGCTCACGCCCCGAATGCGCCGACCGTGCTTCTGATTCACGGTTTCCTCGATGACCTGACCGTGTGGGATGGCGTGATCGACGGCCTGGGCGACAACGTTGCGACGGTGCGGTACGACCTGCCGGAATTCGGTCGTCGCGCCGGGACCGCCAGGGACACAAGCGCTATCACGCTGGCTGCGCTCGCCGCCGAGGCGGGCGCCCTGATCGACAGCATCACCGGACCGGTGATCGTGGTCGGCCAGAGCCTCGGTTCGCAGGTTGCCGAGCTGGCCGCGGCCGCGCATCCCGACCGGGTCACGGGCTTGGTGCTACTCACTCCAGTTCCGTTGGGCGGCAGACACTTACCCGGCGACGTGGTTGCGCAGTTCCACGCCCTCGACGGCGACAGCATCGCACAGCGCGCGGCGCGGACCGCGATATCCCCCCACCTCAGCGACGACCAGCTCGACCGCCTCACCGACATCGGCAGGCACCTGGTGCCGGGCGTCGCCGCCCATTACGTCGACGTGTGGAACGGCGGCGCGGCCGACGCACCCGCCACCAGCGCATTCCCGGGACCGGCGCTCGTGATCCGCGGCGGCGCAGACGGTTTCGTCACCGGCGAGCTTGCCGACGCCATCGCCTCGCGTTTTGGTGAGCCAGACGTCCGCACCATCGAGTCCGGTGGCCATTGGCTGCATGTCGAATTCCCGGACGCCGTCGCGGCGATGATCCTGGACTTCGCCGACTCTGTCCAAGTCACCAAGTGTGAGCGTCGATCACCCGCTTGACGGTTTCGAGTGACTGGGCCAGCACGTCGATCTCCACCGACCCCAGTGCCACCCGGATCGCGTGCGGCGGGTTCTTGGTCATGGCAAAGGGCTCTGCGGTGGACACCGACACCGTCTCGCGCAGCAGATCCGTCGCCACTTGATCGGCGCGCGCCTCACCGGGCAGCGGAAGCCACAGGAAGTACGACGACGGATTGCCCACGACGTCCAGTCCGGACAGCACTTCGCGGGCGACCGCCTGCCGACGCCGGGCGTCGGCTCGCTTGTCCGCTTCCAGCCGGGTGACGGTGCCGTCGTTGAGCCACCCGGCGGCGATGGCGGTGATCAACGGTGGCGTGTTCCACGTCGTCCCCCGGATGGCCCGTTCGAAGGCACCGATGAATTGTGCTGGCGGAACGACGAATCCGACCCGGAGACCGGTGGCCACGCTCTTCGACAGCCCCGACACGTAGACGGTCAGTTCCGGGGCAAGCACCGCCAGCGGCGCGGGCGGTCGCTCGACCAGATATGCGTACGACGCGTCCTCTATGATCGTCACACCGTGCCGGCGCGCGATCTCGACGAGGGTCTCGCGGCAGGGCGCCGGCGTCACCCATCCCAGCGGGTTGTGCAGCGTCGGCATGGTGTAGATCGCCCGGACCGGCCGCGTACGGCACAACTCCTCGAACGCATCCAGGTCGGGTCCCTCGTTCCCGGCCGGAAGTGGCGCCATCTCGAGCCGGAGCACCTGCGCCAGCACCTTGAAGCCGGGGTAACTGAGGGCATCGACGGCCACCACGTCACCGGGTTGCAGCATCGCCAGCGCGGTGACCGCCAATCCGTGCTGCGCGCCGCTGACGATGAGCACGCGTTCAGCCGGGACGCTCAGGCCGCGTCGCTCCAGATGCAGTGCGGCCGAAGCTCGTTCGTGCAGCCGCCCACCGTGGGGCTGGTAGCGCAACAGGGCGTCGAGATCACCCGATGAGGCCAAGCCCCGCAATGCATTTCGCAACTGATCGGCCTGTCCCGGAACCGACGGATAGTTGAAGTTCAAATCCACGACATCGTCGGCGAATGCCCGCTCCGAGACGTTGTCGCGGAGCGGCAGCGACGATTCCCGGACGAAAGTGCCCCGGCCGGCTTCGCCGCTGACCAGTCCCATCTCGGCGAGTTCGGCGTAGACGCGGGTGGCCGTGACCAGCGCCAGTCCTTCGCGCGCGGCGAGCTCCCGGTGGGTCGGCAGTCGGGTGCCAGGAGGGATCACGCCGGCGCGGATGTCTGCCGCCAACGCATCCACGACGGCCTTGTAGCGAGCCCGACCCACACCCGCATTGTATGCATGACAATTTGTTGATCGTATTGAATTGGCGATCCTAGGCTCGGAGCATGCACATCGCCATCCTCACCTTCGACGGCTACAACGAACTCGATTCGCTGATCGCACTGGGCGTGCTCAACCGGGTCCGCAAGGCGGATTGGCGCGTGTCCATCGCCAGCCCGAGCCCCCGCGTCCGCTCGATGAACGGCGTCGTCATCGAATCCCACATCGACCTGGAGCAGGCGTGTTCCGCCGATGCGGTCATCGTCGGCAGTGGTATCCGGACGCGCGAGGTGGTCGCCGACCAGAGGTTGATGGCACTCCTGAAGCTGGACCCGTCTCGGCAACTGTTGGCTGCGCAGTGCTCGGGCACGTTGGTGCTCGCCAAACTCGGCCTCCTGGACGGAGTTCCGGCGTGCACCGATTCAACAACCAAGCCCTGGGTGCAGGCGGCCGGAGTCGACGTCCTCGACCAACCGCTGTTCGCCAAGGGCAATGTCGCGACGGCCGGTGGGTGCCTGTCGTCGGCGTATCTGGCGGGGTGGCTCATCGCCCGTAGCGAGGGCGTCGACGCCGCTGTCGAAGCCCTGCGCTACGTGGCACCCGTTGGCGAGAAGGACGATTACGTCGCCCGCGCACTGCGGAACATCACGCCGTATCTCGACCGCGCTGCCGCTGCCTGATCGCGCCGCGGCTACCGGTCCTGCATATCGAGCACGACGCGGAAACGCGCGTCCCCGGACATCATGCGCGCGTAGGCCTTCGGCGCCTCGTCGAACGGCAGCACCTCGGTCATCGCGGCAACCCCGTGCGCGGCACTGAAGTTCATGCCGTCCTCGTTTTCGATGGGGGTGCCGGTGAGGCTACCGACGATCGACCGGCTGGCGGTGACCAAGTCCACGGTGTTCACCGGAATCGGGTCTCCCGCGACACCGACGACGATCAGTTGGCCACGCGGCTTCAGTCCGGCCAGCAGCGGCGCCATCGACGAGCCGCTCGACGCCGTGGCCACGACGGCTTCAGCGCCGCCGAGTTCCTGCAACGCCTCCGCGGGATCGGTTGCGGCACTGTCGATGTAGTGATCCGCGCCGAGCTCGGTGGCCAGCGCAGCCTTGTCGGTGCCCCGGGCGATGGCCGCAACCCGGTAGCCGAGCTTGTGCGCGTACTGCACGCCCAGATGTCCCAGGCCGCCGATACCCTGCACGGCCACAAGCGAATCCGGCGCCGCATGGACCAGCTGCACAGCGTTGTACGTCGTGATGCCGGCGCACAGCAACGGCGAGGCGGCCACGGAGTCGATCCCATCGGGGATCCGGACCAATCCGCTGGCCCGGGCATACGCGACCTCGGCATAGCCTCCGTCGGTGTTGGTGCCGAACCAGGGCTGATCGCTGCAGTTGACGAAATCACCACGGCGGCAGGATGCACAGACGCCGCAGTGGCCACCGAGGAAGCCGACGCCGACGCGGTCACCGACCTGCCAACCGGTGACGCCGGCACCGATGGCGTCGATCACGCCGACGGCTTCATGACCGGGTACGACAGGCAGGTGCGGGTCGGGCCGCTGCCCCTCGACGGCGAGGACGTCGCTGTGGCACACCCCGCAACTCTGTACGCGGAAGCGCACCTGACCCGGGAGTGGCTCGAGCAAGGGCCGCTCCACCAGCTCGAAGTGGGCCTGGCCGGTGACCTGAAAGGCGCGATAAGTAGACATTGATATTCCTTTGATCGAATTCAGTTGGCACTCGGCGGTACGGCAGATCCGCTACGCGCTTCGATGCCACGGACACTGCGGTTGAACGCTTTTCGTAACGAGCCCTTGCCGACAGAGCCCAGCACCCACGCCAGCGCCTTGCCCCTGACGTTCTTGCCCTCACGCACGATCTCGAGGTCGACGTGCGTCGTACCGTCGCCCTGCCGCGTCAGCGTGTAGACATAGCCGGACGCACCACCGAACACGTTCGAGTCGGTCGTCGTCAGCAGCACCCGGGTGGGGTCGGTCCAGTTATAGGTCAGCCGTTCCCAGATCCCGCCCGAACCCTCGGTGACGTCGGCACGGCCGGGTACGAGGTAGTGCACCTCGAGGTAGGAGTCGGCGCTGTTCGGAAAGACCTGCTCACGGCCCGGCCCGAAGTCGGTGAGGCCTTCGACGAATTGCTCCGGCGTGGCCGACGTGGTGGCTTGGAAGCGAATGTTGGACACTGGTCGGTCCTCTCGGTTGCCGGAGCTACTGGCTCCGTAGTGGGAGATGTCGCCTCAGACAGCGCCAGAGCCTCCGACGCCATTCCGGCGCGCGGCCCGCCAGTCCGTCCCCGCGAATCCTGGTAGCGACAGGACCACCTTCGGCGGACGCTATGCCGCCACGGGTCGTGTTGCAGGGTAGGCAACGGCGGCGAAAGGCCCATGATGACAACGGAACTGCTGAGCTCGGTATTGGAAGCGCATGGCGGGCTGGACCGGTGGCGCAGCGTGAACTCCGTGGAGGCGACGATCGTCACCGGCGGCAAGCTCTTCGGCATCAAAGGAATGCCGCAGGACCCCGTGCCGCGACGGATGTCCGTTGCGACGCACCGCCAGTGGGCGTCGGTACAGCCGTTCGGCGCGCCGGATCAACGCTCCGACTTCACCCCCGAGCGCGTCGCCATCCAGAAGCTCGACGGCCGGGTGGTGGCCGAGCAGACGGATCCGCGAACGTCTTTCGCCGACCACGAGCTGAGTACACCGTGGAATCCGTTGCAGCGGGCGTACTTCAACGGCTACGCGTTGTGGATGTACCTGACCACGCCGTTCTTCATGGCGCTGCCCGGCATGGACGTCACCGAAATCGAACCCGTCCTCGATCACGGTGAGCGGTGGCGCGGTCTACGGGTGCGCTATCCCGATGGCTTCGCCAGTCACAGCCGCGAGGAGGAGTTCTTCTTCGGCAGCGATTTCCTCATCCGCCGGCATGACTATCGCGTCGAGATCGCCGGCGGGTTCGCCGCCCAGCACTATGTCAGTGAGATCGTCGAGGCCGACGGCATCATGGTGCCGACGCGGCGCCGGGCCTACCGGTGTGACTCCGCCGGCCGTCCGCTCGCCGACGAGCTCATGGTGGCCATCGACCTCAGTGGCGTCCGCGTTGTTCCCGAGGAGTGGGCCGCGCTTCCACATGTCTAACCAAGTGGCTTATCGTGGCGGTCATGGACTTCGCGTTGTCGGCAAAAGCGCAGGATTACCAGCACAGGCTCACCGAGTTCATGACCGAGCTCGTGCTGCCGGCCGAGGCCTCCTACCACGCCTATCGCGAGGAGAAGGGCCCGAAGGACCACACGGTCCCGCCAGTGGTCGAGGAACTCAAGATCGAGGCCCGCAAGCGTGGCCTGTGGAATCTGTTCCTGCCGTCGGAGTCCGGGCTGACCAACCTGGAGTACGCCCCGCTGGCCGAGATTTCCGGCTGGAGCATGGAGATCGCACCCGAGGCGATCAACTGCGCGGCGCCGGACACCGGCAACATGGAGACCCTGCACCTGTTCGCCAACGAGCAGCAGCGCAAGCAGTGGCTCGATCCGCTACTCAATGGTGAGATCCGCAGCGCCTTCGCCATGACCGAGCCCGCGGTGGCGTCGTCGGACGCCCGCAACATCGAGACGACGATGCTGCGCGATGGTGGCGACTACGTCATCAATGGCCGCAAGTGGTGGATCACCGGCGCCGCCGACCCGCGCTGCAAGATCCTGATCGTCATGGGCCGCACCAACCCTGACGCCGCCTCGCACGCCCAGCAGTCGATGATCCTGGTGCCGGCCGATACCCCGGGTGTGGACATCCAGCGGTCGCTGCCGGTGTTCGGGTGGCAGGACCAGCACGGCCACTGCGAGATCGTCTTCGACAACGTCCGGGTGCCGGCGGAGAACCTGTTGCACGAAGAGGGCTCCGGTTTCGCCATCGCGCAGGCCCGGTTGGGGCCGGGCCGCATTCACCACTGCATGCGCGCCCTCGGCGCCGCCGAGCGTGCCCTGGCCCTGATGATCGACCGGGTGCAAAAGCGCGTCGCGTTCGGCAAGCCGCTGGCCGAGCAGGGCGTGGTGCGTGATTCGATTGCCAAGTCCCGCAACGAGATCGACCAGGCCCGGCTGCTGTGTGAGAAGGCCGCCTGGACCATCGACCAGCAGGGCAACAAGGCCGCCCATGTGCTGGTGTCGCAGATCAAGTCGGTGGCCCCGCAGGTCGCGTGCGACGTGATCGACCGCGCCATCCAGGTACACGGTGCCGCCGGTATCTGCGACGACGTCCCGCTGGCGCGGCTCTACGCCTGGCACCGGGCGATGCGGCTGTTCGACGGTCCGGACGAGGTGCACATGCGCACCATCGCGCGTGCCGAACTCGGCCGCGAGAAGTCCGCGCTGGCGGCCGCGGCGCTGGGTCACTGATGCGGTCCACTGGTCTGGAACTCGCCGGCGCCTGGAACTTCCGCGATGTTGCCGAGGAGACGGGCATTGCCCCCGGCCGGCTGTTCCGCTCCAGCGAGCTCAGCGCGCTCGCCGAAGACGGCCGTAAGGCGTTGCAGCACTATGGCATCACCGACGTCGCGGACCTCCGGTCGCTGCGTGAGGTCGAGCGCCGGGGCCCCGGCCAGGTGCCCGACGGCGTCGCGGTCCACCTGCTGCCGTTCCACGAGCTCGCCGCGGCAGGCACCGATACGGCCGAGGCGCCGCACGAGAACGCCTTCGAGAAGATGATGACCGCCAAGCCCGACGACGAGGACGTCGCCGTCGCCGCCGGTCGCTTCATGGTCGAGGAGTACCGCCGCTTCCCCACCCTGCCCGGTGCGCATCTTGCGATACGCCAGGTCATTTCGATGCTCGCCGACGCACGGCCGGTGATCGCGCACTGTTTCGCCGGCAAGGATCGCACCGGCTTCACGGTGGCGACGGTGCTGGGGGCCGTCGGCATCGATCGCGACGCGATCCTCACCGACTTCCTGCGGAGCAACGACGCCGTGCCGCAGCTGCGGGACGGCATCCTCGAGACCATCCGGACCCGGGCCGGTGAGACTGCTGAGGTCGTGACGTTCGCCGAGGCCCGGCTCACCGAAGAGGTGCTCGGCGTCCGCGAGGAGTACCTGGACGCGGCCCTGGCCGTCGTCGACGCCGAATACGGTTCGCTATCGAATTACCTTGCCGCCATTGGCGTCACCGACGAACAGGTGACGCGGTTGCGCGCGGTGCTGAGGAGCTAGGTCCGGTCCGTCGGTGGCGCGGCGAGTGTCACCCGGACCTCGTCGGCCACTTTCATCGCGCCCATCAGCATCGAGAACTGTTTGATGCGATGGTCGCTGTGCCGCACCAGCGCCTCGCCGGTGACCTGCACGTCCGCGCCGTCCTGCACCACGTGGACGACGACGGTCTGCTCGTGGCTCTGGCCGCTGAGGTCCAGAGTCCCGGTGAGCCGCCACGCGTCGCCGCTCCGTTCGATTGCCGACGAGCGGAATGTCGCCTGCGGAAAGCGCTTGGCCTGCAGCGTTTTCAGCGCGTTGTTGCGCACCATCGTCCTCTCCGAGCCGGACAGCGGCGTCATGCCGCCCTCCCCCGTCAGGACTTCCAGCGAGTTCAGGTCGACGGTCACCTCGACCGACGTGGGTACGTCCCCGTCCACGTCGACGGTCGCGCGCCACGATCTCATCGCGATGGTCAACCGGTGTCCCATCCGAGCCGCGGTACCGGTGACGCCGGTGTGCAGAAGCAGCTCACCGGCCGACGCGTCGAAAGTCCTTCCCGCTGCGGTCAACTACCGACCACCAATCCCGTCACCCACGCCGCCGCGGCCAACAGCGCGGCCGTCAACTCGACCCCCATGGCCAGGGCGACGCCCTTGATGGCGTGTTTGGTCGACGTCCAGGCCCGGCCCGGATCCCGCAAGGCCGAGTACTCGGAAAGGTAGACGCCCAGCACGAAGCCCAGGGCCAGGCCCAGCACCGGGATCACGAAAAACCCGATGATGCCGAGGATTCCGCCGATGATGAGGCTGCGGGTGGATACGTCGGCCCGGCGCATCCGGCGCACCGGCCAGAGATATTTGATGACCTCGCCGGCCACGAACAACGCCGCCGCGACACCGAGCACCACCCATGACGTCGCGGTGTGGACGGCCACCGCCCACACCGCGATCGCCAGGAACACGAGCAATCCACCGGGAAGCACCGGCACCACGATGCCGACCAGGCCGATCGCGATGACCAGGGCCACCAGCACTGTTCCCAAGGTGTTCACTTACGGCTCCAGGACAGCCTTGCCGTGAATCTTCCCGTCCGCCAACGCCTGAAGCGCGGCGGCACCGTCCGACAACGCGAAGCGCATCGGCTCCGGTGGCCGCAGTCCGCCGTCGACCAGCTTGGCCAGGCCCGCCCCGGTCTCCGCGGCGGAACCGGGTACCTGACGGATGAACTCGCCGTACCCGACACCCACCACGCTGATGTTGCGCAACAGCAGCCGGTTCACCTTCACCGACGGGATGCCCTGTCGGGCAGCGAAACCCAGTACCAGCAGCCGGCCCCCGGGGGCCAGCACCCGGATCGCGTCATCGAACGCCTCGCCGCCGACCGGGTCGACCACCAGGTCCACTCCCCGACCGTCGGTCGCCGCCAGCGCGGCCTCGCGCCACCCGTCGGCCAGCGGCAGCACCACGTCGGCACCGACAGAGGCCACGAAGTCCTGCGCCTCGACCCGGTGCACCATGGCAACCACCTTGGCGCCCATGGCCTTTGCGATCTGGATGGCCGCGACGCCGATACCACCGGCGGAGCCCAGCACCAGCACCGTCTCCCCCGCAAGCAGTCGGCCGCGACGGGCCAGCGCGAAGTACATGGTGTAGTAGTTCCCGAGCAGGCAGACCGCCGAGGCGTCGTCCAAGCCGTCGGGCGTCGGGATCACCGAGTCCGGCAGCGCCAGCGCGCGTTCGGCGTAGCCGCCCATCATGGTGAACGCCGAAACCCGCTGACCGGCAACGAAACCGGAGCTTTCGGGCGCCGACCGGACGGTACCGGCCACCTCCATACCCGGGGTGAACCCGGGTGGAAGCTTGAGCTGGTATTCGCCGCGGATCAGCAGCAGGTCGGGAAAGCAGACGCCGGCCGCACCGACATCGATGACGACCGCGTTGCCCGAAGGGTCTGCGGCGTCATCGACATCGGTGTAGGCGAGGCCCGATGGGCCGGTCAGCGACTGTGCGACAAGCGCTTTCACCTATCAGCCGAGCGCGAACGAAGCGGCCTTGGCGGCCGACAGGTCGGTGATCTCGCCCCACTTGGCGGCCACCTCGTCGACGGTGGGCACATGGTCGAAGGTGACGCCGTCGTTCTGGAACAGCGCGGTGCGCTGCACCTTGCCGCCGCCGACGATGAAGATCGACCCCGTCTCGGGCAGCTCTTCGCTGCACAGCTGCGCCACGACCGGTGCCACGTACTCCGGGGACAGCTTCGCGAAGACCTCCGGCGGCACGATGTCCTCGGTCATGCGGGTCGCGGCGATCGGTGCGACGGCGTTGAGCTTGATGTTGTACTTGGCGCCTTCCTGGGCCAGCGTGTTGATCAGGCCGACCAGCCCCAGCTTGGCGGCGCTGTAGTTGGCCTGACCGAAGTTGCCGAACAGACCACTGGTCGAGGTGGCGACCACGACGCGGCCGTAGGCGTTCTCGCGGAAGTGCGGCCAGGCGGCACGGATGACGTTGTAGCCGCCGTACAGGTGCACCTTGAGCACGATGTCCCACTGCTCGGCGGTCATCTTGTGGAAGGTGCCGTCGCGCAGGATGCCCGCGTTGGACACCACACCGTCGATCTTGCCGAACGCCTCGATCGCGGTCTTGACGATGTTCTCGGCGCCCTCGGCCTCGGCCACCGAGTCGTAGTTGGCGACGGCGCGGCCGCCGGCGGCCTTGATCTCGTCGACGACCTGGTCGGCCATGTTGTGGCCGGCGCCGGTGCCGTCGCGGGCGCCGCCGAGGTCGTTGACCACGACACAGGCGCCTTCGCGGGCCAGCGTCAGCGCGTATTCACGACCCAGGCCGCCTCCGGCTCCGGTGACGGCAATGACGCGATCCTGCACTCCGGGCATGGGTTTCCTCTCATGGAACAGAAATGGAACAGCCCGCCCAATCTATTTTCGGGTGGGGCCACCCCTTGTGTATACGGCGACCGGCTGACCGCCGTGCCGCCGGGTCTGCTATCTCTAGAAGAACTTGCGCGCGATCTTCCACGCCTTGTCGGTGTACGGCGGGTAGATGAGCTTGCCCAGGTCCGGCCGCGTCGGCTTGGTCATCACCGACTTCGCGTGGCTGAACTCCAGGAAGCCGTAGCGGCCGTGGTAGGCGCCCATGCCGGACGGTCCGACGCCGCCGAACGGCAGGCGCGCGGTCGACACCTGGAAGATCAGGTGGTTGACCAGCATGCCGCCGGCCGGGACCTCACGGATGAACCGTTCGCGGACGGCCTTGGCCTTCGTGAACAGGTACGCGGCCAGCGGCTTGGGCCGGGCGTTGACGAACGCGATGGCGTCATCGAGCGAGTCGACGGTGATCACCGGCAGGATGGGCCCGAAGATCTCCTCGGTCATGACCGGTGCGTCGAGCGGCGGGTCGACCACGACGGTCGGCTGCATGGTGAGCCGCGCCGGGTTCGTGCCGCCCCCGGTCACGACGTCGCCGCCGGTGCCGAGGTAACTGCTGAGCCGGTTGAACTGCCGCTCGGTGACGATCGGCAGGCCGTCGGCGTCGTCGGCGGTGAACGCCACGACAGCGTCCCGGATCTTGGCGACCAACTCGTCGCGGATGGGCTTCTCGGCCACCACGTAGTCCGGCGCGACGCAGATCTGGCCCGAGTTGATCACCTTGGCGAAGGCGATGCGCTTGGCGGCGACGTCGATGTCGGCGTCGGCCGCGACGATCACCGGGCTCTTGCCACCGAGCTCCAGCGTGACCGGCGTCAGGTGCTCGGCTGCGGCCGCCATGATCTTCTTGCCGATCTCGGTGCCACCGGTGAACATGATGCGGTCCAGGCCCTGCGCGATCAGCTCCTGGCTGACCATGCCGTCGCCCTCGATCACGGCGATGGCCGAGGTGTCCAGGTACTTCTCGACCAGCTCCACCATCAGCCGCGACGAGGCCGGGGCGAACTCAGAGGGCTTGAGCACCACCGTGTTTCCCGCGGCGATGGCACCGACGAGCGGGCCCAGCGTGAGGTAGAACGGGAAGTTCCAGGCGCCGATGATCAGCACCGTGCCGTAGGGCTCGTACTCGACCCAGCCGCGGCCGGGCAGCTGCGAGCGCTCCAGCAGGCGGTAGCGACGTTTCGCCCACTTGTGCAAGTTCTTGGCGGCGTCCTTCGCCTCGGCGATGGTGCCGACGCTGTCCGCGAGCCAGGCCTCGAAAGGCTTGCGGCCGAGATCGGCCTCCAGCGCCTTGGCGATGGCCGTTTCGTTCTCCTCCATCGCCTGGGCCAGCGCCAGCAGCTGACGTTTGCGCCACTGCAGGTCACGGGTGCGCCCGGTGGCGAAGGTCTTGCGAAGACCGGCGACGACCGCCGGGATGTCGGCAGCCGTGTGGCCGACGGATACCGCTGAATCAAGGGTCATGACGAACGTCCTTACGTGAGCCAGGCAACACCGGAATCCTAACCAACCAGCCGGTTGGTTTGAAGAGTCAACCGGCCTCGATCAGCCTTTGCGCGCCGTCACGAAGGTGGAAAACGCCTTGTCATCGGCAGTATCGACCTGCACCCAACGATTCAGCCGGCGCATCTCCTCCTGCGAGGTGACCGACGTCGACGACCAGCCGTGCGCGTCCAGCCACTCGGCCACGTCGGCGCGGTCGGGGTCCTCGTACATCAGATCCTGCACGTTCATGACCTGCCCCATGCCGAACTGACCGGCGAGCTTGTCGAATCGGTCCCGCATCCGCTGGCGCCGTTCGGCGGCATGCTCGCCGACCGTCTCGACCGAGATGCGGCTACCCGGCGCGCTCAGCGCGGTGATGTTCTCGAAGAGCCGGTCCTGCGCGTCGGCCGGCAGGTACATCAGCAGACCTTCCGCCAGCCACGCGGTCGGTGCCGAATCGTCAAAACCGGCTTCCCGCAACGCTTTCGGCCAGTCATTGCGCAGGTCGATCGGCAGCTGATGCAGTGTCGCCGCCGGCGTCGCGCCATGCGCCTTCAGGGTCTCGTCCTTGTACTCGAGCACCTTCGGCTGGTCGATCTCGAAGACGGTCGTGCCGGCCGGCCAGTCCAATCGGTAGGCCCGCGAATCGAGCCCGGACGCCAGGATCACCACCTGCCGGATGCCGGCCGCCGCGGCGTCGGTGAAGTAGGCATCGAAGAAGTGCGTACGCACCGCCTGGTAGTTGCCCATGTGCTCGAGGACCGCGGCCACCTCGGGATCGGCACCCGCCATCCGGTTGTTGAAATCGGCGTCGAGGATCGTCTCCCACACACCCGTACCGGCGCCGGCCACCAGGATTTTCGCGAACGGGTCGCGGATCAGCGCGTCATCGCGCTCGGTTTCCCCGGCCCGCGCGGCGGCCACCATCACCGCCGTCGCACCCACACTGCTTGCGATGTCCCAGGTGTCGTCGTCGGAGCGCTCGCTGCCCATGTACCAGGTCTACCAGCTGATGCCGGTCTATTCGGTGACCTGCCACAGCTTGTTGGCCAGCAATAGTTCGAGCCGCTCGATGACGGCGGTCAGCTCCTGGTGGCTGCCGACATACCCGGCGTAGAACCCCATGCCCCACATCACGGCGATGAGCATCTCCACCACCGTGGACACCTCGGTGTCGACGGCCAGTTCACCGCGTTCGATGGCGTCGGTGACGGCCCAGGCCACGAAGTCACGGGAGGCCACGAGCGCGTCGTGCTCCTCCTGGCGCAGTTCGGGATGTCGCTGCGCCTCGAGGATCGAGGTCACCAGGAACGCCGCAGCGGACCGGTCCTCGGAGTCGGCCTGGATGGCGGCGACGAAAAACGACGACAGGCGCCGGATGAAGGTGGTCTCCTCCTCGGCCCGGCGACGGCCCGCAGCGACGACCATGGCGTTGGTCTGATCGAGGACCTCGCCGTAGAGCACGCGCTTGTTCGCGAAGTAGTGATTGATCGCTGGGCGCGTCAGATCCGCGCGGATCGCAATGGCTTGGAATGTTGCTGCGTCGTAACCAAGTTCACTGAAAACCTCGCGTGCGGCGCGCAGGATGCGCTCACGAGTTTCGGCCGCCTTCGCCGCGGGAGGGCGACCCGGGCCACGGGTGGCGATGTACGGCATCGTCAAATTGTGCCATAGATCTCGGCCCGACCCTGCTCGTATGCGCGGGACAGCCGTCGAAATTGCTTCTCCCAGCAAACTTGCAGATCTGTCAACAACCGAAAGCTGCACGGCGTGCGGTTCCCGGCCGCGGGCCGGCGCCGTTCGGTAGCCCGGCCAGGAACGACCGCCGGTGTGCCGGCCTCTGCGAAACACCGCGGCCACAGGCGTGTTGTTGCCGGGGCATTGCGACGTCAGCCAAATTAATGTTGGGCGCCATGGCGGGCGTGGTGTCGCGAGAGTCGCCGGCGTTGCGCCGGGAGCAGCTCGTCACCCGGCTGCGCGACAAGGACCCCGAGTACGACGCCCTCCGGCGCGCGACGCGCGCAGGTGTGGTGCTCCCGGTCGTCGCGATCGCCGGACTGGCAGTCGGTACCGCAGTCGGCAGCAGGTCGCAGACGACCATGTTCGCCATCTTCGGTGCGGTCGCGCTGCTTGTCGTGGTGGATTTCCCCGGTAACCGGCCGGCACGGGCGCTGGCCTATGCCGGGCTCGGCTTCAACGGCGCGGTCCTGATCACCCTGGGCACGCTGCTGTCGCCGCATCCGTGGCTCGCGGTGCCGGCGATGTTCGCCATCGGGCTGTTGGTGACGTTCTCGGGCGTCCTCAGCGAGATCATCGCCGCCGGCCAGCGCTCCACCTTGATGACGTTCGTCCTGCCGGTGTGCACGCCCGCCGGGCCCGTCCCCGACCGGCTGCTCGGCTGGGCCGTCGCCTGGGCCATTGCCGTCCCGGCCGCGCTGTTCCTGCTGCCGCCCACGCATCACGACGACCTGCGCAAGCACGCCGCGCAGGTGTGCCGCCTCCTGGCGGCCCGGCTCGAGGGGTCCGCGACGGCACAAGAGCTGTCCGATGCGATGGAGGTGCTGGGCGACAACTTCCTCGGCGCCGACTTCCGCCCGGTCGGTCTGACCGCCGGCAGCCGCGCCCTGGTACGGGTCGTCGACGACCTGCGCTGGCTGTGCGACCGCGCCACCGACGCCACCGGCTCCCTGCTCGCCGAGACGCGTGAGCCGGCCATCCGGGTACTGAACGACTGCGCCCGGGTGCTGAGCACCCCGCGCGCCGAGGGCCGCGATCGCTACCGCGCCGACCTGGCCGACGCCCTGACCGTGCACCGGGCCGCCACCCGCGGGCGCTACCGCGAGGACATCGAGCTGATCCGGGCCGAACCCGACGACCTGCTGGCCGTCGCGACGGGCCGAAAACTGTTGCGGCTGCGCACCTTCTCGGCGTGTATCGGGGCGACCGGCCGCGTCATCGGACTCGCGGCCGACGCCGACGCCCGGCCAGTGTGGGCCCGCGTCCTCGGGCGACGTCTGCCGGTGGCCGGGAACTTCGACCGGGTGCTGTCCGAATCCCAGGCCGTGTCGGCCATCCCTTCGGGGTTCGTCGCGACGCGAGCGGTGGTGGTGCAGAACAGCCTTCGCACCGGCATCGGGCTGGCCGTGGCGGTGGCCGTCGTCCACCTGTTTCCCCTGCAGCACGGTTTCTGGATCGCCATGGCATCACTGTCGGTACTGCGCAGCAGCGCGCTGACCACCGGGACCCGCGTGTTGCGCGCCGTCGGCGGCACCGCGATCGGCTTCCTCCTCGGCACCGTGGTGATCCACCTGATCGGCGCGAACCCTGTCCTGCTGTGGTTCGTCCTCCCCATCGTGGCGTTCGGTTCTGCCTATGTGCCCGATGTGTTTTCGTTCGTGGCGGGCCAGGCGATGTTCACCATGCTGGTGCTCACCATCTACAACCTGATCAGCCCGGCCGGCTGGCGCGTCGGGCTGATCAGACTCGAGAACGTGTTGGTGGGCGCCGCGGTGGGCATCGTGGTGTCGCTGCTGCTGTGGCCGCGCGGGTCGGCGGCAGTCGTCCAGCGCACGCTGGAAGCGGCGCGCCTCGCCGGCACCCGGTATCTGACCGCGGCCGTGCGGCGCGTGACCCGCGGCGCCTCCGAGGCCGCCACCGACCGCGTGCACGCCCTGAGCTTCGACGCGTTGACGGCCTCCCGGACCGTGGATGATGCCGTGCGCCACTTTCTTTCGGAGAGCAGCGGGGCCACGGAGCTGCGGGCGCCGGTGGTCCGGGCCGCCAATCAGACGGTCCGGTTGCGGGCGGCGGCCGACCTGATCGCTGACGTCGTCCCGCCGCCCCTGACCCCGTATCGGGCCGCCCGGGAGGTCCTCGAAGCGCACACCGCGTCGATCTGCGCCCGGATCATGGGCTCCGAAGACGCCGATGCCGCAGCGCTCACACCCATCAGTGACGACTTCGTGCTCGCGCTGCGCGCCGAGGCCGGTGGCGGAAACCTGTCGGTCGAGGCCGCGCTGCCTCTGGTGACCGTCGCCGCCAGCCTCGGCGAGCTGGAGCTGCTTTATCCGGACGCCGCGCCGGCGTGATCACTTCCCGGGGCGGTGCGGCTTCAACGCGTTCGGCGGAATGGTGCCGAACTTGCCGGACTGGAAGTCCTCGAAGGCCTCGATGAGCTCCGACTTGGAGTTCATCACGAACGGCCCGTAGTGGAAGACCGGTTCCCGGATCGGCTGACCGCCGAGCAACAGCACCTCGAGCGCGGGCCGGTTGGAGTCCTGGCCTTCGTCGGCAGCGACGGTGATCCGGTCCCCCGGCCCCAGCACCGCGAGCTGGCCCTGGTGGATGGGGTGGCCGACGGGCCCGACGGTGCCGCGTCCGGACAGGATGTAGACGAGCGCGTTGAACTTGCGGTTCCACGGCAGGTCGAGGCGCGCGCCGGGTGCAATTGTCGCGTGCGCCATGGTGATTGGCGTGTGCGTGCCGCCCGGGCCCTTGGCGTCGCCGATCTCGCCGGCGATGACGCGAACCAGCGCGCCGCCGTCGTCCGAGGACAACAGCGTGACATCGGTGCCCTCGATGGCCTGGTACCTGGGGGCGGCGAACTTGTCCTTCTTGGGCAGGTTCACCCACAGCTGCAGGCCGTGGAACAGGCCACCGCTCTCGACCAGTTCGGCAGGCGGCGTCTCGATGTGCAGGATGCCCGACCCGGCGGTCATCCACTGCGTGGCGCCGTCGGTGATCAGACCGCCGCCACCATGGGAGTCCTGGTGTGCGAAGCGGCCGTCGATCATGTAGGTCACCGTCTCGAACCCGCGGTGCGGGTGCCAGTCGGTGCCCCTCGGTTCACCGGGTTCGTACTCGACCTCACCCATCTGGTCCAGGTGGACGAACGGGTCGAGGTCGGCCGGGCTGACCCCGGCGAAAGCTCGGACCACCGGGAAACCCTCGCCCTCATAGCCACGGGGGCCGGTGGTGATGGACCGCACCGGGCGTTCAGTGTCACTCGGCGCAGCGGAAGCAATACGCGGCAAGCTGATCGTGTCAGCGGTGATAGCAGGCATGTCACCTATAACCGGACTACGGTCCGATTAATTCCGGATGCTACGCGCCGCTGATCAATGCGTTGCCAGCGCAGCGAGCGCCGCGCTACGGGCCTCCTCCGAGGACTCGGCGGCCAGTGCCGCTTCCGCGGCCGCCCGGCACTGCGCCAGCGTCACCCCGGCCAGCGCGGCGCCGACCGCGCGCACCGCGGCAGCCGCCGACGACAGCGACGTCACACCCAGCCCGACGAGCACACACGCCAGCGCCGGGTCGGCCGCAGCCTCGCCGCACACGCCGACCGGCTTGCCCTGCTCGGCACCCGCTTTGGCCGCCGCGTGCACCAACGCCAGCACCGCCGGCTGCCAGGGATCACTGAGCGTCGCCAGGTCGGCCGACATCCGGTCCGCCGCCATCGTGTACTGCGTCAGATCGTTGGTACCGATCGACAGGAAGTCGACATGCCGCAGAATCCGGTCGGCCAACAACGCCGCGGCGGGCACCTCGATCATCACGCCGGGCGTCAGACCGAAGGACCGCACCTGCGCCGCAAAGGCTTCCGCCTCCGCAGGCGTCGCGATCATCGGCGCCATCACCCACGGGCTCTGGCCGGTCGCCGCAGCCGCAGCCGCGATGGCCTCCAGTTGGCGGGTCAGCAGCTCCGGATTGCCCTGCGCGATACGGATGCCGCGGACGCCCAGCGCCGGATTGGCCTCATCGGCATGCCCGGCGAAGCGCAGCGGCTTGTCCGAACCGGCGTCCAGGGTGCGCACCACCACTTTCCGCCCCGGGAACGCGGCCAGCACGTCCCCGTAGATCTGCGCCTGCTCGTCGACGGTCGGTTCGAGATCCCGATTCAGAAAGCACAATTCGGTCCGGAACAGACCGATGCCCTCCGCCGGCGTCTCGGCCGCCGCCTGTGCCGCGGCACCGTCCTGCACGTTGGCGAGCACCGCCACCTGATGTCCGTCAGCGGTGGCGCCCGGACCACGCCAGCTGTCGGCGAGATCGGCCTCGCGGCGCGCCTGGGCCACGGCCGCGGCGGCCACGGTCGCGTCGGGTTCGATCTCCACGGTGCCGTTGGTGCCGTCCACCAGCACCATCGTCCCCGGCTGCACCTTCTCCAACCCGGAAACGGCCACAACACACGGGATGCCCAGCTGACGGGCGATGATCGCGGTGTGGCTGGTCGGCCCACCCAGGCTGGTCACCAACGCGACCACCAGGTTGGGGTCCAGCCCGGCGGTATCGGCGGGTGCCAGATCCTCGGCACACAGCACCGACGGCACGTCGGGCACCGGCACTCCCGGCTCGGGAAGGCCACGCAGATCCGCGATCACCCGGTCCCGGATATCCCTGAGGTCGGCGACGCGCTCGGCCATCAGTCCGCCCATGCGGGTGAACATCTCGACGAACTGGTCCGCCGTCGCGACGACCGCGCGCACTGCGGACATGCCGTCGGCGATGCGCTTCTCCGTCGCCGCCGCCCAGGCCCGGTCCTGCGCGAGCGTCGCCGTCGTGGTCAACACTTCCGCCGCGGCCCCGGTCGCCTTGGCCGCCCGGGACCGCAGCCGGTCCGCGACCGCCGACGAGGCCGCGGCGAAGCGTTCCCGCTCCCCCGCCCGTTCCGGCTCTTCCAGCTCAGCGGCGCTGTCGTCGGCCTCCGGCGCGGGGCGGGCACCCGGCCACAGCACCGGCGCGTACCGCACTCCGCCGACGGCGGGCACTCCGCGAAGGACTACAGGGGCACTGCTGGTTTCCACGTCGACGACCCTTGGCGACGGGCTCACAAATGTCTGGCTCATGTGATGTAGATTACTCCGAACCGTTGACAAGTCAACACATCCAAGCGTAAAACAAACAATACAAAGATCGAACCGGATGGATTCCCACACAATTGGAGGGTCATGTACGCGGAAGAGCGGCAGCAAGCCATCGCCGCGCGAGTCCTCGCCGACGGCCGCGCCTCGGTCAACGACCTGGCCGAGGCCTACGACGTCACCACTGAAACCGTCCGCCGCGATCTCGACGTCCTCGACAAGGCCGGTGTCATCCGGCGGGTGCACGGGGGAGCGGTACCGGCCCGCACGCTGCACCTCGTCGAGCAGGGCGTCGTCCAGCGCGATTCCACCCAGACACAGCAGAAGGCCGCCATCGCGGCCGCAGCCGTCGCCCTGCTGCCCGCCACCGGCGGGACGGTGCTGATCGACGCCGGCACCACCACCGCCCGCATCGCCGAGCTCATCCCCACCGACCGCGACCTCGTCGTCATCACGAACTCCATTCCCGCCGCCGCGAAGCTGACGTCCAACCCAACGGTGTCCCTGCAGTTGCTGGGCGGCCGCGTGCGCAGCCTCACCCAGGCCGTGGTGGGGGAGCAGGCCCTGCGGACACTCGACTCCCTGCGCGTCGACGTCGCCTTCCTCGGTACCAACGGCATCAGCGTCCGGCACGGCTTCTCCACCCCGGACAGCGACGAGGCCGCCATCAAGCGTGCCATGGTCCACTGCGCCAACCACGTTGTGGTGACAGCGGATTCGAGCAAATTCGGCCGGGAAGACCTGGTCAGTTTCGCGCCGCTGTCGGCCGTTCGAACCGTCGTCACCGACACCGACATCCGCCCCCACGAGCGCCAGGAGCTCATCGACGCCGGCGTCGACGTCATCTGCGCGGAGAGCGAATCATGATCGTCACCGTCACCCTGAACCCGAGCCTCGACCGCACCGTCACGCTCGACGAGCCGCTGACCAGGGGAGCGGTGCACCGCCTCACCCCCGTCTCCACCGAGCCAGGAGGCAAGGGGGTCAACGTATCTCGCGCGCTGACCCAGAACGGTGTCGACACCCTCGCGCTGCTGCCGGCCGCCGACCACGATCCGATCCTGACGGGGCTGACGACGCGCGGCGTGCCATTCCACAACATCGCTATCCCGGGCACCGTGCGCAGCAACCTCACCATCACCGAAAAAGACGGCACCACAACCAAACTCAACGAACCGGGGGCCCACCTGGATGCCGCCGCCCTGGCGACCCTGACCGCCGCCGTCTGCGATCACGCGGCGGGGGCAACCTGGATGGTGCTGTCCGGATCGCTGCCACCCGGGGTGCCCGACGACTGGTACGCCGACATCGTGGCCCGACTGGCGGCCCTGCCGTGCCGCGTCGCGGTGGACACCTCCGAACGTCCGCTCACCGCCCTGGCCGAAGCCTTCGGCACCGCGGCACCCGACCTCATCAAGCCCAACTCCGAGGAACTGGCCTGGCTGACCGGCCGCTCCGCACCGGAACTGGAAGAAGCTGCCGCGCAAGGTGATCCACTGCCCGTGGTGTCCGCCGCGCGGCAACTCGTCGACCGCGGCGCCGGCACCGTGCTCGTCACGCTCGGCGGCGCGGGTGCGGTCCTGGTCGACCGTGACGGGACCTGGGCAGCCACGGCCCCGGCGATCGTGCCGCGCAGTACCGTCGGCGCGGGAGACGCGTCGCTCGCGGGCTACCTCGCCGCCACCATCGCCGGCGCCGCGCCGGCGCAGCGGCTGCAGACGGCCGTCGCGTACGGCAGCGCCGCTGCCGCCCTGCCGGGTTCCGCACTGCCCGGCCCCGACCAGCTCGACGTGAAAGCCGTTCAGGTCCAGGCGGTCACGTCCGCCTCCGCCCACCTCTGATCCGTTCTATTCAAAAGGAACACCCATGCCGATCATCACCTCGGACCTCGTCGCACTCGATGTCGACGCCGGCCCCGACAAGCAGAATGTGATCGAACTGCTGGCCGCCCGGATGGCCGCGACCGGACGCGCCACCAACGGAGACGGACTCGTCGAGGCCGCCCTGGCGCGCGAAGCCCAGTCGGCCACCGGGCTTCCCGGCGGCATCGCGATCCCGCATTGCCGGTCGCCCCATGTCGACGAACCGACGATCGGTTTCGCCCGCCTGGCGCCCGCGGTCCCGTTCGGCGCGCCTGACGGCCCCGCCGACCTCGCGTTCCTCATCGCCGCACCGGATTCCGGTGGCGCCGAACACATGAAGCTACTGTCGAGCCTGGCCCGCGCGCTGGTGCGCAAGGACTTCGTCGAACAACTGCGTGCCGCGGGCACCGCCGATGAAGTGGTCGAACTCGTCGAAAGCGTGGTCACCCCGGTACCGGCCGCCGCACCCGCGGCGCCGGCTCCCGCCGCACCTGCTGCCGAAGCGGCGCCCGCGGCCTCGATCATCGCGATCACGGCCTGTCCCACCGGAATTGCCCACACCTACATGGCCGCTGACGCCCTGAAACTGGCCGCCGACCGCGCCGGGGTGGACTTCAGCGTCGAAACCCAGGGCTCGTCCGGGTCCACCCCACTGTCGGCCGAAACCATCGCCGCCGCCGATGCCGTCATTTTCGCCACGGATGTCGGCGTCAAGGACAAGCAGCGCTTCGCAGGCAAGCCCGTCGTCGCATCGGGCGTGAAGCGGGCGATCAACGAACCCGACACCATGATCGCCGAAGCCGTTGCCGCGGCCAAGGATCCGCAGGCCCCCCGGGTCCAGGGCGAGACCGCCGCGGCCGCCGCCACCGATACTCGCGGCGGGCTGGGCTGGGGCACGCGCCTGCGCCAGATCCTGCTGACCGGCGTCAGCTACATGATCCCGTTCGTAGCGGCCGGCGGCCTGCTGATCGCGCTGGGCTTCCTGTTCGCGGGATATGAGATCGCCAACAAGCCGGCCGGACAATCGGATTCGCTCGCACACATCATCGCGACCACCAACTCGCTGACCAACCTGCCGGCGGGCGGGCTGATGCAGTACCTCGGCGCGGTGCTCTTCACCTTGGGCGGGCTGGCCTTCGGCTTCCTGGTTCCCGCGCTCGCCGGGTACATCTCCTTCGCCATCGCCGACCGTCCCGGCATCGCACCGGGTTTCACCGCGGGCGCGGTGGCCGTCACCGTGGGCGGCGGATTCATCGGCGGTATCGTCGGCGGTCTCATCGCCGGGTTCGCCGCCCTGTGGATCAGCTCGTTCAAGGTGCCCCAGTGGTTCCGCGGCCTCATGCCGGTGGTGGTGATCCCGCTCGGCGCCTCACTGATCGTCGGCCTGTCGATGTTCCTGCTGCTGGGCCGTCCGCTGGCGGCCGTCACCTCCGGGCTGACCCACTGGCTCGGCAGCATGTCCGGCAGCTCACTGATCCTGCTGGGCGTCATCCTCGGCCTGATGATGTGCTTCGACCTGGGCGGACCGGTCAACAAGGCCGCCTACTCCTTCGCCGCCGCCGGGCTGAACATCACCGACGTCGCATCGCTGCGGATCATGGCCGCCGTCATGGCCGCCGGAATGGTTCCGCCGCTGGCCATGGCGTTGGCCTCGGCCGTCCGGCCCCGGTTGTTCACCGAGCCCGAACGCGAAAACGGCCGGGCCGCATGGCTTCTCGGCGCGTGCTTCATCAGCGAAGGCGCCATCCCATTCGCCGCCGCCGATCCGCTGCGAGTCATCCCGTCGATGATGTTCGGCGGCGCGGTGACCGGCGCCCTGGTCATGACATTCGACGTGACCTCCAAGGCGCCCCACGGCGGCATCTTCGTCTTCTTCGCCATCGGCAACCTCATCTGGTTCGTGGTGGCCGTCGTCGTCGGCGCTGTCTGCAGTGCGCTCGCGGTGATCGCCGCCAAGAGCGCGGGCCGGTCGCTTCCGCCGGTCGACACCACCGCGGCTCTGCAGCCGGCCGGCAGCTGAAACGTCCCGAACAAGCAATAACCCAACAATCACTAGGAGAAGCAATGCCCAGCAAGACCGTCACCGTCGGATCCGCCATCGGCCTGCACGCCCGTCCGGCAGCCGTCATCTCCGAGGCCGTCATCAATTCCGGTGCCCAGGTCACCCTGGCCGTCGACGGTGGAGAACCCGTGGATGCCGGCTCGGCACTGATGATCATGACGCTCGGGGCGGGCAACGGAGCGCAGGTGACGGTGGCCTCCGACGACGAAACCGCCCTGGCAACCGTCGCTGACCTGGTGGCACAGGACCTCGACGCCTGACGCGCCCGGCTCGGGGTCACTCCCAGCAGCCACAGAAAGCGCACAGAGCCCCCACTACGCACCACTAGTATGAATTCGTGCTACATGCGTATGGGGAGGGCATCGCGGTTCGCGGCGGTGTCGTAGCGGGAAAAATGTCACGGGGGACTCGGAACATCACGAGCGGTCGTCCCCATGGTGGGGGCGGTTGCTCGTGCGTCGTCTAGCCGCCGTAGCTGCTGCGTTGCTGCTGGCTGTCGCCAGCGCCCCGCCCGCACTCGCCATCGAACCGCCGGCCATCGACCCCGGCGCCGTCCCGCCCGACGACACCGGCCCCGATCAGCCGATGGAGCAGCGCAAGATCTGCTCCGCACCGACCGTGCTGCCGAACACCAACTTCGCCGACAAGCCGTGGGCGGCCGACTATCTGCACCTCGCCGAGGCGCAGAAGTTCGCGACGGGCGCCGGCATCACCGTCGCCGTCATCGACACCGGTGTGAACGCCTCGCCGCGGGTCCCCGCCGAGCCCGGCGGCGACTTCGTCGACAAGGGCGGCAACGGCCTGTCGGACTGCGATGCCCACGGCACGCTGACCGCGTCGATCATCGCCGGCCGTCCGGCGCCGACGGACGCGTTCATCGGCGTCGCCCCCGAAGCCCGCATCCTGTCGCTGCGCCAGACCTCGGAGGCATTCCAGCCGAAGGACTCTCGCAGCGATCCCAACGATCCGAACACCACCCAGACCGCCGGCTCGCTGCGCAGCCTGGCCCGCGCCATCGTGCACGCGGCGAACCTGGGCGCGCAGGTCATCAACATTTCGGAAGCCGCCTGCTACAAGGTGACCCGGGCCATCAACGAGACGGGCGTCGGCTCGGCCATCGCCTACGCGGTGAACGTCAAGAACGCCGTGGTCATCGTGGCCGCCGGCAACACCGGCCAGGACTGCAACCAGAACCCGCCGCCGGACGTCAGCGTGCCGTCGGATCCGCGGGGCTGGAAGCAGGTGCAGACGATCGTCTCGCCGGCCTGGTACTCGCCGCTGGTGCTGACCGTCGGCGGCATCGGGCCGCAGGGCCAGCCGAGCAACTTCTCGATGTCCGGCCCCTGGGTGGGCGCCGCCGCACCCGCCGAAGGCGCCACCGCGCTGGGCTACGACGGCAATCCGGTCAATGGGCTCAACGGGCAGGACGGCCCCATCCCCATCAACGGCACGTCGTTCGCCGCGGCCTACGTCTCGGGTCTGGCGGCCCTGCTGCGGCAGCGTTTCCCCGACCTGACCGCCGCACAGATCGTCACCCGCATCACGGCGACGGCGCGGCACCCCGGTGGGGGAGTGGACAACTACGTCGGTGCCGGTGTCATCGATCCGGTGGCGGCGCTGACGTGGGACGTTCCCGCCGGCCCCAAGCAGGCGCCCTACCAGGTCAAGAGCATCCCGCCGCCGGTGTACATCCCGCCGCCAGACCGTGGACCCATCACCATGGTCGTCGTGGCCGGTGCCGCGCTGATCATTCTGCTCGGCCTCGGTGCGGTGACTCGCCGTGCGCTGAGGCGCCGATGAGGCACTTCGGGTTCCGCTTCACCACGGGGCACCTGCTGTGGGCCGCGACGCTGGTGCCCGCGGTCGTACTGCTGTGCATGCATTTCGACCTGCTGTGGCTCGGGATAACCCTGGGTGTCCTGATCGCGCTGTTCTCGGTCCTCGCCATCCGCGGACGGCGGCTGACGGGCTGGATCGCCGCGATGTTCGCCTGGCAGCGCCGGCGCAAGGTGGCCCCGCCGGCTCCCTCGGAGCCGGCCGTCGGCGCGACGGTCATGCCCGGCGACCACGTCGCGGTGCGCTGGCTGGGTGACCACCTGGTCTCGGTTGTCGAACTGGTGCCGCGCTCGTTCACCCCGACAGTGATCGTCAACGGCGAGGCCTTCACCGACGACAACCTCGACACCCGACTGGTGGAGCGGTTGCTCGCGGCGCACGGACCGGATCTCGAGGCGGACATCGTCTCGGCGGGCTACCGCGTCGGCAAGACCGCCCCGTCGAGTGTCGTCGCGCTGTACGAGCAGGTGGTCGGCCCCTACGCCGCGCCCGCCAACCGCCGGACCTGGATCGTGTTGCGCGCCAACCCCGACGAGACCCGCCGGTCGGCCCTGCGCCGCGGCACCGGGGTCGCCGGCCTGGCCGGCTACCTGGTGGCGACCACCACCCGCATCGCCGACCAGTTGGCCAGCCACGGCATCGACGCCCGCCCCGCCCGCAGTTTCGAGGAGTACGACCGGGCAACCGCGATCAGCTTCGAGCGCGAGACGTGGTCAACCATCAAGGGCCGCAGCACATTTACCGCGGCCTACTCGGCACCCGGCGGGCCCAACATGTGGTGGTCGGCCCGTGCCGACCACACGATCACCCGGGTCCGGGTGAAGCCGGGTCAAGCGCCGACGGCGACCGTGCTGCTGACGACGCTGGCCACGCCGACGACACCGCGCGGCTTCTCGTGTCTGTTCGGTGGACAGCGCGCCGCGCTGGAGGGGCTCAGCCCGATCACCGACCGGCACTACGAACTGCCGATCGGCTCGGCCGGCGTGCTGGTGGGGGAGACGGCCGACCGCTACCCGGTGTACATGCCGTTCGACAACGTCGACTCCACGATCAACCTCGGCGACGCGCACGTGTTCACCCAGTTCGTGGTGCGCTCGGCGGCCGCCGGCGCTGTCGTCACCCTGGCACCGCAGTTCAAGGAATTCGCGGGATTCATCAATGCCCGGATCGGGAATGTCCCGAAGGTGGCATGGCCCAATGCCACCACCTACCTCGGTCCACACCCGGGTATTTCACGAATTCTGTTGCGCCACAACTTTATCGACACCCCGCGCCACCGTCAGCTGCCGATCCAGCTGATCAACCCGCGCGAGGAGAGCCGGTTCCAGATGGCGCTGGAGAAGTAAGGGGGAGCAAGTAGATGGCTGGAAAACTGAAAGTCTCCTCGGAGACGCTGAACGCCAAGGCAGCTGAAGTTGACGTAGATCTGCCGACCTTGCCGCCGGCACCCACAGCGCCATGCGAGTTGGCAATCGCGCAGGACGCCACCAATTTCCTCAAGAACAACCTGCAGCAGCTCGACGCCGCATTCAAGGCCGGGCGCGCTCAAAATCGACGACTGGCCGCCTGCCTGCGGGCGGCCGCCGCGGCCTACGACGCCGCCGACGCGGCCGGGAAGTCGGGCATCGATGCCACCAAGCTCGGCGCTGGCGGAGGTGCACCCATCACCCCCAATCTGCCCCCGGCACCGGCGCCCGCAGACCCGGTCGGCAGCTTGCCCTGGATGCTCGAATCGCTCGGCGGGGCCGAATCGCACCCCAGTAACCCCGGCATGGATTGGGAAGTAGCCGCTAAGCAGATCAACAGCGGTGACCAGGGCACCTCGATGATCGAGTTCGGCACACAAATGGTCGGAGTGGTGACGAAGCTGGCCGAACTGAACAGCAAGTTCAATATGGCCGGCGTCGAATGGGAAGGCGATGCTGCCGAAGCGGCAGAGAATGCGCTGAAGGACTACTCGACGTGGCTGACGGCGATGGCCCAGGCGGCGAACAACCTGGCCAT
This sequence comes from Mycobacterium sp. UNC410CL29Cvi84, assembly GCF_000686745.1. Lineage (NCBI taxonomy): Bacteria > Bacillati > Actinomycetota > Actinomycetes > Mycobacteriales > Mycobacteriaceae > Mycobacterium > Mycobacterium sp. UNC410CL29Cvi84. The sequence continues at coordinate 41,969 of NZ_JMLM01000010.1, forward strand.
CCAGGCCATGGACCTGTCCGCGATCCATGGCGGCAGACGACCCGAGCACCCCAGCATGCAGGACGTGGCGGACTACGAGAATGCCAGCGTGCTCGCGACAGTCGGGCAAGCGGCATACGACTTCTTCACCGGCCACGCCACGAAGCAGCAGGAATCCGACACCGTGCGGGCCAAGTACGCACAACAGGCGACGATCCGTTCCCTCGTGACGCCGCCACCACCCAACTTTGGGTCGAACGCCTGGCCTGCCGTCAAACCGGGGGATGTGGCGAAGAAAGACGGCCAGGGCACGGGTGCGCCCCAAGGACCTGGCGGGGGTGGGCCGTCCGGTGGCGGCGGGACCCCGGGCGGCGGGGCGCCGAGCGGTGCGACGCCGTCGATGCCGGAATCGCCGAGCGTCAGCCCGGCTTCTGCTGGTGAGCAGAAGCCCGCGGGCGGTGGATCACCTTCTGGCGGTTCACCTTCCGGTGGCGGCTCACCGTCGGGCGGATCCGGACAGGGTTCACCGGGCGGCGGGATGCCCGGCGGATTGGGCGGCGACAAGCCGGAGATGCCGAGCCTGCCCGACGGTCCCAGCGTGAGCCCGGCATCCGCCGGCGGCGGTGCGGGCGGCGGGTCCGGTGGCGGTGGCGGCGGGCTGGGCGGCCAGCCCATGCAGCCGGCAGCCGTCGCACCTGCGGTGGGCGCTGGCGGCGCGGCAGCCGGCGGCGCCAGCCAGGCCGCGGGCCGCCCACCGGTCGGCGGCGGCGGTATGGGCGGCGGCATGGGTGGCGGCATGGGCGGCCACGGCGGTGGCCGCGAAGGCGGCAAGGAAAAGAAGCGCAACGCGAATCTGTCGCCCGATGAGGTCCTGTACACGGAGGACCGTGCCTTCACCGACGGCGTCATCGGACACCGGCGTCGCACCAAGATCGATGACAAGAAGGACACCAAATGATCGAGATGCACCCCGAGGTCGCTGCGGTTCTCCAGCAGGCCCAGCGCCTGCAGTCGGTCATGGACGAGCAGCTCGCCAAGATGAACACCGAATCGTTCACCGCGACCGACGAAGCCAAGACCGTCGAGGTCACCCTCAACGGCCACCACTGGCTGACGGATCTGTTCATCGAAGACGGCCTCCTGCGCCTCGGCGCGGACACCGTCGAAGCCCGCATCAACGAGGCGTTGGGCAACGCGACGGCGAAGGCCACCGAGTCCATCGACGCCGACCGGGCCCGCCTCAACGAGCTGGTCGCCGAGATCACGGCCAGTAATCCGCCCGCTCAGCCGTAGCGGTCCCTGGATGAAGATCGCCAAGCTGGCCGCGGCGACAGCGGCCGTGGCACTGCTGGCCGGCTGCACCACGGTGACGACCGGCGACGCGACGAAAGACCCGTCGTTCAAGCCGGGTGACGCCATCGTCAGCCTGCTGAACCCAGGCAACTACCCGACGACGCCGAAGCCCGGACCGGCACTCAAGCAGGAGGCCGAGAGCGGCCGGATCATCGACGGCGAACGCATGGGCGAGTACGTGGTCGGGCCGTGGGAAGTTGACCCGCAGTTGCTGAACGTCGGCTTCATTTCGACCGGGCTGTTGTTCAGCGTCGGCTCGCTCCTGTCACCAGAGCTCGACCAACTGGCGCAACAACAGCACTTGATCTACGCGTTCGGCTCCGGCCGCCACACGGCGGCAAACGCAGACCACCTTCGCAGGCTGCAGAACACTGTCTTGCGCTTTCCAAGTCCCGAAGAAGCGGCTGCGGCAGCATCTGGTTTCTACACGCAGCACCCGCGCATCCACGATCCCTCGACGAAACTCAATATCCCGATACCCGGACATCCGGAATCGCAGGCGCTCCAATCCACCATGCCCGATGGAACTTTCGCCACCTCGATCATCTCGCCGCATGGCCCATATGTCTTGATTCAAGGCGGCACTGCACAGGAAAGCCCCGACGCGTCATTGCAACTGGCGACCAAGGCGTTAGACCTGCAGGCGCGTCGAATCGACGATTTCAAGCCTACCGATCCCAGTCAGTTCGCCACCATGCAGACCGATCCTGAAGGACTGTTGAGCAGGACGGTCCCCACCAAGGAACACAAGGCAAACCAGGGCTTGTGGGGGCCACGCGGCCTCCTTCATTTCGAAGACGACCCAGTCCAAACCGCCGCGGCATTGGCGGCAGCCGGCGTCGACGTCGTTTCGGTACGCGGTACCTACCTCTACCGAGCCAAAGACGCCGCCGCGGCGGCGCAGCTCGCGCAGAAGCTCGCCGAGCCTGGCGGTAGCAGCCCCAGCGAACCTGGCCCGACCGTACCCGGACTGCCCACGGCCAAGTGCCGGGCGATCAATTATGCGGAAGTGAAAGCGCTTGTCTACGACTGCACCGCGTCGTTCGATAGGTGGGTGTACGTGGCCTCCTCATTGCAGCCGTTCGACGCCACACAACGAATGGCATCCCAATACCTGCTGCTGACCGCGAAATAGCGACACCTGGTTCAACTCGCGTTCGGCCGCCTTCAGGCCGTCCGGCCGTTGCCGCGGCGGCTGAGGCACTCAGCCGCTCGAGTGCGTACAGTTCGCGGAGAGTCACTGCGTAACGTCTCGGGGAGCCGGCGCAGTCGGGAGACGATGGGGAACGTCATGAAGACCGCCAAGTGGGCCGTAGCGACGGTCGCAGTGGCACTGCTGGCCGGCTGCACAACGGTGACGAACGGCGACGCGACGAAAGACCCCTCGTTCAAGCCTGGTGACGCCATCGTCAGCCTCTTGAACCCCGGGAACTACCCGACGGCACCCAAGCCGGGGCCGGCGCTGAAGCCGGGCGCAGAATCCGGACGGCTCATCGACGCGGAGCGTCTGGGTGAATTCGTCGTCGGACCATGGGAAGTCAATCCCACTCTGGTCAATATCGGGGTAAATGTAACAGGCCTGTTTCTCGACGCCGACCGTCTGAACAGCGTCGAACCCGGTCCCATGAAGCAGATCGCCAAAGATCATCAGCTGATCAACGGGTTCGGCTCAGGTCGTGGAACCATTCGCGGCGCAGATCACGACAACCAGTTGGTGATTCTGGTACTGCGATTCCCAACAGCCGACCTGGCCAACGACGCTGCCCGCCAATTCGCGGCGCAGGCCCCGACAATAGATCCAGCCTCGCCCAATCAACCGATATCAATTCCAGGACATCCCGAGGCACTCGCGCACGCGGCCACCACGTCAGAGCGAAGTTTCACAGTCAGCTCCTATACTCCGCACGGGCCATACGTGCTGTATCAATACGCTTCGAGTGACGTAAACCGCGACACCGCAACACAGTTCGTTGCTAAGTCGCTGGATCTGCAGTCTGCTCGAATCGATGAGTTCCAGCCGACCGACCCAGCGCAGTTCGCCACTATGCAAACCGATCCCGAAGGGCTGCTGAGTCGGACGGTTCCCACGAAGGAGCATAAGAGCAATCAGGGCCTATGGGGGCCCCGCGGCATTCTTCATTTCAGCGATGACCCACTGCAAACGGGCGTGGACCTGTCAGCAGCCGGCGTTGACATCGTTTCGGTGCGCGGCACCCACCTGTACCGGGCCAAAGACGCCGCCGCCGCGACGCAACTGGCGCCAAAGTTCGCCGAGCCAGACGCCAAGAACCACACTGAGCCGGGTCCCGCCGTGCCCGGCCTCCCCTCAGCGAAGTGCCAGGTAACCGATGTCGCTGAGGTGAAGGCTCGGGTCTACTCCTGCTCTGCATCGCTGGACCGATGGGTATACGCAGCGTCGTCGCTACAGCCATTCGACGTCACACAACGCATGGCGTCCCAGTATCTGCTGCTGACTGCGAAATAATCGGACCACAATGACCTCGACCTTCAATCCCGGCGACATCGTGGCCGGCTACACCATCGAATCCGTCCTCGGTGTTGGCGGCATGGGTGTGGTCTACAAGGCCAAGAACCCCCAGCTGCCCCGCAGCGACGCCCTGAAGGTCCTCACCACTTCCATCCAGGGCGACGGCCAGTTCAGGGAGCGCTTCCTCCGCGAAGCCAACGTCGCCGCCACGCTCGACCACCCGAACATCGTCGCCGTCTACTCCCGCGGCGAAACCGAGGCGGGTCAGCTGTGGATCGCCATGCAGTACGTCGCGGGTACCGACGCCGACCAGGAAGTCCGGTCCGGGCGGATGTCACCCGCGCGGGCAGCCCGCATCATCACCGAAGTCGCCAAGGCCCTCGATTACGCGCACCGGCGCGGCATCATGCACCGCGACGTCAAGCCCGCCAACTTTCTGCTGGCCAACGCCGAAGATCCCGGCGATGAAGAACGAGTCTTCCTGGCGGACTTCGGAATTGCTCGCGCCTTCGACGACGCCGCGCACCTGACCACAGACGGCTCGGTGATGGCGTCCATCGCCTACGCCCCGCCCGAGGCACTGAGCGGGCAGCGCGTCGATTCGCGTGCCGATGTCTACTCTCTGGCCTGCAGCTTCTTCGTACTGCTCACCGGCCGGACGCCGTACGGGGGACTCCCCGGCGGTATAGCCGCGATCGCCGCGGCACACGTGACAGGAGAAATCCCCCGCGTCACTGACCGCGTGCCCCACCTGCCGTGGGCGCTGAACGAAGTCATCGCCCGCGGCATGGCCAAGGACCCCAACGCCCGCTACCAGACTGCGCGGGAATTCGCGGCCGCGGCCACGGCCGCCGTCACGAACACCGGCCCGGCGCCACAGCCACCCGGCCAGCTGCCACTGCCGGGGCCGGGGCCGGGGCCGGGGCCGGGGCCGGGGCCGCAATCATGGTCGCCCCGTCAGCCAACGCCACCCAGCGGCGTGCTGACTTACCCGAGCGGACAGTTCAGCGGTCCTTACCCGCCCGGCCCGCCACGTGGCCCGCTGCCTGGCCAGATGGCGGCACCCCATCCCCCGGCGGCTCCACAGAAGAGTTCACGCAAGCGTCGACTGGTCATCGGTGCCGCGGTCGCTGCCGTGATCACCGTCATCGCGGTCGTCGCCTCCATCATGCTGACCGGCAAGCCCGGCGCCCCGGCGTACACCGCGCAGTCATTCATTCACGCCCACGGCACCACCGAAATCACCAAGGCGCCAACAGCTGTCGCCGCCCTCGGCCCCGGCGACGCCGATGCCGTGCTGTCGCTCGGTCTGCAACCAGTGGCGATCGCCGGCGCAGGTACGTCCCTACCCTCGTGGTTGCAGTCCAAGATCACCGGAAACCCGTCGGTCAAGGACACCGTCGGCTTCATCGACACCAGCGCCATCCAGGCCGCCAAACCCGACGTCATCATTGCGACCGGCGACATCGACGACGCGACCTACCAACGCCTCGCGGCCATCGCGCCGACGGTGACGCAGCCGAAAGACACCAGCCGGGCATGGAACTGGCAGACCCAGCTCAAATGGATCGGCAAGATCGTCGGCCGTGACAAGGACGCCGACACCCTGATCGACCAGGTGTCGTCCCAGCAGACCGATCTGAAGAACCAGAATCCGCGAGCCGCAGGGAAAAGCGTCCAGGTGATCCACGTGTCGGACGACGGCGTCACTCAGACCTTGACGCCATCCAATGCGGCGGATTATCTCAATTCGCTCGGTTTGAACTACGACCCCGACTTGCGTCGCAAGCCAGGTGATAGTAGTTCAACCCGGTCGATGCCAGACCTCGGCAAATTGTTCCTGATTCACAGTGAAGTGTTGGTGGTCGTGCGCACCGACAAAGCCGCCGGCAACGGTGGGGCAGCGGGACTTCCCTACCAATTGGCCGCCTACCGCGGATCGATGATCATCGTGGATGACCCTAATAGCGTTGCAGCACTTGCCGATCCCGGCGGTTACCTGGCTACCGAGTATCTCAACGCCAACTTCGTTCCGCTAATGAGTGTCATCCGCTGATTCACAGGCCGGCGGCGATCTTCGCGACTAGGTCGCGCCCCTTGTTTCCCACGTTCGGAGCACAGACCCGCACGTCAATGATCACGTTCCTGCGCGAACCCAATGCGTGCTGACATGGAACCCGGGTCCCATCGCTGGCTGTCCCCGACACCGGAACGCTCGCGACGGAATCGACCGATTCAACTCTTTCCAACGCATACGTCAGGGGAACCCGACCGCCCGTGACAGTCGCCTGCTGGTTCTGGCACGACCTCCAATGTCCGGTAGTCGCCTCACGAAAGTCCGCCGCCTCCGCGTCCGTCGAGAATGCGGCCACCACCTGCACCACTTGAGCATGCTGATCCCCGTGAAGAAGCTGCCCAGCGAAACCTGTTCGGCCGTAGTACCCAATGGTGTCGAGAGCCGGCATGACCGCTTCGAGGCAGCGAATCGGTTCCACCCGCAGCTTCGTATCCGGTTTTCTGAAGATCGCCTCCGGCGTCATCGCGACGCCCACCAAGTCGCTGATCTCCGAGGGCGAGCCCAACAGCCTCGGCAGGCCGGCATCATCGATCGGTTTGACTACAGCTGATGTCAACGTCGTTGGGGAAGCAGCACCCGTGGCCGTCGTGGGAGAGCCCGATACTTTCCGGTCAGTGACCGAACAACCCGCCGCGACAACCACCACCGCTCCGATGAGCATTCCAGTACGCCAGGGATTCATCTGATCCTTCCCGTCAGCTGACTTTGTCCGCGATCTGCTTGGCCAGCTCGGCCGCCTGCGTGCCGCCGCCCGGGCTACACGCCAAGACGTCGATCACCACATCAGCCTTGGTGGTCAGCACGTGCTGGCAGCTGCGCCCCGGCTCGGTGAACATCGCAGTGAGAGTGCCCTTGTCAGCGGCGACGGCACCGACGGCCAGTGGGCGCGGCGGCTGGCCGTCGGCCGTGAACGTGACCGGGATATTCGCACAGCCCGACCACGTCGCCGTGGCCGGAATCCGTTCTGCCGCTTGGGGCCCCGGGTAGCCAGTCGCATATGCGACGACCCATGTGTTCGGGTCCGCCGGGTTGTGCAGTTCCATACCCGACATCCCGGTGAAGCCCGGGGCGAAGGTCGTGGCGCTGCCCGCGTCCGCCACACCGGCGCACGGCGGGGGATTGGCTGTCCCTGCTCGCGGAGTTTCCGCAGTGACGATGGTCGCCGTCGCCATCGGCGGCGACTGCATGACGGCGCTCACCGCCTTGCCGTCTGGGAGCAGGTTCGCCAGATCGATGCGGTGCCCCGGGGGAGCAGCTTTGGGCGGCGCAGCGGGTGCCGTCGGTTGCGTCGGCCGGTTTCCGGAGTCGCGGGTCAGGTACGTCATACCGGCCACAAACCCCACCGCCAGGACCACTGCGCCCACGATCATCGCTGCTTTCGGCGCACTCGATTCAGCGCCGCCACCCGGCAGCCGAAGCCGGCGGTACACCACGAACCCGGCAACTGCGCCCAGCAGCACCAGCACACCGATATCGAGCGCCCACCAACGCAATTCGTGGTGCCACAGCTGATCGTCGACCGACATGAGTGGGGCGATCTTCAGCAGGTCGACCACGCTCGCAGACGCGGCGAAACCCCACCGCCCCGGCAGGAACCACGACGCCTGATCCAGGCCGACACGTCCGGTGACAGGAATCATGCCGCCGGAGAACACGATCGACAACATGATGACGACGACGAGCATCGGAAGAATCTGCTCGCTGGACCGCGCCAGAGAGGACAGCAGCAGACCCAGAATTGCCGAAACGATGGCTGCGACAGTCAGACTCACATAGAAGTCCAGGGTCGGGCTGCCCAACAGCAATGCCCCTTGGGTGGGCGCACCCTTGCCGATCACCACGATCGCGACCACGATCGCTGTCTGAATGGCGGTAAATGCGCTGTAGACAACGATTTTGGCAGAGAGGTACGCGGCGGCCGACAACCCGACCGCCTGCTCCCTGCGGAAGATGGTGCGCTCGCCGACCAGATCACGGATCGTCAGCGCGGTCCCCATGAACACTGCCGCGATGTTGGCGACGATGAGCAACTGGTTCGGTTCATTGGGGGAGTGGCCCACCGTAGCCATCCCGAATCCGGTGTCCCCCGGCACAATCAGCGACATCGCGCCCAGGATGAACGGCAGCAGCAGCAAGAAGCTGGTGTAGATCCGGTCGGCGAAGATCAGTTGCAACTGCCGGCGCGCAACGGTGAGCATTTGACGGCCGGTACTGGTGCGGGCCGGGGCGCCGAGCGGGCCGGCGGGCTCCGGCGGCGCGGCCGGTCGGTTGGCGGCCGGATTGTTCTGCAGGAACACCGCATGCGCCGCGTCGGGATTGGCCGAGACCCAGGCGAAGATGTCCGCCCAGTCCTGGGTACCCATCGCTGATCCAACCGCTTGCGGGGGCCCCGCGTAGACCGTCTTGCCGCCGGGTGCCAGCAGCAGCACCTGGTCGCACATGTTCAGGTAGGTGAGCGAGTGCGTCACCACCAGCACCGTGCGCCCGGCATCGGCCAATCGGCGCAGCATCTGCATGACCTGTCGGTCCAGCGCCGGGTCCAAACCTGACGTGGGTTCGTCGAGGATCAAAAGGGATGGGCCGGTGAGCAATTCGAGCGCCACCGAAGCGCGCTTGCGCTGCCCGCCCGAAAGCTTGTCCACTCTCTTGTCGCGATGTGCAGTGAGCTCGAGCTCAGCGAGCACCCGCTCCACCACCGCGTGGCGATCATCCTTGCTCGTGTCGGGCGGTAACCGGAGTTCGGCGGCATAGTTCAACGCCTGGCTGACAGTCAATTGCCGATGGACGACGTCGTCCTGCGGCACCATCCCGATCCGAGACCGCAACGACGCATAGTGTGCGTGCACGTCGTGTCCGTCGAAGGTGACCTGCCCGGACGTGGGTTTGGTGACGCCGCCGAGCAGCCTGATCAACGTCGACTTGCCTGCGCCCGACGGGCCGATCACCGCCGTAAGAGTGCCGGGCCGAGCGTCGAACGCCACGTTGGTCAGCAGCTGGTGGCCCTCGATGGCGAGGCCGACCTGGCGTACCTCGATGCCACCGGTCGCAACCGCCTGCCGCGACTGGACCGCGGTACCGCCGGTGAACACCAGGTCGGTGTTGCCGACGGTGATGACGTCCCCGGGACGCAGCGTGACCGCCTCGACGCGGTGACCGTTGACGAAAGTGCCGTTGCCCGAACCGTTGTCGTACAACTGGGTTCCGGTCGGGGCGGGCATCAGGTAGGCGTGGATCCGGGAGGCCAACGAATCGTCGACCCTGATGGTCGCTGTCGAATGCCGCCCGATGGTGACGGCGCCCGCAGGCGGCCCCGACGAGCGTTGTGGGGCGGGTGCCGGCGGGCGCGGCGGTGCAGGCGGCGGCTGCGGAACCGGCCGTGGCGGTTGAGGAATCGGCTGCGTCGGGCGCGGTGGCGCCGTCTGCGCCGGTGGCTGCCGGTACTTGGCGACCGGAATGACCTGGGTCGCCGTACGGAAGTGGAGCTGCGGCCCGTCGGGAGCTCCGACGGCCAGCACGAGGTCGTCACTGATGACCGCCGACGGCACACGCGTCCGGTTGGCGAAGATCCCGTTGCGAGACTTGTCGATTGCCACCCACTGACCGACACCGGGGTCCACCCGGATGATCAGATGCAACCGGGACACCACGTGCTTGGCGCCGGGGCCGGCGTCCGGGATCCTGACATCCGAGGCCTCGCCACGGCCGACGGTGACCTCCTTGCCGGGCGGGAAGGTGAACATGGCGCCGCCGAGCGTCACGATGAGCGGCGGGACGGAGCTCACGAATGCACTCTCCTCACTGGTAGCGCTTGTAGCAGCCCTCGTCGTCGGTGGCCAGCCCGGCCCGGAACGCCGCGATCCGGGTGAACGCGGCCGGCACACCCTGCCCATCGACCGCCGTGGCGACGTATCCGTTGGTCAGCAGCCCGGCGACGGCCTTGTCCAGGTCACCGGCGGTCAACTGCAGGCTGGCACCACTGGGCAGGTCATGCGGCTTGGCCATCTGACGCTGGGCCTGCGCGGTCAGGCAGGCTGTGCGCAACGCGGCCGTCGGGTCGTCCAGCTTGACTCCACGCTGGTTCTCCAGCGCCATCATGTACCGCGACACGACGATCGAGAACGCCGTGTTGTCACCCTGGATCAGAGTCTTCTCGGCCATGTCAGCCGGTGTGCCGATCTGTTGGAGGGCGGGCAGGTTCACCGAGATCGTGTTCGTCGACGGACAGTATGAAGCAGGCGAATCACCTTGCGAGGTATCGCATTTCGCCGGACCGTATGTCAGCTTCGGGGGCTGCTTCGGGGAATAGATCACCCCGAGCAACTCGACCAGGGTGCCGATCGTGTCCTTGTCGATGGGCAGGTCGGCGGACCGGTGATCGTCGTCCGTCGGCTCATCTTCGAGCTCCATCGGCAGGCCCTTGCGGCGCTGTTTGATGTCGTTCAGATCGATGGCCGCGCAGGCTTGCGGTCCGACGGTGAAGCCCTGCTGGAACGCGCTGACCCGGTCCAGCGCGGTGCCGTGGCCGTCGGTGAGCATGTCGTCGTCGTGCGGTCCCAGCGTTGGGTCCCGGACGGTGATCAGTCCGGCGAGCACATGGTTGAGGCCGTCGCCGGTGCTCATCATGAACCGCTTGGAATCACCGGCCGCGACATAGTGCAGATACGCGCCGGCAAAGCAGTCGGCCTGTTGTTCACGGACGATGACGGGCGTACTGCGGGTCACCAGCTTCGCCATGTACTGGATCGCGTGGCCGTACTCATGCCCGATCAGACCGGCGACTGAGACGTCGCCGAAGTACTTTCGCCCGGTCGGCACCATGATGCCGCGGTCCCAGGCCATCAGCTTCTCACTGGGGCAGTAGAAGGCATTCACCAGCCCGGCGGTGTCCTCTTCGCACGCCTCCGGACTGTTCCGATCGCGAGCGTCGTACGACAGGAACTTCTCGATGGGCTTGAACGAGCCCTTCAAACCCGATGCGCTGTAGTCGTGTTGCCAGTACTCGGCGATGTCGTTGATCGCCTGCAACGCCAGTCGGTCGACGTCGCTGTTGTTGGTGTTCTGTACCTTGCCGACCGCTGCGGGCGCGTTGTCGCGCAACCCACTCGGACCATCCTTGGCCGGGAGGTCGGCGACGTGGAAGGGGTCGTTGACGGGCGACACCGCGGTGCCGGCGACGGTCGGCGCACAGCCGGCGAGCAGCGTCACCGCGCATACCGCCACCGAGCGGCGCAGCGCCGTTCCGCGCATCACCCGCAATCCGAAATCGCCTGTCATCGTGCCCCCTGACGTTCGGTCCAGACTATGGCCTGCCGGCAGCTCCAGAACAGCGAACGGTGCACCCCGATGTCAGGGTGCACCGTTCATCGTCGGGCCGTCAGAACTGACCGGTAGCGATCTTCTGAATGCCCTTGTGGACCTGAATTCCGATGTAGCCCAGCACAACTGCGATGACACCGTTGATCACCACAGCCAATATCAGCATTGCCGTGAGGGTACCGCTGATGTAGGGGCTGCCGCTCACTCCCGCCAGGCCGATGATGCCGAACAACAGACCCAGCAGGCTTGCCACCGCACCCACACCGCAAATCCCGTAGGCCACGAACTGCGCTGCCAGCTTCGTGCCGAGGGCCAGGAAGCAGTAGGCCAACCCGAGCCAGACCACACTGGCGATGAGCGATCCGATGCCACCGAACAGGCTCAGGAACAACCCGATCAGCACCGCTCCGCCGTAGCCGAGATACACGAACTGGTTGGAACCCTGCGGGTTGTTCCGCATGTTCTGGAACCACGGCTGCTGGATCAGCTCACCGCGGACACCGCGCGTCATCAACCGGAAGATGAACGAATCACCCTTGGTGAGCAGCGACTTGGCCATGTCGACGGGCGTCTGCTGCGGACCCGGCGGTCCGCCGAACTGCGGTCCACCCGGGCCGGGGTATCCACCGGGCTGGGGTGCGCCGAAACCAGGCTGGGTACCGCCCGGGCCGAATCCGGGTGGCGGAACCGGAGCACCGAAACCCGGAGCGCCGAACCCGGGGGCACCGTAGGTCGGAGCGCCGAACCCGGGCGGGGGCGGCGGCATAGATGAACCCGCGGGGTTCCACGGCTGCTCAGGCTGCGGTGGCACCGGTGCTCCGGGCTGGCCGAACTGCGGCTGCGGCGGCTGATAGCTCGGCTGCGGCGGCTGCCACTGCGGGGCCGCGGGCGGCACCTGCTGGCCGTAAGGGTTCGGCGCGACGGGAGGCTGCGGCGGCTGCCACTGGGGGGTCGCGACGGTCGGCGGAACGACCTGAGTCTGGTCACCCGTCTCGGGGGCGGCTGCGGTCGAGGGAACGACCTGGGTCTGGTCGCCCGTCCCCGCAACGGCTGCGCTCGGCGACTGGAACGCCGACCGATCGACGAACTGGGTCTTCTCCTCGAGATCACCGGCCGTCGGCGGCTGCTCACTCGCCGGGCCGGCCTCGTGATTTTCGGACATATCGTGGTCTCCCTAAATATTGACTACTCAAGACACGGTACGGGCGCCAACATGGCGACAGCGCGGCGGTGTCACCCGCCGCGCGACCGAACAAACCCTGTCAGAACCGGATGTTTCTGATGCTGTCGTAAACACCGGCGATCCACAGCAGCAACGGAATCACCGCGGCAATCGCCGCACCGTCGGTCAGCTCCAAGATCCGCTTGGTCACCGGCGACACGCGGCCAACGCCGTCCGTCGCGCCGACGGTGATCAGCGCCACCAGCGCAAGGGCCACGTACAGCACGATCACCAGCCAGGCGCCGTCGGCATCCCACGAGACCAACTTGATCATCACCCCGGTCGGGATGGCCACCGTCGCCGCCAACAGTGCCCAGCCGCACCAGCGTTCGGCATACAGCCGCGACCGGAAGCCGCAGACGACCGTCACCAGTCCCGCGACGATCAGCGAATGCACGAAGAAGTGTCCCTGCACGACGATCGCGATGGCACCGTAGGTCAGCACCGTGACACCGGCGCTCAGGAAACCGATCAACAGCTGTCGTGCCAGCGTGCTGCGTTCGGTCAGCCGGGCCGCGGAATCGGGCACCGAATCGATGATCGCGCGCCATGTCGCCGACTCCTCATCGATGACATCGCTGTGCGCGGCAACGGGATCCAGCAGTTCCTCGTTCGCGATCACCTCACCCGGCGCGGGGATCGGCGGCAGCGCGATCCGCGCCACCGCGACAGTGAGCTTCGCCGCGTTGGTCACGACGATGAGGCCGAGCGCGATGGCACCGGCGGGAACCCACGACGCCCCGCCATATCCGTAAGCGATGGCGGCGCCCGTCACCGCGGCCGCGATGACTGCCAGGAAGGCTGCCACCGCGGCACGCTTTCGCGGTCCGCCGCGGGTCGCAAGCACGACGATCAGAATCACCGCCGCCGCACCGGCGAGCTGCGGCGCACCCATGTCGTTGATGCCCCGAGGGAGCGGAACCGCCAAAGCGGCCGCGCCACCCAACAGCGGCAACGACGCCACGAGAAGACTCTCGGACAGATCGACGTTGTCGTAGCGGCTCTTGGCAACGAAGCTGCCGCCCAACACCAGCGCGCCCAACAGGCCGAGCGCGACCGGCCACCACCAGCCGTGGCCGGACTGCGACCACGACCACAACGACGCACCAGCGACTGCGAGCGTCGCGACTGGGATGGCCAGTCCGACAAGCCGTTTCAGCGCGGCGCCATCGAACTCCGGGGACTCTTCGAGCACCGCCATGGCGTCGATGACGTCCTCGACCAGCGGCCGGTAGCGTTCGGTCCGACTCACCGACACCAAGGTCAGCAGGGCACCGTCGACGACCCCGGCGTCGTCGAGCGACTCGGTGGACTTCAACGGCGGCGACCCCGGACGCGCGAACGCCCAGACGCCCTGAGCCTTGAAGTCGAACCCGGCCAGCACATCGGCCGGGGTGTCGTCGAGCAGATCAGCGAGGACGTTGACCGTCTCGTCGATGTAGGTCTCGATCGGCGTCGATGCCGGCAGGACCAGATCGGTCATGCGTCGACCCGTCAGGATGGTGACCCGGGTGGTCGACTGCCTTGTCGGATTGTCAGCTGCCGCGGCGGGCGCAGCGGTTGCGGGGCCGGCCGATGCGGTCACCGGCGCTCGAGCCTGTCGAAGTCGTCGGACAGCGCCGCGGCGAGTTCGGTGATGCGCCGCTGGTAGGTCTTGCCCAGCAGGTCGAACTGGATGTCGGAACCGGCGGCGATGTGTTTGTCCCACGGCAGTACGACGACGCGGCCGGCGGGCACGTGGCGTTCGAACTGCTGCACCAGGTCGTCGACGTCGATGTTGGTCTTGCCCGGCGTCACGTGGTTGATGACCACACACGCCCGGCCCAGCAGATCCTGATATCCGTTCTGGCGCAACCAGTCCATGGTCACCGCAGCCTGGCGGGCACCGTCGATCGAGGCACTGGCGACGATCACCAAGCCGGACACGGTCGACAACACGGCTCGCGATGCCTGGTGGAACAACCCGGCGCCGCAGTCGGCGAGCACCAGGTTGTAGTACTGCGAGACGATCTTGACCGCAGCCGACCAGTCCTCTTCGTTGAAGTCGCGGCGCGCGACGCTGTACTCGGCCGATGACAGCACCTCGAGGTTGGAGGCGTTCATGCTGGTGTACGCGCGGATGTCGTTGTAGCGCGCAAGTTCCTTGTCGGACAACAGATCCGATATGGTCGCAGCCGACTGCCGGCCGGCCCGGTCGGCCAGGTTGCCGCCGTCCGGATCGGCGTCGACAGCCAGGATTCGGTCACCGCGGACTTTCGCCATGACAGAACCCAGAGTGACCGTGACAGCCGTCTTGCCGACGCCGCCCTTCAGCCCCAGCACACCGATCTGGTACGAGTCGCGGGCATTACGTCGGATCCGGGTGTAGAGGTCCAACTCGTACAGCTCGTCGGGCGACAGGCCCAAGTTGATCCGCGTCAGCAGGTAGAGCACGTGGCGCCAACCACGCTGCGACGGCATCTTCACCCCGGCCCGCACACCCACGTGCGACAGCGCGTCGATGGCGCGGTGGTCGCCGATGGTGGCGGCCGACGTCTGATCCGGCATGTGCTGCTCGGTCCACTGCATATCGGCCTGGGGATCCATGGCGTAGTGCTGCGGCGGCGGCTGCATGTGCCGCGGTGGGGGAGGCATCATCATCGGCGCGTGCTGCGGCTGCTCGTACTGCGCGCCTGCCATCGGCGCGCCCTGCGGCGAGCGCATGAGGCCGTTCTGCATGAATTGCGGTGGCGTAGGCGGCATTTGAGTCGTCACTTCGGACGGCCGCGGCGGCGGGACCATGCCCGGCGGCTGCTGTGGCTGGCCGGCAACGGGCGGGCCCGACGGCGATTCGGCCCCTGCAGCCGAGGCAGCGGCCGCGGAGGCAGACATCTGCGCGGCGGCAGCAAGGGTCGCGTGGTCGACGGTTCGCGTGGCTTCCTCGTTGTCGGCCTGGCCCGGCGAGTTGTTGAAAAGCCGGTCATAGTCGGCGGACATGAGTACCTCTCGATTGTGTGGGGATTACACCTGGAACGCACATGAGGTGGGCAGAGTCGACCCTACGCCGACCTGCCCACCTCCTGTGTTGCGTCGTGCCGATCGCCTAGCCGAACAATCCGGTGACGCCGTGCTCGGTCGACTGCATGGTGCCACCGGCCTCGCTGACCGCATGCCCGAGGCTCTGCAGCGCATTGTTGAGCTCCATCGCGGTGTTGTCCCACCGCTGCTGGACGGCCTGGTAAGCCTCCGAACCCGAGCCGCCCCACACCGAAGCCAGCTTCGCCAGCGAGGCCTTGCCCTCGTCCAGCAGGCCGTGCGTCGTGTTCACCGCACCAGCCAAGTCGCCGGCGCTTCCTTCGATGCCGGCGAAATTCCAGTCCTGTGCCATTTTGTCTTCTCCGCTTCTGAGTCGTTGTACGTGGTGGTTGGGTCTGGCTAGATCTGCATCTGGCTCGACAGCGACGACCCGGCGTCGGCATCGGTCGCGGTGTACTGCACGCCGGCAGTCTGGATGTTGGCGGAGATGTCGGCCAGCTCCTTGAGCTGCGCCGTCATGGCCTCGTCAAAGCGAGTCAATGCAGCCTGGGCCGCCATGCCCGCCTCGGGCGTCTTCATGTGCGTCGCGAGCTGGCCCGCCACCGCGTCGACGTGGGTCTTCACGCCGTTCAGCTCGCCCGCGATGCGATCGAAATTACCTGCCTCTGAGGCGAGGACTTCGGCATCTGTATTCATGCTCGTCATGCTGGATCACCTTTTCTATTTCCTGTGTCCTCACCACGGGAATGGCGAGTCCTTGCCGACCCCCCTGGGCCGGAAGCCTTTGTGTGACGCGACAACTCACCAGTCGTCGTCATCGTCGTCGAGGTCCTGAACCAGAACCCCGGGGGCTTTGAGGGCCTCCCTTGTCCCTCCGCCCTTCTCTGCTTTGCGGCCAGGCATTCCGCCACCGGCCCCACCGGCACTACTCACCGGCGCCTTGCCGGCACCTCCTGCACCCGCCGCCGCACCCGCCTCGAGCGAAGCGGTCGGGGGGCCCCCGAGACCACCGACCAGCGAGGCCATCAGCGGCGTCCGCGGTGCGGAACCGCCCATTCCGGGCAGTGACGCAGCACGCACCAGGCCGGCACCCGATGTCGCGCCCGAGCCACCCGCCAGCGGGTGATTGGAGAAGGGGCTGGCGCCCATCAGGCCGATCTGCGGCCCGTTGTTCTGACCGAAACTGCTGCCCAGCTGGCTGAAGATCTGCGTCACCTGTTGCATCGGCTGGCTCAACTGCTGAACTGGCTGCGTGATGAGCTGACCGAGCTGCTGCGGCAGCTGCGCGGCCTGCGATCCGACCTGCGAGACCACCTGCATCATCATCTGCGCGCCCTGCTGGCCTTTGTCTTGCTGCTCGCTGGCACGCTGCGCTGCCGATTCCGCTTTGGATGCCTGTCCCTGCGCACGTTGTCCCGCGAAATTCGCCTGGGCAGCGGCATTTCCCACCATCAGCGCCGCGTCTTCGATCGCCGACTGGCTCGCTACCTGCGAGATGACCAAGTTGCGCGCCACTGCCTCCGAAACCCCCATCGCGGCTCGCGCGACAATCGCCGCTTCCGTCGCCTCGCCGACCCCAGGTATCACGATGGGCTTTGGCGGCAGAATGGGTTCGAACAGCGTGTTCATGGTGGTCTCGGCCTGATACGTCTCCATCACCGAGCCCGCCAACGCCCACATGCGCGCGTAGTCCGCCTCGTTGAAGCCGATCGGCACCGTATTGATACCCAGGAAATTCGTGGCCTCGAGCACGCCGTGCGTGACGTGGTTCATCTCGATCTCCGGCAGCTGCGGAGTGGTGGCCAAGGCCAAGCTGTATGACTCCGCCTGTGCCAACGCCTGCATCGCGCGCTTCTGTGCCTGCATAGCAGTAGTGTGCAGCCACGTCACCATCGGTGAGGTTGCCGTGACGGCTCGTTCACTGCCCATGCCGGACCAGTTCGCGCTCAGTTCCGCCAAGCTGGCGGCAAGCTCCACCGCCTGCGTCTCCAGCGCGACGGCCAACGCTTCCCACCCTGCAGCTGCTTGCAGCATCGGCGCAGGGCCTGCACCGGCCATGAGTCGGCCGGTGTTCATCTCCGGCGGGAATGCTCCGTAGAACATCGCCGGCATGGCGGGAAGCCCCATGATTTGCTGTCCTCAGGCTCTGTGTGGGCTCGTCGTACGCGGTGGCTAGATCAGGGTCGCTGACGTGGCCACATCAGTGGCCTCATACATGGCGCCCGCCTCGACGTACGCTGCGCCAGCACGCGCCAGCTCTTCCTGGGCGAAGGCGTTGATGCCCATGACCTCGACCCCCTCGACGGCGAATGCCATGGCGGCCTGCAGCGACACTTCGTCTGCACCGGCCGGGACCAGGGTGCTGGCCTCCGTCATGGTGGCAGTGCCGGTCGCAATTCCACGCGCTCCGTTGGCGACAACCTGCGTGCCGACGCCGATCGCGCCCTCTTCATGTTGCAAAGGCTGCATTTCTTTTCTCCTTACCAATTCAAGATCGCGGTATGGAATTGTGCGAACGGCACAGATAAGAATTGAAGATCCCCCACGGAACCCCCGTTCCCCCTAGGCCGATCAGCGGGCGTTTAGCGTTGCTGAACGTCTGAAACTGATACTACCGAGGGTTTTGGGGGGTTACCTACACTTATTCCGCCGGAGGATCAACATAGGCAGCCTGGATGACCTCCTTACCGTCCGGTGACACCAGAAGCGCCTGGCCAGGGGGCCTACGACGGAGTTTGAACTCGCTCGACGGGAACTCCGCTTTCTCGCCCGACAGGAACATCGTCGGCGTTCCGGCGCCATAAGCGGTACCGACGAACTTGTCCATCGTGGACCGGTGCGCCTGACTCATCTGACATGTCACGATGATGTGCAGACCGATATCGGCGGCGGCCGGCAATAGCGGAGCCAATGGCGCCATCGGCGACCCCATACCGCTGGCGGCGACGATCATGTGCCAGTCGTCGACCAGCAGCACGACGTCCGGACCGCTCCACCACGACCGCGAGCGCAACTGGGACGTCGTCAGGTCCGGTGGCGGCAGCCGCTTCTTCAGGTTCACCGCCAGCGCCTTGATGGACTCTTCCAGGGCGGCGATGTTGCGGTTGATGGCGCCCGCCGCGAGCAGATGTGTCTCAGGCACGGCGTCGAGGAGGCCAGACCGGAAGTCCGCGAGCATGAACCGCACCTGATCGGGGCTGTTGCGCTTGCAGATCGCCTCCGCCACCGCATGCGCAATGGTGGTCTTGCCTGACTTCGGCGCACCGAAGATGAGCTGATGCGGCGTGTTGTACATGTGGTTGTACGCCACCGAGAGATCGGATTCGCGCACGCCCACCGGCACCGTCCACCGAGTCCGGTAGTCGTTCTCCGGGCCAGGCGGATTCGGGTCGAGTTCGTGCAGGTAGATCCGCTCGGGCAGCACGCGAACCCGCGGAGCCATGTCGGTGTGCAGCGACGCGATGTGGTCAACGGCCGCGGTGATGGCCGGCACCAGGTCGGCTGCGCTGTGCACCCCGTCCATCCGGGGCACCCCGATCATCAGGTGGTGCTTCTCCATCGACACCGCCCGCCCAGGGCGGTTCGGCGGAATCTCGCGGGTGATGCGGTCGATCTGCGTCTCGTTGACGTCACCGAGGCGGAACTCGACCTTGGTGCCCAGGTAGTCACGGACACGGGATTTCAGTTCCGTCCAGCGCGGCGTCGAGATGATGACGTGCACTCCGAACGACAGGCCCTGGCCGGCGAGGTCCTGAACCACCGGCTCGAGGTCCGGGAACTCACCGACGAACGCCGGCCAGCCGTCGATGATCAGGTAGACGTCACCGAACGGATCCTGCGACGCCGGATGATTCGGGTCCTCACGCAACTGTCGGTAACTGGCGATCGACCCGATGCGCAGCTCTTTGAACGTCAATTCACGCTGCCGCAGAACGGCTTTCATCTCCGCGACGACGCGCTGTACCCGGTCCGGTTCGGAACGGGTGGCGACGCCGCCGACGTGCGGCAGGTCCTCGAGGTACATCAGACCACCACCACCGAGGTCGACGCAGTAGAACTGCACCTGGCGGGGGGAGTGGGTCGCGGCCGCCGACAGCACCAGCGTCTGCAGAAACGTCGACTTCCCGGTCTGCGGCGCACCGCCGACCGCAATGTTGCCGCCGGCCGCCGACGTGTCGATGCCCCACACTTCCTGCTTGTGGCGGCGCGGTTCGTCCATGATGCCGAGGCCGAAGCGAAGCGGGGCCCGCTGGTCGCGCTCCACCAGTTCGTTGACCGGCATCGGATCCAGCAGCGGCGGCAGCCACATCTTGTACGCGCGGCTCTCACCGGTCGTCAGCTGGTTCAGCACCACTTCACGCAGCGCGCGCTGTTCGGTGTTCGTCATCGTCCGACTCCCGAATCTGCCATCGGCGCTGCGGTGAACGGCCGAATCCGGAAGTTGTTCTGCGCCACCACTCGTGGCGCGTCGTCACCGTCGTCGTTCTCCGCTGCCGTCGGCACGTAGGTGCCGCCGGTGTAGATGCTCTTGAACTTGACCGGATCCTCCATGCCGACCCGGAGGAAGCCGACGCCGCTCTCCTTGTTGGTGATGTACTGCGCCTCGGGCGTACCGATCACCGCCTTGGATTCGGCGGAGCTGGTGGTACGCAGCGCGATTCGATACGTCAGGTTCGGCTCCAGTTTGTCGATGCGGGCACCGCCGGTGTTCAGCGACTGCGTCGCCAGCAGCAGGTGCACGCGCAGCGACCGGCCCACGCGACAGATGCGGTCGAACAGTGCGATGAAGTCCGGGTGGTTCTGCAGCAACTCTGCGAACTCGTCGACGACGACGAAAAGCGTTGGGAGCGGCGGCAGGTCGGCCCCACGCTCGCGGTACTTCTCGTACTCGGCGACGCCCGACAGCGCACCGGCCGCGCCGACCTGCATACCGGCCTGACGCAGGATGTTCTGCCGCCGGTCCAGCTCACCGGTGAGCACCTCGCCCATGCGGCCGACGAGTTCGGCTTCCTCTTCCATGTTGGTGACGACGGCCGCGGTGTGCGGCAGCTTCTCCATGCCCAGGAAGGTCGAACCACCCTTGAAGTCGGTCAGCAGCAGGTTGATCTGATCCGGATGGTGCGTCGCAACGAGCGAAAGGATCAGGGTACGAAGGAATTCCGACTTACCGGAACCCGTCGTACCGATCAGCATGCCGTGCGGACCGGCACCGAACTCGGCGCCCTCCTTGATGTCGAGATGCATGATCTCGCCATTTTTCAGCTGGTGGCCGAACGGAATCCGCAACCGGTCCTGATCCGTATCCGAGTACATCCGCCACCGCCGCGGCGTCACTTCCTCGACCGAGCGGGCACCAACCAGGTGGTGCCATTCACTCGACACCTTCTTCTGGACGCGCGTGCCCTTGTCGATGATCGTGCCGGTGATGGACCAGCCCGCGAGCTTGCGCGCCAACCGGCCGGCCGACGTCGGGGTCACCGAGTCGGTCACGGTCGTGACCTCACGCCATGGCTGGGACGCCGTGCGGTCCTCGCACGAGCCGTCGGGATTGACCTTGATGCGGTAGCCCGACCTGTGGTTGCCCTTGGTGATGACGGTGACGCCGGCGCGACCGTCGACCGGGAAGCCGGCTTTGCCGCCGGTCAGGTCGACCACCAGCACGTAGGGACCGGAAGGCGGTGCGTCGGCACTGTGCGGACCGCGCGCCGTCAGGTCGGCCAGCCCGTCCGGCTTGGTGAACACGAGGCGCCTGGGTCCGGCGTCGTCGAACTCGGTCTGGCTCTGCACGTGGGGCAGCCACTTCAGCCACGCCCAGTCGGGATCGTCGAGATCGTCCATCAGGACCCGGATCTGCAGCAGGTCCGGCGGATGGAAGACCGCCAGGTGACAGATCATGGCGGCGAGCAGACCCCTCGACCCTTCCGGATCACCACCGACTGCGATGGTCGGGTAGCTCTTGAGGATCACCAGCTTCGGGCAGTCGTGCACCAGACCGTGGGTGCGCAGGAACTTAGTCACCCACATGTGGCTGACCGGTTCCAGGTGCGCCTGCGGTGCGGCCATCGGGCCCGCGAGGTCCGACCCGATGTTCGGCTTGAGCAGTCGGTCGACTGCCGCCTGGGCGCCGATGCCGATGCGGGCACCCATGAAGAAATCGGCGTTGTTACCGCTGACGCTGCGCGACCACTGCCGCTGCGTGCCCACGATGGACAGCAGGTCCTCGGGATGCGGTGCGTGGTAACTGAAGAACGTCACCTGCGCATCCGCCGACGACGTCACGCGCGTCCGCAGGCCTGCCAGGTACCGCAGATACTCCTTGCGGTCCTCGTTGATCTCCGGCACCTTCTTGCCACCGCCACCGCCGCTGGCCATGTAGCCGACGGTGCCCATGATCATCATCAGCGGCATCATCAGCATGTACGGCGACAGCTGACGAACGCCGGTGAAGATCATGATCGCGATCATTCCGAGCATGCCGCCGCCCATGACGTACGGCATTGCCTTCTGCATGCCGGACGCGGGGATCTCGATGCCCAGGTCGTCGGGCGGCGTCACGTTGATCTCACCCGGGGTCAGGCGCGGACCGCGCTTCATCGACGGGGTGAACTTCTTGGTTGTCATGACGCACCTCCCGGATGCGGCGGAGCCGCGGCCTCGTTGCCGCCGCCCACCTTCCGCGGTTTCGGATCCGCCGGCAGCGTGTCGTGCTCGAGCAGCGCCGCCTCCTTCGACAGCACCGGGCCTTCCATCAGCAGACCGACCACCTGCCACGGCGCCGTGACGGCGCCGCTGAGCCCGAGGGCCTTCGCGGTGTCGTCGTTGGCTATCCCATACCGGACGCCCTGGGCGTCGACGTAGTACTGGGCCTCGCCGTACCGCGGGTCCGGGGACTGCAGCCGGATGAACTGGCCGCCGTCGATGTAGACGGTGGCGTCGCCGCTGATCTGCTTGATGCCGTTGCCCATCGAGCTCGGCGGGATCGGCAGGTGCCGACCGACGATCACTGTGGTCTTGGCACCCTGGTCGCCGGCTTCGCGCTGCCATGCCCAGCACACCGTCGGATCGTCCTGCGGCAGCAGCATGGTCATGGGCTTCGCCGGCAGCGGTGAGGTGTAGGTCTGCTCGGGGATCTTGGCGACGACGCTGGATTCCACCGACGGCGGCGAGATCAGCCCGTAGGAGTTCGTGGCGCGCAGTGCGGCCGCCGTGGTGTCGTTGACCTTCGCGACGCCGTCGGGCAGCACCACGTACTGCTGCTTGCTGTTGTCGGTGACCGTCTGGAACACCGTGCCGTTGACCAGATTCGGCGGCAGGCCGACGCTGTTTGGCGCGCCCGCGGCCGGGATCGGGGCCAGGGCCCAGGGGCCGACGTTCGGCAGTGCGTTGAACAGGCCGGACGAGATGGGCGCCGACTTCGAACCGACCGGAATTCCCACGGCGGAGGTCAGGGCGCGGTCGGCCAGGTCGATCGCATGCCGCCCATCCTTCGTGATGAGCCAGGTCTTGTCCTGATACTTGACCAGCACGCCCTGATCTGGCCGGATGGGGCCGACCCCGCCGCCCAGGACGACGGGTTCGACGAGCACCGAGGTCTCGACGGTCGGGGTGACGCTCTCGGGCTTGGTGACGGTGTCACACACCGACCAGGTGCCCGACGTGCCGTTGATCGGCGTCGCATAGGGCGCACCGGGGATGCCGATGGGTTGACCCTTGGGCATCTTGGACAGTTCCGCAGGCTTGACGACCTGCGGCTCACCGGTGTGGCCGAGAACCAGCCGCGCCGATGTCAGGTTGTAGACCGGACGGATCTGCCCAGAACCCCCGGGCATCACCACGTACAGCTGGTTGGTGCTGCGGTCGACGAGCAGCGAGTCGCCACCCCGCTTGCCTTGCGGTTTGAAGTACGCCAGCATCGCGGCACCGAGGCAGACGATGACCGCGACGACGATGCCTGCCGACACCGACCGGCTGTAGAACTGCAGCGGGTCGTCGAACATGCGGGTGTCGCGCCGCACGATGGCGTGCTCGACGCGACGGAGCAGGAAGCGCCAACCGCTGACCTGAACCTTGGTGGTGAGCCGGAAATCAGCCATCGGTTATTCGCCGATACTCAGGCGCCGGTGCACCCCGCCGATCGCGGAAGCCATATCGTCGCCGGTGATCTCGCCGAGCGCCTCGACGCTGAGACTCTCGATGTCCATCGAGCGGGCGAGGCGCATGTCGCGTGCCTGCTCACCGGCCTCGACCAGCTGTCGCGCGTAGCGGCCGTTACCGGCGATGTCGATGGCCGGCTTGCCGTTCAGCTCGTGCTGGTACAGCGTGGTGGCCGCTTCCAGCACCTGCTTGGCCGCTTCGTCGTTGATCAGCGAATCATTGCTCTTGGCAATGACTTTCGCGATCTCGACGATCTCTTCGGGGGAGTATGACTCGAACTCGATGCGGGTGGCGAACCGGGAACGCAGACCATCGTTGGCTTCCAGCAGCCGGTCGATGTCCGAGCTGTATCCGGCGATGATGACGACCAGCCGGTCGCGGTCGTTCTCCATGCGGGCCAGCAAGGTGTCGATGGCCTCCGAGCCGAAGGCGTCGCCGCCCTGCAGCCCGTCCTGGATCAGGGTGTAGGCCTCGTCGATGAACAGCACGCCGCCGAGCGCCCGGTCGATGACCTTCGACGTCTTCACCGCGGTGTGGCCGAGGTACTCACCGACGAAGTCCTTGCGGGACGTCTCGACCAGCTTGGGTTCGGCGATGACGCCGAGGCCGGCCAGGATGTTCGCGACCACGCGGGCGATGGTGGTCTTGCCGGTTCCCGGCGGCCCGGTGAAGATCATGTGCTTGGACTGCTGAGCGACCTTCATGCCACGCGCGGCCCGGATTTTCGCCATTTGCGTTGCGGCGCGGTAGGTCTCGATCTGCTCTTTGACCTTCGCCAGGCCGATCTGCCGGTCCAGTTCGGCCTGGGCATCGCCGAGCATCTTGTCGCGCGCCGAGGTGTCCGCCACCACGCTGTTGGGATCCCACTTGTCGGAGCGGGCCGCGATCTTCTCCGCCGTGGTGGTCGTCAGGCGATAGTTCGGATCACGAAGCGCCTCAGTGACTTTCGGCTCCGGGAAATTGGCCTGCAGCCATTCCAGCAGGCGCCGCGCGCCCTCTTCGTTGCCCTGATCCCGGAATGTCATGGCCAGGTACCACGCGATGGGCCGGCCGCACGCCGTCCCGGCCGGGGACTCGTTGGCTTCGGTCAGCTTGTCCTTGGCCTCGGTGAACAGGCCGAGGTTGGCTGCCGCGACACCTCGGGCCACGCCGGCCGCGCCGGCCAGGAACGCGTCCGGCCAGCTCTCCGAACCCCGGAGCACCTCCATGACGTCGGTCCAGCGCTGGCCGCCGGTGTAGATGACGGCCTTGACCCACGCCACCAGATGCTCGGAACCGCCGACCGCCGCGCCCTCCACGGCTTCCAGCGCGTCGGCATAGTTGCCCTCGGCGGCCTCGTTGACGGCGAACGCCAGCGTGAGCGCCAGCGGCGAGTTCACGGGGTAGGTGATGTCACCGAGCTCGCCGCCGATGCGCACCCGGGCGTTGACCTGCGCCAGCGACACCTCGGCCTGGCCGGCGAGCATGCCGAGGTTGCCGCGTGAGTACCAGGCGCGGAACAACGTCGTCCGGTCGGTGTCGCCGCAGCGGATCCGCCCGATCCAGGCGTCACACGCGGTCTCGTCGACCGACGTGATCTCGCTGAACAGCTGCATCGAGCGCGCCGGTGCGGTGTCCAGCATGCCGACGGCGTTGTTGAACATGGCGGCGAGTTGGTCACTCATTGGCGTCTACTTCCCCTGAATATCTGGTGGCAAAGATGTGGGCGCGGGTCGCGGCGGCGTCTTCCGGAGACGGGAGATCGAGACTGCGGGACAGGAAATCCTTGGCCTCGGCGCGGTCATGGCCCAGTTCCCGGAGTCCGGAGTACATGACGTCGTATTGCGCCGACCTGCCGTCCTGGCGGGCGAGTCCGGCGATCACGAGAATCTCGTCCGCCAGTTCGACTTCCGTCATGCTCGTGACGCCCGGAGCGAGCCGGATCCGGTGGATCCGGCCGTCCATGAGGGCCGTGACGGTCACCGTCTGCGGCGGGTTGGTGACCGTGTACCCGAACGGGACGGGCTCGTCATCGATGGCGGGCAGATCGTCCCCCGTGCCAACGGCATCGGGGGTGACCACGTCGTCGTCATCGGCGTACAGGTAGTCGAGTGCGCCGCCGAGATCGTCGTCCGAGCCGTCGTCCGGATCATCGCCCGACGGCTCGTCATCGAACCCGTCATCATGGTGGGCCGCCAACGTCAGTCCTGGTAGTCGTCGCCGGCGGCGCCCGCGGAGGGCGTGTCGAACCAGGATCGCGACGGTAGGAACTCCAACAGCCCCTGCAGGGCGCGTTCCAGGTTCTCGTCGGTGCCGGCGAGGAAGCTGCCGTACAGCTCGCCGCTGACTTTCCGCGGCAGGGAGACGATGCGGCCCAGCCGGGAGTCGAGAACACCGGCGGCGACGTCGGCCTGGCTGAAGGTGCCACCCTCGTGCCGCTCGTTGGCGGTGAGTTCCACCCACGAGTCGGGGTTGGCGATGAGTTCGGAGTAGGCCCGCGCCGAGCTCAGGCTGATGCCGAACTGGGTGAGCTGGTCCGGTGTGCGGGCGTCACTGAGCCGGCTGGTCGACGCGGTCAGGGGTTCGACGTTGGCGGGGTTGGCCGTTCCGAGCACGGCATTGACCATGCCGGCCAGGCCCACCTGCGGGGCGACCCGCTGGACGACGATCATCTCGCCGTCGCGGGCCGCGACGACATGCCGCTCACCCTTGCGACAGACGACGAACCGCAGCATCTTCCCGCCGACGTCGCGGCGCCACCAGCGGCCCTCGATGGTGCGGTCGGCGCGGCTGAGGGTGTCGACCATCGCGGCGACTTCCGGATGCGGATTGCCGTAGATGTCGAGGACGCCCTGCGCCGTCAGATCCCGCCGCACCTGTTCCCAGACTCGGTCTCGAAGGTCGAGCTGAGGAATGTTCGGCCGGATGCCGAGGCTGACCGGGAAGTCCATGAGCTCGAGCTTGTCGGCGATGACCAGCATGCCGTCGATGGTGACCTCGACCGCGATGACGTCGTCGATGCCGCCCGAGGCGCTGCTGGCCGCGGTGTACGGGCCGGTCACGACAACCGCCCCGACGCCATAGCCGACCCAGACGACCCGGCATCACACCCGGCGCATGTGTCCACCCGCTGCATCTCGGCTCCACCCCCTGTTCCCGGCGCCAGGCGCCGGGCATCGCTGTCCTCCGTGACCATCTTGGTACGCCACCTGACGGACGGCAGGCCGATGGCCAAACTCCTACGCGAGTCACGGCATCTGACCTGCGCGGGCGGCCCCACACCACCCCCACAGCGCTTCCCCACAACCCGCATCGAGCCTACCAGCGGGTCCGCCGCCGGATCCGCACCAATTCGCCGGAAGCACACACCCGACCGGCGCGGTCGACGCACGACGAAAACCGTTGGCGGACAGGGTAATCAACGGTGTCACCGGCGATACGCCCGAACCGTCCGCCGAACGGGCGTCGACGCAATTGGGCCCGGCCATCCCGCCGTCGGCGCCGGCGTGGTCGATACTGGGAGGGCATCTGCGTCTTGGCACCTGCGTCGAGCGAACCGAGGAGAGAAAGCGCGTATTCGGTGACTGACCACTTCGAACCGCAGCCGGGCCCCCCGGAAAGCGCTTTCGCCGGACATCCCGTGAACACACCGCCGGCGTGGCCGCGCGTGAATCCGGCCGGGAACAACACCGGCATGCAACACACCGAACCGCTGCAGCGCAGGGCCGGCTACCCACCGCAGCCCGGTCCCGTCCAGCCGGGCCCCATGCCGCCCGGTCCGATGCAGCCGGGACCGCACCCGCACCAGCCCTGGCCACACGGTCCCCAGGGCCAGTTCATGCCGCCAGGTTCGTACGCCGATGCCATTCGCCGCGACGACCTGCTCCGGACCCGCAAGCCCGAGCCCGGTCGCGGCTGGCGCAAGACGCTGTTCAAGGCGACGTTCGGGCTGGTCAACCTCGGTCCGTCACCCGACGAGATCCAGGAAGCACAGCAGATCAACCGGATCCGGTCGGCGCTTTCGGGCCATTACAAGGTCGGTGTGATGGGCAAGGGCGGCGTCGGCAAGACGACGGTGTCGGCATCGATCGGGTCGCTGTTCGCCGAGCTCCGGCAGGAGGACCGGGTGGTGGCCGTCGATGCCGACACCGCGTTCGGCAAGCTCGGCAGTCGCGTCGACCCAAAGGCCCTGAGCTCGTACTGGGAGTTGGCATCCGACCAGCACCTGGAGAGTTTCGCCGACATTCGCAACCGGGTCGGCAGCAATGCCGCCGGGCTTTTCGTGCTGGCCGGTGAGGCGAGCCCGGCGCGCCGCCGGGTGCTCGATCCCGCCGTCTACCGGGAGGCCGCCTCCCGGCTGGACCGCCATTTCACCATCTCGATCATCGACTGCAGTTCCACGATGGACAGCCCTGTCACACAGGAAGTGCTGCGGGATCTTGACGCGCTCATCGTGGTGTCGTCGCCCTGGGTCGACGGCGCGGGTGCGGCCGGCCAGACGCTCGACTGGCTGGCGGCGCACGGCCTCAACGGTCTCCTGCAGCGAACCGTGGTGGTGCTCAACGATTCCGACGGCCACGCCGACAAGCGCACCCGCTCGGTGCTGGCGCAGCAGTTCGCCGGGCAGGGGCAGGCCGTTGTCGAGGTGCCGTTCGACGGGCACCTGCGGCCGGGCGGCGTCATCGCGGGCACCCGGGAAATGGCGCCGGCGACGCGGCGCAAGTTCATCGAGATCGCTGCCGCGCTGGCGGCCAACTTTCCCACCGGTGACGACCGGCACCGCGCGCGTTCCTGACGCCCGAGGCAGCTAGACCAGCTGCAGGAGCAGCTTTTCGACCAACTCTTTGTCCTGCTCGGACACCGCTGCCTCGGCCTCGGCGCCGACCACGACGGCCTCGGGCACTCCGGCCGCCAGGGCCGTCTCCTGAATGGTCAGGTTGGCACCGCGGCGGGCCGCGTACAGCCGCTGCCCGAGCGTTGCGGTGGGCGATTTCGCGCCGAGCAGCGTCAGTTCGTCGATGCGGGCACGCACCAGTCCCAATGCCTTGATCAGCGGCGGCGACACGGGGCCGAGCCGCGCGGCACTGGCCGCGACGGCCTCGAGCTGCCGCAGGTCGGACAGAATCTGGGTGACCCACGGCGTGAATTCAGAATCCTCGATCGCCGGCAGTGCGTCCGCCGTGGCGCCCAGCGTGTTCACCGCGGCGACGACGGCCTGCGCGATGAGCGGAACCTCACCCGCATTGGTCAACGGCGGGGCCGGGGCAGCCTGCGCCTGGGGCGCCAACGGCACCTGCGTCGTCGGGACCGGCTCGCCACTGCGGATCCGGGCGATGGTTCCCGGCGGCCACTGCAATACCTCTTCGAGACGCAGGCGGGTTCTCTCCCGCGGCCAGCTGCGGCCCTTTTCGAAGGAGATCAGCGCTCCGGCGTTGATGATGCCGTCGGCCGCCAGACTGCGCTGGCTGATGTCCAGCTCGCGGCGCCGCGCGGCGGCGGCGGCACCGGCGCGCTCCATTCCGGGGTCGACTGCGGGCAGGGCGATGTATTCGGTGACGTCATCGGGATCGATGTTCGGCACCCGATGTCACCTCCCATCCCTTGCGGCCCGCGCTCAACACGAAATCCGGAGCACCGTCGGCGGTCCGATACAGCTTAACCCGTTCAGTCCCGCATAACTATTGCGTTAACAGTCACTGAACCGTATCGGTGCGGCGCGAAGCGCTTCAGTTAGACCGTACACCCTCCCCAAACCGCGACTTTCACCAATGTTATTCCGGACCATTCGGATGATTTCTGCGCCTCTGTAGCGCGCTGACCAGCGGATATGTCTAACGCTACGGTTTAACTGTTGCATTACTGCAGTCTGGTGCTATAGATTCTTCCCAACCGCGACGGAACAGTCGCAGCGCAACAACA
This sequence comes from Mycobacterium sp. UNC410CL29Cvi84, assembly GCF_000686745.1. Classification (NCBI taxonomy): domain Bacteria; kingdom Bacillati; phylum Actinomycetota; class Actinomycetes; order Mycobacteriales; family Mycobacteriaceae; genus Mycobacterium; species Mycobacterium sp. UNC410CL29Cvi84. The sequence goes on from NZ_JMLM01000010.1 coordinate 71,471, forward strand.
AAGGAGTACTCCGATGACCGCAATTGCCATGGACGGCCTGCCGCTCGGTGAGTGCACCCGGAGCCCGGAGCAGTGGACGACGATCGCCAGCGAAGAGGCCAAGAGCCTCTGCCGCCAGTGCCCGCGCCGCTGGGCCTGCGCGCGTGACGCCGTCGAACTGCCCCGCGCCGAAGGCCTCTGGGCCGGCATCGTCATCCCGGCCGAGGAGGGCCGCGGCCGGACGTTCGCGCTGAAGCAGCTGCGGTCCCTGGCCGAGGCCAACGGCTACCCGGTCCGCCGCCAGCGCCGAATCTTCCTCGAAGTCGCGTAGTACCCGCTGCCCACGCTGCCGTTTGAGGGGGCGGCAGCGCGGGCAGCGGCTTTACGCACGAGGGTTACCGTGGCTCCTATGGCCACTACGAGCACCACCGACAAGACCGGAGCACCCGCCACTGTCACCGCCGAAGCCGGACGATTCACCATCGCCGTCGACGGCAAGACGGTCGGGCTGATCGATTACATCGACCAGGGTGGCCGACGAATCTTCCCGCACACCGAAGTTCAGCCCGAGTACGGCGGTCGTGGACTGGCGACGATCCTCGTCGCCGAGGCATTGGACGCCACCCGGGCCGCAGGGTTACGCATCGTCCCGGAGTGCTCGATGGTCAGCGGATACATCGCCAAGCATCCCGAATACGCGCCGCTGGTCGACCAGGCCTGAGTGGTTTGGGCGCGCTCCGTATCGGAGAGTGATACGGGGCGCGCCGAGATCACTGCTGGTTCAGATACTGCGCGGTCGAGCCGCTGACCGGCATGTCGGGCATGCCGAGTTTGCGGTGGTCCCAGCTGCGCATGCGGCTCGGTACGACGCGGACCGCGACGCGGTTGTTCATCATCTGGTCGACGAACGGGCGCATTTCGTCGGTGTACGGGCCGGTGTAGCGCTCCCACACACTGATGCCGACACGCAGGCAGGTGTCGGGATCCTCGACTATCTCGGCGGTGCCGTCGATCGACACACCACGCAGGGTGCCGTAGGTGTCACCGTCCTCGATCATCACGGTGATGGTCGGGTCCCGGCGCAGGTTGACCGCCTTCTGCGACTTGGCCTTGGTCTCGAACCAGATTTCGCCGTCGAGCACGGCGTACCACATGGCCACCAGGTGCGGCCGGCCGTCAGCCAGGACGGTGGCCATGGTCGCGGTCCGGCTGCGATCGATGAACTCGACGATCTCGTCGTCGGTCATGACGATCTTCTTGCGCTCGTTCTGTCCCACGCTCTTATGCCTATCAGGCCGCCTCTGGGGACCGTTACTCGCCCCGCAGCGCCGCGATCGCCGGGCCGAACATCGTCGCCTTGATGGCGGCCATGGTCTGGGAATCCTTGCCCGCCACCGGAATCACGAGATCCACCGCGGCGGAGACCACCGCGTCCTCGGCCGCGGCCAGTTCGACGATGCCGTACTTGGCGGCGTCGTCGCCACCGAAGCGCCGGCCGGTGGTCATCGACGCGATGGCCGCCTGCGGCGTCAGCTTTGCCTGGATCAGCGCGGCCATGCCCGGGGTGAACGGAATCCGGATGTCGACCTCGGGGAAACAGAAGAACCCGCGGTCGGCGCGCATGGTCCGGTAGTCGTGGGCCATCGCCAGCATGGCGCCGGCGCCGAAGGCGTGTCCGTTGACCGCGGCGGCCGTCGGGATCGGCAGCGTCAGCACCCGCGCGAACAGGGCGTGGACCCGCCCGACGTACGCCTGCATCTGGTCGCCGTGCGCCATCAGCCAGTCGAGATCCAGCCCGTTCGAGTAGAACTTCCCGGCGCCGGTGGTCACGAGTCCCTGGGCGCCACCCGCGACGAGATCGTCGATGGCACTGTTGATGTCGTCGAGGAAGCCGAGCGAGAAGCGGTTCTCGTCATCGCCGAGATTCAGGATCGCGATTTTGTCCTGGTAGCTGACGGTGATGGTCATGGTTGTTTCCTCCTGGTTGGGGTGGGTTCGTCGGCGAGGACGGCGCGGACGGCTGCGGTCAGCCGATCACGCGCCCAGCTGTTGCTGATTCTGTTGCGGGACAAGATGATTGCGGTCGGTAGGTCGACGATGCACACCGTGATGGCGTCGACCGCCGCGCCGTCGCGCCGGTCCCACAGGTGCGACGACAGCCGCACCATCAGGTCGATGAGCTCGCGGTCGAGGTCTTTGAGTTCGGCCGCCAGCGCTCCCGGCAGGTCGGGGCCGAGCAGTTGGTCGCGCTGCACCCGCCACACCAGTTCGGCCGACTGGCGCTGACGTTCGTAGAACACCGCGGGCGCCTGCGCGGCGGCGACGACCGCGTCCACGGGATCGGCGGCGTCATCGGCCAGCGCGGCGTCGACCAATTCGGTTTGTACGTCGAGGAATCGGCGCGCGGCACGCAGCCAGGTGCGGGCGACGAGCTCAGATCGCGAGCCGAAGTTGTGATAGATCGCGCCGTTGGAGACGCCGGCGGCGGCGGCCACCGAACGGGTGGTGACACCGGCCGGCCCGGCCTCGACGGCCAGCGACTCGGCGGCGTCGAGCACCGAGTCGAGGTCATACACACGAGGCCGGGGCACCGGCACACCATAACAGAGCAATCGCTCCGTTACTACGCAGCGGGGGCGTGGCCGGTTACGGCGGATAGATCTGCTTGATGGTCCCGTCGGCATTGACCTGCATGTATCCGGTTCCGGGCGCCGTGGAGTGGATTGCCAGCCCCAGACCGCCGCCCTCTTCGCCCTCGATGATGAGGTACAGCTGCGAGCCGGGTTCCGCACCCAGCTGCTGCGGCGCGCCCGCCATGGTGGCGGCCACCGCCTGCGTGTTGATCGCGCCGAGGTCCGCCAGCACGTCGAACGAACTGGTGCTGGTGTCCGAGCCCCACTTGTTCCAGCTGCCACCGCGGTACATGAAGCTCTGGTCGACGTGCTTGTTCGTGGGTGAGACGCGATCCATGACCGCGTAGTCGGGGTAGACCACGAGCTTGAATCCCATGGTGTCGCCGAACTTCGCCTTGATGGTGCCGATCAGATTGGTGAGGCCATCGACGGTCTGCAGCTGGCTCGGCCCCGCCGGCGTCGACGCCGCGGTGGAGGCGGGGGTCGACATCGAACCGGTCGGGTACCCGGCGGTGCCACCGGGACCGGTGGGCATCGACGGAAACAGTTGCGCGCTGGGCTCTTTGGTCGCCTGGGGCTGATCGCCCGAACCGCTGTCGGACCACATCACGTAGGCGATGCCGGCACCCCCGAGGACGACGATCGTGACCAAGGCCGCGACGATCACCACCGCCGAGTTGCGCCACCAGGATTGGGTTGGTTGGTTGTTCGCCATCTGGGGCGGCGACCACTGCGCGGATACCGCACCCAGACCTTGCGCCGGGGTCGCGTACTGCGTGTGCGCGTGCGCCGGGTAGGACTCCGGGCCGGTCGTGGGGTAGGGCACCGAAGGGGCGGCCCACGCCGGCGGCGGTGTCTGCTGAGCGGGCTGACCGAAATGAGCGGGCTGCGCCGGTGCGCCGGCCAAGGCGGCACGCGCGGCGGCAGCGAGGTCTTTGGTTGTGGCGTAGCGCAATTCGGGATCCTTGGCCATGCCGGTGGCAATGACCTGATCCATGTACGCCGAAATCCCCGGCCGCATGGTCGACGGCCGCGGCGGATCCGAGTAGAGGTGGCTGGTGATCTGCCGCTCCATGCTGTCGCCCGGAAATGGCGGGCCGCCGGTGAGACATTCGTGCAGTACGCACGTCAGCGCATAGATGTCGGACCGCGCGTCGCACCGGTCGCTGGTGAAGCGTTCGGGCGCCATGTACGCGACGGTGCCGATGGTGGCGCCGGTGTGGGTCAGTTTCGTCTCGCCGGCGGCGCGGGCGATGCCGAAGTCGATGAGGTACGCGAAATCGTCTGGCGTGACCAGGATGTTGGCGGGTTTCACGTCGCGGTGCACCAGCCCGACACCGTGTGCGGCACCGAGCGCGGCAGCGATCTGCTCGACGATCGAGACGGCGCGCTCGGGTGCCAGTGGGCCGTCGGCCAACAGCTGCTGAACGGTCTTGCCGTCGATCAGCCGCATCGTCACGAACAGCCGGTCGTCGATCTCACCGAAATCGTGGATCGGCACGATGTGCGGCTCATCGAGGCCGGCCGCGGCGTGGGCCTCCCGGCGGAAACGCACCTGGTACTGCTCGTCGTCGGCGAAGGTCGGCGGCAGCACCTTCATCGCGACGACGCGCTTCATGGTGGTGTCGTAGGCCTTCCACACCTCACCCATGCCGCCACGACCGAGCAGCTCAATCAGCCGGTACCGGCCGAACGGTGTCCCTTCCACCGGCTAACCATAAGAGGCGGCGGCGTCCGCTGCCCAGCGAATGGTTACGCGCGCACCCTGCGGCGATAGGTGACTTTGTCGAATTCCCGCCCATGCTCGTCGACCGCGGTCACGTCCATTTCGCTCAGCAGCTGTCCGGGCCTGACATCGACGCGGATGAAGGCGTAGTTGCGGAAGCGCACGCGCGACCAGCCGACCGCCTCCGCCTTCTTCTTGCCGTCAGCCGTCCAGACATAGCTGTTCGGGACGAAGGTGTCGGGGGCTTCGTGGCCGCGGTAGCTCTCGGGCTCACCCGGCTGGAAGCCGTATCGGGGCCGGCCGGCGCAGCCCACGGTGTAGTAGACGGTGCCGTCGGTTTCCGCGTCGACGGTCGAATTGTCCCCGGCGACCTTGGTGGGGCGGTCGCCGCGGATCGGGTCGGTGCGCTCGTAGACGTGGTTGTGCCCCTGCAGCACGAGATCGACCTGATACCGGTCGAACAACTCGCACCAGGCCGCCCGCACACCACCGTCGCTGGCGTGCGAGTCGGTGGTCGAGTACGCGCAGTGGTGGAAGAAGCAGACGATGAAGTCGATGTTGGGATCGGCTCGGTAGGCCGCGAGGGTGCGCTCGACCCAGGAGTTCTGGCTACCGTCGGAATAGCCGGTGTTGGAACGGATTTCGAAGCTGACGTCGTTGGCGTCCAGCGACAGCACCGCGACGTTGCCGTACGTGAACGAATAGACCGACGGGCATGCCGCCGGCCCGTTGTCCGGAAAGTCCATGCGCGCCAGGTGGCCGCCGTAACCGTGGCTCGGATACGAGGCCTCCATGTCGTGGTTACCGGTCGCGAACATCCACGGCGTGCTCGCCGCGCTGGCTTCGATGGAGCCCAGATAGACGTCCCAGACGAACGGGTTGTACTTGTCGAAGCCGTGCGCGGCCTTGCCGCCGGACGGGACGAACGACAACGGTTTGCCGCCGCCGGACGGGTCGGCATAGGCGATATCCCCGGCCAGCAGGTGGAATTCGGGGTTGGACGCGACGATCTGGTTGAACACGTTGGCGGTGTGCGGGACGTCGGGCTCGTTGTCCGGCTTGTAGTAACTATCGTCGTAGTCGCCGCGCTTGAGTCCCGCCGGCCGGCGCGGGACGTCATCGGTGCCCTGGTCGCCCATCATGGTGAACCGGAACGGCGCCAATGTCTTTCGCACACTGGGCATCGCCGTCTTGGCCGACCGCACGTCGCTGACGAAACCGTCCTCGGTGCGCCACCGGTAGAAATGCGCGCTGCCACCGGGCAATCCGTCGACCGGGACATGGGCGTAGAACTGCTCGGCCGCCAGGACACCGCGGTCGCTGGTCGGGATCTGGGTGACGAGGTTGCGCACCTCGGCTTCGATGGTCGCGCCCAACTGATCGGTGGGCCCGTGGTCGACGAACACCTTGGTGCCACCGGGATTTCGCGACAACTGCGCGGCCAGCCGCAGCTGGCTGTCCGCGTCGCCGCCGAAACCGACCCGGCGGTTGGCGATGCTCAGCGGCGCGTCCTGCGCGTAGGCGCGGCGCCCGAACGGCGCCAGGCCCAGGGCCGCCACCGCCGCGGCGGCCGCCGATCCACGTAGGAAGTTCCGCCGCGATACGCGGTGCCGGCGCAGGTACTGCTGGTGCCAGTCGTACTGCTCGGCGATGGTCATGGTTGTCGACAAGTCGTCGGGGATGCCCGTGTCCGGGATTTCGCCGGCAACGGTCAGTCGGGTCGGACGCACCCGTCGATCGTGGCTCAGCCCGGAGCGTCTGGCGAGTCCGACACCGGAATCAGGGCCGAAGTTCAGCCGGGGTTCACGGAATCGCGATCAACGACACCGGGGCGCCATATCGCTGCGGCCAGTCCTGCCACGCCACATCCGTCGGGCCGACGGCCTGCTCCGTCACCGTCCAGTGGTCGCCTCGGCGGTTCAGCAGGGCCGCGTAGGTCCGGGACACGAACCCTTCGGCGGCACCCTCGGCGAGGGGTGTCCCGCGGAAGTCGAAGGCCTGTCCGTCGGCGCCGCGGATGCCGGCGTACACGAAGGCCCACGGCCCGGAGACGTTGATGGCCTCGACCGCCAGCGTCGCGGGCTTGCCCAGTTCGGCCTTGAGGGCCGCGACGGCCGGCGCCACGATGGCCTCGCCGGTCGGTGAGCCGGGGTCGACGCCCGGGTCGGCCCCGGCCTGCGCGGTGCCGATCAGGATCGACGACCATACGGCCAGAAGCACCACGACGAGACGCCGGAACATGCGCAGACGGTATCGAGGTCCGGCCCCGTGCGCCATACGCTGAGGCCATGAGTCGCGTCGCATGGGCATATCCCGCATCCGCGGTCACCGCGGTGGTGGTCACGATGGCCACCTGCGGCATGCCCTCGGCCTCCGCCGCCCCCGGCGACCCCGCCTGCCCGGGCACGTCGGTCACAGCACGGCAGTTCGTCGGCGCCTGGACCGGCCCGGACGATCCGACCACCACGACGCTGGCGCCCGACGGTGCGCTGCGATCCCGCGGAGCCGGCGACGAGTCGGGCACCTGGAGCGTCCGGCCCATCGGCCGGACGCCGGGTGCCGGTCAGCTGCCCGACGACGGCATCTGTGTGTTGTGGCTGCACTGGACCAGTCCCGCGCCGTCTTTCGACGCGTTCTACGTGCCGTTGAAAGCGACCGACACGCAACTGGAGTTGAGCTACGTCGGTCGGGGCAACACCCTCACCTGGATCCGCGCCGACGGGCCGAGATGACACTTTTTGTGATCTGAAAAGTCTTGGGCTGTCCCGAACTCTTTCTCAGCAACGCCTCAGTTGGCGACGGCACGGTGGAGACATCAAGCGCGAGCACGCCTGTCTTACCGACGTTTCGAGAAAGTAGTCAACGCCAATGAGACACCCGTCAGACCAGCCAACCCCGGACAACCAGCACCTCTGGTCGCGGCAGTACGCCGCTGAACAGGAGAAACTGGTCCAGTGGAGCAATGACCGCTACCAGCGTCCCCACGTCTCGGACGAGTACACCCAGCCGCTGCGGACTCCGTACGCGGCGCCGCAGCAGTACCCGGCCCCGCCTGTGCCGCCGGCGCCAGCTAAGCGCTCACGGTCCGGGCTGCTGGCCTTCGGCATCGCCGCGGTGGCCATCGCGGCCGGTGCGGCCGGCACCATGGCCGCCGTCGATCACTACGGCAGCATGGCGCCGACGGCGCAGGTTCCGCTCGCCACCGGCATTCAGAACCGCGCGCTGCCAACGGCTTCCGTGCCCGCACCCGCGCCGGCCGCCCCGACCGGTTCCGTCGAGGCGGTGTCGGCCAAGGTGCTGCCCAGCGTCGTCAAGCTGCAGGTCCAGACCGGCCAGCAGGGCGGCGAGGGGTCGGGCATCGTCCTCACGGCAGACGGCCTGATCCTGACCAACAACCACGTCATCGCGGAAGCCAATCAGGCTGCCGCGGAACAGGATTCGCTGCCCAGCGGACTCAATCCGAGCGGCCGGCTGCCCCGCGGCATGACCGGCGCCGGTCAGACCAAGGCGACCGTCACCCTGTCCGACGGCCGCACCGTGCCCTTCACCGTGGTGGGGGCCGATCCGGCCGACGACATCGCGGTGGTCAAGGCCCAGGGGGTGTCCGACCTGACCCCGATCAGCATCGGATCCTCGAAGGACCTGCGCGTCGGACAGAACGTGGTGGCCATCGGCTCACCGCTCGGCCTGCAGGGCACCGTGACCACCGGCATCATCAGCTCGCTGAACCGTCCGGTGAGCACCGGTGACGAGCAGACCGGCCAGCAGTCGGTGATGAGCGCCATCCAGACCGACGCCGCGATCAACCCCGGCAACTCCGGTGGCGCGCTGGTCGACATGAACGGCAATCTGATCGGCGTGAACTCGGCGATCGCCTCGCTCGGCGGTGGCCCGGATTCCGGCGGCTCCCAGCCGGGTTCGATCGGCCTCGGCTTCGCCATCCCGGTCGATCAGGCCAAACGCATTGCCGACCAACTGATCTCCACCGGCACCGTGCAGCACGCCTCGCTGGGCGTCAAGCTGGCCGCCAACAACAGCGCCCAGGGCGCGGCCGTGGCCGGCGTCGTCGCCGACGGTCCCGCCGCCGCGGCCGGCCTGGACAAGGGCGCCGTGATCACCAAGGTCGACAACCAGCCGATCGACAGTCCGGAAGCGCTCGTCGCGGCGATCCGGTCCAAGGCGCCCGGTGACAACGTCACCGTGACCTACGCCGACCCCTCCGGAGCGGAGCGCTCCGTGCAGGTGACCTTGGGACAGACGGAAGCCTAGGCCGACACAGCCTGTCCCCGCATCCCTGTGAGGGTTGTGTACGCGGAACCCGAGATACGCGGACACAACCCTCACAGGCGTATTCGGGCACCCCGACGCCAACCGGATTCCAATCGCGCCGCCTTACCCTCTGTGTGTCGACATCTCCGGAGGGGCCATGCGCATCGAGTACATCGTGGTGCTGATCGCCGTCATCGTGATCGTGGATATCGCCATTCTCGTTGCGCTGCTACGCAAACGCCGCGCCCGGACCGCGTCCGCCGACCCGGCGCCGACCATCGCGACCGAACTCGGCACCGACGTGCCCAAGAAGTCCGCCGCACCGGTCCTGGCGAAGGCGTTCCTCGCTGTCGGGCTGTCGTTGGCCGTCGCGGCCGGGGTCTGCGCAGCGTTTGTCGCCCAATCGAATTCGTCTGACCGGCACGCCGACGGGACCGTCGTCGAGCTGGTCCCCAGCGGCGGTGGCAGCAGCCCGCGCTACCGGGCGCGCGTCGAATTCGCCACATCCGCAGGGACCCACGTCCGCTTTCTCAGCTCGATCAGCAGCAATCCGCCACCGGCCAGGCTCGGCGAACACGTCGACGTCCGGTACAACCCCGGCGACCCCCACGACGCCACCATCAACACCTACTGGCAGGTGTGGTTCCTGCCGACTCTGCTCGGCATCATCGCCGTCCCATTCCTGCTGGTGGGTACCGGATTCGGGATCGTGAGCCGGGCCGGCCGCCGGCGCGGGCCCGAACTCCTCTGAAGCGACCCGCCCGCCAGCAGATTGCCAGGTTCATCTGGGCTGCCGCAGGTCACGCGCGGATGTATCGTCTCCCCAGTTCCGAATTTGCTGTGAATCGGGGGATATGGCCCAGTACTACCTCTCGGGTGCAGTAACCGCCCGGGTCGACGGCACGCCGGCGGCGCTCGGCGGACCGAAACAGCGGTGCGTACTGGCGGTATTGCTGGCCAATCACGGCACGGTGGTCAGCATCGACCGCCTGATCGACGCAGTCTGGGGCGACGAGCCACCGCCGAAAGCGCTCGCGTCGGTGCGCTCGTACGTGGCCAACCTCCGTCGGGTCCTCGACCCTGGCGCCGACGCCGGGCATGACCAGGCGCCCGATACCCGCCGGGGCGACACGCAGAACCAACGGCTCGCGTCCCACCCCCACGGCTACCAGCTGAACCTGCTCGCCGGCGACACCATCGATCTCGTCACCTTCGAAAGCCTTGTCTCGAAAGGCCGGACGGCACTGATCCGCCATTCGGCCGGTGCGGCCGTCGAGATGCTGACCGAGGCGCTGGCGCTCTGGCACGGAGATCCGTTCGGAGAGTTCGCCTATCACGAATTCGCCGCCCCTGAAGCCATCCGCTTCGCAGCACTGCGGACCACCGCCATCGAGGCCCGTTTCGACGCCGCACTGCAACTCGGCGGCGGCGGCGAACTGGTCCCCGAAGTCGAGGCGGCCCTGGCGGAACATCCACTGCAGGAACGGTTGTGGGGCCATCTGATGCTGGCTCTGCACCGGTCCAACCGCACCGCCGATGCCATTCAGGCGTTCGAGCGGGCCTGCACGACACTCGACCGCGAGGTCGGCACCCGGCCCGGCGAAGGCCTGCAGACGCTCTTCGAGAAGATTCGTGACGGCGCCGCGGAACTGCGCGTCGCACCCGCACCGCATGTGCTGAACCCCGATCCGGACCCAGCGGCACCACCACCGTTCGTCGGCCGCGACACCGAGCTGGGTGCCGTCACCGCGGCGGTGCGCCGAGCCGACGGCGGCGCCGGCGGGCTGACGCTCGTGACCGGCGACAGCGGCATCGGCAAGACCACCCTGGCGCAGGCCGCCGTCGACCGCGCGCGGGCGGCGGGCATCGCCGTGGCCTGGGCCGGCCACCCGAGCGGGGTGAAGCTGCCGCAGCTGTGGACGTGGATCCAGCTGCTGCGCCAACTGGGCGGCGAGCTCGGCATCGCCGGCCGCAAGGCCGTGCTGCGGGAGACGCCCGGCGTGGTCAACGCCCTGGTGCCCGAATGGCACGGCGACGACGACCTCAACGCCGGCAGCCGGTTCGCGCCAACGGGATTCGCCTTGGTCGAGCGCATCGTGGCGGCGCTGCGCGAGCTGTCGACCGTGGCCCCGATGGTGCTCGTCATCGACGATCTGCAACGCGCGGACCCCGCCTCGATCAACGCGCTCGTCCTGCTGGCCGAAGAATTCCCGCGTATCCCCATCCAGGTCATCGGCAACTGGACCTTCTTCGGGGCCGACCGGCCGATGAATCGGACGTCGTTCGAACGCATCGTCCGGTCGAACGACACCGTCACACTGCATCTGGACGGCATCGACCGTGCGGCCGCGGCAGACCTCGTCGACGCGGTGGTCGGCGGCACGATCCCGCCGGCCATCTCGACACAGGTCTGGGAGCAGGCCGGCGGAAATCCCTTCTACATCAAGGAACTCGCGCGGGCGCTGGACACCGACGGCGCCCCGCAGCGCAGCCATCCCGCGCTGTCGGATGCCGTGGTCGGCGTCGTCGGCCGCCGGCTCGGCGTCCTGGACCGGCCCTGCCGTCGGGTGCTGTGCGCGGCCGCCGTCGTCGGGCCCGAATTCAACGTCGCCGACCTGGCGGACATCGTCGACCTGTCGGTCTCGACGGTGCAGAGCCGGCTGCGGCCGGCGTATCAGACCGGCCTGCTCGACGAACTGCCCGCACGTCCCGGCGCCTACCGGTTCAGCCACGGCCTGGTGCGCGACGCACTCATCGCCCAGCTCGCCACCACCGATCGCACCACTGTGCACGCCGCCATCGCCACCACGCGGACGGCGACGCTCGCGACCGCCGCGTACGAACACGTCATCGCGACTGCCGACCATGCGTGGCGGGCCGGGGTGGAACTGAATCCCGATGTGGCCCTTGGCATTCTCGAGATCGCCATCCAGCGGGCCCTGAACCGGTCGGCGTACCACGACGTCGCCGGGCTGGCCGAGCACGCCCTGCAGATCGGCGACCGGCTGCCGGCCAAGCCCGAACACCTGGACCGGCAGGCCACCCTGTGGCTACACCTGGCCGGCGCGAAGAACATCCTCGAGGGGCAGGCCAGCGAGTCGGCCGCCGCGGCCGTCCAGCGGGCCTTCGAGATCGGTCAGGAGGTCAAGGGCCGCGCCTTCTATGGCGCCATCGCGCTGCAGTCCATGCTGTTGTGCGCGCACGGCCGCATCGACGAGGTCGAGATCATCGCCATCGGCCTGGAGGACCAGTACGACAAGTCCGGTGATCCGGTGATCGGCCTCGTCAACGACTTCGTGCACATCCTGCTGTACACGCTGCGCGGCAATACCGACATGCTGATCGGCACCGGCCTGCACATGATGGACACCTTCCCGCCGCCCGAGACCGTCACCGATCCGCTGCACTTCTTCCATCCCCGCGTCTACTGCTGGATGGCCATCGCCGAGGCGGTCCGCGGGGACCTGGAGGCCATGCGCGAATACCACCGCCGCGCACTGCATCTCGCGCAGAGCCGTGGCGACGTGTTCAACATCCTGGCCGCGCGGCTGACCTACGTCGAGTGTGCGGCGGTCCTCGGTGTCACCGACGGCATCGTCGAACTGGCAGACCAGGTCGACGTCGAGTTCACCGCGGCGGGCAGCCCGCAATGGGCGGCCTGCGCACGTATCGTCCGGGTCTGGGCGCAGGTCATCGGCTCCGGCGAGGGGGACGCGACCGTCGCCTTCCGGGCGTTCGACGAATACACCTGTGACGGGACGACCGTCATGAACACCATGTTCCTGTGCCTGCTCTCCGACATCGAGCTGCACCAGGGCCGGCCCGACAGTGCCCGCGCCCTGGTGCACCGGGCCAGCCGCCTGGCCGATGCCACGGGCGAGCAGGCCTTCGCCCGTGGCATCGCCGAAAGGCTGGCCGCCCAGTCGGTCGAGCCCGTCTGACTCAGGCCTTCACACTCCGGTCGGGCAGTTCCTCGCGCCACTGGCGCCAGATCGCCCGGTCCGTCATGAGGTCCAGCACACTGCCGAACCCGGACGGATACACCAGGGACACAACCCATTTGCGGGAGTTCCCGCGACTGACCTCACAGCCGCCCCGGTACAACTGCCGTAGCCAAGTGACCGTCACCGCGTCGCGCGGGAAGTCGAAGATCACCACCTCCTCACCCGCGGACAGCTTCGCCTTGTAGTCGGGCAGCCCCAACTGGTCATCGACCCACTTCGAATACTCGGACGCAAGGCACCGCACCTGGGTGTCCGTCAGCTCCAGTTCGACGTTCACCCACCAGGTGTTGGTTCGGCTCTTGAGCAGATACGCCTTACTTCGGGGTGGCGCCGTCGCCATTTCGTCAGAAGGTGATCTTCAAGGATTTATCCACCGCGTCCAGCGCCTCGAACAGCTCGTGGCCCTGGCTCTCGTCGCTGGTCGCGTTGATCTGCAGCACGTACAGGCCGTCGGGTCCCTTGAAGACCACGGTCTCCTGCCCGAACGCGGCCTTGCCGCCGCCCTTGAGGTTGTACGTGCCGGCGATGCGGAAGGCCGGGAAGCCGGCCGACGTACCCGGTTCCTCACCGACGGACTCGAATCCGGGCAGGTTCTTCACCTCGCCGCCGGCAAGCTTGAGCAGCTTGTCGGGATCCACCGGACCGTCGAGGCGCGACACCAGCGCGATGATGTTCGCGGTGTAGTCGGTGCTCTGGGCGCCGGGTCCGGTGTAGACGAGTGCGCCGTACGCGTAGTCAGGAGTGTCCTCGCCGGCGCTGTCCCAGCCGGTCGGGCGGTCGATGTCCACGGCGGGAGCACCCGGGTCCCCGGGATGGATCGACGTCTCCTGAATCTTCTCTTCCTTGATGTAGTCGGCGATCGTGGGGTTCGTGCCGGATTCCTCGGCCTTGCGCGGCTTCAGTTTTGGCGCTGCCTTCGCGGACGATGTCGTACTCGAGCTGCTGCTCGAACTCGACGAGCTGGAACTGGAGCTGGTCGAGCTCTTGTCCTTGTCGCCACCTCCGCACGCGCCCAGCGTGATGCTCAGGCAGACCGCGGCAGCGACGGCGATGACAGGGCGATGCGACATCTGCATCGTGACTCCTCAGGGGTTGACGACGGACGCCGGTCACGTCCTCGGCGCCACGATATGGACGGCCGATTGGAATTCCGTTGAACCCGGCGGCGCAGGCGGTTGGAACGCCGACGGTCACCAACCCGACCTGCGGGGAGTTCCAATCGGATTCCAACATCGCGGCGCTAACTTTTGCCGTCCGCTTGATCAGTGCGGCGCCGGTGGCTGGCGCCCGAACTCGGAAGGGGTTGGCGACATGACCAACACGACGTGTCAGAGGCTCGTTCTGGCGTCCGCGATCACGGTTGCCGTGTTCGGCGCCGCTGCCTGTTCCAGCGGGACGCCGTCGGTGAGCAAGAAAGACGTCGAGAGCCAGATCGTCGAAAAGATGACCGGCGCCGACGGCAAGAAGGCCGATTCGGTGACCTGCCCGGAGAACCTCGCGGGCCAGAAGGGCGCCGAGATCAACTGCACCATGAAGGTCGGCGACAAGACCAGCACGGTGAACGTCACCGTCACCAGCATCGAGGGTCAGAACGTCAAGTTCGACATGGTCCAGACCATCGACAAGGCGCAGGTCGCCAACCAGATCAGCGAGGAGCTGGGTCAGCAGTTCGGTGCGAAGCCCGAATCGCTGACCTGCCCGGAGAACTTGAAGGGCACCCCGGGCGCCACGCTGCGGTGCGAGCTCAAGGACAGCGGCCAGACCTACGGCGTCACGGTCACCGTCAACAAGGTCGACGGCTCCGACGTGAACTACGGGTTCAAGGTCGACGACAAGCCCACGTCGTAAGCGATGGGAATTCACCGGGCCCTGTGGCGGGCATCTGCACTCCTGGCGGTCTGCACCCTGACGGTCGCCGGCTGCGGCGAGAAGCACTTGAAACCTCAGGGGGAACCCCCGTCGTCATCGTCGACGTCGTCGGCTCCGCCGATCGAGATTCACGGCGACGCCGCGGACCCGGTGAACAAGATCGTCATCAAGGCGATCGGCGACATCGAAAGCTATTGGCAGACCGAGTTTCCCAAGCTCTACAAGAAGGACTACACACCGGTCAAAGGTGGGTTCTACGCCGTGGATCCCACGCAGGGCCCGCTGCCGCCGTGCGCGCAGGCGGCCTCGGACATCGCCGGCAACGCGTTCTACTGCGCCAAGGCCGACAACGTCGCGTGGGACGTCGAGGAGCTCCTACCGAGTCTGCGAAAACGGTTCGGCGACTTCGTCATTCCCATAGTGATGGCCCACGAGTGGGGGCATGCGATCCAGGCCCGCGCGAACTTCCAGGGCGAGACCGTCACCAAGGAGATCCAGGCCGACTGCTTCGCCGGGGCGTGGGCCAAACACAGCGCCGAGACGTTCAAGCCCAGCGCCAACGATCTGGACCGCGCACTCGCCGGTGTGCTGTTCCTGCGCGACGAGCCGGGCACCGGCCAGCACGAATTGAGCGCGCACGGCAGCGGTTTCGACCGGGTGAACTCGTTCCGCAACGGATACGACGAGGGCCCGCAGGCCTGCGCCGACTACAGGCGCGGTAACCCGGTCGTGGTCGAGCTGCCGTTCAACAACGCGCAGGACGCCGCGGCCGGCGGCAACGCCCCATACGAGTCGATCGTCGACGGTGTCCCCGAGGATGTCGAGGACTACATGGCGCGGCTCTACCAGCAAGGCACCGGCAAGCCGTGGACGCCGATGAAGCCCGCGCAGAAGCTCGACCCGCGGAACCAACCGGACTGCGGCAACGAGTCGACCAAGGGCTACGTGCTGTTCTACTGCGTGCCAGAGGACTACGTCGGATTCGACAACGTCGAGGCCATGCCCCAAATCTATGACGAGGCTGGTGATTTCGCGGTCGCGACGCTGATCGCGACGCAGTACGGGTTGGCGCTGCTGACCCGCCTCGGACAGGACAGCAGCGACAAACAGACGTCGCTGCAGGCCGACTGCCTGGCCGGCGCCTGGGCCGCGAGTCTGCTGCTGCACGAACGCGCCGACAGCCGATACAGCCTGTCGCCGGGCGACCTCGACAAAGCGGTGTCCGCGCTCCTGCTGTTCCGGGGTGAGGGCGACGTCGAACGCCAGGGTCAGGGCAGCGACCGGATCGATGCCTACCGCAAGGGCGTGTACGAGGGCGCGAAGTCGTGCCTCGCCCGTTGATCACCGCCGCGCAGCCGCATGAGGAGGAGCCCGCTCGATGACCCACCCCGAACCCACCGCCGTCACCGCGGACGAGACACCGACGGAACAGAAGACCTCGCCCGGACGCGGCCTGCTGGCGTCGATGCACCCGAAGGCATTCTTCGCGATGGCCGACGGCTATCCCGTTGGCGTCAAACAGTTTCTGCAGTTCTGCCTGCTGCTGATCTACCCGGGCTGGCTGATCGCCGCGCCGTTGTGTGCGGCCATCTACTTCACCGGGTACGGGCTGCTGTGGATCCTGTTCTGGCCCCTACGCGCGTGGATGAAGAAGAACCGGCCCGAGGAGTACGCCGCCAGTCAGCTGAAGTGAGCACGCTACCGCCGCGTGAGGAAGGCGAAGAAGTGCGGTGTGGTGTCGACCCGCAGCCGCGTCAGTTTGCGGTAGCTGATGAGCCACTGGCCGTCTTCCAGCCGGTACTGCTCGTGATAGTGGCCGTAGCCGTGCAGGTGTTCTTCGGCGTCGCCGTTGGTCCACCACAGTTGGTCCTCCATGGCCCAGATGCCGGTGGCCGTGGTGTTGCTGGTCAGCTCGATCTCGGGGGTGTGTCCGTGGTGGACGGTGGTGACGGTGGTGCCGCCGTCGAGCAGTGATCGAATGGCGCGCGTGAGCGCCTCCTTGCCGACGACGCGGTTCTTGCTGCCGGGCGTGGATGTCCAATTGTTGTTGTCGGGCAACCCATCCCAGGTCTCGGACACGACGTCATCGGTGTGCAGCGTCGGATAGATCTCCCACTGCTTGGTGTCCATGCACCGCAGCCGGCGGGCGAAGGTGCGCTTGATGGCCTCGATGGCGTGCGCCTGGTCTCCGGTGCTCAGGGTGACGGGTGTCGTCATCGGTTGCCTTCGTTTCGTCGGGTTCGGGTCCGTCCGCGCCAGGGCGCCAAGAGCAGTTCGCAGGCCCGGCGCATGTCACGCTCGGCCTGCTCGGGTGTCGTCTCCCCGGTGATGGCCCACGACAGGATGCCGTACGCGCACTGCTCGAGCAGAAGCGCGATCTGCGTCTGATCGGGGGTGGGCGCCGCGATGCCCGCGACGCCGAGGATGTTCCGCCGCAGGTTGTAGTCGCCGCCGGCCGTCGACTCGGCGCGCCTGGCGTTGACCGACGTGATCATGGCGCGGGCCAACTGCGGACGGCTGAGCATGGCCCGGATGATGCCGACCATGAGTTCGGTGACGTCCGCGACGGGATTGCCCGTGGTGGGGCCCGGCGGCGCCGCCCCCTGGGTGTAGTGAAACAGCAACGCGGCGAACAGATGATGCTTGGTGGGGTAGTAGCGGTAGACGGTCGTGATCGAGACCGCGGATTGGTCCGCCACGTCCTGCATGCGGACTTCCTCGAGGCCGTGGCGCGCGCCGAGGCGCGCGGCGGTGGCGAGGATGCGTTCGCAGCGGTCGATCTGCGCGGGGGTCTTCGGCGTCGCCGGTTCCCGGTCGAGTGGTGCCCGGGGCATGGCTAGTCCGGTGGCCCAGAAGGAGTGCCCTGCAGCATCTTCTGAATCATCGCGTGTGACGCCAGCAGCACCTTGTCGCGATCGGCGGTGGCGTGCACCGCCGGATTGACGGCGTGCGTCGAGATGATGTGCACCGGTCCGTTCGCGAGATTCGCCAGGCCTTCGCGGGCGACGTCAGCCGGGTCGGACGCGGGCATCCCGGGGATGTCGAAGTTGAGGCCGACGCGCTCCATCGCCGGTGTCCTGGTGAGGCCGAGGACGAGTTCGAGGACGTGCACGTTGTGCTCGCGCAGCTCCAGCCAGAGCCCCTCGGCGTAGATCCGGCTGAACGCCTTCACGCCGCCGTACACGGTGTGCCGCGCTGAGCCGAGATGTCCGGAGAGCGAGCCGACCAACATCAGCCCGCCGCGGCGGCGTTCCCGCATCGGCGCGCCGAAGTGGTGTACCAATCGCAGGGGAGTGGTGACGTTCAGATCGATGACGCGCTGGAATTCCGTCAGGTCACCGTCGAGGAATTCCACGCTGTGGGTGTTGGCGCCGGCGTTGTAGATGAGGAGACCCACCTCCAGATCGGCTGTGGCGCTGATGATCTGGTCGATGCCGTCACTGGTGGTCAGGTCGACGGTCAGTTCGCGTACCTCGACGCCCGACTCCCGACACCTCGCGGCGGTGGCCTGCAACGGGCCGGGCTTGCGCGCGATCAGCACCAGGTTGATGCCGGCCTGGGCGAGCAGCGCCGCGAACTCGGCGCCGACGCCTTCCGAGCCACCGGCGATGACAGCCCACGGCCCGTACTGCTGTAGCTGCAGGGGGTCCTCGCTAGACAAGTTCTCGCTCCATATCTAAAATTCATTTTAGTTTTCTGCGTCCGAGGGTAGCCGATCCAGACGCCAGTTCGGAAGGGCGCACGCATGCGGATAGGTCTGCAGACGCCGGTGGTCATCCAAGTTCCCGCCACCGCGTCGGCGTGGGAAGCGACCGCCGGGGCCGCCGAGATCGGTGAGATCGCCGCCGTCGCCGACCTGCTCGGCATCGACTACCTCACGTGCTCTGAACATGTCGTCGTGCCGACCGATGTCGCGGCGACCCGAGGAGCGACGTACTGGGATCCGTTGGCCACCTTGGCATTCATCGCCGGCCGCACGTCGCGGATCCGGTTGGCGACCTCGGTGCTGGTGCTGGGTTACCACCACCCGCTCGAGATCGCCAAGCGCTACGGCACGCTCGACCAGGTCAGCGGTGGCCGGTTGATCCTCGGTGTCGGCGTCGGGTCACTGCGCGAGGAGTTCGATCTGTTGGGGGCGGCCTGGGACGACCGGGGCGCCCGCGCGGACGAGGCGATGGCGGCGCTGCGAGGGGCGCTGTCCACCAAACATCCAGTGCACCAAGGTGATCACTACACGTACGACTCGGTCGTCATGGATCCCTGCGCGCTGCAATTCCGGGTGCCCATTTGGGTCGGCGGCCGGACCCGCCGGTCGCTGCGCCGCGCCGTCGACCTCGGCGACGGCTGGATGCCGTTCGGCTTCTCAGCCGCCGAGATCGCGACAATGCTTGGCGCCGTGGAACTTCCCGAGGACTTCGACATCGCGCTCGCCACACGGCCGCTGGATCCGGTGGGTGCGCCGCAACAGACGCTCGATGAACTCGGTGCGCTCGAGGACGCGGGAGCGACGGCCGCGACATGCGTGATCGCCTCGCGTTCGGCGGCGCACTGCTGCGAACAACTCGGCGCCCTGGCGGACCTGACGAACCTGTTGACCACGGAGTCGCGATGACCGACCAGCGGCTGGCCGACCTCGAAGCGCGGTTGTCCCGCATCGAAGACGAACGCGCCATCGAGCGGATGATCGCTTCCTACGGCCCGCTCGTCGACGCCGGCGAGGCCGAGGCCGTCGCCGCCATGTGGGCACCCGGCGGGGTGTACGACGTCGAGAACTGGCTCATGACAGGGCCCGACGACGTCGCGGCGATGGTGCGCTCACCCGGTCATCAAGGCTTCATCACCACCGGGTGCGTCCACTTCCTGAGTCCCGCCGTCGTCACCGTCCACGGTGATGAGGCGGTCGCGGTGTGCGAGTCGACGCTGTTGCTCAGGCGCGCAACGACTTACGAGGCCGTCCGGGCCGGCGTCAGCCACTTCCATCTCCGCCGCGCCGCCGAGGCGCCACACGGCTGGCAGATCGTCAAACGCGTCACGCGGCTCCTCGACGGGACCGAGCCGCCCCGCAGGTTGTTGGCGGACGGTATCGCCGGACGGATCCCGACCTAGCGCCGCACGCTGTCCAGCGTGTGCCCGGCCATGGCCGCCAGGACGCGGTGGGCGCGGGCGACCATCGCGGCGGCGGACTCCTCGGGATGATTGCGCCAGAACAGCATCAGCGCCGACACCATGTGTTCCCAGACGCCGGTGGCGGCCACCAGGTCGACGGGATCGGTCAGGCCGACACCGCCGAGCGACCGCGACACCCCCGCGAACGCCTGCTGGCGCAGGATCGTCCGCTGCTCACGCGCCGCATCCCGCGCCGGGCCATTGGGGACCGACCGGTCGAACAGCACATGCCAGTCGCCCGGGTGACCCTCGAACGTCGTGAAGATGGCGGCCAGCACCGGCTCGCCGGCGGCGGCGCCGGCCCCGGCCAGGTGATCGGGGGAATTCAGCACGTCGGCGACCGCCTGCTCGATCTGGGTGCCGATCTTGGTGACGCAGGCGGCGTAGACCGCCTCTTTGGATCCGAAGTAACTGATGATCAGGGTCTTGGAGACGTCGGCCTGCGCGGCGATGGCGGCCAGCGACGCACCCGCGTACGTGGCCCGGCTGAATTCGGCGATCGCGGCCTCGACGATCAGCTGCTCGCGCTCACCGCGCGGCACACCCTTGGTGCCGGTTCTGCCGGTGACGGGACGCGTGGTCATCGGGACAGCCTAATCAGGTGGCAGGCACCTCTGTCCCGGAGTTGACCGTTGCCTGGGACGAACGGGCCGATTCAGTTCGGCTGAACGTCGATCCACTCGAGATACGCGCTGCCCGAGACCGATCCGGTACCCCAGGTACCGGTATAGGAGTATGCGGCGACGTATCCCGGTCCGTGGCCGAGGCGCCACGGCGAGTCGACCGTCCCGATCAGGGCGAGGATTTCCCGGTCACCATCGCGGACCGACCACTTGAACTTGCGGGGCCGCCGCATGGTGTTACCACGGTCATCGACCAGCGGCTCGCCGTACTCGGTGACCGCGAAGTGGACGTCGGAGTACACCTCGGTCTCGCCGCCGAGGACCCGCACGTGCGCCAGCTTGCAGGCGGTCCGGCCACGCGCGCGGACGTCGGTCAGCAACACCTGCGTGCGCTCGTCGATGTTGATGATCTGGTAGGTGAAGAAGTCCAGCGGCAGCTTGAGCTGGGCCGGTACCGGCCGGCGCGTAAGTGCTTGGTGCGTGCGGATTCTCGCGTACTCGAAGGTGCCGAGCCCACTGACCGCCACCCCGTCGACGGTGCCGGTGTAGGGGGCGAGCAGGCTCAGGTGGTCGTAGATCGGCGACTTCACGAAGTACGAAACCTGGTCTGTGACATCAAGTTTGAGGTCGACATCGAACTGTGGATAGCGGCCGCGGACGACGACGTGCGGCATCGCCACGTCGATGGCCAGGTCGTCGGCCCAGCGCAACTGGCTGCCATCGGCGGTGAATCGACAGTCGGTCCTCATGTCGTACGCACGGTAGAACCGCTGATCCGCGTGCGCGGTCGACGAGAAGACCGTGGTGGTGTCGCGCGCGTCGGAGGCTGCCAGATGATCGAGGTCGAACAGCTCGGCGCCCGACGCGCCCAGCAGCGTCATGGTGTTGAGGTAGCGGTAGGGCTCGGGCAGATCCGGCACGAATACGCCGAAATGCGTGACGCCCCAGGCACGCGAGACGTTGTGGGGTTTCAGAATCTCCGGTGCGTCGAACGGCCGGCGCGATGCCGGCAGGCGACTGTCGACCAGCGGCAGCACGCCGTCGATGACGACGCGTGACAATGCGCGAGAGATGGTGTGGGTCGTCAATGGAGTCCCTATCTGACGTGTGATCGGCGACTAGGTGAGGGCGGCGAGAGCCCGGTCCGCCGCGGCGGGGGAGATGAGGTCGATCGTGGGCAGAACGGCCCGCAGCACGGCGGGGCTGACCTCCACCGGCTGATGGGTGACGGCCCGCACGATCCAGCGTCCGGCCTCTTCCGCTGACAGTGCCGGGGCATCCTCGTATTCGGCTGTGGGCGCGATCATTTCGGTGCGGACGAGCGGGAAGTAGACGTTGGTCGCACTGATGCCGGGGTGGGGCCGCTCGGCGTTCAGGCTGCGGCCGAAGATCGCCAGCGCGCTCTTGGAGGCGGCGTACGCCGAGAAGCGCGGAAACGTGTTGGCGTGCAGGCCCCAGGTGCAGACGTTGACGATCTGGCCGCGGCCGCGGCCGATCATGCCCGGCAGAAGGCCCAGACTCAGCTGGACGGCCGCCAGGTAGTTGAGGGACATCGTGCGCTGGTAGTCGTGTAGACGGTCGGTGGCGTCGGCGATGCTGCGGCGGATGGAGTGGCCTGCGTTGTTCACCAAGACATCCACGCGTTCGTCGGCGAGGTCCGCCAGCAGGCGCGCGGTGGCGTCCTGGTCAGCGAGATCACAAGTGCGCCAAGAGCATCCGGTCTCAGCGGCGAGCGTCCGCAGTTCTTCCTCACGGCGGGCAACGGCGATGACGGTGGCCCCGCGGGCGCGCAGCAGAGTGACCGCCTGCCGGCCGATACCGGCCGAGGCGCCCGTTACGACGATGGTCAGGTCGCTGACATCACGGCCCGGGCCGGCCAGTGCGGCGTCGAGTCGCTCGGGCAACAGGGTGCGGCGCTGGACCAGATCGGTCACGGCCTTGCGAATGGACATGGCTTCCTCCCACGCGGTGTTCTCACCGGGACGACGCCGATATTACCATGCGGTCACTTGTGGCTAGGTCGCGCCGATGGCATACCCGCCCATCCACAGCGGCGGCTCGCAGTGGTCACCCCGCGCGGCGTGTGGATCCAGCCCGCTCCACCGCTGACGGCGCGTCATCCGCTCGTGGTGTCCATCGGCGACCGACTTCAGAAAGTCCACGCTGCCGCTCATGAAGTCCAACCCGTAGCCGGTCAGCACGTACTTCGGTAAGTCCGGCAAGGACTGCTGCGAGATGTCATAGCGCTCGCTGCGGTGGTGCGCCCCGTCGTCGTCGACCTCGGTGGTCCACTGCAAGACCGTCGGGCGGCTCCACGATGCCGCCGTCGCCTCCACGACGGTCCGCCAATCGACACCGGGCTCGGGCGCGACCCACACGGGCGCCGGAATTTCGTGGACGATCTGTGCCTTCACGCCGATCCCCTTCCCCAGCTCGTGCACCGAGTGTGGGCGGGGGAATCGCGGTCAGGAAGGGGTTGCCCGGTCGATCCGACCGTTTCCTCGCACAAATCAAAGATTCAGCGGTCAGAGCCGTTCACTTCCCGCCGGCACCGCGTCGCCGATCGGGCATACCCTGGCCGAGAGCGGGGGTGACCATGACTGAGATCGTGGTGTTCCATTCGGTGCTGGGCGTACGCGCGGGTGTCCGCGACATCGCCGCCAGGCTGGCGGCGGCCGGTCACACCGTGCACGTCATCGACCTGTTCGACGGCGCGTCATTCGACGAATACGAACCCGCCTTCGCCCATGTCCAGTCGCTGGGCGGCGATGAGGCCCTCATCACGAAGGCCGCAGCCGCGGTCGCCGACCTGCCCGCCGAGGTGGTGTACGCGGGGTTGTCGATGGGCGCGGCGTCCGCCGTCTATCTCGCTGCCACCCGCCCGGGCGCCCGCGGCCTCATCGGACTGCACGGCGCAGTATCGCCCCATTGGTTCGGCGTGTGCTCCTGGCCGGATACCGTGCCGGTCCAGGTGCACGAAGGTGAATACGATCCGTTTCGCGAACCCGACGAGATCGCGGCACTCGGTGCATCAGTGCGGGCCGGCGGCGCTCGGTTCGAGCATTTTGTCTACCCCGATGTGCGGGGCCACCTGTTCAGCGACGCCTCGCTGCCCAATGAGTACGACGGGGACGCCGCGGAGTTGATGCTCGGCCGGCTGCTGGAATTCGTGAAATAGACAGCGACGGGGATCAGACGGACTCGACCTCGGCCTTGATGCGGTTGAGCGTGGTCCTCATGTCCCGGATGTTGCGCCGGGTGCGCAGCTGCCCACCGAAAATGCCGAACACGGTGTCGAGCAGGCCGGGCGTCATCCAGAACGACTCGGTGACATCGGTACCGTCACCGGCGGGCGCCAGGGCGTAGTGCCAATTGTTGACCGCCTTGTCGCCGGCGAGCACTGCGAAGCCGAACTCGCGACCGGGCTCGCAAGCCGTGACACGGCACGTCGTCCAGTAGATCGGCCCGATCTCGTTGCGCTTGACGTGGCCGCGGAACAGGGCTCCCAGCGCCGGTCCGGTTGCACCGTCCAGCCACTCGGACTCGAACACTTCCGGCGAGTACTTCGGGGTGTTGCGAATGTCGGCAATCAGGTTCCAGACCTGATCTGCCGGGGCGTTCATGTGGACGGTCACCGAACCTTTCATGGCGCGAGCCTATCCACCGGTGCCGCCCAGACCATCAGCTGTCGACGAATCGCAGCGAGCTCGGGCCATACTGGCCTGGTGGGGGCGAAGGGTTCAATGCGGTGTAACTGCTGTCGATCGCGCTATGCGCGAAAGGCCCTCGCGGAACTATGACGCGGATACTCATCGCCGCGGGTGTGGCCCTGGCAGTCGCCATTCTGCTGACTCCGGTGTTGATCCTGATGTTCACCCAGCTTGGGCTGGGCCAGCCGATCCGCGACGAAGCCCCGGAAACCCACCAGCGAAAACGGGGCACGCCGACGATGGGCGGCCTGGCGATCCTCACCGCGATTTGGGCCGGCTACCTCACCACCACCCTTGCCGGGCTCGTAGTCGGCGGTGAGGGCCCGACGGCATCGGGGCTGCTCGTCCTCGGGCTCGCCACCGCGCTGGGCGCGGTCGGATTCACCGACGACTACGTGAAGCTGCGGCGCGCACGCAACCTCGGCTTGAACAAGCGGGCCAAGAGCGTGGGCCAGCTCGTTGCGGCGGTCCTGTTCGGCGTACTTGCGCTCCAGTTCCGTAACTCCGACGGCCTCACTCCTGGCAGCGCCAACTTGTCCTACGTGCGCGAAATCGCCGCATTCACAATGCCGCCCGTGGTTTTCGTGCTCTTCTGTATCGTCGTCGTCTCGGCGTGGTCGAATGCCGTCAACCTCACCGACGGCCTGGACGGCCTCGCCGCAGGTGCCATGACCATGGTGGCCGCGGCTTACGTGCTCATCACGCTCTGGCAATCTCGAAACGCGTGTGCTGTCACGCCCGGACCCGGCTGCTATCACGTTCGGGACCCACTCGATCTGGCCCTCGTCGCGGCAGCGACTGCCGGCGCCTGCATCGGATTCCTGTGGTGGAATGCCGCGCCCGCCAAGATCATCATGGGTGACACGGGGTCGCTGGCGCTGGGCGGCATCATCGCGGGGCTGTCGGTGACCAGCCGCACCGAAATTCTGGCCATCATCCTGGGCACCCTGTTCGTAGTCGAGGTGACCTCAGTGGTCATCCAGGTCATTTCGTTCCGGACGACCGGCCGACGGGTTTTCCGGAACTCGCCGATCCATCACCACTTCGAGCTGATCGGCTGGCCCGAGACCACGCTGACGATCCGATTCTGGCTCATCGCCGCCATCACCTGCGGCCTCGGAATCGCGCTCTTCTACAGCGATTGGCTGACGGCTGTCGGTGTCTGAGTCCGAAGGCAACCTTTTTGCAGGCACCGCCTGGCATTACGCGCGCTTTCGTCCCAACTACCCGGCAGTCGTTATCAACGAGCTGGTCCAGCAACTGCGCCTAGATGGCACCGGCCGTCTGCTCGACCTCGGCTGTGGGACCGGTCAACTCACATTGCCATTGGCAGGTCACGTCGCCGAGGCGGTCGGCGTCGACCCTGAATCCGGCATGCTCGCCGAAGCCACCCGTCAAGCCGAAGCGCAGGGAGTCACAAATGTGTTTTGGAGACAAGGGAGTTCAGCACACCTCCCAACCGATCTGGGTCGATTCAGTATCGCCACCATCGGGCGTGCTTTCCATTGGATGGACCGTGCACAAGTCCTCATCGACCTCGGTGACATGGTCGATGACGATGGCAGCCTAGTCATCGTCAACGACACGAACCTCCTATTGCCAAGCGCCCCATGGCAACAGGCGATCCAAGACATCCAGCGCAGCTTCATCCCGAGGTATGGCGTAGCTGTTTCTCCATCATCAGTCGATGACAGCCGGACTCACGAGCAGATATTGGTTAGTTCTCCCTTTTCGCGGGTTGGTCGAGAGGTCTACCGATATCGGCGCTCATGGACGATCGAACGAATCGTCGGCTATCTGTACTCGACCTCACTGCCACTTCGCCGACTGCTCGGAGACAGGCAGGGCGCCTTCGAAGAGGCGTTGCGCACCACCCTGCTCTCGATCAATCCGTCGGGCCACTTCACCGAATCTGTCGCTCTGGAAGTTCTCACTGCGACGAAGACTTGAAGCCCGATTGTGGCCCGCCCCCCGGGCGAGCCGAACAGGAATTGGCTGCAGTACATCCGTCGCGAGGCCGCGTTCCTACGACACCCATTCGCTATGACACCGTCTCAGACCACTATGACGCGATCGCCGTATCGAATATTGAAAGACTCATAATGTTCTTCTGAATCGTGAAGCACCAAGGTGTATTCGTTATCGAATACCAGCGATAGGGAGCGGTGGGTAAAACTGGTTCCAATGATGCGTTTGCCGAGAAGGTCCACCAGGTCACCGGCGAGCGAACGGGCGTCTTCTGCCCGCCTTCTCCCGCGCATACGGGTGACGATCTCGATGTCGGCCTCGACGCCACACATGATCTTTGGGGTGTTAGGGAATTCGACAAGATCGACCTCAGAGTCGTCGAAATGAAGAACTATTTCATTTTCACCGAAACACACTTGCTGCAGCAGCTTTCCGGTGAGGAAACCAAAATCTTCGTCAGGCGAAATACCGAACACGACACCTGGCCCGGTTGATCGTCAGATATCCGTTGGTGTGAGCCAGCATCACGGTGTCCGCAGGGGTGCGGACAAAAGTTGTGACCATCCGCACCCCGGTAGGGCTGTTGATGCCGACCACCGTCCGGGTCCCGGTGTCGGCATTCTCGGCCAGGAAGTCAAGGCCCGCACCACGATTGGGGTAAATCACCTGCCCACCACTGGTGCGTAGAGCCGCACCCAGACCCGCGGGCAAGACCTGCTGCACCGGTCCGGCCGGTGTGGCCGAGGTCAGACCGGCCACCGGATCGGCAGGCAAGCCCGCCGTCCGCTGCGCGGGTGTCCACGCCGGATTCGGGACCGTGATAGTGCTCGATCCGCTGAACGCCGCCATCGCCGCGTCAGCGAACTGCTGAGCAGGCGATGCAGCCCGCCCACTTACCGACCCTGACCGGCCAGAACTGGCAAACAGACACTGTCCGCTGATGGCCAGCGCGATCGTGGCCACCAAAGCCACCACCACCGGCCACCACCGAGCGATGCGCCACCACGTCCGGTCACCCGGCAAGAAGTCCCCCACGACGATTCCCCCTGAAATACGCCAACTTGATATCCGGCAGCACCGCCGGACACGTTATGGAAGGTGTAGTCGGGAACCCGCCTTGAGACCGAACGTCATCCACCAGTGATCTCGAACACAGCAAACATTCGAGTGCGTTCTACACACGTCAACACGAAACCGACACGGGAAATGATCCTTCTCGTTTCTCTAGAACAAGGGACATAGCGCGGGGTGATCGGTGACGGTCGGTGTTCTGTTTCTTTGTGGAACCAGCCGTCAGCTCTCAACGCTGACATGGAGATCGCTGGCTGATGACGGTTCGTCGGTGCTGAGTGCTCGACGCGGCTCCGCACGGGCCGCTACGCCGCAGCGGGGTGTGGCGGGTTCGTGATCACCTTCGTCGATGCGCCGCGATGACGGGCATTCGCAGGACTTGACGGCCGAACGCTTGCGTTAAGGGTGACGGGGATCACCTGCGCGTGTTAGCTGCCGCGGTTTCGCCGCGTACGTGTTGACGCGTCAGTCGCATTGTGCAAATGTCTGACACCTAGGCGAAATGTGATGGCAGCCGGGGGGCTTGGCCTGATTTCGCGGGGGAAGGTCACTGCATGAGTGGCGGTCTGGGGTCTATTCGTCCCTGTGTTACCGGGTCATTGATGTTCGCTGTGTTTGCACTCTCGTGCGCGATTCCTGCGCCGGCTGCGGTGGCTGATCCGCAGTCGATGCCGGATCGGTGGACGCAGTTCGTCACCGATGACGGCTGGGTGGTGGATGTGAATACCACCAACGAGGTGATCAATCACATCGACAACCTGGCCGGGGCATCCAACTCGTGGCAGGCGCGGGTGACGCTGCGCTCAGAGGCCCGCATCACCGGCAGCGGTGGCGCGGTGATTCAGGACGCGCAGCTGGAGTCCGGGTATTTCGTGGGGTGTCGCACCGATTCCTCCCCTGGCGTGGAGGTCGGTGCCGACATCGGGATTGATCCGTATCAGCAGATCAACGGTCAGGTGTATGGCGGCGGCTACGGGCAGGGCCAAGGCGGTGCCGGTGGTGGAGGGGGCGGCGGCGGTGGTTTCGGTGGCGCGTCGGCCGGGGCAACGCTCGGGGTTCAGGAACATTTGGGTGGGCACATCCGGGTGTTGTTGAAACCCGGTGGGCTGGCCCAGGTTCCGTTGGACCGGATCAGTCTGCGCAGCATGCACGCGGTGTCGAACCTGCGTGATCAGAACATCGAAGCCGACGGCTGCGGTGGCCAGGTGAAAATCCAGTCATACACCACGATCCGGGTGCGCACCGACAACGGCAACGACACCCAAACCCTCTACGGCGAACCGAAGGACTTGTGATCGTGGCAACCGCATTGCCCTCAGAACACCAGCTGCGGACTGCCATTCGACGGGTGGCGGTCACCGCGGCGGTGCTGCTCACCCTGACCAATGTCGGCGGTATCGCCGGCACCGCGAGCGCGGACCCCGTGCCACCGGCACCGAATCCCCCCGTACCAGTGCCGGTGGCGCGGCCGATGCCAGAGGACCCCTCACGGGTCAATCCCATTGGCGGGGCACGGGTTTCCTCCACCACACCGCAAGGGGAAACCGCCGGCATGGAACGACCCCTAGCCGCGCAGGTGGAGCGAGGCGCGGTGACAGTGCCGATGTGGGCCAAGGACGGCATCTTCGCCCCGACCGCCCACCCGAACCGCCAGATCGCGATCCATCTACCAGGCGAGGTCACCCTGGGCCCGGCCGCCTGGACTCCAGACGGTGGCGCGATCTACGGCTCCAATGACGTTGACTACCAAGTGATCCCGTTCGCCGGTGGCGGCACCGACATCACCATCACACGCAAGAGCGTGTTCTCGGGCAGCACCTATCCGATCGGGATCAAACTGCCGGCGGCAACCCATCTGCGCCAAGGAGTGAACACGGTACTGGTGGAAACCGACGCCGCACCAGGCAGTCCAGCGAAGGTGATCGGCACCTTCAGCATCCCCACTGCGTTCGACGCCAACCACGGCGCCCTGACGGTGACCCCCACCTTGGGACCGGGTTTCCCGCCCGGGCAATCCAACCTCACCATCGATCTGGGCCCGGCCAATATTTTCGCGTTCCCGGTGACCATCACCGTGTCGTACCGAGCCTCGGATATCCCCACCACCGGCGCTCTGACCCAGGACTGGGCCGGCCTACCACCGGGAACCCGGACCCCGATCGAGGTGATCCCCAGGCCCGCGAACTATGTCACCGACCCCACCGGGGCGCACCGGCCCGACGGCGTCGACCCGGCACTGTACGCCCAGCGGCACACCGGGAACTGCCAAGGCGGACCCAACCAATACACCGCCGCCGACGGCCGGGCCGCGGACTTCGTCGCCTCCTGCCAAACCCAACAACTGTGCCTGGCGGGCACCCCCGCGCACACCAGCGTCGATTCCTGCAACGACCGCCTGTTGGCCAACATGTCCGCCCAATGCGTCGCGATATTCGGCCAAAGCGGCGATGACTACAACGCATGCATCCGCACGGCATCCGATGAAGTCGGTTGGGTCAAAGCCAACATGGCCGGTGGACCCGAATGACCAGAACCCGCTCCACCGCTGCCAGTTTCGCCAACTTTCGGCCAGGACGAAAGGCCAGGGCATGAGCAACACCATCACTGACCCGGGACCCGACCGCGGTGAGCCGCTCACCGAGCCGTTACCGTCGGCGCAGGGTGCGCCGCTGCCGCTGACAGGTTTTGCCGCCGGGATCACCGGGGCGGCATTGCTGGTTGCCGGGGTGTGGGGGCTGCACGTGCTCTCCTCGGCAGGCGGGGTGAGCCTGTCGGTGGGTTCGGTGGTGCTGTTGCTGGCGGCGTTCAGCGCCCTGGGTAAGGGCATCACCCTGCTGCAGCGGGCGCTGAACCCGATCACCGCGGTGGCCGCTATGGCGGTCTCCGGCGTACCCGCACTGGCGCGAGCGCTGACTACGATCGTCGTTGGCGCAGTCGGGATCTGGTGGGTCATGCGTGGACATGCCGCCACCTGGTGGGCCCACACCACCGCTACCGGACCAGGCTGGACGCTGATCTCGGCACTGGTGCAGGTCACGATCATCGCCACCGCCGGAGCACTCCTGTTTGGTGGCGCGAAAAACCTTGCGGGACTGTGGGTCCCGAGCTTGGGCCCCAAGCGCCGCGGCGGGGCCGATCTCGCCGTCCGGCCGTACCGGGATCGCTGGGCGTCGTGGTGGTCCACGCGCCCGGGTCTGGGGTTGATGCTGCTGGCCGGCGCTGCCACCGTCGTGGCACTGTCGGGGTACATCGTCCCCCGCGTCACCGGATGGCTATTCGGCAGTGACCGGCTGGCCGCCGTGGCCACCATCGCGGCCATCCTGATCGCCGGACTACTGGCGAACACCTGCTGGTGGGGCGCCCTGTCCGGGTGGTGGGCCTGGGCGCACCGCCCGCACAACCCGGGCGGGGGCACCACCCCGATGGGCCAGATGCGCGCCGGTGCCGCCGTCGTTGTGCTGCTGTGGTTCTCGGCCACCGCGTTCGGTCTGGCGGTCCCGGACTCTTACACCGGGCCCGGCGCCGTGCCCCGCGCCCACGCTGATTGCCCACCGGACTGCGGCGGCGGTAGCAGCGGGTCGGGTTCGTCCGGCCCTGCGTTTCCGATGCAGCCGCCCGATATGCCCAGTCCCCCAGGGGGTTACAACGGCGGCTCCTACCCGGCCCCCGATCAGGCCAATGGCATATCCATCTACAACCCCAGCCAGCAGAGTCCTGGCAGCCAAGGCGGCTACCCGCAGTATCCTCAGCAAGGGCAGCCCGGACCACCGGCCAATGGTGTCCAGCCGCCCAATTACGACGCCCCGCCGCAGGCTCAGGCACCCGCACCGCAACAGGGCACACCAGGGGGCCAGCAAGCCCCGGCCAACGGTGTCCAGCCGCCGAATTATGACGCCCCGGCTCAGGGGTCGGCGCCTCAGCAGGCCCCGTCGGTGCCGCAGCAGCCCGCGGCTCAGCAGCCCGGGCAAGCTCCACAACAACAGCCGGTACAGCAGGGCCCAGCCCAGCAACAGCCACGGCAGGGGCCGGCCCAGCAGGGCCCGCAGCAGCCTGACGGCCAGCAGCCGCAAGGCCAACCTGGGCAGCAGAATCAGCCTGCCCAGCAGCAGCCACAACAACCGGTACAACAGCGGCAGAACACCAATCAGCAGCTGCCGAAGTTCCCGTCCAAAGACAAGAAGCAGGACGATAAGAAGAACCAGGATCGTGACAGTCAGTCCGGCGATACCGATCTGAGCACGCTGCTGTTCGGGGCGGTGTCCTCGAGCCGCCGCCGCAAGCAGGACCAAGGACCCGACGAACCACAAAAGCCCGACGAGCAGGAGCGGGGTCCGGACACACAGGCCTTAGCCCAGGACGGTGCGCAAGCCGCGCAGGGCATTCCCGGGGATGTGCAGACGTACGTGCAGTCCGGGCAGCAGATCGGCGAGTCCGCGGGTCAGGCCGCGCAAGGATTCGGCGAAGCCGGGCAGGCCGGTGCGTCGCTGGCATCTTCGGCCCAGTCGGGTGCGGTGAACCCGCAGGATGTGCAGGGCCTGATCCAGGGCACGGCACAGGGAGTTCAAAGCACCGCCGATGCGGTCAACGCGGGCTCCCAGATCGTGAAAACTGCGCAGAGAGCAGCCGATCAAGTCGCCCAAGCGGTCGGGGATGCGAGCCCGCAGCTGAAACCGCAGGCCGAGCAGTTCACGCAACTCAACGACCAGACCTCCCAGGTCACCGATCTTGTGGGGCAGGGCGCCCAACTCACCTCCCAAGGCGCGGGAGCGGTCAACACGGTCTCCAGTCTTGGTGCTGGCGGAACACCTGACATGGGTGGAACCGGTGATGTGTCCGGCACGGCCAGTGCCGCGGGACCGCAGGCGCAGCGGATCGAGCTGCAATCCGGCGATGTCCCTGCTGCTCCGGTTTTGGGCGGCAGCGCCCCGGAAGGGCCTGCGTCGGGGCCGGGTGTCCCCGCGAGTCAGGATGAGATTCAGCAGCTGCTGGATCAGGCCATTGTTGATCGGCACCAGCAAGCCCAATCGCTGCAGCAAGCCTTCGATCATGCCGCCGCCCAGGGGTACGTCCACGGGCCGGGCACCAGTGATTTCGATTCGGCGGCGGCGCAGGCCGGGCAGCTTCGGGGACCGCTCGCCCAGCTCTACGGCGATATTGGTGCCCTGTCGCACTCCGCGGATTCTGTCGGTGGGTTGCAAAGCACGCTGCAGGACGGCACGGGGACACTGTTCGACCCCGTCGAACATGTTCCAGTACATGTTCCGCGACGGCGCACTGACCAGCGTCAACTACCTCGATCCGGGACAGGTCCAAGCGACCCCGGAGCCGCTGCTCTCAGCGGTGATGACGATCGTGCCCGGCGGATGGGGCGCCGCCAGAGGCATCAGTGCGTTGTTGTCCCGCGGTGGCGCCGAAACGGTCGCCAGCGTCACCACCGAGAACGTGCTCTCCCTCGCCAACACCGCGGCGACCACCCAAGTCACCAGTGCGGCCGCGCGGCTCGCCGCGAACCAGGCCGCCGGCAACGCTTTCCGAGACGCCTTCGCCCAACAACTCGGCGGAGCGGCCAACGGAGTGGCCAAGGAGGCCTATTTCTCAACGAGTACCGGGACGCGTTACGTCGATGTGCTTGACGGGTTGGGCAACGCTTTCGAAACCAAAGTGGGCCGTACGGCGTTCGGCAGCAGAATTCAGGCGCAGGTCGCCAAAGACGCCGAACTGCTTAACAGCGGGCAGGTCAACAGCGTCACGTGGGTATTTAAACTGAACAACGTTGCCGCGGGGCCCTCGGCCGCCAACGGCGGGCCGACCGCGAATCTGCTGAACGCATTGACCAAAGCCGGCATCGGCGTTCTCTACCGATAGATACGAGGGATTCTTATGGTGTATCGGATCGATTTCGACAAGGCGCCCGACGCGGAGGCTGTGGTCGCTGAACTGGCTGCGACGGCGGCCGCAGCGGGTGCGCATATGGTCCCCGCGTTCGAGGATCGGCCGGGGCGCTACCGCATCGAGCCGTGGGACATCACGGTGGACATGGATTGGCAAGTGCACCTGTCCATCCCGACGCGCCCCGACGCCGACCCCGCGAGCGCAGTGCAACGGCTGTACTTGTTGGCCCGCGACCTCGACAGCCTCGGTCTGCGCGGTGTGGACCGCGAGCTCGGCACCCCGATCAGCAGCATCACCGACCTCGACATCCCCACGGCAGAATTCGCCGCACAAATCGAGAAAGCGAAATCCCCCGTCCCAGATGCTGTGCCGCCCGTCAATACTGATCGGGTGCCGTGGCCGACCAACTGGGACAGCTACACCCCCTTCGAGCGCATCGGAGGAAAAACACCAGGCTCGGAGCTATCCGAAGCGGAGGCACTGGCGCGTTTCGAGCAAATCACCAGCAGCATCGACCAACGCATCACCGAACTCGGCAAACTCACCCGCGCGCACGGATTCAACCTCAGCACACAACCCGAAGACGTCAAACAGCTCACCGACTGGCTCATCGCCAGCATCGAAGACGACGGATACGGACAACTGCGCCCGTACTGGGATTCGGTGCTCTACGACGTGGCGATGTTTGTTGGGGACGCCGCCATCAAACGCATCCCGTACCTGTACTGGACGATCCCCACCAAAGGCACACGCCGTTCCACTCCACACTTTCGGGAAACAGTTATCGGCGGGTTCAAAAACACCCCGTCCTCGACGACGGAAGATGTGTTCCGCGACATTGCCGGCATGAGCGCTGTCGCTTATGTCGGCGCACGAGAAGTCTTCATCAACAAGAGACTTCAGCTGCTCACCAAGAAGGACGAACCTCTACCGAAATTTGTGCCGTCACCGGAGTTGCAGGACGCCCTGAGTAGGACCGACGACGAGGACTGACTTGCCGATGACGGTGTGATCGAGTGTTGGGTGAGTACTTCT
Organism: Mycobacterium sp. UNC410CL29Cvi84; assembly: GCF_000686745.1. Lineage (NCBI taxonomy): Bacteria > Bacillati > Actinomycetota > Actinomycetes > Mycobacteriales > Mycobacteriaceae > Mycobacterium > Mycobacterium sp. UNC410CL29Cvi84. The sequence continues at coordinate 105,416 of NZ_JMLM01000010.1, forward strand.
TGGATATCAAGTCGGGCCTGGGTCTTCGTCAGCATGCAAGTTGGCCATCGGTCAGGTACGCGGCTGGTCCGCCGACATGTATCGCAATGTGGAGCCGAACGCCGGTGTCCACGTAGCCGCTCGCGCCCCGAAAGCGCACAATATGCCTCGATCATGCGCCGACTACCGGTGTAGAACTCGGATCATGAGTAAGCGTGTGAGCCTGACCCTTGGCGACTCGGATATGGCCAAGATTGGTCCCTATCTGGTCGAGGGTTCGGCTGCCTTCGAGGCACTGAGCCGTTGGGCCAGTGAGAACAACGTCGCCGACGACATCAAGTCGGAAGCGGCGGCGTTGCGCGCACTGCTGCGGGCGGGAGCCGAAGCCCTCGGGGAGCGCGTTCTGGATGTCGGGTACGCCCAGTTGGCCACGGAGTTCAACACCGAGCCGTCTGACGTCGAAACGGCGCGCGGCGCGTGACCGTTACGCCCGCCGGACCGAGAGTCGTCGATGAGCCGAGATCCGATCCACCCGTACGGCGCCAAGCCGCGGTGACCCTCAATGAACAACTCGCGGAACAGGAATCTCGATACCGTCCCGGCGACACGACACGCCGAGACACGACCGCTTCCCACTGCAGTTATCCACAAAGAATTACACTCATGTAGTTCTGGCGTCTAGCCCGCTGAACTGTGTGTTTACGAAATTGTCCACAGAAGCGCGGCGGTCTCGGTCCGAGTATCCACAGCGTCGTCGAAATGTTGTTGATTCGCGATGCCGTGTCGTGTCCGGTGCGCGTCCTATGATCCAAGAAGCTCCAGACCAGGAACCTGGCTTGGAGCCGAAGCCCACGGTCTGGAACCTCTTGGCTGCTCTGGCAGGCAGGCCTCGACGGTAACACCAGCGCCGGCTGGGGGTGTCGGTAACCCACCGATATCCGACCCTGGGCTTCGCTTTGCGTGCGGATGGACCGTACACAACTTGCGAAGACAGGAGACGACAAAGTGACAACCAAGCAGGGGCCGAACGCCCGACACGTGGTTCCAAACAATGGCGGCGGCTGGGACGTGAAGAAGCCCGGGGCGACCCGCTCGAGTGCCCACGCGGACACGCAGAAGGAAGCAGCCCAGCGCGCCACGCAGATCGTGCGCAACAGCGGCGGAGGCGAAGTCCGCATCCACGGACGCGACGGCAAGATCCGCGATTCCAGCACCGTAGCCCCCGGCAACGACCCCTTCCCGCCGAAGGGCTGAATCCATTGTCAAATCCACTCGAGACCAGGATCAGCCTCGTCAGCTTCATGGACTTCGTTACCGCGAAGGCCAGCCAGCGAATCACCGTGGTGCGGTCCATCGCAGAGATGTACGCCGAGGATTACACGCGGGGCCCCGACTTCTACCGAGACGTCCGAGAAGCGCTGCGCGAAGGGATCATTCGCGGCGATGACGTCCGCCGCCTGAACGAAGCTGCAGCAAGCCACGCCGGCGACAACAAGCGGGACAGCTACCGGGCAGTTGCCGCGGGCTGGGAGCAGTGGCGCCAGCGCAAGGCCCTGTCCGCGTTCGCCACAACCGAGAAGTGGCGCGAGCAGCAGCTCCAGGTGAACGTGTCACCGGCCTTCATTTGGCGGCAGCGCGGCGGCAGCCGACTCATCGTTCCCTACTACAAGGGTGAAGAACTCTCGACCGACGCCGCACAGGCCGCGACCCGCATTGTTGAGTTGACGTTCGGTGCTGAGCATGGTCGCGCAGCAGTCCTTGATGTTCGGCGAGCACGTCTTCACCAAGCGCGCCAACGCCGCTCGCGTGACTATGACGCCTGGCTCTCGGGCGAGGTGTCGGCGTTTCTGCGGATGCTTCGGTCGATTGGACGGCCGGCCGCCTAGGCACGCGGGCACTGGACTTTGCAGTGCCCAAACACCGACTCATCAACTGCGGCATACATATCCGTGCATAGCCGGCGGCGACGAAGAGTCTCCGGGGATCGCGCTTCGATACGCGGCTCCACAACAGACGTTGCGACCTCAAGTAGGTCGCAACTATCGCCGACCCTGGGCGGGCGGGATCCGTGCCAATAACGACCGTTTTTGGGACACCTCAAATACGGCTTGCCGACCTGTCGGTCTACTACCCCGAAAACGTGTGCCAGAATTTTCGGTGCCCCGTGGTAAATCAAAGGCATGCGCTTATTGGGTTACGCGCACGTGTCCACCCCATCCGAAGGCCTTCACCGCGGCGCCGGCGCTACCTGAGCCGAACCTGCTCCGCGTCGCGGAACTCGTCGTCCGGCTTCTGAACCGTTAGAGCGCCCAGGCTGCCGTCACGGAAAAACAGGCCATCAGCGAATCCGCTGTACAAATTTCGAACAGGACCCGGCACCCTGATCGCGCCGCCCGATGTCGTCTCAATCAGACAAAGGACTGCCACTACCCGCTATCCCGACCGAAACTAAGACTAGCTAACGACTCTGGTGGCTGGTCGAGGAGCCCTGTTCCTTAGCACGCCGCGCAGAGGTTGTAGCGCTGCGCAAGGAGCCTTTCACCACCACTGGGCGTGCACGCTGCGGCACACTTTCCGACCGCCGCTCTGCACGCTCAAACTCACGTCGAAGCCATCCTTGATCGCTGCTCACGATGCAATCGTCCTCTCTGAAAGTTCAAGATAGCCATATTAAAACAGGGCCCACCCACAAAAATTTGGTGACGTGCGCAAACGCCCAGGATCTCTTCTGACGATAGCTACGTGTCAAACGGTCAATCCGCCTTGAATCGGTCCGCGAGACCTCGGATCACTACGTCCTCAGCTGCTTGGATGGGGTAGCGCAAAACGCCAGCATCTACCAGCCGCGGTATGGCTTCGTCTGGCTTCCAAGGCGAGTACGACCCGGTGACCCGGTCGCGTTCGCGCCCAGTCATCGCGAACACTCGCGGATACAGCCTCGGGGCAATCCCAGCAAACGCTGTGAACGAGACCTTCCCTGTGTGGTCTTCGTACTCAGATACTTCCGTGCTGTACATGCGCGGAACCAACGACTTGGGATACGGATCGATGTACACCACTTTCAGGATTCCGCTGCCGATAATCAACCGCGCGCAGGCATGGCAGGGGTACGTGGTGGAGTACATCGTGGTACCGCCGAGCGCGGTTCCGCGCCGTGCCGCGGTACACACCAGAGCCATCTCGGCGTGCAGGATCCGACCAAACTCGAGAAGATCCGCCAACCGGCTCTTACTGAACGGCCCTCCGGAATTAAGTGCCAGCTCAGCAAGCTCGTTTGGTTCAAGCCCAGTTGCCTTGTCGCCTAGCCACCCCGCCTGTTTAAGACGGTCCACGAGATCAAGCGCCACTTGAAACTTCTCTTGATCATTGAAATCTGCCCCTGATTGAAAGTCTCGGTGGTCGGGTTCGTCACCCGTCCAGTACTGACCTCCTCCCGCCTTGGGTACGTCGTTGGTTCCGGTCGCGAGAATTTCACCGTCGCGGTCGATTGCCACCGCACCAACTTGCCTTCCACCCGCCGATGAACGGAGTCGAGCTCCGAAGGCTTGAAACATTGCCTGCTCATCACGCGTTGGTGACTCGAACGGAGCCCCGAATATCAGCCGGACTAGCCGGCTGACATCTTGGTCAATAGGACAGCCCGATCGGATAGCCACGTACGCGTCAGCTAGTTCAAACGTGTCCCTGACCCGTTGTCCGAGTTTCCGAGTGCCGTCGCTCTCATCCCGGCTCATCAATCGAATTGCGTGCTGGTCATACCAAGAGTTGTCTTGATTCGATACAGACAAACGCAAACGCTGGGTTATCTGGATTTGTCTCTGTTCTTTCGGTGACCACGCACCGATCAAGATGAATCGTGGTCCATATACCGAGCGCAGCAGGTCTACCTCATCCGGATGTTTCAGCTGTCGGACGACAGTTGCAACAGCCTCCCGCTCAACACCAGCATCTATTAATGCTTGGCCCAGTTCATCGAACCGTTGTCTCGCGATCGCTGACACCGCGATAGCTGCTGCAGCAGCACCATCGTCTTGATGCTCGCGCAGCTGATCACCCATGTCCATCAAGCGGTCGAGGTCGGTTTCAGCATTCACGATTTCAGGAAGACCGAGCTCACCGTACGCGGACGCAATCAGATCGCTAACGCGCACTTTTCGGATCGAATAGGCCACACCCGTCAACGACTGGGCTAATGCGTCCTCGACTCGATTCAGTTCCGTGCCGAGTGCGCCAACCAATCCGATCACTATCTCCGGCCGAGCGGCCGCACCGTCAGTACTCACCGAGGTGTTCCCCTATTAGACAACACTGGACCAAGCCACTCAGTAGTCGCGCACATCCGAGGGCTTTCTCGAAGATGTCATCGCCTCGAATCTTGAACTGCACGTAGGGGCGTTGAGTGCAAAGCTTGACGGACTTTCTAATCGCCCCAAATGATTAACTGTCAACTCTCGAACTTACCTCCACGCACTAGTTCGTCGATGCAGTTGACGAAGTTGTCCACGACCATCGGAGTGTCGTCCATCTTGAGTGCTTCGAAGAGCCCCGCACGGTGCCGTTTAGCCCTGGTCTTCCCTGGGGTGCTCGCCCGCCGCGACGCGCGGGTCCAGATTGATGGGGAATCTCCGCGACGAAGTCCGGGAGGGGACATGAACTCGCACCCACAGCTAGACTTTCGCCACAAACACAAAGGTCACGAACCCTTTTGAGTTCGTGACCTTAATGCCGGCAGTTCGTAGAACTGCTGTTGAGTGGGCGAAGGGGGACTTGAACCCCCACGTCCCGAAGGACACTGGCACCTGAAGCCAGCGCGTCTGCCATTCCGCCACTCGCCCCAAACAACTGGGAGAGAGTATCACCACCCCTACCCCCGGCTCCAAATCCGCGCCTGACCACGGAGTTCTGCCCAGCTGGACCCACAAACGCGGCGAGAAGCCACGATCGAGCGGTCCGCGTGCCGGTTCACCACCTCCTGACCAGCGGGTTTCGAATTCTCACGATTCTGTTGGTCACGTATTACAAGGTCAGGCCGATACCATGCGTAACAGTGGTGTCTGCGGTTATTACGCACATCACATCTGGACCACCGAGACGAAGCGAGGCAGGGGGACATGGGTCTGGTCGACCGGATCGAGCGCAAGCTCGAGACCACGGTCGGAGACGCTTTTGCCCGCGTCTTCGGGGGGTCGATCGCACCCCCGGAAGTCGAGGCCGCCCTCCAGCGGGAAGCCGAATCTGGTGCCCGTGATGTCGGTGGCGGCCGTATTTTGGCACCGAACGATTACGTCATTACGCTCAGTTACACCGATTTCGAGAAGGTGAACGCCGATCCTGACCTCACACCCAGTGCTTTTGCCAAACACCTTGAGGGATTCGTCCATGAGCGGGGATGGCAAACGTATGGTGAGGTGGTCGTCAGGTTTGAGCCGTCACCTGGCCTTCATACCGGCCAATTCCGCGCCCACGGCGCGGTCAACCCCGACTCAACCGCCGGGCCACCGCGGCCGGCACCCAGCGACCGCGTGCACACCGCAGAACCAGGAGTACCAACGATGACTGACAACCCGACCCACCGTCCCGGCCAGGGACAGGGCCAGCCAGGCGACGAGTACGACTACGGACGGCAGCCCGACGAGCAGCGCGGTCAGCAGTACCCGCAGGACCCGAACCAGGGCTACGGCCAGCCCCCGCAGGGTTACGGACAGCAGGGCGGTTACGGCGCGCCGCAGGGTGGCCCCGGGTACGGCCAGCAGGGTGGCTACGGGCAGCCCGAGCAGGCCGGCTATGGCGCGGGTCCGTCCGGATACGGCCCGGGCGGCTTCGGCGGTCCGCAGGGTGGTCCTCCCGGACCGCCGCCCGTCGGTCCTCAGCATGGTTACGGCCAGCCCGAACAGGGCTACGGCCAGCAGAGCTACGGCCAGCAGCCCGATCAGGGCTATGGCGGCCAGCAGGGCGGTTACGGCCAGCCCCAGCAGGGCGGCTACGGACAGCCCGACCAGGGTTACGGCGGCCAGCAGGGCGGTTACGGCCAGCCCCAGCAGGGCGGCTACGGACAGCCCGACCAGGGTTACGGCGGCCAGCAGGGTGGCTACGGCCAGCCCCAGCAGGGCGGCTACGGACAGGGCGGCTACGGCGAGCAGAACTACGGCCAGCCGCAGCAGCCGTCCTACGGTCAGCCGCCCGCCGACCAGGGTTACGGTCATGCCCCCGCGGATCAGGGCTACGGTCAGGCTCCGGCCCAGGCCGGCTACGGCGACCAGGGTTACGGCGGCGGCGCAGGCGCCGGCTACGCCGAGCCCGATTACGGTCAGCCGGCCGGCTACGGCGGCTACGGCGCCGCGGGCGCGAACGTCACTCTCCAGCTCGACGATGGCAGCGGCCGCACCTACCAGCTGCGCGAAGGCGCGAACGTCATCGGCCGCGGCCAGGACGCACAGTTCCGTCTGCCCGACACCGGCGTTTCACGTCGGCACCTCGAGATCCGCTGGGACGGCCACACCGCGCTGCTCTCGGATCTGAACTCGACCAACGGCACCACCGTCAACAACGCCCCGGTGCAGGAGTGGCAGCTGGCCGACGGCGACGTCATCCGGGTGGGTCACTCCGAGATCGTGGTCCGCGTTCACTGAGCTCGGTTTCCGTCACCGGCCGGATGATGTTCACACCGGCCGGTGACCGCCAAAGTATCGTGACGATGCCGACGGCTACCGGGCACCGGGCCCAGCCTCGATGCGGCAACGGAGAGGACGTCGGATGCAGGGGTTAGTTCTGCAGCTGACGCGGGTCGGTTTCCTTCTGTTGCTCTGGCTTTTCATCTGGTCGGTTCTGCGTGTCCTGCGCACCGACATCTACGCACCCACCGGAGCCGTCATGGTGCGGCGCGGTCTGGCGTTCCGTGGCACCCTGCTGCCCAACCGGGACCGACGCCGGTACGCGCGCCAGTTGGTGGTGACCGATGGCGCCCTCGCGGGCACCCGGATCACCCTGACCAGCCAGCCCGTTCTGATCGGCCGGGCCGACGACTCCACCCTGGTGCTCACCGACGACTACGCCTCGACACGGCACGCCCGGCTGTCGCCGAGAGGCTCCGAGTGGTACGTCGAAGACCTAGGATCGACCAACGGTACATACCTGGACAGGGCGAAAGTGACGACGGCGGTAAGGGTTCCAATGGGAACGCCGGTTCGAATCGGCAAGACGGTAATTGAGCTGCGCCCGTGACACTCGTACTCCGATATGCCGCGCGCAGCGACCGCGGCCTGGTCCGCGCCAACAATGAGGACTCCGTCTATGCGGGGGCCCGCCTCCTCGCCTTGGCGGACGGCATGGGCGGTCACGCCGCGGGCGAGGTCGCCTCGCAGCTGGTCATTGCCGCGCTGGCCCACCTCGACGACGACGAACCCGGCGGCGACCTGCTGGCCAAGCTGAACGACGCCGTCCACGACGGCAACGCCGCCATCGCGGCGCACGTCGAGGCCGATCCCGAACTCGAGGGCATGGGCACCACCCTGAGCGCCATCCTGTTCGCCGGCACGCGGCTGGGCATGGTGCACATCGGCGACTCCCGCGGCTACCTGATGCGCGACGGCGAGCTGACCCAGATCACCAAGGACGACACCTTCGTCCAGACCCTGGTCGACGACGGCCGCATCACGGCCGAAGAGGCCCACAGTCATCCGCAGCGCTCGCTGATCATGAAGGCGCTGACCGGTCACGAGGTCGAACCGACGCTGACGATGCGCGAAGTCCGCGCCGGTGACCGCTACCTGCTGTGCTCGGACGGCCTGTCCGACCCGGTCAGCCACGAGACCATCCAGACCGCGATGCAGATCCCGGACGTCGTGGACTGCGCCGACCGGCTCATCGAGCTGGCCCTGCGCGGCGGCGGCCCCGACAACGTCACGGTCGTGGTGGCCGACGTCGTCGACTACGAATACGGCCAGACCGCACCCATCCTGGCGGGCGCGGTGTCGGGCCAGGACGACGACACGCTGCCCCCCAACACCGCCGCCGGACGCGCCTCCGCCTTCAACCCCAAGCGCGTGGCGGCGGCCGCGAAAAAGCCTGCGGCACAACTTGATCCACCGCAGCGCAAGAAGCACACCCGGCGCAATCTGATCATCGGCGCGATCGTGCTGATCCTGCTGCTCGTCAGCGGACTGGCCATCGGGCGCTACCTGATCCGGAGCAACTACTACGTCTCCGGCTACAACGGCTCGGTCTACATCATGCGCGGCGTGCCGGGCTCGCTGCTCGGGCTGCCGCTGCAGGAGCCCTATCTGCTGGCGTGTCTGGACAGCCACTCCGACATGACGATCATCGGCGTGGACGACACCCGCGCGGGCTGCCAGCCCATGAAGGTCGCCGATCTGCGCGAGTCCGGCCGCGCCCAGGTCACCGCTGGCCTGCCGACCGGCACCGTCGACGACGCGATCCGTCAGCTCAAGGAACTCAGCCGCGCCTCGCTGCTGCCACTGTGCGCGCCGCCCGTCGTCACCCCGCCGGCTCCCGCTCCGACCCCCGCACCGGCACCGTCGCTGTCGGTGGTGCCGCAGCCGCCGCGCGGCCCGGCCCCCGGTCCCGAGGCCCCGGCGCCGACGACGGCCGCCCCCACCCCGGCGCCGACCCCCGCACCGGCACCAAGCCCGGCGCCGGCTCCCAACCCCTCCAGCCCAGCGCCTGCCCCGACCTCGCCCGCGGCTCCGTCCCCGACGGCCACGGCACTCCCTCCGCCACCTCAGGAGCCGGGCACAAACTGCCGGAACGCGTCATGACGGCCCGAGAGCGAGTGGGAGCCTCGGCATGACCACGCCGGGGCAAGAGCAGGGGCGGGAAGACACGCCGGGACGGGCGCCGCGACGGGAAGACACCCAGCCGCAGTCTCCGGTCGCGGTCGCCCCTCCACTGCCCAATCGGCGTAATTCCGAGTTGGTGCTGCTGGGCTTCGCCGCCGTGATCACGACGGTGGCTCTGCTCATCGTCGAGGCCAATCAGGAGCGCGGCCTGCAGATGGATCTGGTGCAGTTCACCGTCGGCTTCGTCGTGCTGTTCGGTGGCGCCCATCTGGCGGTGCGCCGGTACGCGCCGTATGCCGATCCGCTGCTGCTGCCCGTCGTCGCGCTGCTGAACGGCCTGGGCCTGGTGCTGATCTACCGGCTGGACCTCTCGGCGCACACCCGGCCCGCCGGGATCCTGCCGGGCGGCAACGCCAACCAGCAGATGCTGTGGACGCTGCTGGGCATCCTGGTGTTCACCGCGGTGCTGATGTTCGTGCACGACCATCGGATGCTGGCCCGCTACGGCTACCTGTGCGGCCTGGCCGGTCTGGTGCTGCTGGCCATTCCGGCCGTGTTGCCGGACTCGGTGGCCGAGCAGTACGGCGCCAAGATCTGGATCCGGTTGCCGGGCTTCTCGATTCAGCCCGCCGAGTTCTCCAAGATCCTGCTGCTGATCTTCTTCGCCAGCGTGCTGGTCACCAAGCGCAGCCTGTTCACGAGCGCCGGCAAGCATGTCTTCGGGATGGACCTGCCGCGGCCGCGTGACCTGGCGCCGCTGCTGGTGGCCTGGATCGGCTCGATCGGCGTCATGGTGTTCGAGAAGGACCTCGGCGCCTCGCTGCTGCTCTACGCGACGTTCCTGGTGCTGCTGTACGTCGCCACCGAGAAACTCAGCTGGGTGATCATCGGGCTGAGCCTGTTCAGCGTGGGAAGCCTTGTGGCATACCAGCTTTTCGACCACGTGCGGGTGCGCGTGCAGAACTGGCTGGACCCGTTCGCCGACCCCGACGGCGCCGGATACCAGATGGTGCAGTCGCTGTTCAGCTTCGCCACCGGCGGCATCTTCGGCACCGGCCTGGGTAACGGGCAGCCCGGCACGGTGCCCGACGCCTCGACCGACTTCATCATCGCCGCGGTGGGTGAGGAGCTTGGGCTCGTCGGCCTGGCCGCAGTGCTGATGCTCTACACGATCGTCATCATCCGGGGGCTGCGGACCGCCATCGCCGTGCGCGACAGCTTCGGCAAGCTGCTCGCCGCGGGCCTGTCCGCCGCGCTGGCGCTGCAGCTGTTCATCGTCGTCGGCGGCGTCACCAAGCTCATCCCACAGACCGGCCTGACGACGCCGTGGATGTCCTACGGCGGGTCGTCCCTACTGTCCAATTACGTACTGCTGGCCCTGCTGCTGCGGGTCTCGCACGTCGCGCGCCGCCCGCTGTCCACCCGGGGCCCGAACCAAGCGCCGATCGCGGCGGCCAACACCGAGGTGATCGAGAAGCAATGAACACCTCGCTCCGTCGCGTCTCCGGACTGGTGATGGCACTGGTCGTGCTGTTGCTGCTCAACGCCACCACCACCCAGGTGTTCGCCGCCGACGGCCTGCGCGCCGACCCGCGGAACCAGCGGGTGCTGCTCGACGAGTACTCGCGCCAGCGCGGCCAGATCACCGCGGGCGGCCAGCTGCTGGCCTACTCGATGCCGACCAACGGCCGGTTCCGCTACCTGCGCATCTACCCGAACCCGCTGGTCTACGCGCCGGTCACCGGCTTCTACTCGCTGCAGTACTCCAGCGCCGGCCTCGAGCGCGCCGAGGACAGCATCCTCAACGGCTCCGACGAGCGTCTGTTCGGCAACCGCATCGCCGACTTCTTCACCGGCCGCGACCCCCGCGGCGGCAACGTCGACACCACGATCGTGCCGCGGGTGCAGCAAGCCGCGTGGGACGCGATGCAGCAGGGCTGCGGCGGCAACCCTTGCAAGGGCTCGGTGGTGGCGCTGGATCCGTCCACCGGCAAGATTCTCGCCATGGTGTCGTCCCCGTCTTACGACCCAAATCTGCTCGCCTCGCACGAAGGCGACCGGCAGTCCGCCGCCTGGCAGGAGTTGCGCGACAACCCCGAGTCCCCGCTGCAGAACCGGGCGATCTCCGAGACCTACCCGCCGGGGTCGACGTTCAAGGTGCTGACCACCGCCGCCGCGCTGCAGGCCGGTGCCACCCCGGACACCCAGCTGACGTCGGCGGCGCGAATCACGTTGCCGGACAGCACCGCAACACTCGAGAACTACGGTGGCGCGGCTTGCGGCGGGGGCGCGACGGTGTCCCTGCGTGAGGCGTTCGCCAAGTCCTGCAACACCGCCTTCGTCGAACTCGGCCTGCACAACGGCGCCGACGCGATGCGGACCATGGCCCGGCAATTCGGCCTGGACACCCCGCCGCCGTCGATCCCGCTGCAGGTCGCGGAGTCGACCGTCGGCCCGATTTCCGACGCCCCGGCCCTGGGCATCTCCAGCATCGGCCAGAAGGACGTCGCCCTGACCCCGCTGCAGAACGCGATGATCGCCGCGACCATCGCCAACGGCGGCGTCAGCATGGCCCCGTACCTGGTCGACGACCTCAAGGGACCGGACCTTTCCAACATCGCGGCTACCTCACCGCACCAACAGCGGCGGGCCATCTCATCCCAGGTCGCGGCTACACTTACGGATCTGATGGTCGGCGCCGAGCAGGTGACGCAGCAGAAGGGAGCCATAGCCGGCGTGCAGATCGCATCCAAGACGGGCACCGCCGAACACGGCACCGATCCACGTCACACCCCACCACATGCGTGGTACATCGCTTTTGCCCCGGCGAAATCCCCGAAGGTCGCCGTCGCCGTCCTAGTGGAGAATGGTGGAGACCGTTTGTCCGCAACCGGCGGTGCGCTGGCCGCACCCATCGGGCGGGCCACCATCGCCGCGGCGCTACGGGAGGGATCATGAGCGCGCGGGTCGGAGTCACACTTTCCGGCCGCTATCGACTTCAGCGACTCATCGCCACTGGCGGCATGGGTCAGGTCTGGGAGGGCGTCGACAGCAGGCTCGGCCGACAGGTCGCCATCAAGGTACTCAAGGCCGAATATTCGACCGACCCCGAATTCGTCGAGCGGTTCCGCGCCGAGGCGCGCACGGTCGCGATGCTGAACCACCCCGGCATCGCCAGCGTCTACGACTACGGCGAGACCGAGCTGGACGATTCGGGCCGTACCGCCTACCTGGTGATGGAGCTCGTCAACGGTGAGCCGCTGAACTCGGTGATCAAGCGCACCGGCCGGCTGTCACTGCGGCACTCGCTGGACATGCTGGAGCAGACGGGCCGGGCCCTGCAGGTCGCGCACAGCGCCGGCCTGGTGCACCGCGACGTCAAGCCCGGCAACATCATGATCACCCCGACCGGCCAGGTGAAGCTCACCGACTTCGGTATCGCCAAGGCCGTCGACGCCGCACCCGTCACCCAGACCGGCATGGTCATGGGCACGGCGCAGTACATCGCGCCCGAGCAGGCCCTGGGCCACGACGCCACCGCGGCCAGCGACGTCTACTCGCTCGGTGTCGTCGGCTACGAGTCCGTGTCCGGACGACGCCCGTTCACCGGTGACGGCGCCCTGACCGTCGCGATGAAGCACATCAAGGAAGCGCCGCCACCACTGCCGGCCGACCTGCCCCCCAACGTCCGCGAGCTCATCGAGATCGCGCTCGCCAAGGACGCCATCCACCGCTACCGCAGCGGCGGCCCGTTCGCCGACGCTGTCGCCGCGGTTCGGGCCGGACGCCGTCCCCCGCGACCCAACCAGGCCCCGACCATCGGACGCGCGGCTCCGGCGGCGATCCCGTCGAGCACGCAGGCGCGGGCGGCCATCGAGCCGGCCCGACCGGCACCCGCAACCCCGCGGCCCCGACCGGCCAGCGGTAGCCACCGGCCGGCCCCGCCGGCCCGGCGGACGTTCTCACCCGGCCAGCGCGCACTGCTGTGGGCGGCCGGTGTCCTCGGTGCGCTGGCGATCGTCATCGCGATCCTGATCGTGCTCAACGCGCAGGACCGGCAGGACCAGAAGAACCAGCAGCAGTCCACTGTCACCAACACCATCACCGAGACCACGAAGACGCCGGGCGCACCAACAGGTCAGTCGTATTCGCTCCCTGATCTGTCAGGACCGGCCATCTCATGACCACGCCCCAGCACCTCTCCGACCGCTACGAGCTGGGGGACATCCTCGGCTTCGGTGGCATGTCCGAGGTTCACCTCGGGCGCGACCTGCGCCTGCACCGCGATGTGGCGGTCAAGGTGCTGCGCGCCGACCTGGCTCGGGACCCCAGCTTCTACCTGCGGTTCCGCCGGGAGGCGCAGAATGCCGCGGCGCTGAACCACCCGGCGATCGTCGCCGTCTACGACACCGGCGAGGCCGAGACGCCCAACGGGCCGCTGCCGTACATCGTCATGGAGTACGTCGACGGCGTGACGCTGCGCGACATCGTGCACACCGAGGGGCCGCTGCCGCAGCAGCGCGCGATCGAGATCATCGCCGACGCCTGTCAGGCCCTGAACTTCAGTCACCAGCACGGCATCGTGCACCGTGACATCAAGCCGGCGAACATCATGATCAGCAAGTCCAATGCGGTCAAGGTCATGGACTTCGGCATCGCCCGCGCCATCGCCGACAGCAGCAACCGGATGACGCAGACCGCCGCGGTCATCGGCACCGCGCAGTACCTGTCACCCGAGCAGGCCAGTGGGCAGAACGTCGACGCCCGCTCGGACGTGTACTCGCTGGGCTGCGTGCTGTACGAACTGGTCACCGGTGAGCCGCCCTTCGTGGGCGATTCCCCGGTCGCGGTCGCCTACCAGCACGTCCGTGAGGACCCGGTGCCGCCGTCGCAGCGGCACTCCGGCATCACGCCCGGACTCGACGCCGTCATCCTCAAGGCCCTGGCGAAGAACCCGGACAATCGCTACCAGAGCGCCGCGGACATGCGGAACGACCTGATCCGTGTGCACGCCGGCGAGGCTCCCGACGCGCCCAAGGTGCTCACCGACGCCGAGCGCACCGCGATGATGGGCGCCGGCGGGTTCGGTGGACCGCGCAGCATGATGCCCGAGCAGATCAGCGTCAACCCGCAGCCGTACCGCTCGACGGACCGCGCCTCGACGCCGATCGGACGCTGGCTCATCGCCGCGGCCATCCTGGCGGTGCTGACCGTCGTCGTCACCGTCGCCATCAACCTGATCGGCGGCAAGCCGCACGACCAGCAGATTCCGGACGTCCGTGGGCTGGCGCAGGCCGACGCCGTCGCCAACCTGCAGAACCGCGGCTTCAAGACCCGTACGCAACAGCGGCCGGACTCGACGGTGGCGCCGGACCACGTCATCGGCACCGAACCGGCGGCCAACACCTCCGTCGCCGCCGGTGACGAGATCACCATCAACATCTCCACCGGACCGGAACAGCGCGAGGTCCCGGACGTGTCGAAGCTGTCGCCCGCCGACGCCATGGCCAAGCTGCAGTCGGCCGGCTTCCGCAACATCCAGCAGACGGTGTCGCAGTCGCTGCCGGAGCAGAAGGACCGGGTCATCGCGACCAACCCGCCGGCGCACCAGACCTCGGCGATCACCAACGTCATCACGATCATCGTCGGCTCCGGACCGGGCCTGGTCCCGATCCCCGATGTCAACGGGCAGACCGTCGACATCGCGACCAAGAACCTCAACACCGTCGGCTTCACGACGATCCTGACGGCCCCGATCGACAGCCCGAAACCGGCCGGCGAGATCATCGGCACCGACCCGGCGGCGGGCACGCCGACGGCCAAGGACGCGCCCATCACTCTGAAGGTGTCGCAGGGCAACCAGTTCGTCATGCCGAACCTGACCGGTCAGTTCTGGACCGACGCCGAACCGAATCTGCGCGCCCTGGGCTGGACCGGCGTGCTGATCAAGGGCGCCGACGTGCAGAACAGCGGTCAGCGCAGCAATGCGGTGGTGAGCCAGATGCCGGCGGCCGGCAGTGGCGTCAACTTCAACGCGTCGATCACGCTGAGCTTCGCCTCGTAATGCCGCTCGGTCAGGCGGTGCGAGTCGCGGCCGAGACCGCGTCGGCGACTTCCTGCTCGAGCCGACTGACCAGTGCCTCGTCGGGAGCCTCGCCACAGAAGGCGAGCCAGTTGGCCAGCATCCGGTGGCCGCCCTGCGTCAGGATGCTCTCCGGGTGGAACTGCACTCCGTGGATCGGAAGCTCGCGGTGCCGCACAGCCATGATCACGCCGCTGTCGGTCTGCCCGATGGCCTCGAGCTCATCCGGCAGCGTCTCCGGCAGGATGGTCAGCGAGTGGTAGCGGGTCGCCGTGAACGGGTCCGGAAGTCCTTGCAGCACACCGCTGTTCGCGTGGTGCACCTGGCTGGTCTTGCCGTGCAGCAGCTCCGGCGCGCGGTCGACCGTGCCGCCGAAAGCCACGCCGATCGCCTGATGTCCCAGACACACCCCGAGTAGGGGAGTACCGGACTCCGCGCACGCCCGGACCAGCGGAATGGACGCGCCCGCCCGCTCCGGGGTGCCGGGGCCGGGGCTCACCAGGATCCCGTCGAACTCCTTCGCCACCGCGGCGACGCCGTCGGGAGTGGAGACGCGCTCGTCGTCGCTACGCCAGACCTGCGCGTGCACCCCGAGCTGGCCCAGGTACTGGACCAGGTTGAACACGAAGCTGTCGTAGTTGTCGAGGACGAGAACCTGCATGCCGCCAGGCTACTGGGTCACCCGCCGACCCGATCACTCAATATGTGACCGGTCCGGCCGGTTGGGCGTACCGGAGTTTCAGCGGCATCCGGTGACCGACGACGTCCACCGATGCCCGCGGGTCCTCGGTGTAACCGAGTCCGAACCGGACCACGTACTGCTTGTAGAGCGTCACCAGCGGTGCGGCGGCGAGGGCGGCGCGCATGCCCTCGACGTTGCCGATCACGGTGATGACGTACGGCGGGCTGTAGGTACGGCCGTTGAGCAGCAGGGTGTTCCCGACGCAGCGCGGGGCCGAGGTGGCCAGAATCCGCTGGTCCTGCATCTGGACGGCCTCGGCGCCCCCCAGCCACAGCGCGTTGAGCACCGCCTGGACGTCCTGCTGGTGTACGACGAGGTCGTCCGGGGTGGCGTCGTGCGGGTACTGGCCCTGCGCGTTGCGCTGCGCGTCGTTGAGGGTGATCACCAGGCCCGGTCCCCGCATGGGGTCGAGGCCGAGCTCCAGACCCAGTTCGTTGGCGCGACTGGTGATGGCGCCGAGCGCGGCATCGGCGCCGGGCGTACCGCCGTGGTGATTCTCGAGCTGACGCTGCAGGTTGTCGCGTTCGGCGGCACGGGTGGCGACGGTGCGTTGTGCTTCCTTCACCATGTCGACGAGGCGGGGCGCGTCGCTGCGCCGGATCTCGCTGCCCCCGGAGACGCTGTGCGTGGTGGCGAGCAGGAGGCCGGCGAGCACACAGACCACCGGCACACCGAATCGCCAGGCCGAGTGGCGGGCCGGCTGGGCAGGTTCCGAGGTCCCGGCCGTCCACCAGGGCCTGCGAGGCGACACGTCTTCTGCGTTAGGCTCTGAGTGCATACCGCTCCATCGTCGCACCGAATTGCCGGTTTTTCTCCACCGGCGCGGGAGTGCGGCACCGACTGTCCGCGAAGGTACCAATGCCCAAGTCCAAGGTTCGCAAGAAGAACGACTTCACCATCAACCCGGTGAGTCGGACGCCGGTGAAGGTCAAGGCCGGGCCGTCGAGCGTGTGGTTCGTGGTGTTCTTCTGCTCGCTCATGCTGATCGGTCTGATCTGGTTGGCGGTGTTCCAGCTCGCCGCGCTGAACCCGGCCGGTACGCCACACCTGCTGCAGTGGATGGCCGATCTCGCCCAGTGGAACTACGCCATCGCCTTCGCCTTCATGATCACCGGCCTGCTGCTGACCATGCGGTGGCGCTGAGCTGCGTCAACAGACCCGGTTCGTTACATCCGAGTCTCGTTACGTAACCCAACTGGCAACCTGACGGACACCCAATCACATCGATGTGATTCATCCCCATTGGGGATAGTGCCTGTGGATAACTTGCCCCCAAGGGTGTGGACATCTCGTGGAACAAACTCAATGGAGCCCGCCGACAGCCGGTATCGCGGCCTGTGGAGCATTCGGCGTCGTACTCGCCGCTGTGGCCCTGACTTCGGTCACTGACCTGCCCGGACGCCTCCTCGGCGGCATCGCCGCCATCGGCCTGCTGGTGTTCGCCGTGATGTCCTGGCGCGCGCGGCCGAAGCTCGCGATCACGCCGGCCGGGATCGTAGTGCGCGGGTGGTTCAGTACCCAGACTTATACACAGGCCGACCTCAAGAGTGTGCGTATCACCGAGTTCCGCCGACTGACGCGCAAAGTGCGGCTGCTGGAGCTCGACACCGTCGACGACCGGCTCCTGGTCTTCACACGGTGGGACGTCGGCACCGACCCCATCAACGTCCTCGACGCCCTGACCGACGCCGGGCTGATTCCCTAGCTCTCCAACGCAAACGGCGCGACAGCCCCGGGTAGGGGACTGCCGCGCCGCGCGTCAGGCTGGAATTCAGGAAACGGTGATCGAGTCGACGACAACCGGCTCGGTCGGGCGGTCACCGCGGTCGGTGGCGGTGGTCGCGATGGCGTCCACAACCTTCTGCGACGCCTCGTCGACGACCTCACCGAAGATGGTGTGGCGACGGTTCAGGTGCGGCGTCGGGCCGACGGTGATGAAGAACTGCGAGCCGTTGGTGCCCGGCCCGGCGTTGGCCATGGCCAGCAGGTACGGCTTGTCGAACTGCAGCTCCGGGTGGAACTCGTCGGCGAACTGGTAGCCAGGGCCGCCGCGACCGGTGCCGGTCGGGTCGCCGCCCTGGATCATGAAGCCGTCGATGACGCGGTGGAAGATGACGCCGTCGTAGAACGGGCCGGAGGTGCCGCCCGAGGCGTTCTCGGTGGAGTAATCCTTGGTGCCCTGGGCCAGTCCAACGAAGTTGGCGACGGTCTTGGGCGCGTGGTTACCGAACAAAGCAATCTTGATGTCGCCGCGGTTGGTGTGCAGCGTCGCGGTCGCAGTCTGAATGGGGCTCGTCACGGAAAGTCAGTCTGCCACTCACATTTAAGACCCCGAAGTCGCCCCCACCGAATAACGTGGAAGCCCTGGCGTAGAGCCCGGCCTCCGCTCGGGAGGTCTGCAGAAATCGTGTCCGGCAGAGAGGTTGGTTGATGAGCACTGTCACCGAGAACGACCCCGAGGTCAGCCGCCCCAGCTCCGGTGCCCGCCTGGGTCGCGGGCTGAAGTACACCATCGTCGGGCCGCTGCTGATCCTGCGCGGGGTGCTCGGGCTGGGCGTCGGGTCGACGGTCGGGACCGCCCGCTGGGTGGGGCGCCGGTGCCACCGCAGCGACGACGCCGCCGGCGATCTCGCCCTTGTCGTGGAGGCCGGGTCCAAGCGTCGCCGGCCCCTGCTGATTGCCGGCGCGACCGTCGCGGTCCTGGCGCTCGGAGGCATCACGTTCTCGATCGTGCGGCGCTCGATGCAGCCGGAGCCGTCCCCGCTGCCCCCGAGCGTGGATGTGACGCCGCAGCCCTAGTTTTCTGCGCCGAGACTGAGCTTGTGTGCCAGATCCGGACTGGATTTGGCACACAAGCTCATATTCGTCGGCTCAACGATTCACAGCCGCGATCAGCGCATCGGGATCCGTCACGCTGACCCCGAGCTGGCGCAGTGTCACCGGCACGCCGCACACCTTGGCCTTGACGGGCGGATCGATCGTGATTGCGACGACGCCGTCCGACGATCCGTTGACCAGCCAGCGGCCGCGGAAGCCGTGCACGCCCCACGACGTGATGCGGCCCTCCCAGCGACCGGCTTCCGTGATCGATGCCAGCGGGATGTCGGCGGAGAAGCCCCAGCCCATGGCCACGTGCAGCGCGCCGTCGCGCACCTCGATCTCGCTGTGCTTGGGTCCGAGGCCGAACGGCACCGACAGCGGCAACATCCACTTCGCGTAGCTGATCTCTGTCGTCATGGGCGCCAGCGTAGGACGGTGACTTTGGAGCGCCGTTGGAACTCCGCTCCCGTCAGACGCGAAAAGCGGCCCCGATGACTCGGAACCGCTTTGCGAACTGCTGTGGATTTTTGTGGAGCCTAGGAGATTCGAACTCCTGACATCTGCCTTGCAAAGGCAGCGCTCTACCAACTGAGCTAAGGCCCCTCGATGGTGTCCGATTGAAGTGAATGCCAGACCTCTGCGCCATGCTGGGTCCGCCATACGGTTACCGCAGCCACTCCAAGCAAGGCACCCAGCACCAGCAGAACCAATCTCACGGTGCACCCTTCCGGTGGGGGAGTCGGTGATACCGACTTCCGTGGGCCTAGGAGGACTCGAACCTCCGACCTCTTCGTTATCAGCGAAGCGCTCTAACCGCCTGAGCTATAGGCCCGAAAGTGGCCTTGCGGCCGAGCGATGAGATTACCGTATGGGTACCTCTGCGCCCAAAACGCGACGTCAGTCGCGGTCTGCGAGCGTCACCTCGACGCCGCCGACCAGATCCGTGGTCAGGTTGTAGACGAACGCCGCCGCCGTGGCCATGGCCGTCAGCAGCACGATGTTGACCAACCCGATGAGGGTTGCGCCGCCGAAAATCGTACTGGCAGAAACCAATTCGCCGCCGCTGCCGCCACCGCTGGTGAGCAGATCGCCGACGTTGCTGTTGAGCTTGCTCCACACACCCATGCCACCGAGGACGAGGTAGAGGAACGCGACGGCGATCATCCAGACGAAGAACAACGCCACCGACAGCACCAGCGAGACCTTCAGCACACTCCACGGGTCAACGCGGCGCACCTGCATGCTGGCCCGCACCGGGCCGTCCTGCCGGGCCCCCGCGCGGCTGCGCGGCGCCGTCGAACGCGCCGGGGCCGGCGACACCGTGGCGACGGTGCTGCGGGGCTCCCGCGGCTCGCCCGCCCGGCGCTGCGGCTGACGGGACAGGTCCGGGATCTCGCTGGCGTAGGCGGCCTCGGGCCGGGTTTCCGTCCGAACCGTCTCGGCCGTGCGGACCGGCTTCGGCGGCACGTTGCCCTGCGGGGTCACCGCCGGCGACGACGACGGGACCGGCGGCACCGGGGGGACGTCGGGAGTGATGGCCGGCGTAATGGTCGTCTCCGCCTCGGAAGGCGAACCGCCACCCAGCGCCGATGCCGATCCACTGCCGCTGACGAACCGGTTGAGCCGCTCGTCAAGGCTCTGGCCGCCGGCAGCCGGAGCGTCCGCCTGAGCCCCGCTGCGGGTCCGCTGCCAGGGCGGGGTGTCGCCGCCCGGCTCGGCCGCGTGGGCGCCGCCACCCGATCCGGTGGCCGGCCCGTTATTGCTCGCGGGTCCGTCACCGGTACGGGTGTATCCCGGCTCGTTCGGGGAACTCACCTGGCGGCTCCTTCAATCAGGGCTGCTGGGGACAGTCGCAGCACTACGTCTCGTCGGTCTCGGTCTCGGTCACGGCGTCGACCTCGGTGTCGGTCTCGTCGCCACCTTCGGCCTCTTCGGCGTTGCGCGCGACGGCAATCAGTGTGTCGCCCTCACCCAGGTTCATCAACCGCACACCCTTGGTCTGCCGTCCGGCCTTGCGCACCTGACGTGCCGCGGTCCGGATGACACCACCGCCGGAAGTGATGGCGTACAACTCGGTGTCGTCATCGACGATCAACGCACCGACCAGACTGCCACGCTTCGGGTCGTACTGGATCGTGAGGATGCCCTTGCCGCCGCGGCCCTGTGCCGTGTACTCGTCGATGGCCGTCCGCTTGGCGTAACCACCCGCGGTCGCGACCAACAGGTAGGTGTCCGGCACGACGACGTTGAGCGACAGCAAACGGTCGTCCTCGTTGAAGCGCATGCCCTGCACACCCGAGGTGGCGCGACCCATCGGCCGCAGCGCCTCGTCGGTCGCGGAGAACCGGATGGACTGGCCGTTGGCGGACACCAGCAGCAGGTCCTCTTCGGCGGAGCACAGCACGGCACCGACGAGTTCGTCGCCGTCGCGCAGGTTGATCGCGACGATGCCGCCCGAGCGGTTCGAATCGAAGTCGGCCAGCTTGGACTTCTTCACCAGACCGTTACGGGTGGCGAGCACCAGATAGGGCGCGTCCTCGTAGCTCTTGATCTGGATGACCTGGGCGATGCGCTCCTCCGGCTGGAAGGCCAGCAGGTTCGCCACATGCTGGCCGCGCGCGGTCCGGGAGGCCTCGGGCAGGTCATACGCCTTGGCCCGGTACACCCGGCCCTGCGTGGTGAAGAACAGGATCCAGTCGTGCGTCGAGCACACGAAGAAGTGGTTGACGATGTCGTCCTGCTTCAGCCCGGCGCCCTGCACGCCCTTACCGCCGCGCTTCTGACTGCGGTAGAGGTCGGTCTTGGTGCGCTTGGCGTAGCCCGTCTCGGTGATGGTGACGACGACGTCCTCGCGCTGAATCAGGTCCTCGTCGGTGACGTCACCGTCGGCCGCGATGATCCGGGTACGACGGTCGTCGCCGTACTTGTCGGCGATCTCCTTGAGCTCGTCGCGGACGATGGCGCGCTGCCGCTCGGGCTTGGCGAGAATGTCCTCGAGGTCGGCGATCTCGGCCTCGATCTTGGCGAGGTCGTCGACGATGCGCTGACGTTCCAGGGCGGCCAGACGACGCAGCTGCATGTCGAGGATGGCCTGAGCCTGGATCTCGTCGACTTCGAGCAGCTCCATCAAGCCGGTCCGGGCGGCGTCGGCGTTGGCCGACGCGCGGATCAGCGCGATGACCTCATCAAGGGCGTCAAGGGCTTTCACCAGACCGCGCAAGATGTGGGCACGTTCGTTGGCCTTGCGGAGCCGGTACCGCGTGCGCCGGACGATGACGTCGAGCTGATGGGCGACGTAGTAGCGGATCATCTGGTCCAGCCGCAGGGTGCGCGGCACACCGTCGACGATCGACAGCATGTTGGCACCGAAGCTGGTCTGCAGCTGGGTGTGCTTGTAGAGGTTGTTCAGCACCACCTTGGCGACGGCGTCGCGCTTGAGGTCGACGACGATCCGCAGACCCACGCGGTCACTGGACTGGTCCTCGATGTTCGAGATGCCGCCGATCTTGCCGTCGCGCACCTGCTCGGCGATCGAGGTGATGAAGTTGTCGTGGTTGACCTGGTACGGCAGCTCGGTGATGACGAGCGAGTTGCGGCCCTTGGCGTCTTCCTCGATCTCGACGACGCCGCGCATGCGGATCGAACCGCGACCGGTTTTGTAGGTGTCGGAGATGCCCTGGGATCCGACGATCAGGCCGTGGGTGGGGAAGTCCGGGCCCTTGACCCGCTCCATCACGGCTTCGAGGGTCGTCTCCTCGTCGGCTTCGTGGTTCTCCAGGCACCAGTACACGGCCTCGGCGAGTTCGCGGAGGTTGTGCGGCGGGATGTTGGTGGCCATACCGACGGCGATACCGCCGGAGCCGTTGGCCAGCAGGTTGGGGAACCGGCTGGGCAGGACGGTCGGCTCTTGCACGCGACCGTCGTAGTTGGGGATGAAATCGACTGTCTCCTCGTCGATTTCACGCAGCATCTCCATGGCCAGCGGGGTGAGCCGGGCCTCGGTGTAACGCATGGCGGCCGCGGGGTCGTTACCCGGCGAGCCGAAGTTGCCCTGTCCGTCGACCAGCGGGTAGCGCAGCGACCACGGCTGGGCCATGCGGACCAGGGTGTCGTAGATCGAGGCGTCACCGTGCGGGTGGTAGTTACCCATGGTCTCGGCGACCGAACGCGCCGACTTGGCGTGCGAGCGGTCCGGCCGGAACCCGGAGTCGTACATGGCGTAGAGCACGCGGCGGTGCACGGGCTTGAGGCCGTCACGGACCTCGGGGAGGGCGCGGCCCACGATGACGCTCATGGCGTAATCGATGTAGCTGCGCTGCATCTCCTGCTGGATGTCGACCGGTTCGATCCGATCGCCTTCGGGAGGCAGGGTGTCGGTCATCGAATTCCTTCTGCGGATTGTTTCACGTTAAACATCGATTTTCAGCGGCCGAGCTGGGCCGGATTCGCAGCGCTTCGCGCGGGCTGATTGCTAAACATCAAGGAAGCGAACATCTTTCGCGTTCCGGGTGATGAAGCTGCGGCGCGCCTCGACGTCCTCGCCCATCAGGATCGAGAACAGTTCGTCGGCGGCCGCGGCATCGTCGAGGGTGACCTGGCGCAGCACCCGGATGGACGGATCCATGGTGGTTTCCCACAGCTCCTTGGCGTCCATCTCACCCAGACCTTTGTAGCGCTGGATGCCGTCGTCGGTGTTGATGCGCTTGCCGGCCTTCTTGCCGGCCTCGAGCAGGCCGTCGCGCTCGCGGTCCGAGTACGCGAATTCCGGTTCGCTGCGTTGCCATTTCAGCTTGTACAGCGGCGGCTGAGCCAGGAAGATATGGCCGTTTTCCACCAGCGGCTTCATGAAGCGGAACAGCAGGGTCAGCAGCAGTGTCGAGATGTGCTGGCCGTCGACGTCGGCGTCGGCCATCAGCACGATCTTGTGATACCGCAGCTTGGAGATGTCGAACTCGTCGTGGATACCCGTGCCCAGGGCCGTGATGATGGCCTGGACCTCGTTGTTCTTCAGCACGCGGTCGATGCGCGCCTTCTCGACGTTGATGATCTTGCCGCGCAGCGGCAGGATCGCCTGGAACATCGAGTCGCGGCCACTCTTGGCCGAGCCACCGGCCGAATCGCCCTCCACCACATACAGTTCCGACTTCGTCGGGTCGGTGGAGCGGCAGTCGGCCAGCTTGCCGGGCAGGCCGCCGATGTCGGTCGCGCTCTTGCGGCGCACCAGCTCCCGCGCCTTACGCGCGGCGACACGGGCCTGCGCCGACGAAACCGCCTTGTTGACAACCGTTTTGGCCTCGGCTGGGTTGGCCTCGAACCAGTGGGTCAGCTGCTCGTTACAGATTTTCTGCACGAACGACTTGACCTCGGTGTTGCCCAGCTTGGTCTTGGTCTGGCCCTCGAACTGGGGCTGACGGACCTTCACCGAGACCACCGCCGCCAGACCTTCACGGATGTCGTCACCCGTGAGGTTGGCTTCCTTCTCCTTCAGCAGCTTCTTGTCGCGCGCGTACTTGTTGACCACAGTCGTCAGCGCGGCGCGGAAACCTTCTTCGTGCGTACCACCCTCATGCGTGTTGATGGTGTTGGCGAAGGTGTGCACCGACTCGGAGTAACCGGCGTTCCACTGCATGGCGATCTCGACCTCGTGGCCGTCACCCTTGCCACCGAAGTCGATGATGCTCTGCTGGATGGCGCTCTTGGTCCGGTTGATGTGCTTGACGAAGTCGACCAGGCCGTCGGGGTAGTGGAAGGTCCGATGCTTGACCTTCTGCGGGGCGGCGGCTTCGGCGGCCTGCTCCTCGGCGGACTTGGGCGCCTCGGCGTGATCGCTGACGACCTCGTCGACCACCGCGGCAGCGGCGACGCGCTCGTCGGTCAGCTCGATGGTCAGGCCCTTGTTCAGGAACGCCATCTCCTGCAGGCGGCGGGCGATGGTCTCGAAGTCGTAGACCGTGGTCTCGAAGATGTCCGGGTCGGCCCAGAAGCGGATGGTCGTACCGGTCTTCTTGGACGGCTCGCCCTTGCGCAGTGTGCCGGGGACGGACTTGTCATAGGTCTGGTGCCATTCGAAGCCGTCCTTGTGGATGTCGGCCTCGAGCCGCGTCGACAGGGCGTTCACCACCGAGACGCCGACGCCGTGCAGACCACCGGACACCTGGTAGGCGCCCTCTTCGAACTTGCCTCCGGCGTGCAGCACCGTCATGACGACGTCAACGGTCGGGATACCGGTGGCGTGCATCGCGACGGGGATACCGCGGCCGTCGTCGGTGACCTGGACGCCGCCGTCCTCGAGGATGCGGACGTCGACCTTGGTCGCGAAACCGGCCATCGCCTCGTCGACCGCGTTGTCCACAACTTCCCAGATCAGGTGGTGCAGACCGCGCTCGCCGGTGGAGCCGATGTACATACCGGGACGCTTGCGGACCGCTTCCAGACCTTCGAGGACCTTGATCGAATCGGCACCGTACTCAGCCGGCGCATCCTTCTTTTGGGCAGCCACGTCGGACGCGTCTCCTTGGGGTTCGAGGGGGCGGTGAGGACACCGCTCTCAGATCTGTCGACAGTCTACCGGTAGGTACGGACGGCACTGACTTTCTGACAGCGTTTTGACACGTCTGTTCGCGCCGTGCGGGGAATTTCTCGGGTGATGTCGCGTCCGGACGCTCCAGGGGCGTCATCTGAGACTCATCGGCGCGCTGAGCGACGCCCGGTTTTGGCCTCAGCCGAAGGTGTCGCGCGGTCCGCGGGCGCCGAAATTCCGCGGGCCCTTCTGCCACGTCGGACCCGACGGGCCCAGGATCTTCAGCGACGTGACGACACCGTCGCCGACGGACGCGGCGATCTTGGCCAAGATCTGCGACTGCACCATCCGCAGCTGCGTCGCCCAGGCCGTCGATTCGGCCGTCACCGTCAGCACGCCGTCGCGCAGCGACGTGGGGGAGGCGTGCTCGGCGATCTGGTCGCCGACGACCGTCGACCACTGGCCGAACACCGATCCTTCGGCCATTCGGCCCGACCAGCCCCGGCTGCGGGCCAGGTCCATGGTCGCCGAACCCAGCAACTGCGGGTCCCGGCGATCGGGCCCGGGACCGGACCACGTGCGGCGACCACCGCCGCGGCGGGCCTTCGAGACCGGCGCATTACGGCCGCGACCGACATCTTTTCCTTGACTGCGGGCCGCGCCGCGGGCTTCCTCCAGCGTGCGGCGCACCAGATCCATACCCTTGAGATGGGCCAGATGCGGTGGCGGGAAAGCACTTTCGGGCACGTCGGGATTCTGAGGCTCCTCGCTGCTCGGTCGTTGATTCGCTCCGCAAGCGTCGCTCATGCGTCCACCACCGAAATCCGCCCGCCGTCGTCGTCACGCATCACCACATTGACTCGGGTGCCGTCCCAGTCCTGGGGAATGTCGTCGGGCACCGCCGCGGTGACCAAAACCTGCTCCGCCGATTGTGCCACGTCGGCGAGCGCCCGCCGGCGTGCCGAATCGAGTTCGGCGAACACGTCGTCGAGGAGCAACACCGGGTCGGTGCCGTCGGTCCGCAGCAGTTCGTATGCGCCCAGGCGCAGCGCCAACGCCATCGACCACGATTCCCCGTGGCTGGCAAAACCTTTCGCGAGCTGGTCGCCGAGGCGCAGTTCGAGGTCGTCGCGGTGGGGACCGACCAGGCAGACGCCGCGCTCGAGTTCGGCGGACCGGCGGCGGGCGAGTTCATCGAGCAGGGCGCTCTGGTAGGCCGCAACATCGACCGACCCGGTGCCGGCCTGTTCTTCGACGGCCTCGACCGAACTGCGGTAGCGGACCGATGCGGGCCGCGACGCCGGTGCCAGCAGGTGGTACGCCTTGGTGATCTCCGGGTGCAATTCGTTGATCAGGTTCACGCGGGCGGCGATCAGCTCGGCGCCGTGGGCGGCCAGGTGACCGTCCCAGACATCGAGGGTCTCGAGCGCGCCGGCATCCGCACCGCGAAAACGGCTGGCGCCCGCGGATTTCAGCAGCGCGGTGCGCTGGCGCACCACTTTCTCGTAATCCGCCCGTACCCCACCGAGCCGCGGTCGCCGGGTGCTGGCGAGTTCGTCGAGGTACCGCCGGCGTTCCCCCGGATCGCCGCGGACCAACGACAGATCTTCCGGCGCGAACAACACCGCCCGCAGGGCGCCGAGAATTTCGCGCGCGGACCGGACTGGGGAGCGGTTCAGCCGCGCCTTGTTGGCCCGGCCGGCGGTGATGTCGAGATCCACCGCCAGCTCCCGGCCGTCGTTGACCACGATGGTGGAGACGACGGCGCGGTCACACCCGGACCGGATGAGGGGGGCGTCCGAGGCCACCCGGTGGGACCCGAGCGTGGCGGTATACCACAGGGCCTCAACGATATTGGTCTTGCCGAAACCGTTCTGGCCGACGAACACGGTCCGACCCGGTGTCAATTCCAGGTCGAGCCGCGGCCACGACCGGAAGTCGGTCAGACTGAGCTGTCGAACGAACACCTAGCCGGACTTACTGACCCTCTGGACGGCGTGGCCACCGAATTGATTACGAAGTGCCGCAACGGCTTTCATGGTCGGCGAGTCATCCTGGCGGGACAGGAACCGGGCGAACAGCGACGCTGCGATGCTCGGCACCGGCACCCGCAGCCGGATGGCCTCCTCGACCGTCCAGCGGCCTTCACCGGAATCCTCAGTGTAGCCGCTGATGTCGGCCAGCTGGGGGTCTTCCTTGAGCGCCTTGGCCAGCAGCTGCTGCAGCCAGGACCGCACGACGGTGCCGTTGGTCCAGGCCTGGTACACCGCCTGCGGGTCCTTGATCAGGTCCGACGCGGCCAGCATCTCGTAACCCTCGCCGTAGGCCGTCATCAGCGCGTACTCCACGCCGTTGTGCACCATCTTGGCGAAGTGGCCGGCGCCGACCGGGCCGGCGTGGACGAAGCCGTCGGCGAGATCTCCCTCGGGCCGCAGCGTCTCGAAGATCGGCATGACGCGCGCGACGTCGTCGTCACTGCCGCCGACCATCAGGCCATAGCCTTCGGTCAGGCCCCAGACGCCACCGGAAACCCCGGCATCGATGAAGCCTATTCCCTTGTCCGCCAACAACTTTGCGTGCACGGCATCCTCGGTGTAGCGCGAGTTGCCGCCGTCGATCACCAGGTCACCGGAGCTGAGCACCTCGGCGAGATCCTCGATGGTCTCGCGGGTGATCTCGCCCGAGGGCACCATGACCCACACCACGCGCGGCGCCGTGAGCTGCTCGGCGAGCGCAGCGAGCGACGGCACGTCGCTGACTTCCGGCCGCGGGTCGTACCCGATGACTTCGTGGCCGCCACCGCGCAGACGCTCGCGCATGTTGAAGCCCATTTTTCCGAGGCCGATCAACCCCAGCTGCATCAGTGCTTCCTCCGCTGTCGTGTTCCGGTCAGCCCGGCAGGCGCACCGGCATCAGCAAGTACACGTAGTCGGTGTCCCCGGCGGGGAACGGACCGGATCCCGAGTACTGATTCTCCCCGGCGGGCCGCAACACTGCAGGCTTGCTGGGCGTCGTGAACCCGAACGTCACACGATCGGCATGTAAAGAACCCAGCCCGTCGGTCAGGTAGGTCGGGTTGAAGGCGATCGTCAGTGGCTCACCGTAGAACTCGACCGGCAGGTCTTCTTCGGCGCGACCGACGTCGTCGGCACCGGCCGACAGGCGCAGGATGTCGTCGGCGAACTCCATGCGGACCTGGGCGCCACGATCGGCGACCAGTGCGACACGCTTGATGGCCTCGGCCAGCTCGGCGACACCGATGGTGGCGACCGCGGTGTGCTCAGCCGGCAGCAGCTGACGGAATTTCGGGAACTCGGCGTCGAGCAGGCGCGTGGTGGTGCGCTTGCCATTGCTGCGAATACCCAGCATGCCGTCCTTACCGACGGCCTGACCGGCACCCAGCGACAGGTGCACCTCGGTGCCGTCGGATCCCGACTTGGCGGACTCGGCCAGCGTCTTCGCCGGAACCAGCACGGCCGCTTCGAGATCCGGCACCGCCGAGTTCCAGGTGAGTTCACGGACCGCGAGCCGGAATCGATCGGTGGCAGCCAGCACGACCTTCTCGCCCGAGATCTCGACACGCACACCGGTGAGCATCGGCAGGGTGTCGTCGCGGCCGGCGGCGACGGCCACCTGACCGATCGCCTCGGCGAAGACGTTGGCGGGCACGATGCCAGTCTCATCCGGGAGTGCCGGCAGCGCCGGGTAATCCTCGACCGCCATGGTCGGCAGGGAGAAACGGGCGCTACCGCAGCTCAGCGCCACGCGGGTGCCTTCGACGCTGAGTTCCACCGGCTTGGCCGGCAGCGCGCGGGTGATGTCCGAGAGCAGCTTGCCCGACACCAAAACGCTTCCGGGAGAAGAGATTTCCGCCGCGACGCGAACTTCGGCCGACACCTCGTAGTCGTATCCGGAGATGGTCAGACCGTCATCGGAGCCGGTCAGCAGCACACCGGCCAGGACCGGGTTCAGCGGCCGGGACGGCAGGATCCGCGCCACCCAGGCCACGGCGTCGGCGAAGTCTTCCCGAACGAGACGGAACTTCAAATCGGTCAGACCGGCTGTTGTCGCCACGTCCATAGCGTCCCTTCGCTGTTACCCCACCACGCTTGCCTGCCGGATCCCGCCGTGAGGCGTGAACAACACGCATCGGCGTTGGTTCCGGCTATCGAAGAACACCGTAGAGCGTTCCGCGTGAAGTTGAAAGCTAAACGATCAGCCGGGAGAGCTCGTGACGACCCCCGGAAGGCCGTCGGGATCCGGTTGTCCACCGGGAGTTTCCCCAACGGACTGCTTTTAGAAGAAGATCTAGAGAGATCTAAAGGTATTAGTAATAGGGGCTGTGCACGCTGTGGATGGATCCACGGACTTGCTGGTCCGGGCCTCACCGGCGGGATCCGGGGCTGTGCGCAGACTGTGCACGCGCCGTTAATCCAATCCGTGTATTTGTGGAGCGATCCGGCCATGTGGATTGTTCTGAGCTAAATCCCAGGGTTTATCCCATGTAGTACACAGTGCTGTGCACACCCCGTTGTGTGACTGGAGGTGCTCGTGATGCCAAAAAATCTTTTTGAGATTCGGGTCGTCGGGGCACAAAACGCGCTGGATCCGGGGGATCCGTGGCTCGAGTACCCCACTCATGGCCCGACAAAACAACATCGGCCCGCAGGCGTGAGTGCCTGCGGGCCGATGTCACAAGGACAGATTCAGTGCTTGGAACGCTGCCGGATCCGGGTGGTGAGTTCCTTGACGTGATCGAAAACCTCACGCCGCGAGGCCATTTCCTTCTTGATCTTGCGCTCGGCGTACATCACCGTGGTGTGGTCGCGGCCGAAGGCCTGCCCGATCCGCGGCAAGGACAGGTCCGTGAGCTCCCGGCACAGGTACATGGCGATCTGCCGGGAGAGGGCGACGGCGCGGGTCTTACCGGGGCCGCGGAGCTCCTCCACGGTGGTCTCGAAGTACTCGGCCGTGGCCGCCATGATCGTGGCGATACTGATCTGGGTGGTGCCGGCGTCGGCGATGAGATCTCGCAGCACGATCTCGGCCAGAGACTTGTCGATCATCGTCTTGTTCAGCGACGCGAACGCCGTCACACGGATCAACGCACCCTCGAGCTCGCGGATGTTGCGATCGATGCGGCTGGCGATGAGCTCGAGCACGTCGTCCGGCACATCCAGGCGGTCCATCTGCGCCTT
Organism: Mycobacterium sp. UNC410CL29Cvi84; assembly: GCF_000686745.1. Lineage (NCBI taxonomy): Bacteria > Bacillati > Actinomycetota > Actinomycetes > Mycobacteriales > Mycobacteriaceae > Mycobacterium > Mycobacterium sp. UNC410CL29Cvi84. The sequence goes on from NZ_JMLM01000010.1 coordinate 135,552, forward strand.
CTTGCGCAGGATCGCGATGCGGGTCTCCAGCTCGGGCGGCTGAACATCGGTGATCAGACCCCATTCGAACCGGGTCCGCAGCCGGTCTTCCAGCGTCGCAAGCTGTTTCGGCGGCCGGTCCGACGAGATGACGATCTGCTTGTTGGCGTTGTGCAGCGTATTGAAGGTGTGGAAGAACTCTTCCTGAGTGCTTTCCTTGCCTTCGATGAACTGGATGTCGTCGACCAGCAGGACGTCGATGTCGCGGAAGCTGCGCTTGAACGATGCGGTCCGGTCGTCACGCAACGAGTTGATGAAGTCGTTGGTGAACTGCTCGGTCGAGACGTACTTGACCCGCATGCCGGGGAACAGCTTCTGCGCGTAGTTACCGGCCGCGTGCAGCAGGTGCGTCTTGCCCAGACCTGATTCACCCCAGATGAACAGCGGGTTGTAGGCCCGGGCCGGCGCTTCGGCGATGGCCAGTGTCGCGGCGTGCGCGAACCGGTTCGAGGCGCCGATGACAAAGGTGTCGAAGGTGTAGCGCCGGTTGAGGCTCAGATCGGCCGATTCGTCCGCGGGCGGCCGGTTGAAGTACCGGGGCCAGGTCTCTTCGGCACTGGACAGTTCTTCGGCGTCGTCGTCCAGGTCGTCGGCGGCGGTGACGGGTTCAGGTTCCGGCGTCTCGGCGTCGGGGGTTTCGGCGGCCACCGGCCGGTCGTCGGTCTCCGGGACCGCGATGCGAACACCCAGGTCGACGCGCTGTCCGAGGTGTCGGCTCAGCGCGGCGATGATCGGTTCACGCAGGTGCCGTTCGATCTCGTTCTGCACGAACTGGGTGGGGACCGACAGCAACGCGAAGCCTTCGGTCAGCACCAGCGGCTGAACCATGCGCAACCAGGCCCGCTGCTGGGCGGTCAGCGTCGTGGTGCCGCCGAGGTCACCGTTGAGTTCGGCGACCACGCTTTTCCAGATGTCGGTGAACGATGCACTGGGGTTAGCGGTCAACGACTACTACCCCCTCGGAACCGCCTGACCGGCGGCTCAATAAAACGACGACAATCTGTCCACATAGTTATCCACAGACTGTGGACAAAGTAGGAGAGTGCCGTCGTGCTCGTGTTTTGCATGCAGGAAGCCCGCGCGCTGAGGCTCGTCACAGGAACGTCTGTGGGCTCGTAGCGTCGGGACCTCTCTGGCTTGTTGTCTGGCGCCGTCGTGCAACGGCATTGGCAGAAGCTAACAAGTTTTCTGTTCGTCCGCCAACCGTTCGGCAACATTGGTTCGAGGTTCTTGGGCGTGTCGGCTTGCCACGTTGCGAGTGGGACAACTGTGACGAACTCATGTGGGATCCACCTCACTTCTCGCTACGAAGCGGTAACGGTTCCTGACGTGCGACAGCGAGGTTTGACCCGGAGAATTCAGATCAGTACCCTCGAACAGTCGCCCACACGTGGTGATACGGCTGCGACCGGGGAAGTTCTGCCACGAACTTCGATCGGTACCGCGCCGGCTAGCAAGCAAGATGCGTGCGCTTACCAGCGACGACCGTGCCCACCGGCATGACTCGTTCATGTCGGTGGCGAGTGCGGGCGTCACATAGTTGAGGAGATACAGCCGTGGCCAAGGGCAAGCGGACTTTCCAGCCGAACAACCGCCGTCGGGCTCGTGTGCACGGCTTCCGTCTGCGCATGCGGACCCGTGCCGGCCGCGCCATCGTGTCGGCACGTCGCGGCAAGGGCCGTCGCTCTCTCACTGCGTGACCTGACGCAGGATCGAAGCACCGTGCTTCCGGCTCGTAACCGGATGACGCGCTCGACAGACTTTCGAGTCACCGTGAGCCGCGGTGTGCGTTCGGCGCAACGGGATCTCGTGGTGCATTCACTGGCACCACGAGATTTTGGCGATGCCGATTCAAACACCGCGGATGCGCCGAAAGTCGGTCTCGTCGTAGGTAAATCGGTCGGCAACGCCGTCCAGCGACACCGCGTGTCCCGTCAGCTTCGTCATGCCAGCCGGGATCTGCTGCCCGAGTTGCAGTCCGGTGAGCTGCTGGTGATCCGGGCCCTGCCCGGCAGTCGCGAGGCCGCCACCGCCACGCTGCAGGACGAATTGCGAGTCGCAGTGCAGCGCGCTCATGCGAAGTCCGGATCCCGGCCATGAGTCAGCGGCTGGCCCGCGGGCTGATCTTTCTCATCGAGCTGTACCGCAACATGGTGTCGCCGATGCGTCTGCCCAGCTGCCGGTTCAGCCCCACCTGTAGCCAGTACGCCGTCGAGGCACTCACCGAACACGGATTGTTCCGCGGTTGTTGGCTGACGACAGTTCGGCTGGCCAAGTGTGGCCCGTGGCATCACGGGGGATGGGACCCCATCCCCGAAAGACGGTCCGCGGCAACCGCCGCGCAGTCAAGGAGCGATTCGCTTGTCTTTTAACTGGTTCAGTCTGGACTACATCTATTACCCGGTATCGGGGATCATGTGGCTCTGGTACAAGCTTTTCGGCGCGATCCTGGGTGCGGAGAATTTCTTCGCCTGGGGCCTGTCGGTGATGTTCCTGGTGTTCACCCTGCGTGCCATCCTGTACCGGCCGTTCGTCCGCCAGATCGAGACCACCCGGCAGATGCAGGAACTGCAGCCCCAGATCAAGGAACTGCAGAAGAAGTACGGCAAGGATCGCCAGCGGCTCGCACTCGAGATGCAGAAGCTGCAGAGCGAGCACGGTTTCAACCCGCTCCTTGGCTGTCTGCCGATGCTGGCGCAGATTCCGGTGTTCCTGGGTCTGTTCCACGTGCTGCGCTCGTTCAACCGGACTGAGGGCGCCGGCATGGGGATCGGTGCGCAGGCGCTGTCCCTCGAGGAGAACCGGACGACCGGCAACTACTTCTTCAGCGCCACCGACGTCGCGCACTTCCTGAACACGGATCTGTTCGGTGCGCCGTTGGGCGCCACCATGATTCAGACCGGTGAGAGCCTCAAGGCGTTCGCGCACTTCGACCGCATGTCGGTCATCCTCGTCGGCATTCCGCTGATGATCATCTCGGGTATCGCGACCCACATGAACAGCCGTGCCTCGGTGGCCCGGCAGAGTCTGGAAGCCCAGCAGAACCCGCAGACCCAGCTGATGAACAAGCTGGCGCTGTACGTGTTCCCGTTGGGCGTCGTGGTGTCCGGCCCGTTCCTGCCGATCGCCATCCTCATGTACTGGGTGGCCAACAACATCTGGACCTACGGTCAGCAGCACGTGGTGTTCAACCGGATCGAGAAGCGTGAGGCGGAGGAGAAGGAGCAGGCGATCGCACGCCGGTCGGCCAATGCTCCGGCACCCGGTGTGAAACCGAACCGGAACAAGAAGGGCAATCCGCCGGCCGCCCCGGCCAGCGCCGGTACCGACGTCGAACAGACCGGTACGGAGCTCGACGGCACTGAATCCGATTCCGCCGGCTCGAAGCCGGCCCCGGGCGCCAAGCCCAACAAGAAGAAGCGTTGACCGGTCAGAGGGTAAAGACCCTGAGCGACGGCCGGTGCAAGAGGGAGAAGGCAGGGATATGACAGACACAGAAACGCAGGCGGAGGCCCCGGCCCCGACGACGGCCGAGGCCGCTCCTGCAAGCAAGAACGACGATCTCGAGGAGCGCCTGGTCGCCGAGGGCGAGATCGCCGGTGACTACCTCGAGGAGCTCCTCGATCTGCTGGACTTCGATGGCGACATCGACCTGGATGTCGAAGGCGACCGCGCGGTCGTCAGCATCGACGGCGGCAACGATCTGAGCAAGCTGGTGGGGCGCAAGGGCGAGGTGCTGGACGCGCTCCAGGAGCTGACCCGGTTGGCTGTGCACCAGAAGACCGGCGAACGCAGCCGGCTGATGCTGGACATCGCCCGGTGGCGTCGGCAGCGGCGTGATGAACTGGCCGCGCTGGGCAAGAAGGTCGCCGAGCGGGTGCTGGCGTCGGGTGAGCGTGAAGAGCTGTCGCCGATGACGCCGTTCGAGCGCAAGATCGTGCACGACGCCGTGGCAGCCGTGGACGGCGTCCACAGCGAGAGCGAGGGCGTCGAGCCGTCGCGCCGGGTGGTTGTTCTGCTCGATTGAGCACTCTAATTACATCGATGTTGTTCGTCGGCGGCGAGCTGGCGGGGAAAGTGGAGGCTGTTTCACGTGAAACATGGTGAAGCCCCATCCCCACCGGCCGCCGCCGTCGACGTTTTTGGTGATCGGGCCGAGCTGGCGCACCGCTATGCGGAGATCCTCGCCGGCGATGGAATCGAGCGCGGACTCATCGGCCCGTCGGAAGTGGGCCGGTTGTGGGACCGTCACGTGATGAATTGCGCCGCTATAGGCGAGTTGGTCTCCAGCGGTGAACGAATCGGCGATATCGGCAGTGGGGCCGGCCTTCCGGGCATCCCGTTGGCGTTGGCGCGGCCCGATGTTCACGTGGTCCTGATCGAGCCGCTGCTGCGCCGGGCGGACTTCCTTCGCGAAGTCGTCACCGAACTCGGGATCGACGTGACGGTGATTCGGGGTCGCGCCGAGGAGCGTACGGTCCGGGCCGAAGCCGGGGAGCTGGATGTCGTCACCTCCCGCGCGGTGGCTGCCCTCGACAAGCTGGCCAAGTGGAGCCTGCCCCTCCTCAAGGTCGACGGCCGAATGCTGGCTCTCAAGGGGGAGCGGGCGGCCGACGAGATCGTCGAACACCGTCGGGCACTCAACTCACTCGGTGCTGTGGACGTAAGGGTGGTGAAATGTGGCGTGAACTATTTGACTCCGCCCGCAACCGTGGTCGTGGCGAAGCGCGGAGCCAAGCGCGCGGCTACCGGTCGACCGGCCAAGAATCGACGATGACATCGTCGGCCCGGGGGAACGACAAGCCGGCCGAAGTTTCGGAAGTGGCCGACCCGGCCGCGACATCAGGAAAGGCAGTGAGCGATGCCAGAGGCGAGCGAAGCGACGGGAACACTGATGTTTCACGTGAAACGTGGCCAAGCGTGACGATGGATACGCCGATCGGGGCGGAAGCCGAACGCGCGGTTCAGATCCTTCACGGCGCCAAGGGACAGCAGCTGCCACGCCCGACGCACCAGCGGGTGTTCACCATCGCCAACCAGAAGGGCGGCGTCGGCAAGACCACCACTGCGGTCAACATGGCGGCGGCCCTGGCCCTGCAGGGGCTCAATGTTCTGATCATCGATCTGGACCCTCAGGGCAACGCCAGCACCGCGCTCGGCATCGAACACCGGCCGGGCACCGCCTCGTCGTACGAGGTGTTGATCGGGGAGATCACCCTCGAGAGCGCGCTGCAGCGCAGCCCGCACAACGAGCGCCTCTACTGCGTCCCGGCGACCATCGACCTGGCCGGCGCCGAGATCGAATTGGTCAGCATGGTGGCACGTGAAACCCGGCTGCGGAACGCGCTCGCGACGCTCAAAGACCACAACTTCGACTACGTCTTCATCGACTGCCCGCCGTCGTTGGGTCTGCTGACCATCAACGCGCTCGTGGCGGCGCCGGAAGTGCTGATCCCGATTCAGTGCGAGTACTACGCGCTGGAGGGTGTGGGCCAGCTCTTGCGCAACATCGAGATGGTCAAGGCGCACCTCAATCCCCAGCTGGACGTCACGACCGTCGTCCTCACGATGTACGACGGCCGCACCAAACTCGCCGACCAGGTCGCGATGGACGTCCGGGACCACTTTGGCGATAAGGTTTTGCGGACCGTCATCCCACGCAGCGTCAAGGTTTCCGAGGCACCGGGGTACGGCATGACGATCCTGGATTACGACCCGGGATCACGTGGAGCAATGAGCTATCTGGACGCCAGCCGTGAACTCGCCCAACGTGGCGAGTCGGGAGTGAGGAAGTAACGATGTCGCAGCCGAAGAAGCGCAGCGGACTCGGACGGGGGCTGGCGGCACTCATCCCGACCGGTGCCCCCGAGGACGGGCAGCAGGACACGTCGCTGCGGATGGGGTCTGCGGCTGCCGACGTGTTGATCGGTGGCGGTCCGACTGGTCCGGTCAATGGAGCAGTGGCTGCTGATTCGGCCGCGGCGGCCAGGGCCGAAGCCGAGGCGATCGGCGCGGTGTACCGCGAGATCGAGCCGTCGGCGATTCAGCCGAACCCGCGCCAGCCGCGCAGCGTCTTCGATGCCGACGCGCTCGCGGAACTGGTGCACTCCATCCGCGAGTTCGGGCTCATGCAGCCCATCGTGGTGCGGGAGCTGAGCCAGCCGTCCGGGCCGCACCGCTACCAGCTGATCATGGGTGAGCGTCGGTGGCGCGCCTCGCAGGAAGCCGGCCTGACGGCCATTCCGGCGATCGTCCGCGAGACCGCCGACGACAACATGCTGCGCGATGCCCTGCTCGAGAACATCCACCGGGTCCAGCTGAACCCGCTCGAAGAGGCGTCGGCCTACCAGCAGCTGCTGGAAGAGTTCGACGTCACCCACGAGGAACTGGCGACCCGCATCGGTCGGTCGCGTCCGGTGATCACGAACATGATCCGTCTCCTGAAGCTGCCCATCGCGGTGCAGCGTCGCGTGGCCGCCGGCGTGCTGTCGGCCGGCCACGCGCGTGCTCTGCTGGCGCTCGAAGGCGGACCGGAGAAGCAGGAGGAGCTCGCCGCCCGCATCGTGGCGGAGGGACTGTCCGTCCGTGCCACCGAGGAAGCGGTCACTCTGGCCAACCGCGACGGTGACAAGCCGGCGCCGGCACCCAAGCGCAAGCCGATCCAGATGCCCGGCTTGCAAGATGTGGCCGAGCAGCTCTCGACCGCGTTCGACACGAAGGTCACCGTGAGCCTCGGCAAGCGCAAGGGCAAGATCGTCGTCGAGTTCGGCTCGGTTGACGACCTTCAGCGCATCGTCGAACTGATGAAGACGGAACAGGGCTAACCGACCCGATTTTGGGTTTGCGACAACCCGACCAGGGACAAGGCCCCGTTACGTCACTGTGACGGTGACGTTTGTGGGGCGTGCGGGACGGGGAGGGGAACCGCGATGTTTCACGTGGAACAGTTGAGCGTTCGGTCGCCCTCGATCCCGACTGAACAAATCGAGTCGACGGCGCCGGCGTCTCTTATCCTGGAAGAGCAGCCTGATCCGATCGGGTGGACGACGGGAGTCTGGTGAGTTCACGAATCACGCCGCTGCGCCTCGAATCGTTCGAGCGACTGCCGAAGCATGCGCGGCGCTGTGTCTTCTGGGAAGTCGATCCGTCGGCACTCGGCGACAGCGACCACCTCAGCGACCCCGAGTTCGAGAAGGAAGCGTGGCTGTCGATGGTCATGCTCGAGTGGGGATCGTGCGGACAGCTGGCGGTCGCCTGCGACCCGGACCGCGCCGAGGACCCCAACGACGACGCGCCCTGTCTGGGCTACGCGTTCTATGCACCGCCGCGTGCCGTGCCCCGGGCGGGGCGCTTTCCGACCGGACCGGTCAGCCCCGACGCGGTTCTGCTCACGTCGATCGGTGTCGACTGTCCTGACGACGGTGACGGGCTGTCGCGTCACTTGATCGCCGCCGTCGTTGCCGATCTGGTTCGTCGTGGTGTGCGCGCGCTGGAGGCGTTTGGCCGCACCAGCGAAGTGGCCCAGCTGAGTGGCACGCAGGCCTGCCCGGAGGAGTTGGCGGCGACGGTCGAGGCATTCGGCGAGTGCGCGGTCGATCAGTGCGTGATCGAGGCCGACTTCCTTCAGGACAACGGCTTCGAGATCGTCGCGCCGCATCCCTACTTCCCGCGGCTGCGGCTGGAACTTGAGCAGGGGCTCGGCTGGAAAGCTGATGTCGAAGCGGCGCTGGAGCGACTGCTGGAGAGCAGTGCTTTGCAGCAGCCCGTCGGGGCGGTTGCCAGCCCCGCGCTGTGGACGCCGCTCACCGGTCGATAGGGGAGTGGGCCTCCACGGTGAACACACGTGGCTGACGCTCCGTCGAAGCCCGACGACTGCGGACTGCTCGATGTCGGCGACGGCAACCGGATGTACTGGGAGACCCGCGGCAATCCCGTCGGCGAGCCGGTTCTGATCGTCCACGGCGGCCCGGGCGCCGGCAGGTCCCGCAACGCCCACAAGCAGTTCAACCCGGAGCGCTTCCGCATCGTGGCGTTCGATCAACGTGGATGCGGTGACAGTGTGCCGAGCGCCGCGGACCCGTCGACCGACATGTCGTGCAATAAGACTGAGCATCTGCTCGCCGATATGGAGGCGCTGCGCCATCATCTCGGGATCGATCGCTGGCTGCTGTACGGCGGCTCCTGGGCGTCCACGTTGATCCTCGCGTACGCCCAACGGCATCCGGATCGGGTGCTCGGCATCGTGCTGATCGGCGTGACGATGACGCGGCCGCAGGAGGTCGACTGGCTGTACCACGGGCTGCGGCTCGTCCGCCCCGCGGAGTGGCAGCGCTTCCGCGACGGCGTACCGGAGGGGGACCGGGACGGGAATCTCGTCGAGGCCTACCGCCGGCTGATGGAGCAGCCGGACGCCGCCGTGCGAGAGCGGGCGGCGCGGGACTGGTGTGCCTGGGAAGACGCCGCGATCGCGCACGAGGCGTTGGGGAAGCCGGGGCAGTACTCGGCGAAGATCGACGCCGGCCGGCTGGCCTTCGTTCGGATCTGCACGCACTACTTCGCGCACACTGCGTGGCTGGAGGACGGCCAACTGCTGCGGGATGCGCATCGATTGGACGGCATTCCCGGCGTGCTGATCCACGGCCGCCTCGACCTCTCCGCGCCCGTCCGGACGGCGTGGGAACTCGCTCAGGCATGGCCCGACGCCGAGCTCCGGATCATCGAAGACTCGGGCCACACGGGCAGCCCGGCCATGGCGGCGGCGATCGCAGACGCCGTCGAACGGTTCACTCCGCCGCGGAGCTGACGCGGCGGTTCCACGTGAAACATCGGCCAAGCCGTCGGGAGTCAGCTGGGCCCGCGACACTGGCAGCGGCCGCGCCCTCGGCACTCCACACCGGAATCGTGCGGTGACACGGGGGAGCTTCGTCATCGCACTCGGATGCGCCTCGGTCGCGGGTTGCGTGCTGGACTCACACCGGCGCAAGACGGATGCTCACGGAGGAGAGCGTCGGCCCGACCATCGAGCCGCATCGCGCGGCTCCCGTGTCCGGCCGGCGAGCATCATCGTGCGCCCGACTGAGGCGCCGGAGGTGCGCGGCGTCCTGACGCCCAGCCGGCCCTCGCCTGTCCGGAGGCGGTGCCGCGGGGCAGACCCCGGCCGGCGGTCTATGTAGCTGTCGCGATGGTCGGCGGGTGGGAGTCAGGTATGTCGGCCGCACACCGGCCACCCACGCCGCCGCTGTATTGCCGCACGCCGGGCCGGACTGCCCGACAACTACGCCGTTCCCTAACCGACACATGGCTGCGATTGATCCGAGACACGAGGCAAGCGTCTTGTCGTGGTCCGCGAAGGCAGCCCGCACGTCCTCGATGCGAGTGACTTCGGCGCTGCAATTGCGCGGTGCGGGATCGGGCGCCGTTGGCGTGCGCGGCGAAGCGGTGTTGCCGAGAGCACCGTTGACTGGCGCAGCCCGGCTTGAGATCGAAGCTGCGCGCAGCGCGGGCAGGGGAGGAGGGGAAGCCGAATGCAGCACCCCGACGCTAACACACGCGAGCGAGTCGGCTCGGCCGCGGCCTACTGACCGTCCAGCAGTTGGACGATGCGTGCGCGGCGGATGTTGAGGTCCCCGATGCGGGTGTCCATCTCGGCCAGTGTCTGTCTGATGGCGGCGGCGATGGCCGGGCACATGTCGACCGCGCTGCCGTCGATGCAGGGCAGCAATTGGCGAATGGTGCGTACGCCGAAACCGGTGTCGATCAACATCCGGATCCGGCGCACATCTTCCACGGTGTCGGCGTGGTAGTCGCGGTAGCCGTTGGACCGGCGCTGCGGTGCGATCAGACCCTGAGCCTCGTAGTAGCGCAGCGACCTGACCGAACTGCCGGTTGCCGCCGCTACTTCACCGATCCGCACGCGAGCTCCTCTTGGGTTGACCTTGACGCTGATGTCAGGGTTTAACTTCGCCGCATGCCCAACGATTCCCTGCTTTCCACGCTGACGGTCACGCGCGTCGGCTCCGGTCCGGCTCTGCTTCTCGCGCACGGAGCAGGGGGAGGAGTCGCGCTGAATTTCGGCCAACTCATCGACGAGATGGTTGGCGAGCGAACGCTGATCGGCGTGGACTATCCGGGTTCGGGAGGCAGTCCCTTGACGGCGGATTCCTACCGCATTGACGATCTGGCTGACGCGATCGTTGACGCCGGGCGCGCGGCCGGCTTCGACCGGTTCCCCATCCTCGGGCTTTCGCTGGGCTCGGCGGTAGCCATCACCGCGGCACTGCGTCATCCCGAGACCGTCAGCGCCTTGGTTCTGACGGTGGGCTTCGCGCACGCCGATCCGCAGTTGCGGTTGGTTGTCGATGTCTGGCGCTATCTGGCCGCGCACGACCGCGACATCCTGGCGCGGTTCCTGACAGCAGTGTCGTCGCCGTCGGCGTTCAACGAGGCCGGCAATCTCGACGAGATTGTGGCCAACGTCCGCGCGAGCATTCCGGTCGGCAGTCCGCAGCAGGCTGCGCTGGCCGCCGAGGTCGACCTCCGCGACCGCCTCGCGGAGGTCGCGATCCCGACGTTGGTCGTGGCGGCGGGCATGGACCGCATCGTGCAGCCGTCCTCGACTCGCGCTCTCGCAGCGGGCATTCCTGGCTCGGTCCTGATGGAATATCCAGACGCCGGTCACATCTTCACACCGGACGAGGGGCGGACATGGATCTCCGATATCCGGAAGTTTCTGCTGGCGCACAAGCTGTGACAGACAGGTGGCACTGGCGGGTGGCCGTGCTGTCTGCCGCCGCCTTCGTCTACCTCGCCGCAGAGATGTTTCCGGTCGGCGTCGTCCCGCAGATCGCCGACGGACTGCACACGACAGTGCCCGCTGCGGGGCTATTGGTGGGCGTGTACGCGGTGGCTGCTGGCGTGGCAATCATCCCGGTGGCTTTGGCCACCCGTCGCGTCGAGCATCGCGTCATGCTCACGGCCGCCTTGGCTTCGCTGTCGTTGTCGCAACTGCTGCTGGCCGTCGCTCCGACGCCCGGGTGGGCAGTCTTCGCCCGGGTCGTCGGCGCGATATTGCATGGTTCGGTGTGGTCCCTGGCTCCGGTGCTTGCCAGTGCCCTCGCACCGGCCGGCCGTGCGGGGCAGGCGACCGCGCTGGTGTTCGTCGGGGCAGCGCTGGGGTTGGCTGCGGGATCCCCGCTCACTACGCAGCTTTCCCTACTCATCGGGTGGAGAGCCGCGTCTCTGGTGCTGGCGGCGCTTGCCTTGACCTTGGCGGTGGCCATTGCGGTGCTGGTTCCCCGCCATAGCGGTCGTACCGTGGGGGCGCCGACCGCCGGCCGATCCGGTGAGCCGCACACTGTCGCAGCGGTCTGTGTCCTGACGCTGCTAGTGGTGACCGCCGCCTATGCGCCGTATTCGTTCATCACGGTGTTGGCCGGCGACATCGGGATCTCGGCCACCGGCCTCCCGGTTCTGCTCCTGGGCTATGGCGGCGCCGCGCTGACTGCGGTCGTCATCGCCGGACGGTTGCTCGATCGACACCGCTACGCGGTCGTGGTCGCGGCCCTGACGGGTCTGCTGATTGCATTCGCGACGCTGAGCCTGACCGGCTCGCGTGGGTTGTTCGTCGCGGCGGTTCTGTTGTGGGGAGCCGCCTTTGCGTGTTGGGCGCCGGCGATGCAGACGATCCTCATCAAGCGTTGCCCCAACGCCGCTTTCGCGTCCTATCTGTACGTGCTCGCATTTCAAGTCGGGATCTTCTCCGGCGCCTGGGCGGGATCGCAGCTCGTGGCCTCAGACGCGGCGGCATCGCTGACGATGCTTGCGCTGATCGGTATCGGGTGCGCGTCACCGGTGGCCGTGTTGGCCCGACGGTGGTTGTGAGCGCCGGAGAAACGAGCGACATGAACGGAGCTCCAAGTCGGAACACCCGCCACTGGGGCCCGAATCACGATGACCCCAGGACCAACCGGAACAAGCGTCACGTGACGCTCGTGCCGCAGTCGCCCTTGCGGTCGAAATTGGGCCGCGGCCGGCGTTCCGGGGACGTCTGGGCGACCGGCGCTTCCTGGTCCACCACGCGGGCCATGAGGCGTCAGTGGCGGCCCATGCGGGACGACGCTGGGGGAGACGGAGTTCGGGCCGGCACGAGTGAGCGGAGCCCGCTAGACCGCCGTCTCGGCGATGCCGACCAGAACTGCGATGACTTCCGGCAGCGGTCGGGTCGTGTCGATCTCGTGCGTGGCCGACTGCCGCAGTAGCGGTTCGACCTCTGCGATGTCGGCCAGGATCCGGGCGCGCTCATCGGCGCTCTTGCCGAAGGGGTTGTTCGTGCGCCGCCGCAACCTGTCCAACACGACTTCGGTTGGGGCGGTGAGGAGTACAACCGCGTCGAACCGGTCGTAGAAGCGCCACTGATTGGCCACGGTGCCCTGAACGAACAAGGGCGCATCGCGCCGTTGGTTCAGCAGCGCGTCGATCAGAGGTTCGCGCCAGAGTGGCTCGCCGTCGACGACTTCGATCCAGTCACCGTCGTCGGTATCGACGGTGACATAACCCCGTTCAGCAAGGCCGCACAGTGCCGTCGACTTACCGACCCCGGACATGCCCGTCACGAGAATTGCGGCGTCGCCACTCATACCGACTGATTCAACCAGCCCGCGCACCGAAATACGGTGGCGTGCATGACGAAAACGCTGAGGGGAGAAGGGCTAGGCGCCGGCCTGGCCGGCTTGCTCGACCGACATCTCGTGGGCCAGCAGCTCGGCGAACGTGAAAGTGCCTGTGGGACGGTCGTTCTTGCCCAACAGGTACAGCCGCTTCACCGCCGCGAGGATGCCTTCGGCGATCGAGTCGCGGTGACCGGGAGAGGTCAGCAGTTCACGGTCGTGCGGGCTGCTCACGTAGCCGATGTCGACCTGCACCGTGGGCATCCGGGTGAGCCGCAGCAGGTCCCAGGTGCGGCCGTGGGTCCGGCAGTCGCGTAAACCGCTGCGCGCCACGACTTCCCGCTGAATGAAGTCGGCGAGGTTGCGGCCGATGGTGGACACCGAACCGTGCGAGTTGCCGAAGTAGAACGAGGCGACGCCGTTGGCCGCGGGGCTGGGCAGACTGGCGCACCGCAGGCTGATCATCAGATCGGCGCCGACCGCGTTGGCCGTCGCGGCCCGCTCGGCATCGGCCGGGCTACCGCTGACGGGGCGCGACAGGAACGTGTCCATGCCGATGGCCGTCATGCGGCCTTCCAACCGGCTGGCGAGATCCCACAGGACGTCGGCTTCACTGACCGGGCCGGATCGGCTGGTCATGATGAGCCCGCGATCGTCGCCGCCGCGGCCCGGATCGATGATGATCCGCTTTCCGGTCAGGCGGGGGCCGCTGCGCCGGACGAGTTCCTCTTCGCGGATGGCGTGCGGCGAACCGCCGGTGACCCGCGAACCCAGGAAGTACAGGGAGCGCAACGTTTCCGGACCGCAGATGCCGTCGGGGAACATGCCGTACTCACGCTGGTACGACATCAGGCCGTTGTGGGTCTGCAAGCCGAAATGACCATCGACGAGACCGGTGTAGAAACCGAGATCCTGCAGCCGGGCCTGCAGGGTGGCGACGTCGTCGCCATACATCGGGGCGCCGAACTGGTGCGACAGCGTGCGCGCTCCCAGTCGGTACGAGGCCTCTTTCAGCGCGCGGTACGTCGCCTCGCCGACCATGCCGTCGACGAGCAGTCCACGCTGCTGCTGGAAGGCACGCACGGCCTGGTCGAGATCCTCGTCGAAGAGGTCGAGCGCGACGTGCTTGCCGGTGGTGAGATCCGCGTCGGGACTGTCCAGCAGTCCCAGGGCGGCCAGTGCGGCCCGAATCTCGGTGACCGAACCTCCCCGGTCACCGCGACGCAGTATCGACATTCCTGGCCTTTCAATCACGGACGCCAGGCGGGCGGACAGCTGCGCACTGGCGGGACGCCTGGACCCATTGTCGCAGACGCTCCTCAGGATTCCGCAACTTCACAGGCAGCAGCGGTGCGACCCGCCGAATCCGGCGGGTCGCAGCCACTGATGCGATCAGAGTTCGTCTGCGATTTCGCGCAGCAGGGCGGCCTTGCCCTTGGCGCCGACGATGCGCTTCACCGGCTCGCCGTCCTTGAACAGGATCAGCGTCGGGATCGAGACGACGTTGAAGCTGCGGGCGGTCTCGGGGTTGGCGTCGACGTCGAGCTTGGCGATCGTCAGCTCGCCGGCCTTCTCGCCGGCCAGTTCCTCGAGCACCGGGGCGATCATCTTGCACGGTCCGCACCAGGTCGCCCAGAAGTCGACCAGCACCGGGGTGCCGCTCTTGATGACGTCGCTGTCGAACGAACCGTCGGTGACGGTCAGCGTTGCGCTGCCCTCGCTCATGTACTGCTCCTCTCGGGTGAACTCTGTGGGGGAAGGACGATCAGCCGTGGTGCTCGGCGAGCCAGCGCTCGGCGTCGATGGCCGCCGCACAGCCGCTGCCGGCCGCGGTGATGGCCTGCCGGTAGGTGTGGTCGACCAGATCGCCGGCGGCGAACACGCCGTCGAGCGACGTGTTGGTGGTGCGGCCCTGCACCTGCACGTAGCCCTCGTCGTCGAGATCGACGAGACCGCGCACCAGCCCAGACCGCGGGTCATGGCCGATGGCGACGAACACGCCGGTGACCGGGAGCTTGCTCTCCTCGCCGGTGACGGTGCTGCGCAGCAGCAGCCCGCTGACCTTCGAATCACCTTCCACCGCAACAACTTCGGTGTTGGTGACGAACGTGATCTTCTCGTTGGCCTGGGCGCGCTCCAGCATGATCCGCGAGGCGCGGAACTCGTCCCGGCGGTGGATCAGCGTCACCGAGCGGGCGAAGCGCGTCAGGAACGTCGCCTCCTCCATGGCGGAGTCGCCGCCGCCGATGACCGCGATGTCCTGGTCGCGGAAGAAGAAACCGTCACAGGTGGCGCAGGTGCTCACGCCCTGGCCGATCAGCTCCTGCTCGCCCGGCACACCGAGGTGGCGGGCAGCGGCACCCATCGCGAGGATGACGGCGCGGGCCTGGTAGGTCTCGCCGTCGACCGTGACGGTCTTGACGGGTCCGTCGAGGGATACCGCCTCGACGTCCTCCATGCGCAGGTCGGCGCCGAACCGCAGCGCCTGCTCGCGCATCTCCTCCATGAGCTCGGGGCCGGTGATGCCTTCCTTGAAGCCCGGGTAGTTCTCCACCTCAGTGGTGGTCATCAACGCACCACCGAACTGGACACCCTCGAAAACCAGCGGCTTGAGCTGGGCGCGAGCCGTGTACACCGCAGCGGTGTAGCCGGCCGGCCCGGAGCCGATGATGATCACGTCGTGCACGGTGTCTTGGGTGGTCATGGCCGCCTTTCATCTGGCTCTGGTCAGGCTCATACCTGGTCGGCCTGCTGCCAGAGTCGGTACGCCTATAACACCAGGGTAAGTGCCGGTGTTCCCGGCCGTTGGGCGGGCTCCGGGGCGGTCAGCGGCGCGATTGCGTCGGCGGGTCCGGAGCATCGGAGATGACGGCGTCGGCGGCCAGGCCGGCGTCGCTCGAATTGCAGCCGGGAGACACCACCAGGGCCATCACAGCGCCGTCGTCGGCCTTGGGGAGCAGCAGGAGCACCTGGGCGCGGTCGCGCATGGTCAGGGTGGCGGCGCCGAGCACCGACGTGGTGGGGGAGTAACCGAGCCCCGCCAGACAGGACCGCAGGCGATCCGGTGCGGCGAGGGCCCCCAGCTCGGGCGGCCGGTTCCGCAGACTCAGAATCTGCCGGTCCGGCCAGGGCATCCCGGCCTGGCGCTGGACGGTCAGTGACGCGGCCTTGGGGCCGGCGGAGGTCCGGGCTGGTTCGTCGGACCCGGTGAACACCACGACAGCGCCGATGCCGACCGCGACGAGCCCGGCGACGGCACCCGCGACGACGGCGGGCCGCACCGTACGTGCGCCGTGGCCGGCCGAGCGGCCGGGGACGACGGTGTGGCGCGGCCCGGGGCCGGCAGCGCGCAGGGCGGACCCGATGCGGGCGGTGGCTTCGGCGGGAAGGTCGCTCGCGGTGGTGTCCTCCGCCAGGTCGTGGACGTCGCGGCGGACCTGTTCGAGCGCGGCGTACCGACGTGCGAGCGCCGGATCGTCGCGGATGCGCCGGCGCAGTTCGGCCGCTGTGGCGTCGTCGAGCAGCCCGGCCTGTAGGTCGGCCAGTAGCTCGAGGGAGACGGACTCGTCGGCCTGGTCGTCGTCCACCTGCCGAAGCCTAATCCGGTCGCCGCACAGACCCGCGGTACGCCGTCCCGGGTGCACGGCGCGAAAACGTCACGTGACCGGTCCCCGTCAGTCGACGAGATGGGCGAGCGACTGGGCGAGTTTCGCGCGCGCCCGCGCGCAGCGGCTCTTCACAGTGCCCTCGGCGATACCCAGCATCGCCGCGGTCTCGGCGACCGAATAGCCCTGCATGTCGACGGCGACCACCGCCGCCCGCTGTTCGACCGGCAGTCGCAGCAGCGCCCGCTCGATGACGATGGTGGTCTCGATCCGGTGTGCGGGGTCCGCGGTCTGGCAGGTGGCGTCGCTGAGCTCTTCGGCACGTCGAAACTTGTTGTGACGCAACCGGTCCAGGCACGAGTTGACCACGATGCGGCACAGCCAGCTGCGCACCGAACTGTCGTGGCGGAACCGCGGGGCGTGCCGGTGGGCTTTGAACAGCGCGTCCTGCAGGGCGTCCAGAGCATCCTGCGGGTCGTGGCTCGTCAGGCGGGCGAGCCGGTACAGCTGGTGGCGGTGTCGATGGAACAGCTCCTCGAACGCGTACCGCTCACCGGCGATGTGTGCCGCGAGCAATTCTGCGTCTGACGCGTCCGACTGTGGCCCCCCGAAACTCCCCACTTCCGAACCATAAATCGGGTCCGGGAACGCACCCGACGCGAATTGGCCGTCATTGTCCTGATCTGCACAGATAGCCTGTCCAGGCCTGTGGATAACTTACGCGGCGGCCTTCACGACGACGTTGGAGATGTCGGTCTTGCTCTTGCCGTCGACGGTCCCCAGCGTGGAGATCCAGATCAGCAGATGCTGCGTCGGCTGCGCGTTGCTGATCGTGATGGTGTTCGAGCCCGTCTTCATGGTCGCCGGCTGCGTCAGCACCGTCGTGGCATCCAGCGAGGACGGGTTGGCGGATTGCGCCGACCGAATCTGGATCGCGGTACCGGTACTGGTCAGGTTCAGGCTCACCGACGCGACCGTGGTCGCCTGGGGCAGGTTCAGCATGAGGCCGACGCCGCTCTTGAACCCGGGGAACGGTGTGGGGTCGGTGTAGACATCGGTCGACCAGGCATCACCCGAGGCGCCGGTGATGGCCTTGCCCGCGGTCTCCGGGGAGTCCGCGCCACCGCCGGGCGAAAACACGGTCACACCAACGGGTTTCACCACACTGCCGGGCGTCGGCGCACCGCTCGTGGTCGGGCGCTGGCTGTTGAGGCCGAGCTGCTGCTTGTCCAGGCCGCCGCCGACGTCGCCGAAGATGCCCTTGAGCACCGACGCCAGCACCAGCAGCGCCACAAGCAGGATGGCACCACCGACACCCACCCCGATGAGCAATGCCTTGCGCCGCTTGGCGGCCGCTTCGAGTTCCGCCGCGTCCTCGGAGTCCGGGCCCTGCGAGCTGTCGACGGGCTCGAGCAGTTCCGTGGTGTCCGCGACCGTGGTGGCCTGCTGCAGCAGGTTCAACAGCGTTGGGGCCGAACGGATTCCGCCACCTTCCTGCACGGCGCGGGCGGCTGCGGCGGAGATCTGGAAGGGGATGGTCCCGTCGACCGCGCGGGGTTCGACGGGCTGGCCCGCGCTGTTCTGCGTCGCGGGCAGCATGCCGCTGAGCGCGCCGGACTCGGGCAGCGGCCACCGGTTGACCAGCAGCGCGTACAGCGTCGCGCCGACGCCGCGGATGTCGTCCTCAGGGGTGGCCGACGGCAGCGTGCCGGGGAAGGCGAGCACTACGTCGCCCTCGATGCTGACCCGGATTCGGCCGGGGTGATCGATCGACAACGCGACGCCGGCCCGGTGCGCGGATTCGGCCGTCGACGCCAGGGACTGGATGGCACGGGCGCCGCCCATCGGGGACGGTTCCGTCGCGGCGACCTCGGCGAGCGAACCGCCGCGGATCCATTCGCTGACCACCAGGCCGCCGTGGCCGAGCCGGGTGACATCCAGGATCCGGGCCAGGCCGGGTCCCTCGATGTGGCTCAGTTTGCTTGTCCGGGTGAGGATTTCCTGGACCATCGACTGCGGCAGCTCGCCGTCATGGTCGATGAACGTGAGCGCGACCTGGCGGTCGAGCGCGATGTCGAGGGCGTGCCAGAACTGCAGATCCGGGGGACCGCCGTGGAAGACGAGCAGACGGTAGCGGCCGTCGGCGACGACCGCGCCGGCCCGCAAGGCGACATCGTCGCTGCCGCCCGACGTATCCGAGATGGGGGCGGATCCCTGGTCCGCGGGTGCGTCGGTCACCGCAAATCCTTTCCGAAGCCCGCCCGTGGTACCACTTCCCCGGTATGCCCCGCCAGTGGCGGACGCGCCGGGCCGCGGTGGTACCGGTGATGAAATGCCGTGTCCAGGGTACGGGACCGAGGTTCGTCCGGAGTCCGGTACAGCCGACCTGACCTGGACTGCGGGGGTCGGTGCGGGGCCGCCGCGGCCCAGCCGGCGCTTCACGAAAGCCACTGCGGCCAGCGCGTCGGGCACCTTGGCGGCCACCAGCACCGTCACGATCACCGGGAGCATGATCACGCCGAGCAGAACCAGGCGCAGCAACGATCCGGCGGCGCCGCCGTGCTCGGTCAGCCGGTCGAACCCCAGCAGTTTGTCGGCGAGATAGGCGAGCAGCCCCGATCCCAGTGAGGCGCAGACGGTCACCAGGATGGTCCGGATCACCGGCAGCTCGATCATCCGGCCGCGCGGCGGCCGTAGCGCCGACCGCAGCAACACGTAGCCGACGGTCGCACCGGCCAGGAAGCCCAGGCCGTTGGCCATGCCGAGATAGCCGGCCACGAGTTCCCGATCGTCGGTCAGGTGGGGCGCGATGAGCGAGCCGGCGATTTTCACCACGGTGATCACGACGATCAGGACGATCGGGATCCAGGGCTGTTCGCGGGCGTAGAACACCCGGAGTTCCAGCAGCAGCATGGAATATGGGATCAGGGTGAACGCCGACAGCGTGATGGCCATGCCGAGATAGCCGGCGTCGGTGGCCCCGAAGTTGCCGTACGCGAACAGGGCGCTGCCGATGGCGGGACCGCCGACGGTCATGAAGGCGACGATCGGGATGAGCGTCACCATGGTCAGCCGGGTGGCCAGCGAGAAGTCGGCGAGCACCGCGGGGTTGTCGTTCGCGGCGGCGTTGCGGGACAGGCGGGGCATCACGACGGTCAGCACCGTCACGCCGATCATGCCGAACGGCAACTGCAGCAGCAGCCAGGCGTAGTTGTAGATCGCCGGGCCGGAAGCGGCTGCGTGGCTGGCGATCTCGTTGCCGACGATCAGTCCGATCTGGCTGATCAGGACGTACAGCATCATGGCGACGGCCATGGTGCCGAACTTCTTGAGCCGGTCGTCGATGCCCCACAGCGGCCGCAGGTCGACGCGGTGTTGGCGCAGGGAGTACAGCAGGATCCCGGCCTGGGCCACGACGCCGAGTGTGGTGCCGATGCCGAGCACCAGCAGCTTGGCGTTGCCCATCTCGACGGGATCGATCGAGAGTTCGCCCGGGACAAGCACATACACGCCGAGCGTGATGATCGCGACCACGTTGTTGAGCACCGGCGCCCACGCGGGCGGCCCGAACACGTTGCGGTTGTTCAGGATTGCCATGTAGACCGCGGTCAACCCGTAGAAGATGATCTGGGGCAGCAGCAGATACGCGAAGGCGGTGGTGAGTGGCTCGTTGACCTGCGGGTCACTGCCCAGCATCAGCCGCACCAGCAGCGGTGCCGCCGCGACCGACAGCACCGTCGTCAGCAGCAGTAGCGCGGTGGCCAACGTGACCAGCCGCCGCACGAACGCGGCACCACCGTCGGCGTCGTCCCGTTCGGCCCGCGCCAGCACCGGCACGAAGATCGCGGTGAACGTCGCCTCCAGCACCAGGGCCGCCACCATGTTCGGCAGCTGGTTGGCGACGGTGAACGAACTCGACAGGGCCGCACCGAGAATCGCGGCGAGCAGCACGATCCGCAGGAACCCGGTGATACGGCTGACCAGCGTGGCGAAGGCCATGCCCCAGGACCGGGAGACGACGGCGGCGTCGGACAGCTCGGCCCGCCGGGGCGGTGCCTGGGGTGCCCGGGGTGCCTGAGGCCGGGGACTGCGCGGCGCGCTCATGAGTCCTCCGGGGCGTGGGCGATGGCGGTGTCGAGTGGATCGGGCCGGATGGGCCGGCTGTGGTGCGGGCGGTCCAGATCGGCGCGGTCGGGCTGCCCGCGGAACCGGTGCCACAGCCGCCGGCCGGCCAGCAGGAACAGCACCGCGCCGGCGGACAGCGTGATGAAGAACAGCACCTTGCCGTAGGCGTTGGAATGCACCGACAGCCGGACCGGCTCGCCGAGCGTCAGACCGTTGACCGTGCGCAGGGAGACATCGACCGCGACGCGCTGGGTGAAATGCACCTCGATCGGTACCCGCAGCGGCAGGTAGCCCGGCGGCAGTTCGATCTCACCCATGTCGGTGACGGTCATGCCCGGTGGCGCGTCGATGACCAGCCGTACCCGGATCGGCACCGGCAGGTCGTTGCGCAGGGCCAGGGGGAGGGGACTGCGTTCGGTGGCCAGCGTGTACGAGCCGCCGGGGTTGACGACGGTGACGCCGTGGAACAGGTCGTCCATCGTGCGCTGCGTGGTGCTGACGCGCTCCTGGGCCAGGGCTTCGCGGACGGTCGGCGGTACCGACTGCGTCAGCGCCCGCAGCATGTCCTCCCGCAGCGGCGCCGTGTACTGGTCGCCCGTCAGCCCCGTCTGGGTGTTGACGGTGAGCGCGGCGGTCAGGCCCCAGATCCGTTCCATGGTGGTCGAGATCTGGCTGGTGATGCCGTCTCCGTAGCGGGCCTTGGGGTTGCCGGTGCCGTTGTCCGGCGGGGTGGCCGACTGCGTCGGCGGCAGTGCCTGCGCGTCGGCGATCACCGCGGGCATCGGGCGGGCGACGGCCAGGCCGGAGTGGATCGCCGTGGCGACCGACGTCAGGATCGCCTGGGCGTCGTCGGGCGTCACGTCCCACGCCAGCGGCGGCATCAGGATCTGGTTTCGCGGTTGCGCGTCGGGCTGCAGGCCACGCCACAGCACCGAGGCGATGGCGTCCTGGCGCCGCGCCACCTGCGAGTCGTGGTTGAGCGGTACCCGCAGCGAGGTGTCCAGGTACCCGGGTGAGATCGGGGTGCGGCCCGCGCCGGCCAGGGCCGCGGCGACGCACGGGTCGAACGGCGCCACGGTCACTTTGTCGCTGTAGCGGACGGGCGCGGTGTCGGCGGGATTCGCGGCGTCGTCGGCGGTGATGGGCGCCGCGGCGATCGCGACGGTCGGTTCGGGCTGCGCCGACAGCAGCCGTACCGCCGGGCCCGTGAGCGGGCCGTCACCGACGACCGTCGCGCCGCGCAGGGACTGGATGCCGAGCAGCTGGTTGACGATGGGCCCGGCATCGGTGGTGGCGGTGGTGTTCAGGGCGGCGTCGCCCACGCGCTGCAGCGCGCGCAGGTCGGCCTGGGCGTACACCGTCGGGGTGACACACACCCGTTGGGCGAGCTGCCGCAGCCTGTTGAGCCACTCGGTCGCGGCCTGCTGGCCGGTGCCCGGGTGGGTGGGCGAGTTGAGGCCAGCCTCCGGGTCGTCGGTCACGACGTAGCCGCCGCTCATCGCGTTGACGGTGATCAGCAGGTCGGGGTCGACGGCCAGGCACATGGCTCCCCGCATGAGGCCGCCGGGATCCACCTGGTCGTTGGTGGCGAAGTCCGCCGCGGCCAGCAGGGTGTCGAGGCGGCCGCCGTTGGCCAGGGACGTGGCGAGGTCGTCGTCGGCGAGGCGCGCCGGTTCGGTGCGTCCGGGGATGCCGGCCGCCAGGTGCGGACGGTCGGCGAGCGGCCACAGCAGGGTCAGCGCGACAGGGCGTGCCGTGTCGGGTGGTACGACGGCGTCGATCGGCTGCTGGCCACTGCCGCTGCCCGCAGCGGCCGGGGTGGCCGGCACACCGAGCACCGGCAGGAGGAAGCGGGCGTCGTCGAGCCGGGCGGCCGACCCGTAGTCGGGGGTGCCGTTGACGTTGACGAGCAGCGGGTACACACCGGGATGGTCGATGCCCAGGGCGGGATGCTCGGCCGACCGCACCGGATACGCCAGTCGGAACGGCACACTCTGTCCCCGCGCCAGATCCTGCGACACCGTGGTGAAGTCGCCGACGGCGGAGAAGTCCGTCGGCTCCCCGGCCAGCGTCGTCCGCAGCCCGGACGACGACGTCACCGCGGCCGCGTGCTCGAGGCGCACCATGACGTCGTGCACCGGGCGGTCACCGACATTGGTGACGGTGCCGCTGACCGTCACCACCGGCTCACTGGTGGTGGTGACGACGTCGGGAGTGACGTGGTCGATGCGCAGCTGCAGGAACGTCGCCCCGCCCGGTTCGCCTGCCGACGATTGCGGCGTGATCGGGGCGGTGAGCAACAGCAACAGGGCGGTGACTGCCAGGACGCGCAGGAGAACTGTCGAGGCCGCCAACCTGACCTTCACGACCCGGGTCCGCAGCCGTTCGCGCGGCGGCCGGGTTGGGTATGGGCGGAGTCGTCGGTGCGATGGTTCCGCGTGCGGGAATGGGTCTGTGGGCGGCGGCGCGGCGCGGTGCGCGGCAGCGGCGGCAGGGCGCCCGGTCCATCGGTGTGCAGTTTGTCGATCAGTTCGCCGGCCACCTCGGCGAGCTTGCGCTCGTCGGCGTAGGCCAGGCGGGACGGCAGCTCCCGAAGCGGCACCCACGCCACTTCGGTGACCTCGACGTCGTCGTCGGAGAGTTCACCGCCCAGGAATCGCATCAGGTAATGGTGCACTGTCTTGTGCACGCGCCGACCCTCGGTCACGAACCAGTAGTCGATGCTGCCGAGCGCGGCCAGCACGCTGCCCTGCAGCCCGGTCTCCTCGGCGACCTCACGGATGGCGGTCTGTTCGGCCGTCTCGCCGAGTTCGATGTGCCCCTTGGGCAGTGACCACAGCATGCGGCCACGACGGTCGATGCGGCCGATGAGGGCCGCCTTCTGGGTGTCCTTGGGGCCGTCGAGGCCGTCGATCACCAGCCCGCCGGCCGATGTTTCGTGGACGGTGCGCAGCCGGTCGTTGTTCGACTTGCGGGCAGCCGGGGTGGCGGGAGCCGCCGCCGGGACTGCTTGTGCGGTGCCGTTGCGGGGCGCGGCTGCCGAATCGGTGTCGGTGGCCTGGGTGTTGTCGCTGGGCGGACCTGCCGAGCGTCGACCGCGACGTCGCCCGCGGCGTCGTCGTGGTTTGGCACGCTCGCCTTCCGACACCCAAGCGATAGTAGCTGCTCAGGTTGGGCGCCCTGTCCCCACTCGCCGGTCAGTGGCCCAGTTGTGACCGTGCCGCGATGGTCGGTACCAAACCGCGGGGTGGGCGCATTAGGCTCATCGGACGTGCCGAACGAAGCAAGTACCGATGCCGCGTTGCTGACCGCTGCCGCGGTCGCACTGAACAAGCATGCGGGTTTGCTCGTAGACCTGGGGCGGGTATTCGCCGCCGCGGGTCACGACCTGTACCTGGTGGGCGGCAGTGTGCGCGACGCGCTGCTGGGCCGTGAGCTGAACGACCTGGACTTCACCACCGACGCCCGTCCGGCCGAGTTGCAGAAGATGCTGCGCGGCTGGGCAGAAGCGTTGTGGGACACCGGGATCGAATTCGGGACCATCGGGGCGGCCAAGTATGGGCAGCGCATCGAGATCACCACCTTCCGCGCCGACAGCTACGACCAGGTGTCCCGCAACCCCGAGGTGGTGTTCGGCGACCGGCTCGAGGACGACCTGGTGCGCCGGGACTTCACCGTGAACGCCATGGCAGTCCGGATCAACCCGGACCTGCCCGGCGGCATCGGTGAGTTCCACGATCCACTCGGTGGGCTCGCCGCACTCGCCGACAAGGTGCTCGACACCCCGTCGGCGCCGCAGGTGTCGTTCGGTGACGATCCGCTGCGGATGTTGCGGGCGGCCCGCTTCGTCTCACAGCTGGGGTTCTCGGTGGCGCCGCGCGTGCTCGAGGCCCTGCTCGAGATGGCGCCGCAGCTGGGCCGGATCACCGCCGAGCGCGTGGCCGCCGAGCTCGACAAGCTGATGCTCGGCGCCGATCCCATGGCCGGCGTGGATTTGATGGTGCAGACCGGACTGGGCGATGTCGTGCTGCCCGAGGTCGGTGCGATGCGGATGGCGATCGACGAACACCACCAGCACAAGGACGTATACCACCACTCGCTGACGGTGCTGCGGCAGGCGATCGACCTCGAGGACGAGGGCCCGGATCTGGTGCTGCGCTGGGCCGCGCTGCTGCACGACATCGGCAAGCCCGACACCCGCCGCCACGAGCCCGACGGCGGCGTCAGCTTCCACCACCACGAGGTGGTCGGCGCCAAGATGACGCGCAAGCGCATGCGTGCGCTGAAGTACTCCAAGCAGATGGTCGACGACGTCTCGCAGCTGGTGTATCTGCAC
Source organism: Mycobacterium sp. UNC410CL29Cvi84 (assembly GCF_000686745.1). NCBI lineage: Bacteria > Bacillati > Actinomycetota > Actinomycetes > Mycobacteriales > Mycobacteriaceae > Mycobacterium > Mycobacterium sp. UNC410CL29Cvi84. The sequence continues at coordinate 160,322 of NZ_JMLM01000010.1, forward strand.
CTGCGGTTCCACGGCTACGCCGACGACAAGGGCACCGGCCAGTGGACGGACTCGGCGGTGCGGCGGTACGTCACCGACGCCGGGCCGCTGCTGAGCCGGTTGCACAAGCTGGTGCGCGCGGACTGCACGACCCGCAACCGTCGTCGGGCGGCGCGGTTGCAGGCCAACTACGACGGTCTCGAGCGACGCATCGAGGAGCTGGCCGCGAAAGAGGATCTGGCCCGGGTGCGGCCGGACCTGGACGGCAACGAGATCATGACGCTGCTCGGCATCCCGGCCGGCCCGCAGGTCGGCGAGGCGTGGCGGTTCCTCAAGGAGCTGCGGCTGGACCGCGGCCCGCTGAGCCACGACGAGGCCGTCGCCGAATTGCAGAAATGGTGGAACGCCAGAGGCTGATCAGCCGTCCATTCAGGTATGGACTATTGCCTGAGTGACGGGGACGGGTCGGCGTCGTGGTGGCCGGGGGAGCCGGCGGTGGACGCCGACGGCGACGGCACGCTGGACGGCGTGCGGCTCGATGTGGACGGCGACGGATTGTTCGACGATGCGCTGGCCGACTTCGACGGGGACGGCCGGGCCGACCATGCCGTGATCGATGTCGACGGTGCGCGCCGGTCGTTCACCGACGACGGGTCGGGTACCTGGGCGGTGGGCTCGGGGCTGCGGTGGTTCGGTCTGGACGGCACCGAGCAGAGCGGGGGAGCGGTCGTCGACTTCGACGGTGACGGCGCGGCCGACGACCGGCTGATCGATGCCGATGGCAACGGGCTCGCGGACCGGGTGCTGGCCGGGCCGGTGGCCTACGCGGACACCGACGGTGACGGGCGATGGGATGTGCAGCTGTCAGACGCCGACGGAGACGGTACGGCCGACGCGGCGGGCGTGGTGGCGCGCGGTTAGTCCACTCCCCGAGAAGGACCAAATGGCTGTGCGTCGCCTCGCGTGACGACCATTTGGTCCCTTTCGGTGAGCCGGCGCGAGCTCAGTCGCGGCCGGCTCCGGGCGGCCCGGCGAAGGCCTGGGCGATGGTCAGCCACTTCTGCGCGTCGTCGCCGACGGCCTTGACGTTGAGTTCCCGCAGCGGCCGCCGCTGCGTGACCAGGAGGCAGAAGTCCTCGGCCGAGCCGGTGACCCGCTGTGCGGAGTCGTCCGGACCCCAGGTCCACACCGAGCCGTCGGGGGCGGAAAGTTCCACGTGAAACACGTCGGCCGGCGGGGTCAGCTCGTGGAGCGTGAACGCGAAATCCCTTGTCCGAACGCCGATGTGCGCGATCGACTTGAGCCGGGCCGTCGGCTCACGCCGGACCCCGAGCGTGTCGGCGACGTCAGCGCCGTGCGCCCAGGTCTCCATCAGCCGCGCGCTCGCCATGGACGCGGCGCTCATCGGCGGGCCGAACCACGGCAGCTTGCGGCCGTCGGCAACACCTTCCAATGCGTCGTGCAGCGTGGTCCGGGTGGCGCGCCACTGCGCCAGCATCTCTGCCGGCGGCGTCTGCGCGAGTTCTTCGGCCGCCACGTCGACGAAGCCGAGCGGGTTCTTCCAGGCCTCGGTGAGCGTCGCGGCGAAGGCTTCCTCGTCGGTCACCGCCAGCACCGACACCTGGTCGGTCCACCACAGATGCGCGATCTGGTGAGCGATGGTCCAGCCTTCGGCCGGGGTCGCAGTGGCCCACTCGGCGGGTGGCAGGTCGGCGACCAGACGGTCCAGGTCGTCACTTTCGGCACGCAGATCGGCGATGACACCGGCAGCAGCATTGGGGGCCATGGCAGCACCCTAGACGGTACCGCTGGTTCTGCTGCGCTTGCCCAGCGTCGCGTGCAGGGCCATGCCCACGAGGTAGACGACGGAGCCGGCGGCCATCAGTGCCGACGACTTGCCGTCGTCCGGGATTACGGCCGCCGATACCGTGATCGCGACGATGAACGCCATCCAGAACAGCGCGTCCTGGACGGCGAACACGTGCCCACGCAGGGCGTCGTCGACGTCGAGCTGCATCGCCGAGTCGGCGCACAACTTGACCACCTGCCCGGCCGTGCCCAGCACCAGACTGCAGGCGATCAGGACCGGTATCTGCAGGCCGACGCCGGCGAGCTGAACCACCGCCGCGATGGCGAGCGCGCCGTTGGCGGTTGCGTAGCGACCCCAGCGGCGTACCGCGGCCGGCATGACGACGTTGCCCAGGAACGAACCGAGGCCCGCGGCGGCGACGAACACGACGGTCACCGCGAACCCGGCGACGTGTTCGCCGCCGCCGTGCCGGACGATCACCAGCACCATCAGGGTGTTGATGCCGAACACCATCCGGTGGGCCGCCAGACCGGTGAGGGTGGCCGTCACGGTCGGCACGTTCGCCACCGACCGGAGTCCGTAGACCCAGCCGGTGATGACGGCGTAGGCGACCGAACCGTGGACGGCGCGGGCGCTGTCGTCAGGGCCCAGGAGGTGGCGGTGGAACCGCACCGACAGCCACAGCGCCACCGCGACGGCCAGCGCCGCCAGCCAGATCACCACGGCCGAGCTGGTGTCGCCCGCGCCCAGCAGCCAGCGGGGCAGGAGCATCACGTTGGCGCCCACGAACGCCGACACGGCTCCGCACGCGGTGGCCACCGAGTTCATCGACACGACGTGTTGGGTGGGCACGACGTGCGGCAGTGCGGCCGACAGTCCCGACGAGACGAACCGGGTGAAGCCGTTGACGATCAAGGCGCCGAACAGGATCCACTGATCGGACGCGGCGTTGGCCAGCAGCGCGCCGACGCAGATCATCACCAGCAGCCGGCCGAGGTTGGCGACGATGAGCACCTGCCGGCGGTCCCAGCGGTCGAGCAACGCGCCGGCAAACGGACCCAGCAGCGAGTACGGCAGGTACAGCGCGGCGAAGGCACCGGCGATGGCCAGCGGGGTGGCCTGGCGTTCCGGGCTGAACAGCAGGCCGCCCACCAGGCCGGCCTGGAAGAGTCCGTCGCCGAACTGGCTGACCGCACGCAGTTCCAGCAGCCGACGGAAGTCCGGCAGGGCCTGCACCGCATGCAGGACGACGTGATGGGGACGGCGGGCGGTCACTGGGATATTCGTGTCCTGATTTGAGAGTGCCGGGCGTGGTTGAAGCGACCCGCTCCACAGTACAAATATCCCGGCGGGCCGTGTGCGTTGGTCACGGCGACGGCTCTCAAGTGCCATTATGGAGGGCGTGGCGCAGTCAGAGGAACCGGAGGATTACCGCGATTTCGCACCCGCCTCGCATGGGATTCGGGCGGGGACACTGCTGCTCGCCAACACCGACCTGCTGGAGCCGACGTTTCGGCGCAGCGTCATCTACATCGTCGAGCACAACTCCGGTGGCACGCTCGGCGTCGTCCTGAACCGGCCCAGCGAGACGGCCGTCTACAACGTGCTGCCGCAGTGGGCGAAGCTCGCGAAGAAACCCAAGTCGATGTTCATCGGCGGTCCGGTGAAACGCGATTCCGCGCTGTGCCTGGCGACCATGAAGGTCGGCGTCGACGCGTCGTCGGTGCCGGGGCTGCGACATGTGCAGGGCCGCATCGCGATGGTCGACCTGGACGCCGACCCCGAGGACATCGAAGGCGCCGTCGAGGGCGTGCGGATTTACGCCGGCTACTCGGGATGGTCGGTGGGTCAGCTCGACGGTGAGATCGAGCGCGACGACTGGATCGTCCTGTCGGCGCTGCCGTCGGACGTCCTCGTGGAACCGCGGGTGGATCTGTGGTCGCGGGTGCTACGCCGTCAGCCGATGCCCATGGCGATGCTGGCGACGCACCCGATCGATGTGAGCCGGAACTAACCGGCGAAATCAGCTGCAGGACAGCGTGCAGCTGGCGCAGCTGCCGGCGCAGCCGTCACCGGCGGGCGCGTTCTCCCGGGCCATCATGGCGGCCCCGGCCTTGGCGCCCTGGTAGCAGCCGGCGGCGAAGGTGCCGACGGCGCCGATGACGCAGACCATCAACACCATCACCCCGGTGCTGCGCGGTGCGACGAGCGCGACGGCACCACCGGCGGCGAGCATCGCGGCCGTCGCGAGTTGGATCGGTGCCACCGAGCGCAGCACGCGCGGCACGGTGTCGGTCGATGGGGGGCGGCTCAGCGACCAGGCGCCGACGCCCGCGGTCACCACGGCCGCGCACAGGCACAGCACCGCGGCGATCAGCATGCGTCTCAGAATAGGGGCGGCCGGGCGGCCGCTCCAAACCGGTGACCGGTCAGCGGCCGAGGCCGGGGATCGACGCGGTGAGCGGTACGGCCCCGGCGGCGTGCGGCGCGACGGCGGCCGGTGCCGGGACCATCGGCGCGGCCGGAGCCGGTGCGACGGGCGCGGGCACAGCAGCCGGTGCACCCGGTGCGCTGATCTTGAAGCCGTTGACGATGGCGTCGGTGGCGTTGCCGGACGCGACGGTCACCTGGGCACTCGTGGTCACCGACAGCGTCACCAGGTAGCGGTCGGCACCTGACGTCGCGATTACGTGCCGCCGCGAGGTGTTCAGCGTCAGGTTGTTCTCGCGGTACGTGCCTTCGATGATCGACGACGGCATGCCATAGAAATCAGCCATCGAACCGTCGGTGGACCGCCACGCGACCTGCTGCTGGCTGTCGATGAAGCCGTGGCTGATGGCTTCGCGCGGGTCGAAGTCGCCGACGAGCTTGTAGACCTGCAGCGCGGCGTTCGAGGTGTAGAGGCCGTCGCCGCCGACGCGGTCGGCGATCACGGCGAAGGCGTCGGGCACGTTCGGGTCGGGCACCGCGGCCCAGCCCGGCGGCACCGGCAGGACGATGTTCAGCGCGGTGAAGCCGGCGGCTGTCTGCCGCTGCATGGCGACGTTGTGGGCGCGGAAGAACTCGGCGATGGTGCCCGAGGCGGCCGGGGCGATGGCGGGTGTGGGCGGCGGCGCCGGGGCGATGACCGGCTGCGCCACCGCGGGCTGGGGAAGTGTGGCCGGCTGGGGTACGGCGGCGGGCTGACCTGCGGGGATGAACGCGGGTCCGGCCGGCTGGGCCGCAGCCACCGGCGCCGGGGCGGCCTGCACCGTGACCGTCTGGGTCACCGTCGCGGGTGCCGGGACGACGGGCTGGGGCGGCAGGGGGTCGGCGGATGCGGTGTTGCCTGCGAAGCCGACGACGCCCGCCAGGCCCGCGGCGACACCTCCTGCCAGAAGCCGCCAGTGGCGGGCGTTCTCGAACATGTGGCGTCGGTCCTTCCGCTTCACTTCTGTCTCACGCGTTGCACTGGAGCCGACTGTAGGTAGGTATGTGCGGTGCCCACCAGATCCGGCGCGCACCTGCAACCGTGCTCTGACCGCACTGCAACGGAACCGAGACCAACGCCGATCGGCTGGCGTGATGCAGGTCGCGCCGGGGGTGTTGACTACCCTGTGCACGTGAGCGATTCCCCGAATGCGCTGGCAGGCGTGCGTCCCGAGGCGGCCGTGGCCGTCGACGCCGACAGCCCGCAGCACCGTTACACGGCCGAACTGGCCGGCCGCATCGAGGCCGACTGGCAGCAGGTGTGGACGGACCGCGGCACTTTCAACGTGCCGAATCCCGTCGGCTCGCTCGCACCCTCCGACGGCGCGCCGGTGCCGGCGGACAAGATGTTCGTGCAGGACATGTTCCCGTACCCCTCGGGCGACGGCCTGCACGTCGGGCACCCGCTCGGCTACATCGCCACCGACGTGTACGCGCGCTACTTCCGCATGACGGGCCGCAACGTCCTGCACGCCCTGGGCTTCGACGCCTTCGGCCTGCCCGCCGAGCAGTACGCGGTCCAGACGGGAACCCACCCGCGCACCCGGACCGAGGCCAACATCGTCAACTTCCGGCGGCAGCTGGGACGGTTGGGCCTGGGCCACGACTCGCGCCGCAGCTTCGCCACCACCGACACCGACTTCTACAAGTGGACGCAGTGGATCTTCCTGCAGATCTACAACGCCTGGTTCGACGTGGCGCAGCAGAAGGCCCGGCCGGTCGCCGAGCTCATCGCCGAATTCGATTCGGGCGCACGGACTCTCGATGACGGCCGGAACTGGTCGGCGCTGACGGCCGCCGAACGTGCCGAGGTCGTCGACTCCTATCGCCTGGTGTACCGCTCCGACTCGATGGTCAACTGGTGCCCGGGTCTGGGCACCGTGCTGGCCAACGAAGAGGTGACCTCCGACGGGCGCAGCGAGCGCGGCAACTTCCCGGTGTTCCGGAAGCGGTTGCGGCAGTGGATGATGCGCATCACCGCGTACTCCGACCGCCTGCTCGAGGACCTGGACGTGCTGGACTGGCCCGACAAGGTCAAGGCCATGCAGCGCAACTGGATCGGCCGCTCTGTCGGTGCGGAGGTGCTGTTCTCCGTGGGGGACGCCGACATCGAGGTCTTCACCACCCGCCCGGACACCCTGTTCGGTGCCACCTATCTGGTGTTGGCCCCCGAGCATGATCTGGTGGATTCGCTGCTGGCCGGTTCCTGGCCCGCCGACATCGACGACCGGTGGACCTACGGAGAGGCCACGCCGGCCGAGGCGGTCGCCGCATACCGCGCCGCCATCGCCGCGAAGTCCGACCTGGAGCGCCAGGAGAACAAGACCAAGACCGGTGTCTTCACCGGCGCCTACGCCACGAATCCGGTGAACGGACAACAGGTTCCGATCTTCATCGCCGACTACGTGCTGGCCGGCTACGGCACCGGCGCCATCATGGCGGTGCCCGGCCACGACCAGCGCGACTGGGAGTTCGCGACGGCGTTCGGTCTGCCCATCGTGGAAGTCATTGCCGGCGGCGATCTTTCGGAGTCCGCCTACACGGGCGACGGCGCAGTGGTCAACTCCGACTACCTCGACGGCCTGAACGTCGCCGACGCCAAGGCCGCCGTCACCGAGAAGCTGATCGCGGACGGCCGCGGACAGGCTCGCGTCGAATTCAAGTTGCGGGACTGGCTTTTCGCGCGCCAGCGGTACTGGGGCGAGCCGTTCCCGATCGTCTACGACGCCGACGGCCGTGCCCACCCGCTGCCGGATTCGGCACTGCCCGTGGAACTTCCGGACGTACCCGACTACTCGCCGGTGCTGTTCGACCCGGACAATGCCGACAGTGAGCCGTCGCCGCCGCTGAACAAGGCCACCGAATGGGTGCACGTCGAGCTCGATCTGGGCGACGGCCTGCAGTCCTACACCCGCGACACCAACGTCATGCCGCAGTGGGCCGGCAGCTCCTGGTACGAGCTGCGCTACGCCGACCCGCACAACTCGGAAACGTTCTGCGCCAAGGAGAACGAGGCCTACTGGATGGGCCCGCGGCCCGAGATCCACGGCGCCGGCGATCCCGGTGGCGTCGACCTCTACGTCGGTGGCGTCGAGCACGCGGTCCTGCACCTGCTGTACTCGCGGTTCTGGCACAAGGTGCTGTTCGACCTCGGCCACGTGTCGTCGCGCGAACCGTACCGGCGCCTCGTCAACCAGGGCTACATCCAGGCGTTCGCCTACACCGACTCCCGCGGCACCTACGTGCCGGCGGCGGAAGTCGTTGAGCGCGAAGGCAAATTCTTCTGGACGGGCCCGGACGGTGAGATCGAGGTCAACCAGGAGTTCGGCAAGATCGGCAAGAGCCTGAAGAACTCCGTCTCGCCCGACGAGATCTGCGAGGAGTACGGCGCGGACACCCTGCGCGTCTACGAGATGTCGATGGGCCCGCTGGAGGCATCCCGGCCCTGGGCGACCAAGGATGTCGTCGGCGCGCACCGGTTCCTGCAGCGCGTGTGGCGCGTCGTCGTCGACGAAACCACCGGTGAGGCAAGGGTTTCCGACGACGTGGTCTCCGAGGAGACGCTCAAGCAGCTGCACAAGACCATCGCCGGTGTGAACGAGGACTACGCCGCGCTGCGCAACAACACCGCCGCCGCCAAGCTCATCGAGTACACCAACCACCTGACCAAGGAGGGCGTCACCGCTCGCGCTGCGGTCGAACCGCTGGTGCTGATGGTCGCGCCACTCGCGCCGCACCTGGCCGAGGAGTTGTGGCGCCGCCTGGGCAGCGAGAAGTCGCTGGCGCACGGCCCGTTCCCGGTCGCCGACGAGCGCTACCTGGTCGACGACACCGTCGAGTACCCGGTCCAGGTCAACGGCAAGGTGCGCGGCAAGATCGTCGTCGCCGCCGATGCCGACAAGGCCACGCTGGAAGCCGCGGCCCTCGCCGACGAGAAGGTGCAGGCCTTCCTGGCCGGTGCCACGCCCAAGAAGGTCATCGTGGTGCCCGGCCGGCTGGTCAACATCGTCGCCTAACCAGGGATTTGTGCACGATTTTTCGCGCTGACCGCGGAAAATCGTGCACAAATCACCAGGACCGCGCCGATGAGGGCCAGCGTCATGGTCACCAGGGTGGGAACCGCGATACCGGGAAAGCCGAGCGAGGCGAAGCCCACCAGGCCGCTCAACGCCGCGATGGCGAGCAGCGTCACGGGCAGGATCCAGCGTCGGCGGACGAGGCGCAGCACGCCGGGTGGCAGCCGCTTCGTCTGCTCACGGTCGAGCCACATGACCCCCGCGCCACCGACGATCGCCAGCACTGTTCCGACGACAGCGGCGATGTTGTGGCCTGCCGCGTTGAGGAATGGCAGCCACACTGCCCAGAACGCGAACGCGGCAACCGTAACCATCGATGTCCGGCGCGCGATGCCGCGGGCGAGTTCGTTGGCGTCGACCATGCCGGAGTCGATCGCGGCCAGCGCCAGTGTGGCGTCGACCGATTGCACATAGCGGAAGCGCATCCGGGCGACCTCGGCGGCGACGGCGTGGGTGTGCGGGTTGCCGGGGTCCAGGCGCAGCCCCTCGAGAAGATGAGCATCCGCGCGACGTAGCGGTCCGCGCCGTCGCACGAAGTGGAACAGCCAGATGATGGCCATCACGAACAGCGCGAGGCCTCGGGACAGCAGCACGATCAGCACTGCCCACACCGGATTCGGGCGGTAGAACCGCACGCGGTCGATCTCGACGAGTGCCTGTGCCAGCGGTCCCAGCGGCGAAGCGGGTGCGACGGCGCGGATGGACTCCGCCGTTGATTGTGCGTATGCCCGTTGATTCGACCTCAGATAGGCGCGGGTCAGCGTGTACCGGTAGTTGACGTCATTGGGGTCCAATTGCGCTGCCGCATAAGCTGATTGAACAGCCTCCTGTGGGTTTCCCGCGCCGCTGAGGATGGCGCGCGCATGGACCGACAGGACCCAGGGCTGGCGCGGGTCGATGCTCAGCGACCGTTCGGCCCAACCCCGGGCATCGGTGGAAAAGCCCTGTGCCTCCATCGCAATGGCCAGCATTCCCAACAGGGTTGGATTGTTGGGGTCGTGGCGCAGTGCTTCGATGGCCGCTTGCTCTGCTTCGCTGTTGCGGTCGAGCTCGAGAAGTATCCGCACCTTCTCGGCGGCTTCAGCGTTGGACGACGTCATCGGCGCCGCTTTCGGCCGTGGAGGTATTGCTCGAGTTCGCCGAACTCTTCCCGGTTCTCGGCGAATGCGACGTAGTTCTGGGCCAGGCTGAACCACGCCCCGGTGCTGGGTGGGGTATCCCGCAGCGCGGCTTCGAGGTGACTCTGGGTCACCGGTTGGGTGGTACCCCGCCGCACCGACTCGTGCAGCGCGAATTCGACTGCACGGCGGCACAAGCCGGCAAGATCGGCCCCGGAATAGCCGTCGGTGCGGGCGGCGATCCGGGCCAGGTCGAGTGGGCCGGTCGGGCTGCGCCGCAGGTGGTGGGCGAGGATGGCCTGGCGGGCCGGTTGGTCGGGTGGCAGCACCAGCACCTTGCGGTCGAAGCGTCCCGGGCGCAGCAGGGCCGGGTCGATGTCCCAGACCTGGTTGGTCGCGCCGAGTACCAGGAGCCCTTCGTTGTCGCTGGCGGCCCCGTCCAGCTCGAGGAGCAACTGGTTGACGATGCTGCGGATGTAGCTCGACGTCTGTGCGCGCTTGTGGCCCAGCGCGTCCAGCTCGTCGATGAACAGCACGGTCGGCCGCAGCTGGCGGGCCTCGTCGAAAACGTTCTTGATGTTGCGCTCGCTGTTGCCGAGCCACTTGTCCAGGACGTCGGCGATTCCGACGTGGATGAAGTACAGGCCCAGTTCGCCGGCGAGCGACTTGGCCAGGAACGTCTTGCCGCAGCCCGGAGGCCCCCACAGGAGCAGGCTGGACCGCAGCGTGTGTCCGAATGATCGGCGCAGTTCCTCGTTGCGCATGGGTTCGAGGAAACCCATGCGGAGGCGCTCTTTGACGTCCTCCATCCCTGCCACGTCGGCGAGTGTCAGCTCGGGCCGCACGATGTCGATGAGGTCGCTGGCGGAGATGACGTCGTCGTCGTCCTCGGTGGTGGCCCACACCGGCTCGTGCGACGGACTGGCCGGGGGAGCTGGCGGAGCCGGTGGAGCCGGTGGAGCTGGTGGAGCCGCCGGCGGCGTCGCGGGCGGGTCGACGGGTGGCAGCCCGAACTGACTGAGCGCCTTGGCCTTTCGCCCAACGGCATCGGCGTCGTCGGGAGACTGCTGGAGCAGCACTTCGCAGTGGCCGAGCGCCGCGGCGTGTTGGCCGTCATCGAGCAGCAGGTCGACGAGGTGCAGACGCAGCGCGCGGTTGGCGGGGTCGGCACGTACCGCGCCGTCGATCGCGGCGAGCACTTGTGGGTCTACGGCCATGTGGCCATCCTCTCCGATAAAGAAGACACGTTCAGCGGGGGCGAATGATCACCTCGTGCTGGTGGGCGTCGTCCGGGGTGGCCACGATCTGCGCGATCACCTGCGCGACGGTCGAGGGCTTCAAGAACCGCGCCGGGTCGTAGTCGCCGCCCTCGTAGGCCACGAGGTTCCACTGCATGTCGGTGTCGATGCGGCCGGGGTACACCGTCGTCACCCGCAGCGCCGGTTCGTCGGTGCGCAGGGCATCGGCGAAACCCCGCAGCGCGAACTTGCTGGCCGTGTACGACGCCAGGCCGGGGGAGGGGCTGCGTCCGGCGCCGGAGTTCACGAAGATCACCTGGCCCCGGGCCGCCCGCAATGCCGGCAGCAGCGGCAGCGTAAGTCCCACGGCGCCAAGCACATTCACTTCCATGGTGGCCCGCCACTCCTCGATCGAGGATTCGCCGACCCGGCCCGGGTACGCGACGCCGGCGTTGTGGACCAGTACGTCGAGTTCGACGATCGGCTCGACTGTCGCCTCGACGCCCTCGTAGTCGGTGAGGTCCATGGGCCACGTGGTCGCGCCCAGACGCTCGGCGACGGCGTCGAGTTCGGCCGTCGGCCGGCCGGCCAGGAACAGCGTGTGGGTCGGCGCGAGGGCTTCGGCGATGGCCATTCCGAGGCCCCGGGAAGCGCCCGTGATCATTGCGGTCGGCATGGCGTGAGCCTACCGATCAGCGAATCCCCGGGCCGCGACGCACAATGGACAGCGATGCCACCCGACCACAGCTTCGCGCCCACCCAGCTCTCGGCCCGCGCCGCCTACCTGCTGCGCGGTAATGACCTGGGCGTCATGACGACGGCCGCGCCGTTGCTGTACCCGCACATGTGGAGCTGGGATGCCGCGTTCGTGTCGATCGGTCTGGCTTCGCTGACGGTCGAGCGCGCCGTCGTCGAGCTGGACACCCTGCTGTCGGCGCAGTGGGCCAACGGCATGATCCCGCACATCGTGTTCGCCAACGGGGTCGACGGCTACTTCCCGGGGCCGGCGCGGTGGGAGACCTCCAGCCTGGCCGTCAACGCGCCGCGCAACCGGGACACCTCCGGCATCACCCAGCCGCCCGTGCATGCCATTGCGGTGCAACGAATTCTGGATCACGCCCGGACCCGTGGGCGCTCCACCCGGGTGGTCGCCGAGGCGTTCCTGGACCGGCGGTGGGACGACCTGGTGCGCTGGCACCGCTGGCTGGCCGAGGCGCGTGACCCACAGGAACACGGCCGGGTGACGCTGTACCACGGCTGGGAGTCCGGCATGGACAACTCACCGCGGTGGGATAGCGCGTACGCCAACGTGATTCCGGGTGCGGTGCCCGAGTATCAGCGTGAGGACAACGCGATCATCACCGACACCAGCCAGCGTCCGTCCGACGTCGAGTACGACCGGTACCTGTGGCTGCTGGAGGAGATGAAGTCCGTCCGGTACGACGACGCGCTGCTGCCGAAGGTCATGAGCTTCCAGGTCGAAGACGTTTTCGTCTCGGCCATCCTGTCGGTGGCGTGCACGGTCCTGGCCGAGATCGGTGAGGACTACAAACGTCCGAATTCCGATGTGCGCGAACTCTATTCGTGGGCCGAGCGGTTCCGGCAGGGCGTGGTGGCGACCAGCGACGAGCGCACCGGCGCGGCGCGGGACTTCGACCTGCGGGCCGGCAAGTGGATTCCGAGTGAGACGGTGGCGCAGTTCGCGCCGTTGCTCTGCGGCGGTCTGCCGCATGACCGTGAACGGGCGCTGCTGCGCCTGCTGGAGGGGCCGCGGTTCTGCGCGCACCCCGACCTCAAGTACCCGCTGATCCCGTCGACGTCACCGGTGTCCCGCGATTTCCGTCCGCGCGAGTACTGGCGCGGCCCGGTGTGGCCGGTGATGACGTGGCTGTTCTCGTGGTGTTTCGCGCGCCGCGGCTGGTCCGAGCGCGCGTCGATCCTGCGGCGGGAAGGCTTGCGGCAGGCCAGCGACGGCACGTTCGCCGAATACTACGAACCGTTCACCGGGGAACCGCTCGGCAGCATGCAGCAGTCGTGGACCGCCGCCGCCGTGCTCGACTGGCTGGGGTGACCCCGACCTAGTCGTCGCTGCTGGTGGTCAGCTTCTCCAGCGGCCCAAGGGCCTTGGCGATGTGGTCGATGTCCTCTGGCGTCAGGTTGGCCATCATCGCGATCAGCACCTTCCGGCGGGCCTCGAGGGCCTCACGGTGCTGCACGAGTCCGCGCGGCGTCACATTGACCAGCACGGCGCGCAGGTCGGATGGGTCACGCGAGCGCTTGACCAGACCCAGCTTCTCCAACCGCCGGATCGCCACCGTGGTGGTGGGGGTGCGGACGCGTTCGTGGGCGGCCAGTTCCGTCATCCGGATGGGGCCACGATCCAGCAGCGTCAGCAGGATGGACAGCTGCGCCAGGGTCAGATCGGCGCCGGCTTCGGCGTCCTTCGGGATCTCGACGCGTCGGCGCATCACGTTGAACAGCTTGGAGAGGACCTGTTGCAGGTCTCCTGCAAGGTCCGCGACCTGCGGCTCCGTCGACGACATAGTTCGATAGTCTAACGTGTATGCCGGATACTGGTCGGCATTAGACAACCTGCGCCAGAAATTGACGTAAACGTTGAGTTTCCGCGGATTCGAAGATCTGCTCGGGGGTTCCGGTCTCGATCACCCGGCCGCCATCCATGAACACCACCGAATCTGCCGCTGACCGGGCGAAACCCATCTCGTGAGTGACCACCACCATGGTCATGCCGTCCGCCCCGAGTTCGCTGATGAGCGCCAGGATGCCCTTGACCAATTCGGGATCCAGCGCCGACGTGGCCTCGTCGAAGAACATCACCTGGGGGCTCATGGCGAGCGCGCGGGCGATCGCGACACGTTGCTGTTGCCCACCGGACAGGGTTGCTGGGCGCACGTCGGCCTTGTGTTTGAGCCCGACCCGCTCGAGCAGTTGCAGCCCGAGTTCGCGGGCCGCCGCGGCGTCCAGGCCCTTCAGTTTGCGGGGCCCCAGCGTGACGTTCTCCAGCACCGTCCGGTGCGGGAACAGGTTGAAATGCTGGAAGACCATGCCGATCCGCTGGCGCAGCTGATCGGGGTTGTCCTTCAGGACCGACCGCCCGTCGAGCAGGATGTCGCCGCGGTCCGGTTCGTACAACCGGTTCAGGGTGCGCAGCAGCGTCGACTTGCCCGAGCCCGACGGCCCGATGACCGCCGTCGTGGTGCCGGCCGGCACGTCGAGGTCGACGCCGCGCAACACCGTGTTGGCGTCGAACGACAGGTGAATATCCTTGGCGGCCAAGGAGACTGCCTGTGGGGTGGTCATATGATCTCCTGGGTCGCGACCTCGGCTGCGACGGGCTTGCCCTTGCTCAGTCGCCGGTCGATGTAGTTGACCAGATGGGTCAGCGGGACGGTCAGGGCCAGGTAGAACAGGCCGGCGGCGACCAGCGGAGACAGGTTACCGGTCTGCGCGTTGAGGTCGCGGCCCACCTGGAACAGCTCCCGCTGGCTGGCGATCAACCCGAGGAAGTACACCAGCGACGACGCCTTCAGCAGCGAGATGAACTGGTTCATCAGCGCCGGCAGCACCCGGCGCACCCCCTGCGGCACCACCACCAGGCGCATCGACGCCGGATAGCCGAAGCCCAGCGCGCGCGAGGCCTCGAGCTGGCCGGCGTCCACACTCTGGATACCGGAGCGCAGAATCTCACCGATGTACGCGCCGGCCATCAGGCCCAGCGCGGCAATTCCCAAGGGGTACGGGTTGTTTCCCGTCAGCGAGCCGACGACCGGCCCGATGCCCAGCCCGATCACCAGGATGATCACCACTTCGGGCAGACCGCGGAAGATGTCGGTGTACACCCGGGCCGGCCACCGCAGCCAGCGCGACCGGGAGATGCCGGCGATGGCCAGCGCCATGCCGATGATCAGGCCGATGACGCTCGCGCTGATGGTCAGGATCAGCGTGTTCGGCAGGCCCGTCTTGAACAGATCGGGGATGGCCTGCCGGTACAGCCGCCAGTCCAGGAACGCATCTTTCAGTTGTGAGAGCGTGGATTTCGGCGCGGGACCGGCCGACGGGGCTGCTAACGCATGTGACGCGGCGATGGCGTTGAAGTCGGGCAGCTGCGGTGCGGGTGCGGCCTTCGATCCGGGCTTCCAGCCCGGCGGCAGGGCCCGCGGGACCCAGTCGGCGTAGAGCCGCGCCCAGGTGCCGTCGGCGATCACCGCGTCGAGCCCCGCGTTGAGGGCGTCGATCAGCGGCTTGTTCTCCTTGGCGACCGCGTAGGCCACGAAATTGTCCAAGCTGAAGGTGTTTTCGACGATGCGCGCCGGGTCGCCCGGTTGCACGGTGCCGGAGGCCTGCTGCGACGGCGCCACCCAGGCGTCGAGCTGCCGGGTCTTGATGTTGGCGTACACCGTCGCGTAGTCCGGGAACTTCACCGGTTCCAGGTGCAGGGTGTCGACGACGTAGGCCTCCTGTACGGTGCCCTGCACGACGCCGATGCGCTGCCCGGCTTTCAGTGCACCGAACCCGTTGATGGCCGATCCGGTCGGCACGACGAGCGAAAAGTAGCCGAAGTCATAGCCATTGGTGAACCCGACGGTGCGCCGCCGGGCGTCGGTGGTGGTGATCGATGACGATCCGACGTCGAAGCGGCGGGACGCGACCTGCGCCAGCAGGCCGGCGAAGTCGGTGCCGACGAAGTTGACGCGCAGGCCGATCTTCTCGGCGATGGCCCGCAGCAGCTCGTTGTCGAATCCGGTGAACTGGCCGCTGGAGTTGATACAGATGCTCGGCGGGGCATCGGACAGCGTGCCGACGGTCAGCACTCCCGGCGTGCCCAGCCCCAAGGTGTCGGGCCGCACCGTCGAAAGCGGTTGGGTGCCAGGTGTCGTGTATTTGTCAGTGCCGTCGCCTTGGGCGGCGGTGGCCAGGTTGGTGGGCAGGGCGCTGGCGCTCTGCACACCCGGTGGCGCGCACTGGTCCGTGGTGGCGCGGGCCGGGACGCCCACGCTCAGCGAGCCGACCAGGAGTGCTACCAGTATCGCTACCGTCGCACGCAGGAAAGAGGTCACGCAGGTCAACCTAGCCGGTACCCGGCCGAATGCAGCGGCTTCAGCTCGCCGGGAATTCATCCGGCCGGGCAGCCCCCACTACTGGCTGTCGCGCCACCGGACCAGCGTCTCGGCGTCGGTCAGGTCGTAGTCGGGCCCGTTGACGCCCACCGTCAGCAATGAAACACCGAGCGCGGTAAGGGCTTCGGCGTTGGCGATCAGGCCGTCGCCGCTGTTGTCGACGCCGGCCGAGCGGACGATGGTGCTCGGGTCGCGTCCGATGTCGGCGCAGTGCCGGTCCAGCACGGCGGCCTTCTCCGGGTAGGTCGCCGCCGTGGTGAAGCTGTGCCACATCTGCGCGTACTGCGCGACGAGCCGCAGCGTCTTACGCTCGCCCTGCCCGCCGATCAGGACCGGGATCTCGCGCACCGGCTGTGGGTTGAGCTTGCCGAGCCGCGAGACGATGCGCGGCATGGCCGCCGCCAAATCGTCGAGTCTGCTTCCGGCCGTACCGAATTCGTAGCCGTACTCGTCATAGTCCTTCTCTTTCCAACCTGATCCGATGCCCAGGATCAACCGCCCGTCGGAGATGTTGTCGACGGTCCGCGCCATGTCGGCCAGCAGTTCCGGGTTGCGGTACGAGTTACAGGTGACCAGCGCGCCGATCTCGATGCGCGACGTCTGCTCGGCCCAGGCACCCAGCATGGTCCAGCATTCGTAGTGGGCGCCGTCGGGGTCGCCGTACAGCGGGAAGAAGTGGTCCCAGTTGAAGGCGACGTCGACGCCGAGGTCCTCGGCGCGCCGGACCGCGTCGCGGATGAAGCCGTAGTTGGAGGAGTGCTGGGGCTGCAGTTGAACCCCGATGCGAATGGGAAGGGTCATGACCCCACGCTAACCGCCGAGGACGCCTCGCAGGATTTCGACGAGTGCGGCCGGCTGATCGCCCTGCACGGAATGCCCGGAATCGGCGACTACGTGGGTCTGCCGGAAACCCGGCGCGCCGGCCGCGAAGGCGGCGGCATCGTCGTCGTGGACGAAGTACGACTTGGCGCCGCGCACCAGCGTGGTCGGCATGGTGATCGACGGGACGTCGTCCCACAGCCCGAGGAAACCATCGCCGACGCGCAACGCGTCGTAGCGCCACGTCCAGGTGCCGTCGTTGAGTTGCTTGGCGTTGTGAAACACACCGCGCCGCAACGAGTTCCGGCTGCGGTGCGGTGACGCCGCGACGGTGACGTCGAGCATCGCCTGGAAACTCGGGAAGTTCCGGTCACCCTTCACCAGCGCGACGGCGCCCAGCTGCGCCTGCGTCATCTGCTCGTGGCGCTCGGGGGCCGACGGCGTGACGTCGACCAGTACCAGTTCGGGCACCAGGGCCGGCTCGGTCGCCGCGATGCGCAGCGCCGTCAGTCCACCGAGGGACATGCCGACCACCAGCCGGGCGTCGGGGGCATGCGCCCGCAGCACCGGCCGCAGCGTTTCCGCGTTGAGCTTGGGGCCGTAGTCGCCGTCCTCGCGCCACGCCGAGCGCCCGTGCCCGGGCAGGTCGATGGCCAGCGCCGGGACCCCGAGACCCAGGATCACGGTGTCCCAGGTGTGGGCGTTCTGCCCACCGCCGTGCAGGAACACCACCTCAGGTGCCGCGACGCCCCACTTCAGCATGCTGATCGGGCCGTCGTCGAGCCGCGACACCGTCGGCAGCGGACCGTCGGCCCCGATCTGCTCGGCGTTCTCGGGCAGCAGCGCGAACTCGTCGAGCGTCAGCAGGTCGTCGTCAGAAATCTCCTGGGCCACGTCTTCGGACACTACGCCCGAGCCGTGGAGCGCTCAGCTGCCGACCGGTGCGGTGGTCCGGATCAGGTGATCGAACGCCGACAGGGCTGCGGTGGCACCGGCGCCGGCGGCGATGACGATCTGCTTGAACGGCACCGTCGTGCAGTCGCCGGCGGCGAACACACCGGGGACCGATGTCTGGCCGCGCTCGTCGATGACGATCTCGCCGCGCTTGGACAGCTCGACGCTGCCCTCGAGCCACTCGGTGTTGGGCAGCAGGCCGATCTGGACGAAGACGCCCTGCAGGTCGAGCTGGTGCGACTCGCCGGTGGTGCGGTCCTGGTAGGTCAGGCCGGTCACCTGGTCGCCGTCGCCGAGGACCTCGGTGGTCAGCGTGCTCAGCAGGATGTCGACGTTCGGCAGGCTGCGCAGCTTGCGCTGCAGCACCTCGTCGGCGCGCAGCACCGAGTCGAACTCGATGAGCGTCACGTGCGAGACGACGCCGGCGAGGTCGATCGCGGCCTCCACGCCGGAGTTGCCGCCGCCGACGACGGCGACGCGCTTGCCCTTGAACAGCGGCCCGTCGCAGTGCGGGCAGTAGGTGACGCCCTTGTTGCGGTATTCGGCCTCACCCGGCACGTCCATCGCGCGCCAGCGGGCACCGGTCGACAGGATGACGGTGCGGGCCGTCAGCGAGGCGCCACTCTCCAGCGAGATCTCGATGAGACCGCCCTCGTCGAGCGCGGGCAGCAGCTTCGCGCCGCGCTGCGTCTTCATGACGTCGACGTCGTACTCGTTGACGTGAGCTTCCAGCGCGGCGGCGTACTTCGGCCCCTCGGTGTGCGGGACGGAGATGTAGTTCTCGATCGACATGGTGTCCAGCACCTGGCCGCCGAAGCGCTCGGCGACCACGCCGGTGCGAATTCCCTTGCGGGCGGCGTAGATTGCGGCCGCGGCGCCCGCGGGGCCACCGCCGACGACCAGCACGTCGAAGGGCTCCTTCTCGGCGATCGCCTCGGCGGTGCGCTGTGCGGCGCCGACGTCGACCTTGCCGATGATCTGCTCGAGGGTCATGCGGCCCGAGTCGAATACTTCACCGTTGAGGAAGACGGTGGGGACAGCCAGCACCTTGCGCTGTTCGACCTCGTCCTTGAACAGTGCGCCGTCGATGGCGACGTGGCTGATGCGGGGGTTGAGGATCGCCATCAGGTTCAGCGCCTGCACCACGTCGGGGCAGTTCTGGCACGACAGCGAGAAGTAGGTCTCGAAGTGCAGGTCGGCGTCGAGGTTCCGGACCTGCTCGAGCAGTTCGGGGGCTTCCTTGGACGGGTATCCGCCGACCTGCAGCAGGGCCAGGGCCAGCGACGAGAATTCGTGGCCCAGCGGGATGCCGGCGAAGCGGACCTCGACGTCGGTGCCGGTGCGGCGGATGGCGAACGACGGCCGACGGGCGTCGTCGTCGGTGCGCGCGTAGGTGATCTTGTCCGACATCGCCGCGATCTCGGTGAGCAGTTCGGCGAGCTCGGCGGACTTGGGACCGTCGTCGAGGGAGGACACCAGCTCGATCGGCACGGTCAGCCGCTCCAGCAGGGACTTCAATTGGCCGGCGAGTGAGGTGTCGAGCATGCGGATCAACTCCATCGAGGATAGGAATGGCTGGGCCGTTCGCGGCCCGAAAGATGTTGGGGTGAAGCAGTTCTGGTGCGCGGTACGGGCCGGGCGAACCGGGCCCGTACCGCCATCAGCAGAGCGGAACTAGATCTTGCCGACGAGTTCCAGCGACGGGGCCAGGGTCTCTTCGCCCTCTTCCCACTTGGCCGGGCAGACCTCGCCCGGGTGGTTGCGCACGTACTGGGCGGCCTTGACCTTGCGGACCAGCTCGGCGGCGTTGCGGCCGATGCCCTCCGCGGTGACCTCGGTGAACTGGACGACGCCGTCGGGGTCGACCAGGAAGGTGCCGCGGTCGGCCAGGCCCTGGTCTTCACGCAGCACCTCGAAGTTGGTGCTGATCTGCAGGGTCGGGTCGCCGATCATGGCGTACTGGATCTTGCCGATGGTGTCGGACGAGTCGTGCCACGCCTTGTGGGTGAAGTGGGTGTCGGTGGAGACCGAGAACACCTCGACGCCGAGGCGCTGCAGCTCCTCGTAGTGGTCGGCGAGGTCGCCGAGCTCGGTCGGGCAGACGAAGGTGAAGTCGGCCGGGTAGAAGAAGAAGATGGCCCACTTGCCCTGGATGTCGGCGTCCGACACGGGGATGAAGGTGCCGTTCTTGTATGCGGTCGCGGAGAACGGCTTGATCTGCTTGTTGATCAGGGCCACGAGAACCTCTCTTCGGTCTGTCGAATGTCTCTTACGAGTACCCACCTTAGCCGCTTTTTTTGGACTCAATCCAGTTTAAAGTGCGGTTGTGGCCAGTCTCACAACACCGGTCCCGATCGGCCCGTGGCCTCAAACACAAAGTGGGCGACCAGGTTTCACCTGGCCGCCCACTCTGACGTCGATAATTACCCCTCGATGAAGGCTTCCAGCTGCGTGCGGGCGAGGTCGTCGGCGACCTGCACCGGCGGGCTCTTCATCAGGTAGGCCGAGGCCGGCAGGATCGGGCCACCGAGGCCGCGGTCCTTGGCGATCTTGGCGGCGCGCACGGCGTCGATGATGATGCCGGCCGAGTTGGGGGAGTCCCACACCTCGAGCTTGTACTCGAGGTTCAGCGGCACGTCACCGAATGCGCGGCCCTCGAGGCGCACGTACGCCCACTTGCGGTCGTCGAGCCAGGCGACGTAGTCCGACGGGCCGATGTGCACGTTCTTGTCGTAGACCTTGTCGGCCAGCGAGCCGGTCAGGTTCGAGGTGACGGCCTGGGTCTTCGAGACCTTCTTGGACTCCAGGCGCTCGCGCTCGAGCATGTTCTTGAAGTCCATGTTGCCGCCGACGTTCAGCTGGTAGGTGCGGTCCAGGGTGACGCCGCGGTCCTCGAACAGCTTGGCCATCACGCGGTGGGTGATGGTGGCACCGACCTGGCTCTTGATGTCGTCGCCGACGATCGGCACACCGGCGTCCTCGAACTTCTTGGCCCACACGGGGTCCGAAGCGATGAACACGGGCAGGGCGTTGACGAACGCGACCTTGGCGTCGATGGCGCACTGGGCGTAGAACTTGTCGGCCTCTTCGGAGCCGACGGGCAGGTAGGAGACCAGGACGTCGACGTTCGCGTCCTTGAGGGCCTTGACCACGTCGACCGGGTCGGTGTCAGAGACCTCGATGGTGTCGGCGTAGTACTTGCCGATGCCGTCGAGGGTCGGGCCGCGCTGCACGATGACGTCGCTCGGCGGCACGTCGGCGATCTTGATGGTGTTGTTCTCGGAGGCGAAGATGGCCTCGGAGAGGTCGAAGCCGACCTTCTTGGCGTCCACGTCGAACGCGGCCACGAACTTCACGTCGCGGACGTGGTACGGGCCGAACTTCACGTGCATCAGACCCGGCACCGTTGAGTTCGCATCGGCGTCCTGGTAGTACTGCACGCCCTGGACGAGCGACGCCGCGCAGTTGCCTACGCCGACGATTGCGACCCGAACCTCATTCGACTCAGACATGTGACGGTCTCCTTTTCCTACTCTTTCAGTGCGTTCGCCGTGGGCGGGTGCGCTCAGGTTTGGTCGGCGTGGCCTTGTGACGGCGGCGCCGTCGGTCCGGCAGTTGCCACGCGCTCGGCAGCAATCAGCTCGTTGAGCCATTTCACTTCGCGTTCACTGGACTCGAGCCCGAGCTGATGCAGCTGCCGGGTGTAGCGGTCGAGTGAACTGCTGGCCCGTGCGATCGCCTCGCGCAGACCTTCGCGACGTTCCTCGACCTGACGGCGCCGCCCTTCCAGGATTCGCATCCTGGCTTCGGCGGGAGTCCGGTTGAAGAACGCCAAGTGCACACCGAATCCGTCATCGGTGTAGTTCTGGGGGCCGGTGTCCGCGACGAGTTCGGTGAACCGTTGCTTGCCGGCGTCGGTGAGTTGGTAGACGCGACGCGCGCGACGCACCTTCGTCGAACCGAGCGGTGCCGCGTCTTCGACGATCAGGCCGTCGGCCTGCATGCGACGCAACGCCGGGTACAACGAGCCGTACGAGAACGCCCGGAACGCGCCGAGCAGACCGGTCAGCCGTTTGCGCAGCTCATAGCCGTGCATCGGGGACTCCAGCAGAAGCCCCAGGATGGCCAGCTCCAGCACAGTGTCACCTCCCGACATTAATTGACGACATCGCATATTGAGCGCTAGGACGCTTCAACACCTCGCGCAATAGTATCGCGCCGATATATACGCGGCCAATCGAGCCGCATACGGAGATGAACGACATTCGATGCGGCCGTCAACACCGGCCGAACACGGGGCGAATCAGCCGGGGTAGTTGATGCGCTTCGTGTTGCCCTCGGCATCCAGCTCGATGTAGCCGCTGTTGTTGAACTTCCCGGACACATAGATCGAGATCGCGACGGTGTCCGGCGGGGCGGTGGTGTCCTTGCTTCCCTTGAAGGTCAGGTAGACGGTGTTGATCTCGTTGCGCTTGATGCCCAGCGTCTCGGGTGCGCCGTGCAGGATTCCGGTGATCTTCTCGACGTCGAACTTGCCCAGGTCGACGACACGCTCGTCACTGCTGACCGACGTGGTGTCGGGGTCGTCCCAGCCGCCGCGGTAGTCGTACCGCAGCACCCGGCGGGGCTCACCCGGGTCGGGGCGCTCGAGGATCGCGTAGTCCTCGTAGACGGTCAGCTCATAGCCGGTGGTGTCGCCGAACTTCTTCTTCATCTGGGTGAACAACCCGGTCAGCCCGCCGAGCGACT
Organism: Mycobacterium sp. UNC410CL29Cvi84; assembly: GCF_000686745.1. Taxonomy (NCBI): domain Bacteria; kingdom Bacillati; phylum Actinomycetota; class Actinomycetes; order Mycobacteriales; family Mycobacteriaceae; genus Mycobacterium; species Mycobacterium sp. UNC410CL29Cvi84. Next base: position 182,672 of record NZ_JMLM01000010.1, read on the forward strand.
GCAGCTGGCGCGGCGGGGTGAGCACCAGGGGAGCGACGCCGTCGGGCTTGGCGCCCGGGTCCTCGGCGGCGGTCAGCGGGGACTGGCCGGGAGCGGCGTAGATACCCCAACCGATCGCGACGCCGACGACGAGCATCACCGCGGCGCCGGCGGCCAGGATGCCCCAACCCGTCGTGCGGACGGGCCGACCGGCGCCTGTCTTCAGGTTGGGCAGCTTGACCGACGCGTTCGCGGTCTGCAGATCGGTCACCAGCGAGCGCAGTTCTCCGAGGGTGACGGCCTTGGTGGCCGCCGCGACGCGCTGCCGGTGCTCCTCGGCGGACAGCTGGCCGTCGGCCAGTGCCGTGTCCAGAATCTGGCAGGTGTCGTTGCGGTCGCTGTCTTTCGCCCGGGTCGCTGCGGTGGCCACCGGGAAAGCGTAAAGGTCAGGTGGCGCGCCTGCGTGAGCCCGGCCACAAGCCCTTTTGCCACCGCACCTATCGAGCCGGCCACAACCCGGCTACATGCGTGCCATCACGCATCGGCGCTGCGGTGCCCGACGTACTCTGGTCAACGTGCGATTGCAGCGGCAGGTGGTCGACTATGCGCTCCGGCGCAGGTCGCTGCTGGCCGAGGTCTATTCGGGGCGCACCGGCGTCACCGAGGTTTGTGATGCCAACCCCTACCTGCTGCGCGCAGCAAAATTTCATGGTCGTACCAGTTCGGTGATGTGCCCGATCTGCCGGAAGGAACCACTGACATTGGTGTCGTGGGTGTTCGGTGATCATCTCGGAGCGGTGTCGGGTTCGGCCCGCAGCACCGAGGAGCTCGTCCTGCTGGCCGCCAAGTTCGACGAATTCGCGGTTCACGTGGTGGAGGTATGCCGCACTTGCAGTTGGAATCATTTGGTCAAGTCATATGTATTAGGGACGCCGAGTCCCCCGAAGGCGGCGAAGCCTCGCGGCACCCGTGCGGCGCGCTCGAAAGCGCGCACCGCCAGTGAGTGACGGAGTGGGCGGGGCTGGGCGCCACAGCCGATCGGACAAGGACGCGACCAGAGGACCGGGCGCCGGCGCACCGCAAGGACGCCCGGGACCCGTGCCGCCGGATGACCGGCGCACCATGATCCTGCCGCCGGTCGGTAAGGCCGACGATCCGCGGCTGCGCGATCCGATCGACGCCGTGAAGGCCGCGCTCGACGGCACCAAGCGGCCGGGCCAGCCCCCGATGAGCGCGAGCGCGGGCATGAACCCGCCGCCGAAGTCGCCGCCGCCACCACCCCCGCGGACCGGTGGCGGCAAGTCCGGCGGTCCACAGTTGCCGCAGTTCAAGTGGAACTGGAAGGTGTTCCGCCGGTTCTGTTACGCGGGCGCCGTGGTGCTGCTGGTGCTGCCGATCGTCACGTTCGCGATGGCGTACCTCATCGTCGACATCCCCAAGCCGGGCGACATCCGCACCAACCAGGTGTCGACCATCCTGGCCAGCGACGGCACCGAGCTCGCGAAGTTCGTGCCGCCGGAGGGCAACCGGGTCGACGTCAACATCGACCAGATCCCGGTGCACGTCCGCAACGCGGTGATGGCTGCCGAGGACCGGGATTTCTACACCAACCCGGGCTTCTCGTTCTCCGGCTTCGCGCGGGCGTTCAAGAACAACATCTTCGGCGGCGACCTGCAGGGCGGGTCGACCATCACGCAGCAGTACGTGAAGAACGCGTTGGTGGGTGACGCCCGTTCTGGCGTGGGCGGCTTGGTCCGCAAGGCCAAGGAACTGGTGATCGCCACCAAGATGTCGCGGCAGTGGTCGAAAGACGAAGTGCTGCAGGCGTACCTGAACATCATCTATTTCGGCCGCGGCACCTACGGCATCGGCGCGGCGTCGAAGGCGTACTTCGGCAAACCCGTCGAGCAGCTCGACGTGGCCGAGGGGGCGCTGCTCGCGGCACTGATCCAGCGGCCGTCGACCCTGGATCCGGCCGTCGACCCGGAGGGCGCCGCCGAGCGCTGGAACTGGGTGCTCGACGGCATGGTGACCATGGGCGCGCTGTCCAAGGAGGACCGCGCACAGCAGAAGTTCCCGGCGACGGTGCCGCCCGAGCAGGCCCGGCAGCAGAACCAGACCGAGGGCCCCAACGGACTGATCCAGCGGCAGGTGATGAAGGAGCTGCAGAGCATCTTCAACATCAACGAGCAAGCGCTGAACACCGAGGGGCTGCAGGTCACCACGACCATCGACCCGAAGGCGCAGTCGGCGGCCGAGGACGCGGTGTCGAAATATCTGGACGGCCAGGCCGACGACATGCGAGCCGCGGTGGTGTCGGTCGACCCGCACACCGGTGGCATCAAGGCGTATTACGGCGGCTCCGATGCCAACGGCTTCGACTTCGCGCAGGCCGGTCTGCCGACGGGTTCGTCGTTCAAGGTCTTCGCGTTGGTCGCGGCGCTGGAGCAGGGGATCGGGCTGGGGTACCAGGTCGACAGCTCGCCGGTGACGGTCAACGGCATCAACATCACCAACGTCGAAGGTGAGGGCTGCGGTACCTGCAGCATCGCCGAGGCGCTCAAGCGGTCGCTGAACACCAGCTACTACCGGTTGATGCTCAAGCTCAAGCACGGCGCGCAGGACGTCGCCGACGCCGCGCACAAGGCCGGTGTCGCCGACAGCTTCCCGGGCGTCGAGCACACGCTGTCCGAGGACGGCAAGGGCGGCCCGCCCAACAACGGTGTCGTGCTGGGCCAGTACCAGAGCCGTGCGCTGGACATGGCGTCCGCGTACGCGACGCTGGCGGCGTCCGGCGAGTACCACAAGCCGCACTTCGTACAGAAGGTCGTCAACGGCGACGGGCAGGTGCTGTTCGACGCGGCGTCCCAGGACAACTCGGGTGAGCAACGGATTCCGAAGGCCGTCGCCGACAATGTGACCTCGGCGATGCAGCCCATCGCCGGTTACTCACGCGGCCACAACCTGGCCGGCGGCCGGCCGTCCGCGGCCAAGACCGGCACGGTGCAGCTGGGCGATACCGGCGCCAACCGCGACGCGTGGATGGTCGGCTACACGCCGTCGCTGTCCACTGCGGTGTGGGTCGGTACGACGGCCGGGACGCAGCCGCTGGTGAACAAGGGCGGCGGCCCGGTGTACGGCTCGGGCCTGCCGTCGGACATCTGGAAGTCGACGATGGACGGTGCGCTGAAGGGCACCGACAACGAGTCGTTCCCCAAGCCGACCGCCATCGGCGGGTACGCGGGCGTCCCGCAGGCGCCGCCGGTGGTCAAGCCGCCGACGCCGGATGATCAGCAGGGTCCGCCGCCGGGCGCACCGACCGAGACGGTGGTCCAGCCGACGCTCGTCGTCGCGCCGGGCATCACGATCCCGTTCGGCCCGCCGACCACCATGCAGGTTGCCCCGCACCAGGATGCGCCGCCTCCGGGTGGTGGCGACCCGAACCAGCCTGGCCCCCCGCCGCCGCCGTGACGGTCGACGAACCAGACGAGTCCGGCGTCCCGACGGTCTCGCCGGCCCGGCTCGCCCGGGACCTGCGCAGCGCCGACGATCGCGACCTGCCCAGCCGGACCGACGTCATGGGTGCGGCGCTGTCCGGTGTCGTGGGTGGGCCGGTGGGCCGGCACGCGATGATCGGGCGAGCACCATTCCTCACTCCGTTCCGGGTGCTGCTGATCATCGCGCTGGTGTTCCTCGGGTTGGGCTACACCACCAAGGCGCCGTGCCTGGTGACGACGGGCACAGGCACCGCCGATCAGCGTGTCGCCAACTGGCAGAACCAGCGCGCCTACTACGAGTTCTGCTACTCGGACACCGTGCCGCTGTACACCGCGGAACTGCTCAACCTGGGCAAGTTCCCGTACAAGTCCAGCTGGATCGAAACCGACAGCGCGCAGAAGCCCCGCGTCCAGTACGACGGCACCCGCGCGATTCGCTACATGGAGTATCCGGTGCTGACGGGCATGTACCAATACGCGTCCATGTCGGTGGCCAAGACGTACACGGCGTTGTCCAAGCTGGTCCGGATGCCGGTGGTCGCCGAGGTGATCATGTTCTTCAACATCTCGGCGTTCGGGCTCGCGCTGGCATGGATGGCCACCGTCTGGGCGACCATGCTCATGTCCGGGCGGCGGCCGTGGGACGCCGCGGTGGTGGCCGGGTCGCCGATCCTGATCTTCCAGGCGTTCACCAACTTCGACGCCCTCGCAACGGCCTGTGCGGCCGGCGCCATGCTGGCCTGGTCGCGCCGAAAACCGGTGGTGGCCGGCGTGCTCATCGGGGTCGGGGTGGCCCTGAAGCTGTATCCGTTGCTGCTGCTGATCCCGCTGGCGATGCTCGCGGTGCGGACCGGCAAATGGCGGCCGGTGGCCAAGACCGCGATCACCGCGCTGGTCACGTGGATCGCGGTGAACCTGCCGATCATGGTGATGTTCCCGCGTGGGTGGTCGGAGTTCTTCCGGCTCAACACCCGACGCGGCGACGACATGGACTCGCTCTACAACGTCGTGAAGTCCTTCACCGGCTGGGGCGGTTTCGACACCAACCTCGGATTCTGGGAACCGCCGACGGTACTCAATACCGTCACCGCGGTGCTGTTCGTCTTGTGCTGTGCGGCAATCGCTTACGTCGCGTGGACGGCGCCGCAGCGGCCGCGGCTGGCGCAGCTGGCGTTCCTGGTCGTCGCGGCGTTCCTGCTGACGAACAAGGTGTGGAGCCCGCAGTACTCGCTGTGGCTGGTGCCGCTGGCCGCCCTGGCGCTGCCGCATCGCCGAATCTTGTTGGCCTGGATGACCATCGATGCGCTGATCTGGATTCCGCGGATGCTGTACCTGTACGGCGACCCCAAGCTCGGACTGCCCGAACAGTTCTTCACCACGACCGTGCTGCTGCGCGATATCGCGGTGATCGGCCTGTGCGCGTTGGTGATTCGGGCCATCTACCGGCCCGAGGTGGATCTGGTCCGCTGGGGTGGCCGCGTGGACGATCCGTCGGGCGGCGTGTTCGACGAGGCCGACGACAACCCGCCGCGCTGGTTGCCCGCCCGGTTGCGGCCCCGCCCGATCGCCGTCGCCGAGCCCGATCCGGACCCCGAACCGGAGCTCGCGCCCACGGCATAAATGGGCTGCGTTCCGTCGCGCGCGGTGGCAGGGTCGGAGGCGTGACCGATCTGACCTTTTCTGATTCCGTCGTCGTCGACGCCGATCCCGAGACGCTCTACGCCCTGGTCTCCGACGTGACCAACATGGGTAAGTGGAGCCCGCAGTGCAAAGAGTGCTGGTGGGAGGACGAGGACGGCGGCCCGGTGGCCGGCGCCTGGTTCAAGGGCCGCAACGAAACCGCCGATCGGACCTGGGAGACCCGCAGCCAGGTGGTCGTCGCCGAGCCCGGCCGCGAGTTCTTCTGGGAGGTCAACGGCGGCTGGGTGCGCTGGGGCTTCACGCTCGATCCCGTCGACGGCGGCACCCGACTGACGCAGTCGTGGGAGTTCCTGCCGGCCGGTATCGAGGGCTTCCACGGGCGCTGGGGCGACGACGCCGAGGCGCAGATCGCGCTCCGCACGAAGTACGCGAAGGAAGGCATCCCGGTGACACTGGCCGCGATCAAGAAGAGCGCCGAGGCCTAGGTTCTTTCGCGGCCGCTGCCGCACGCCGCTGCCGCCGCCGCGAGCGTGCGCACAGACTGCGCAAGTCGCCGGTGCGGCGCGCTGGCTGCACGTTCGCCGCGTCCGCTGGCTCTCTCCGTTGGCAACTTCGATCTGGAGCCGTCAACTTGCCTTGACGGTCAATGCAAGTTGACGGCCCGGGATCGAACATGTCGGGGAGGGCTGGCCAGGCTTACCCCTGATACGGCGACGGATAATGCGGAAAATACGGTGGCGCAACCCGCTCCGCCTGTATCCACGCGGTGGTTGACGGCAGCAGCACCAGGACCATCGTGACGATCGGGAATGCCAGGCCGACAAAGGCGCTGCCGACACTTTCGGGTGAGGTCCAGTCGCCCGACGTCACGGCGGTGGTGAAGACGAAGGTCATCAGGTTGCTCGCGATGGCCACCGCACATCCACTGACCACGAGCCACCGGCCGAGCATCTTGCGGCGAAAGAGCAGCACCGCGCCGGCGATGAGTAACGCGCTCAGCACCATGCCGAGCACGAGCCCGATGATCACCGTGGCGACCATTCCGACGGCGAGGAAGCCGAAGATGCTGTCGAGGAGTTCGAGATCGGAACGGTCGAAGTTGCTGCCGATCGACACGATCATGATGAGGAAGAACAGCGAGACGGCGGTGACGCCGAGGCTGAGCAATCCGCCCAGTGCCGCCAGCACGCCGGCGGTGATCGCCGTGCCGCCGCTCGGCTGGGCTGGTGTCGTAGGCGGGGCGGGGTAGGCGCCTGGCTGCGGGTACTGCGGGTACGTCATGTTTTCCCTCTCGCGCCGGGTTGATCCACTCAGCCCTGGTACGGCGGGTACTGCGGAAAATACTGCGGCGCAACGGGATTTTGCTTGGCCTGAATCCATGCCACCGTCGAGGGTCGCAGGGCCAACACGATCGTCAGGATCGGGAAGAGCAGGCCCAGGAAGCCAAGTCGGGGGCCGCCTTCGTACTCCGAGATGGCGTTATGCAACCCGTAGCTGATCACGGTCCCGCCGATGACCAGTGCGCATCCGGCGGTGATAAGCCAGCGACTGGGCATCTTCCGCATGAACAACATCGCCGCGCCCACCATGAGCAACAAGGCGGCGACCAAACCCGACGCGATGAAGATGATGGCGAGTGCGTACGTCCCGCCGGGGAAGGAAGCGGCAGACTCACTTCTGATCCGGGCGATCGCGGAGAAACCGGCTAGAGCCATGCCGCCGTTCGCAAGGCCGCCCAGGATCGACAGGACTGCCGCACCGATCGCTGTGCCACCACTTGGCGGAGCCGGTGGCATGGGCGGGTACCCGCCCGGATAACCAACTGACGGCGGGTATCCCTGCTGGTAGACGGGCTGGGGCGGATAACTCTGTGGATACCCCGGCTGCTGCGGGTAGCCGGGTTGCCCGGGAAAACCCTGGCCATAGGGCCCCTGCGGATACGTCATGCGTCCCCCTCGCTCAGCCCTGAGGCGGCGGATAGTACGGATACGGCTGTGGCGCAATGAGATTCCGCTTGGCGCGCATCCATCGGCCGGTCGAGGGCAGGAAAGTCAACACCATGGTCGCCACTGAGAAGATCACGATCGGGAGGGTGATCACCGCCCCTACGGTGCTATCCCCGTCCGCATTTGCGCCCAGGAAGGCTCCCAGTCCGAACGCGAAGATGGGCACACATCCAATGCCGATGAGCCAGCGACTGGCCGGCTTGCGCGACAGCAGCATGAAGCCCCCGGCCAGGATGAGCAGACCGCCGACGACCGAGATCCCAAGGAACAGGTGGCCGACGTGCGCCGGAGAGCGCGTGGCGAAGGGGCCCGGCTCTTTCGTGAGGGACTCCACCAAGGCCATGGCACCGAGGCAGCCATGCAGCAGTCCGCCCATGATCGCCAGCACGCCCGCAATGACCCCACCGACCCCGCCAGTCGACGCGGGCGGCACCGGTGCGGGCGGAAAACCGCCCGGATACGCACCTGGATACCCACCCGTCTGCGGGTATCCCTGCTGGTAGACAGGCTGGGCCGGATAACCCGGCGGATAACCCGGCTGCTGCGTGTAACCGGGTTGCCCCGGATACCCCTGGCCATACGGCCCCTGCGGATACGTCATGCGTCCCCCTCGCCGACAATGATCGTCCACCCAGCCTAGCGATCTTGACGCCTCCGTCAGGACGCCTCTTCTGGGTGCCGATTTCGCAGCTCAGGGGCTCTTCGGGTAACCTAACCCGGTTGCCGACGCAGGCGACCCTCCTGCCACGGAACACGCCGTGGCCGATACGACCATAGGAGGTGATGGGTTCCACATGCGTCCATACGAAATCATGGTCATTCTCGACCCCACACTTGACGAGCGCACCGTAGCTCCGTCGCTGGAGACGTTCCTGAACGTCGTCCGCAAAGACGGCGGCAGCGTCGAAAAGGTGGACATCTGGGGCCGTCGCCGGCTGGCTTACGAGATCGCCAAGCACGGTGAAGGCATCTACGCGGTTGTCGACCTGAAGGCCGAACCGGCCACGGTCAACGAGCTCGACCGTCAGCTGAACCTGAACGAGTCGGTGTTGCGTACCAAGGTCCTGCGGACCGACAAGCACTAGAAGCACCGAAGCTCTGCGGATTTGTCGCGGGCCTTGCGTAGGCTCGCGCCTAATTCACCCAATCCGTCCCAGGAGGATCTCGTGGCTGGTGACACCACCATCACCGTTATCGGAAACCTGACCGCTGACCCGGAGCTGCGTTTCACGCCGTCCGGTGCTGCTGTTGCGAACTTCACCGTGGCCTCGACGCCGCGGATGTTCGACCGGCAGAGCAATGAGTGGAAGGACGGGGAGGCGCTGTTCCTCCGCTGCAACATCTGGCGCGAGGCGGCCGAGAACGTCGCCGAGAGCCTGACCCGGGGGTCGCGTGTCATCGTGACCGGCCGGCTGAAGCAGCGCTCGTTCGAGACCCGCGAGGGTGAGAAGCGCACCGTGATGGAGGTCGAGGTCGACGAGATCGGCCCGTCCCTGCGGTACGCGACGGCGAAGGTGAACAAGGCCAACCGCAGTGGCGGCGGCGGTGGCGGCTTCGGCGGCGGCGGGGGTTCCCGTCAGTCCGCTGGCGGCGGCGCTCCGGCCGACGACCCGTGGGGCAGCGCCCCGGCATCGGGTTCGTTCGGCGGCGCCGACGACGAGCCGCCCTTCTGATCCACGTAATTGGCTGGGCAACCAGCTAGACCCAGAAAGAGAAAGACATGGCCAAGGCCACCAAGCGGCGTCCGGCGCCGGAAAAGCCGGTCAAGACCCGCAAGTGCGTGTTCTGCTCCAAGAAGGCGCAGACCATCGATTACAAGGACACCGGACTGCTCCGGACCTACATCAGCGAGCGCGGCAAGATCCGTGCCCGTCGCGTCACCGGTAACTGCGTGCAGCACCAGCGCGACATCGCCATCGCCGTGAAGAACGCCCGCGAGGTTGCGTTGCTCCCGTTCAGCTCGTCGACTCGATAGGGAGGACTGAGAAACATGAAGCTCATTCTGACCACTGAGGTCGACCACCTGGGTTCGGCCGGCGACACCGTTGAGGTTCGCGACGGCTACGGCCGTAACTACCTGCTGCCCCGCGGCCTGGCCATCGTGGCCACCCGTGGTGCCGAGCGTCAGGCCAACGAGATCCGTCGTGCGCGTGACGCCAAGACGGTTCGCGACCTGGACCACGCCAACGAGCTGAAGCAGGCGATCGAGGCCCTCGGCCCCGTGTCGCTGGCTGTCAAGGCCGGTGCCGACAGCGGCAAGCTGTTCGGTTCCGTGACCGCGGGCGACGTCGTCGCCGCGATCAAGAAGGCCGGTGGCCCGAACCTCGACAAGCGCACCGTCGAGCTGCCCAAGACGCACATCAAGTCGGTCGGCACCCACAAGATCGCGGTGCGTCTGCACCCGTCGGTCAACGTGCCGGTGTCGCTGGCTGTCGTCGCCGGATAGGCACGCGGTAGCTCAAACAGCAGAACGCCCGGGTGGAGTCAATCTTTGACTTCGCCCGGGCGTTTTCTGTTGACAGCGGGCGAATATTTTCAGCCAATCTGCAAACAGTGATCTACGCCGGCTGTTAACCTACGCGGCCCTATTCCGCCACGCGTACGCAACACAACACGCCCGAGATGGCTACCCGGCACGACACGCCGCACCAATTCTCATACACAGGCTCACAGGCGATATATAGGCCCTTGACCTGCAAGGTTGGGAATTTACCCGGGAGTATTCCACAAGTTCTCCCCAACCCGTCAACATCGTTGTCCACGTCTTTCCACATTTCATCCTCAGGGTTATCCACAGGGGTGGTTTCGGGAGGCTCCAGCAACGCCTAACGTGATGCGTCGCGCGGCAGGTGCGCGGGCTCGCGGGCCCGATCTGTCGGCGGGGTGAAGTACGGTCACAAGTAGCTCGTTCGAACATACGTTTCATATTGATTTTCGGGGAGGAGGAGCGCTTCGTGGCTGTCGCTGACGACTTGGGTCGTTCCGACATGGAGGAGCCGCCCAGCGAGGATTTCGGCCGTCAACCGCCGCAGGACATGGCTGCCGAGCAGTCCGTCCTGGGTGGCATGTTGCTGTCCAAGGACGCGGTCGCCGACGTCCTGGAGCGCCTGCGCCCCGGTGACTTCTACCGCCCGGCGCACCAGAACATCTACGACGCGATCCTCGACCTGTACGGCCGCGGCGAGCCCGCTGACGCCGTCACGGTCGCCGCGGAACTCGATCGCCGCGGACTGCTCAAGCGCATCGGTGGCGCGCCGTATCTGCACACCCTGATCTCCACGGTGCCCACCGCCGCCAACGCCGGTTTCTACGCCGGCATCGTGGCGGAGAAGGCCACGCTGCGCCGCCTCGTCGAGGCCGGCACGCGCGTCGTGCAGTACGGCTACGCGGGCACTGAGGGTGCCGACGTGGCCGACCTCGTGGACCGCGCGCAGGCCGAGATCTACGACGTCACCCAGACCCGCAGCAGTGAGGACTTCACCGTCCTGGAGGAGCTGCTGCAGCCCACGATGGACGAGATCGACGCCATCGCATCCCAGGGCGGTATCTCGCGTGGCATCCCGACCGGCTTCACCGAGCTCGACGAGATCACCAACGGACTGCATCCGGGCCAGATGATCATCGTGGCCGCGCGCCCCGGTGTCGGTAAGGCGCTGGCGCTCGACACCCCACTGCCCACGCCCGGCGGCTGGACCACCATGGGTGACGTCTCGGTGGGCGACGAGCTGATCGACGCCAACGGACAACCGACCCGCGTGGTCGCCGCGACTCCCGTGATGGAGGAGCGGCCGTGCTACGAGATCGACCTGTCCGACGGCACCACCATCGTGGCCGACGCGTCGCACCAGTGGCCGACCGGTCGCGGCATCGTCACCACCGCGACCCTGCGGCCCGGCGCTGACCGCCTCGAGCCGGCGCTGACCGCCGGTGGGCTGGCAGTGCTCACCCGCCCCGTGACGATCACCGATGTGCGCCGCGTGGAGTCAGTGCCGGTGCGCTGCGTCGAGGTCGACAACCCGGCCCACCTCTACCTGGCCGGGCGGTCGATGGTGCCCACGCACAACTCGACGATCGGACTGGACTTCATGCGGTCCTGCTCGATCAAGCACCAGCAGGCCAGCGTCATCTTCTCGCTGGAAATGAGCAAGACCGAGATCGTCATGCGACTGCTCTCGGCCGAAGCCAAGATCAAGCTCGGTGACATGCGCTCGGGCCGCATGAGCGACGACGACTGGACCAAGCTGGCCCGCCGCATGAGCGAGATCTCCGAGGCGCCGCTGTACATCGACGACTCACCGAACCTGACCATGATGGAGATCCGGGCCAAGGCCCGTCGTCTGCACCAGAAGGCCAACCTGCGGCTCATCGTCGTGGACTACATGCAGCTGATGACCTCGGGTAAGAAGTTCGAGTCCCGGCAGCAGGAAGTCTCGGAGTTCTCGCGGTCGCTGAAGCTGATGGCCAAGGAACTCGAGGTTCCCGTGGTCGCCATCAGTCAGCTGAACCGTGGTCCCGAACAGCGCACCGACAAGCGCCCGCAGGTGTCGGACCTTCGTGAGTCCGGATCGCTGGAGCAGGACGCCGACATGGTTATGCTGCTGCACCGCCCGGACTCCATCGACCGCGACGACCCGCGCGGTGGTGAAGCCGACATCATCCTGGGCAAGCACCGTAACGGTCCGACCGCGAATATCACTGTGGCACACCAGCTGCATTTCTCGCGGTTCACGAATATGGCGCGGTAGTTTCAGCGGCTGGTTGTAGGGCCTCGGCGGGCGTGCGCTGCATCGTTGAGCAGCATCAGGAATGTTGCCGAGCGCCTGTAATGCCCTTCGACGCGAAAACGCGTGTCCGTAGGCGGGTGTTCACGTCCGTGGCTTCTTTTGCACCGCAACAGAATTGGCTGTCGTAAGTGTTTCCTGGATCGCCCCGGATCCGGTGTGTGCCGCAACCGACGATCGCGATGACAAGGAGCGCCGCCAACGGCATCCACATGGTGGCGATTGCTGGCCGGATGCGGCCTCAAGACGTATGTTCCGCCGATTCCAGGGCTGCCCATCCCACCGGTGGTCGACCCGGAGCTGGTACACGTTCCCCACAACGACCATCGCCATTAGGAGAAAGATGGCTAGCGGTGAGCCCAAACCGACAGGGAGAAATGACGATTGACACGCGAACGAGTTGCCGCGGCGCTACTGGCGCTGCTGGCTGTGACGGGGTGCTCTGATTTCGTGCTGAATCCAATTTCTCCACGAGAAGCGCGCCGCCAGGTCATTGACGTCTCCCGCCAGGTGGTTACCGACCTGGGTGCCGAGGTGGCTGAGGCGAAGTTCGGGTACGACTCGTGCAACGACTACGGCAAAGCACCGTTCCGAGGTCACGTCAGTATGGGGTTGTGGATGCCCGGGGCTGACCGGTCCCGTGAAGTGACTCCCGAATCAGTCCTCAGCCGATTGCGGGAACGTGGCTGGCGGACGGATCCTGATTTCCATTCGCACGCTGCCACATTCAAACGCGATGGCGTCGATGTGCAGGTTTGGGTGATACCGCCACCGCTGCCCAATGACCCACCGGTTGCGCACGTCCTCGTTGATGTTCTTGGCGAGTGCCGCGACAATTTCGACCACCGAAGCGACGGGACTGCCGCAATGTCGACCGATGTCAAGGGAGAGCTCAAGTCCGGATAGCCCGCGGTCGGCTGTCGGGTAGTGCTGGAGCAACCCTCACTTGGGATTTCGCCGCAAAGGCTATCGACATCGCCGACGACAGCCAGGCCACCGCCAAGCGCTCGAATGATGGTGGACCCGCCACGCCTTGTGAAACGCGCGAGCCGGAAGACTCGGTACGGCGGAACAAGCGGCGTACAGGCACCAGTGATGCTGTCCTACTGGCTCTCCGGGCACCCGACGCAGAATTAATCGAGGTGGCGGTGTTCTTCGTCGCTGAACGTCCCCCGCGTCCAGGTACTAGATCTTCGTTTCTATTCCTGGGACGCGGCTATCTCGCCGAGGGGGACCGCGCCAGGGACAACGTCGGCGGGCCACTAGCGGGCCCGGAACATGCCCATGGACGGGCGCCTGTGTGCGGTTGCCGGCCAGGGACATAACAGCTGTGGCATCGATCGTGACGTAGCGAATCAACTCATGCGGTGCCATCTTCTCCATAGCCGCCTGCATGTCGGCCCACGGAGCTTGACGCTCAACTAGGCCTCAAACGACGTCGTCGTCGAACACGGGCGCAGCGCGTTCGAAACGCGCCCGGAAGTCGGCGGACGGCATTGCGGTGTGGATGTCGAGTCGAGTCATCTCGTGATGAGTCACTTCGACTTTCCCATTGTTCACGATCTGCTCCTTCATCGGACCGAACCAGCTATCCGAAGCGACTTGATGCACTCGGCGTTCGGTCAGCCCGAACTCGAATTCGTTGTGTCCCGTTCTGGCTGCCGCGCTTCTCCACGCGGGGTACACCCAATAGTCGCCTACCGGCGGTCCATGACGCATCAAGTCCTCGAGGCAGGCCTCTGGGCGTCGTATCAGGCTCGAAATATGTTGCACTGGTGCAATTTTCCCAGATGGCCGTGCGGCGGGCTGATTGTCGCCACTGACGATGTCACTCTGGACTGTCGAGTATCCGAAGTGCGTTGTTGATCCCGGCGTCGAGCACCTGGGTGGAGACTTCGGGGTCGGTGATCGCTCGGGCGAGTTGCAGCGACGTGACCAGAATGCTGAAGAGTCCCCACGCTGTCTGCATCCGATTCGCTTCCGACCACGCGGCTGGGAGGTGCGCGGCAATTTCTTGGACGATCGACTGTGCCCCAGCGGAATAGGCGTCCCTGACGACGTCATCGCAACGTCCGATTTCACTCAGTAATGGTGCCGTCGGGCAGCCGTCGGGTTGGTTGTCCCGGTGTTCGGTGGACAGATAGGTGCGGATATAGCCTTCCAGTGAATCGCGATCAGCCCCTAGGGCGCTGACGGCGGCACGCTGCCCTTCGAGTTGATCGGCGATGACGTTCGCGACGAGATCGTTCTTGGATTCGAAGTGTGCGTAGAACGCGCCGTTGGTGAGGTTGGCGTCGGACATCACCGCGGCGATCCCTGAGCCGTCGATACCGTCTTGCTTGAGGCGCCGGCTGGCTGCCGCGATGATGCGCCGACGCGTCTCAGTCTTGTGTTCCGCTCCATACCTGGCCATGGAACTCACCTCCGCTTGTGTCACGAACCACTCTTGACGATGATAGTACAGTCATAATATTATGATCGTAATATCAAAGTTTCGCGGCGAGAGGATCCGATGAACGCCCTACATCAACCACTCCGGCTGCCCAACGGCCTGGTGCTGCCCAACCGGATCATGAAGGCCGCGATGAGCGAGGCCCTGGCTGATGGGCGCCACGCGCCCGATGACCGTTTGGTGCGCCTCTACGACCAATGGAGCCGTGGCGGCTACGGGCTGCTCATCACCGGCAACGTCATGGTCGACCGCACCCAATTGGGGGAACCGGGGAACGTGGTGATCGAGGACGACCGGGATCTGGCGGCACTGTCGCGATGGGTCAAGTCCACTCACGACGCGGGCGTACCCATCTGGGCGCAGCTCAACCATCCTGGGCGGCAATCCAATCCGCTAGCCGTCGGCCATACGCCTGTCGCCCCGAGCGCCGTGCCGCTGAGCCTGCCGGGCTCGGCGACGCCGCGCGCATTGACCGGACCTCAGGTCGAGAACATCATCGAGCGTTTCGCGACCGCCGCACAGGTGTGCGAAGCGGCGGGATTCGACGGCGTCCAGATCCACGGCGCGCACGGATATCTGGTCACCCAGTTCCTGTCGCCGCTGACGAATCTGCGTGATGACGAGTGGGGCGGCGACAGCGAGCGCCGGATGCGTTTCCTGCTCGAAGTGGTCCGCGGTATCCGGGCTCGCGTGTCGCCGGCATTCGCGGTGAGTGTGAAGCTCAACTCGGCTGACTTTCAACGGGGTGGGTTCACCGAAGACGACTCGCGTGAGGTGGTCAGTGCGCTGGCCCGAGAAGACATCGACCTGATCGAAATCAGCGGCGGGAACTATGAATCGCCGGCCATGTCGGGATCGGCAGCAGCGAGTACCCGAGCCCGCGAAGCCTACTTCCTCGACTACGCACGCACCGTACGCCAAGCGGCTGGGCAGGTACCGCTGGCGGTCACCGGCGGTTTCCGGTCGCGGGAAGCCATGGCGCAGGCAATCGAATCGGGAGACTGTGACGTGGTGGGCCTGGCGCGTCCGGCGGTGACCATGCCCGACGCCGCAGCGGCCATATTGTCCGGCCAGCTCGACGTGCTTCCGACCCGCGAACTCAAGTACGGAATGCGAAGCCTGGTCAGCCGATTCGTCGATGTCAAAGCGCTTGACGGCGTGCTCAACATCAGCTGGAGCACCGATCAGCTCCACCGCCTCGGAGCTGGGCTCGAGCCCGACTTGAACCGCGGTCGACTTGCCACCACCCTCGCGATGCTCAAGCGCAACGGAACCGCGTCGCTGCGCCCCAAACGCGGCATCCGATAACGCCCAGAATCCCAATTCGTACCCAACGCAAAGAGGTTTGACCATGCTCAGCTGGAAAGACGCACCCA
The DNA here is from genome assembly GCF_000686745.1 of Mycobacterium sp. UNC410CL29Cvi84. Taxonomy (NCBI): domain Bacteria; kingdom Bacillati; phylum Actinomycetota; class Actinomycetes; order Mycobacteriales; family Mycobacteriaceae; genus Mycobacterium; species Mycobacterium sp. UNC410CL29Cvi84. The sequence goes on from NZ_JMLM01000010.1 coordinate 198,404, forward strand.
CCAAGACAATCGATGTCAACGGAGTGCCGTTCGCATACCGGGAGCTCGGCGTCGAATCCGACGTGCCCGTGGTGTTCTTGCATCACTTCACCGCCGTGCTCGACGACTGGGATCCGAGAGTGATCGACGGCATCGCGGCGCACCACCGTGTCGTCGCGTTCGACAACCGAGGCGTTGGGGCGACCGGATCGGTAGTACCGGACAACATCGACCAGATGGCCGACGACGCGATCGCGTTCATCCGCGCGCTCGGCTTCACCAAGGTGGATCTGATCGGGTTCTCCCTCGGCGGGGCCGTTGCGCAGGTGGTGGCGCTCAAAGCGCCCGACCTGGTTCGGCGAATGATCTTGGCGGGCACCGGACCTCGCGGTGGCGGCGGAATCGACGCGATGCGCAAGATCGTCGCCGTCGCCTACGCCAAGGCCCTCCTGACGCGGAAAGACCCCCGCGAGTACCTGTTCTTTCCCCGCACTGCGGAAGGTAAACGCGCCGCCTCCGACTACTTCGCCCGCCTACAGGAGCGAACCTTCGATCGGGACAAGAAGGTCTCGATGCAAGCGCGGCTCGCGCAGCTCAAAGCGATCGTCAACGGCGGCAAGGCCACACCCGACGACCTGTCGCGGATCACGGTTCCCGTCCTGGTCGCCAACGGCGATGACGACCTCATGGTGGCAAGCAGCTTGTCGGCGGACATGGCGCGGCGAATTCCCAACGCGGAGTTGAAGATTTACCCGCGTTCGGGGCACGGCGGGATCTTCCAGCATCACACCACCTTCGTTCCCGACGCTCTCGGGTTCCTCGCTGACTGATTGTCAGTCGGGTCGCGCAAATCTCATGCACCGCAGCACTATTAAAGAAACGAGTACCTCATGAGCAGTATCAGTGACATCATCACCTCCTACGCCAAGGCGCCGTCGCGCACTGTAACCGCCGGGGGCACCACCTATGCCTACCGCGAACTCGGTCCCAAAGGCGGCATCCCGGTGGTCTTCTTCGTGCACCTGGCCGCGACCCTGGACAATTGGGATCCACGAATCATCGACCCGATCGCCAAGACCCGCCACGTGATCGCCTTCGACAACAAGGGCGTGGGAGCGTCCAGCGGCAAAGTGCCGGGCACCATCGAAGAAGCTGCCGACGATGCGTACACCTTCATCACGGCGTTGGGGTTCAAGAAGATTGATGTGTTCTCGTTCTCGATGGGTGGCATGATCGCTCAGGATTTGGTGCTCAAGCATCCTGAACTGGTGCGTAGGCTGGTGCTGACCGGGACCGGGCCGCGCGGCGGCAAGGACATGGACAAGGTGGCGGGCGTCACTTACTGGGACATGCTGCGGGCCACGCTGACTCGTTCTGATCCCAAGGAGTTCTTGTTCTTCAACCGCGACGCCGTGGGCAAGCGTGCCGGCAAGCAGTTCGTCAACCGACTCAAGGAACGGACCACCGACCGCGACAAGGACATCACGATCGGTGCGCTCCAGACCCAGCTCAAAGCGATCAAGGCCTACGGCCGTTCCAGGCCGTCGGACCTGTCAAAGATCACTCAGCCGACGTTGATCGCCAACGGTGACCACGACCGCATGGTGCCAACGGTGCTGTCTGAGGACCTACACCGGCGCATCGCGGGATCGGAACTGATCATCTATCCCAACTCCGGGCACGGTGGCATCTTCCAGTACCACGAGCAGTTCGCGCCGATCGCCGCGTCATTCCTCGCCGGCGACGGGCAGTAGCGAATCCATTACGGCAGAGAGAGTTTCGTAATGGCTCACGCGCGTCAGCAGACCTACTCGCTGGACCGCAAGGTCGTATTCCTCACCGGCGCGGGAGGCGGGCTCGGCGCGGCGACGGCGGCGTTGCTGACTCAGCGCGGCGCACAGGTTGCCCTTGCCGACATAGACCGCAGTGCCGCAGAACGAACGGCTCGGACGCTGCCGCCGGGGCAGGTCCTGCCCGTGGACTGTGACGTCACGGCGATCGGCTCCGTCCATGCCGCAGTCCGCAAAGCCGAGGACCGATTCGGGCCCATCGACGTAGCCATCGCCAACGCGGGCCTGATGGGGCGCGGGGGAACATTCCGTACCCTGACGACCGACGAGGTCGACCGTGTGCTGTCGGTCAATGTGTCCGGCGTCCTGAACACGGTGTCGGCGACGATTGACTCAGTCATTCACAATCGTGGCCAGATCGCCTTGGTGAGTTCGGTCTTCGCCTACCTGAATGGTGCAGGAGCAATGCCGTATGCGATGAGCAAGGCGGCGGTCGAGCAAGCCGGTCGCGCGCTCGCCGTCGAACTGGCCAGCCACGGCGCAACGGCCATGACCGCATATTTTTCGCTCATCGAGACCGGCATGATCCAGCACGGCATCGACGAAGACCCGCACGTGCAAGCGCTGATGTCGGCGATGCCGAAGTTCATTCTCAAACGCATCCAGCCGGCCACGGCGGCAGCAGTCATTGTCAACGGCCTCGAACAGCGCCGACGCACCGTATCCGCACCAGCGCGCTGGCGCCCGGTCTCGGCATTGCGCGGTGTCCTCGGCCCCCTGGTCGATGCCCGACTGGCACGCGACATCGGCGTGCAACGCGCACTGTCTGAACTCGATACCAGGCATGGGGGTTGAGCCGCCGTGTGGAACTGTGCTGACGCTCGGCAAGAGCTTCTGATGGCCGCCAGCTATTGGTCCGGCGGGCAGGTGGGAACCCTTGCCCAGAACAGAAATTCGTTACAGATGGTTCGCTCGAAAGGACGGCGATGACACAGCAAGTACGAGGCGATCTGGTGATCGAGGACCACGGACGGGTGCTCATCGCCCGGGTAGACGGTGGCCCGCATAGTTTGTTCGGCATCCAAATCGCACGGCAGCTCGAGGCATTGGTGGACCGGGCCGACCGTGACCCCGGCGTGCACGCCGTGGTGTTCACCGGCGCACGCCCGGGCCGGTTCGTCAGTCACGCCGATGTGCGCTGGCTACAAGCAGAAGGTGCCGCAGTGCCCGAGTTGGGCCGGCGCAGCGCGTCGGCCGCCCTGCGTCTGGCCCGCGGCGTGGACCGCGCCCGGGTCTTGGATCCGGTGGTGCAGAAAACGCCGCTGCGCGGTGTCGCACAGCTGGATCGGCTCCACGCGACGTTCCTGAAGATGAACGCCAGCGGCGTCATTTTTGTCGCTGCGCTCAACGGATCGGCTCTCGGGCTGGGTGCTGAATTCGCGTGGGCCTGCGATCTGCGGATCATGGCCGACGGCGACTTCTTCATCGGCCAACCTGAAGTGCTGCTGGGCATCATGCCGGGCGGCGGTGGCAGCCAGCGTCTGACTCGGCTCATCGGCACACACAAGTCACTGGTCGCCATTTTGGAGGGCAAACCGTTCACTCCCGCACAGGCGTTGGCCAACGGCGCCGTCGACGAAGTGGTGGCCCCCGAGGACGTCGTGACGCGGGCGGTCGAGGTCGCCGAATATTTCGGCAAGCGGACGAAGGGCTCGGTCGAGGCGATCAAGCGGTCGGTCTACTTCGGCGGGTCCATGTCGTTGCAGGAGGGCCTGCACGTCGAGCGCACCGAATTCCTCGGCACCGATCAGTCCCCGGAAGGCCAGCAGCTGATGTTGCAGTACCTCGCCGACACCGAATCCTCAGGTGAGCTGCCGTTGTATCACGATGACGTCTACGATCGCGCGCTGGAATCAGGCACGGTACCTGCACTCGACGGTATCGGCGGCGCGGGGGCGCGGAAATGACCTCGCCACAGTCATTTACGCGACAGGACGTCTCGTTCACCTCCGGCAAGGACACCTGCGCCGGGTGGCTCTACTTGCCCACGGGTGTGGCCTCGCCACCGGTGGTGATCCTTGGGCATGGCCTGGGCGCCACCCGGGAGATGCGGCTGGACGCTTTCGCCGAGCGGTTCGCGCAGGCCGGCATCGCCGCGTTGGCCTTCACCTACCGGCACTTCGGCGACAGTACGGGCCAACCGCGCCAGCTGCTGTCGATCAAGCGTCAACTCGCCGACTGGGATGCGGCGATCGCCTACGTGAAGGGGCGGCGCGATGTCGACGGCACCCGGATCGCGGTGTGGGGCAGTTCTTTCGGCGGCGGTCATTCCATCACGGTTGCTTCCCGTCACCCCGAGCTGAAAGCGGCTGTGGCCCAATGCCCGTTCACCGACGGACTGGCGTCCGCTCTTGCGCTCGGGCCGCTCGGTTCACTCAAAGTGCTGCCGTTGGTCGCCCGCGATTACGCCTCGATCCTGCGCCGGCAGGAACCTGCGATGATTCCGCTGGCCGGAGCCCCGGGAACGCTGGCATTGATGAACGCTCCGGACGCGCTACCCGGGTATCGGGCACTGCTACCGGCGAATTCGACGTTCCGCAACGAGGTCGCCGCACGTGTGGCACCGACGATCATGGCCTACCGGCCGGGACGGGCCGCCAAGAAGATCGCGTTTCCTATCCTGTTCTGCATCAGCGATACCGACACGGTCACCCCACCCGAAGAGACCGAACGCTACGCACGGTCGGCGCCCCGCGGCGAGATCAAACATTACAGCGCAGGCCATTTCGCGTTCTACCTCGGCGAACCATTCGAGCAGTTGGTCGCCGATCAGACCGAATTCCTGACTCGTCACCTGAACCCGATACACGTCGCGCCGTGACTGCCGATGCCTTGGGCGGCCGACTACCGCTGGCCGACCCCATGACGCTGACCCCGGCGCAACGCGCTGTGTTTGATCGGATGATCGCGCGCATCGTGCCGTGGGCCGACGCCGCGGGTTTCCGGACGATGGCCGGCGACGGCCGGCTCATCGGCCCGTTCAACCCCGCACTGCGCAATCCCGCCGTCACATCGTCCCTGCTGGACCTATCGGTCGCTGAACACGCCAATACCTCGTTGACCGATCGGGTCCGGGAAGTGGTCATCCTCGCCGTCGGCGCGGTCTGGCAGGCCGACTACGAGCTGTACGCACACATTGCGCTGGCCCAACACGCGGGACTGTCCGAGGACGCTGCCCGGATGATCGCCAATGGTGAGGCCCCCGCTGAACTCAGTGCACCCGAAGCGCTCGCGCAGCGCCTGACACGGCAACTATCGGCCACTCACCGCGTCGACGACGCGCTTTACCGCGAGGCTGAAAGTACGTTCGGTGCAGACGGATTGATCGACATTGCCTTCCTCGTCGGCATCTACCACACCGTCTGCGCGACGCTGACCATGTTCGCCATTCCCGCCCCCGAACAAGCAGGACAACCATGAAGCTATCCACGCTCACCGACCGCCGTGCTGAGTACGACCCGCAGGGACCAGCCGTGTCCGACGCCCGCCACACACTGACCAACGCACAACTGCACGACCGTGTTTTGGCCACCGCGCAGCACCTGTGCGACGTGGGAATCGGTGTCGGGGACGTGGTGGCCGCCCAGCTGCGCAACCGTGTCGAGTTCGTGGTGCTGCTGTTCGCGGCTTGGCGGCTGGGCGCCGCGGTCACGCCGGTCAATCCGAGCCTCACCGACGATGAGGTCCATCGCCAGCTCGCCGACTCTGGGGCGCGACTGCTGGTGATCGATGACGATGGCATCCCCGTCACCGGGGTACCTACTCTGAGCGTCGCCCGGTTGGCCACCACACCTGTCGGGGCCGATCCGACACCGCACGACGATCCTGCGGCGCTGGCGCTGCTGATCTACACCAGCGGCACCACGGGCACTCCCAAGGGCGTGATGCTCGACCACGGCAATCTCGATGCGATGGCCCAGATGGGCCGCCAGGCCCTGCAGATCGGGCCGACCGACCGATGCCTGCTGATCCTGCCGCTGTTTCACGTCAACGGGATTGTCGTCAGCGTGATCACGCCGCTGTTGGCCGGGGCCAGCGTCGTCATCGCCGACCGTTTCGCGCCCCAGACCTTCTTCGAGCTCATCGAACGCGAGCGGCCCACCTTTTTCAGTGCGGTGCCCACCATCTACACCATGCTGGCGGCCCTGCCGGACGACATCACCCCCGACACGTCGTCGGTGCGTTTCGCGATCTGCGGCGCCGCACCGGCTTCGCCGGAGTTGTTGAACCGCTTCGCAACTCGCTACGGATTCCCCCTCATTGAGGGCTACGGGCTTTCGGAGGGCACCTGCGCCTCCACGATCAACCCACCCGATGCTCCCCGCGCCGGCACAGTCGGAAAACCATTCCCGGGTCAGCGGATTCGGATCGTCGACGCCAACGGCGACGACGTTCCTACCGGCACCGACGGTGAGGTCATCATCGCCGGGCCGAACGTCATGCGCGGCTACCTCGGCCGCCCCGAGGCCACCGCCACCACGGTCATCGACGGTTGGCTGCACACCGGCGATATCGGTCACCTCGACACCGACGGCTACCTGACCCTGGCCGGCCGTTCCAAAGACATGATCATCCGGGGCGGCGAGAACATCTATCCCCGCGAGATCGAAGACGTCTTGTCCAGCGACCCCAATGTGCTCGAAGCGGCGGTCATCGGGGCACCCGATGAGAAATGGGGCGAAATAGTCGTGGCCTACGTCGCACCACGTCCGGGCGCCACCGTCGACCTCAACGCACTGCAGGCTCTCTGTGCACTGAGTCTCGCGGGTTACAAACGCCCCACCGAAATCCGCATTCTGGACACCATCCCCAAAAACCCTGTCGGCAAAACCGACAAGGCCCCCTTGCGCGCCGCGCACACCGCACCGACCAACCAACGCACCGAGAAGGCCACACCATGAAAGCGTTCGCCCTCACCCGCTACGGCAAGAAAAACACGGTCAAACCGGTTGAACGTCCCGTCCCCGACCTCCGCGACGACGACGTCCTCGTGCAGATCCACGCCACCAGCATCAATCCACTGGACCTCAAGATCCGTAACGGCGAACTCAAACCGCTTCTGCCGTACAAACTTCCACTCGTCCTCGGCAACGACCTGGCCGGCATCGTGGTCAAGACCGGCCCACGGGTGCGCCGGTTTGCCCCTGGCGATGCGGTATACGCCAAACCCAACCAGGACCGGATCGGCACCTTCGCCGAATACCTCGCCGTCAACGAGAACGACGTCGCCCGCATACCCAAGACCGTCACCATGAACGAAGCCGCGGCGCTGCCACTGGTCAGCCTCACCGCCTGGCAAGCGCTGGTCGACAAGGCGCAGTTGCGGCCGGGACAGAAAGTGCTCATCCACGCCGGCTCCGGCGGCCTCGGCACCATCGCCATCCAACTGGCCAAACACTTGGGCGCCACCGTCGCGACCACGACCAGTACCAAGAACGTAACGTGGGTCAAGGCGCTCGGCGCCGATATCGCGATCGACTACAAGACACAGGATTTCGCCGCCGCACTACGCGACTACGACGTCGTCCTGGACACCCAGGGCGGCCAGACGCTCGACAGATCGTTTCAGGTCGTCAAACCCGGCGGCACGGTCATCTCGGTCGCCGGACCGCCCGAGCCCGCCTTCGCCCGCGAATTCGGGGCCAACTGGCTGCTGGTCCAAGCGATGCGCGCCCTGAGCTTCTCGGTACGGCGTAAGGCCAAACGACGCTCGGTGCACTACTCGTTCCTGTTCATGACCGCGAACGGGGACCAGCTCCGTGAGCTTGGCGCCCTGGTCGACGGCGGTGCCATCCGTCCGGTCATCGACCGGGTGTTCCCGTTCGACGCCACGCTAGACGCCTTGGCCTACGTCGAAAACGGCCGCGCCACAGGCAAAGTCGTCGTCACCGTCCGAGGCGACAATGACCACCCGTGATGGGTTCTTTGACTACGACTGGCTCGTGATCGGATCGGGCTTCGGTGGCAGTGTTTCAGCATTACGTCTGTCGGAGAAAGGATTTCGCGTCGGAGTGCTCGAACGCGGCCGCCGCTACGCTCCACAGGACCTGCCCAGGTCGGCGTGGCAATTCGACAAGTACACCTGGGCGCCGAGGCTGGGCAAGCTGGGCATCATGCGCACCTCGATATTCCGCCACATCTTCTTCCCCTCCCAAAGCGGTGTCGGCGGCGGCAGTCTGGTCTACGGTGGCGTCCTCTATCGCGCCAAGAAAGAGTTCTTCGGTGACGCCCAATGGCGCGACCTCGGCGACTGGGAACAGCGCCTCAAGCCGCACTACGACACCGCAGAACGAATGCTCGGCGCAGCGCCGGTCCCATTCGATTCGCCACACCAACAATGGATTCGGGAAATGGGCCGACACTTCGGCACCGAAGACACCGTCAGCCGCGCACCCACGGGGGTGTTCTTCGGCGAACCGGGAAGAACAGTGCCCGACCCCTACTTCGGCGGCGCCGGCCCGGACCGTACCGGCTGTACCCGCTGCGGTGCCTGCATGGTCGGCTGCCGTGTCGGGGCAGTGAACTCGCTGACCCAGAACTACCTGTGGTTCGCTGAACGCAATGGCGTGCACATCCTGCCCGAGCACCAGGCCATCGACGTCACCCCGATGGGACGCGCCGACGGCAGCGACGGCTACCACGTCACCACTGTCCATCCCACCGGCGGCCAGCGACAGACCTACACAGCCCGCGGTGTGGTGTTCGCCGGCGGGGCCTTGGGCACCAACGAACTGCTCGCCAACTGCAAACATGGTGGCTCGCTGCCCCACCTGAGCGACCGGCTCGGCGAATTGGTGCGCACCAACAGCGAATCCGTGCTGGCCGTGTTGTTGCCCGATGATCAGGGCAGCTGGCGTGATGTCACCGCCAGCAGCAGCGTCCACGTCGACGCCGACACCCACATCGAACTACTCACCTATGGGCCGAACGCCGACATGCTCAGCCTGCTCTACACCGTGCTGGTCGGTGACGGCACCCGGGTGACCCGGCCCCTGAAATGGATTGCCGCCATCGTGCGGCATCCGCGACGCTGGCTGGCAACGCTGTGGCCGGTCGGCTGGAGTCGGCGGATGGTGATGCTGTTGGTGATGCAGTCACGCGACAACGCAATCGCGTTTCGCGCTCGAAAACGCCGGTGGGGGAGCGGCTATCGGCTGTCCACCGCCGCGAACGCCGACAACCCTGCCCCGACCTACATCGACAAAGGTAACCAAGCCGCACGCTGGTTGGCCGAGCGCACCGGGGGCATCGCCCAGAGCAACGTGCTGGAGGCGCTCGGCAACATCCCCTCCACCGCGCACCTGCTTGGTGGCGCCGTCATCGGCGCCACCCGCGCCGAGGGAGTCATCGATGCGAACCTAAGCGTTCACGGCTATCACAACATGCTCGTCTGCGACGGCTCCGCGATGCCGGCCAACCCCGGCGTCAACCCGGCCCTGACCATCACCGCACTCGCCGAATACGCCATGGCGCAGATTCCCGCACCCACCGAGTCAGACGTGAACACCAACAACGAAATGAAATCACGAACAACGGAACAGGAATAGCATGACCGTTCTCACTGGGCAAACGGTCCTCGTCACCGGAGCCAACCGCGGCATGGGACGCGAATACGTCGTCCAGCTGTTAGACCGCGGAGCCGCCAAAGTCTATGCCGCAGCACGTGATACCGCCGCGATCGACCTTGTCGATCCGAGGCTCATTGCGCTACAACTCGACGTCACCGATGCCGCGTCGGTGGCCGCCGCGGCCGAAACAGCCAGCGACGTCAGCGTGCTCATCAACAACGCCGGTATCTTGCGCGGTGCCTCGGTTTTAGCACCCGACACCACCGGCTTACGCGCGGAGCTGGAAACGAACCTGTTCGGCCCCCTGGCCATGGCATCAGCATTCGCCGACCGGATTGCCGAGCGCTGCGGAGCGATCGTCAACGTCGCCTCGGTTCTCGCCTGGCTGCCTATCGGCGCCAGCTACGGGGTAACGAAAGCCGCCATGTGGAGTGCCACCAACTCCATGCGCCTAGAACTCGGACCACGCGGAGTGCAGGTCATGGGCGTCTACGTCGGCCTGGTCGACACCGATATGGCGTCCTTCGCCGATGCCCCCAAATCCACACCACAGGACGTGGTGCGTCAGGTGCTCGACGGTATCGAATCCGGAGCCGACGAGGTCCTTGCCGATGACTTCACCCGTCAGGCGTGGGCGCAGCTGGGCAAGCCGATCGGCGGCCACTGAGCATCGGTTGCTGCGGTCCGCGCCGGGCGGGGGTGCACCGAACTGGTTACGTGCGAAAGTCAATAACGCTGACGTCCGGCGCGATTCATGTCGACCGTCGGGGCTTGGGGCGACTGTGTCCGTGCGGCGCTACAGTGCGAGCGTGGATGCACGATGGCCGCGACCTGATCAGCGAACCGCGGCGCTGATCAGGGACGTCGCTGCACGTCTGCTGGCGTCGACGAATGAAGCGGTCAATTCCGTGATCGCCGCCGCCCACCAGGGTGCCGCCTATCGTGCGTTGCTCGAGGATCCTCAGCTTGCGGCGGCTGACCGTCACATGAGCAAGGCGTACCTGTTGCATTGGCTGTCGGCCAATTTGCAGGACCCGGGGGCAGCGGTCGCGCCCTGTGTCGAACCCGAGGTCCTGCAGTTTGCGCGTGACCTGGTGCGCCGGGGAATGGACATGCACGATCTCGGTTCGTGGCGGGGCGCTCAGCACGGCGCGTGGGACCTGTGGGTGGATGCGTGCTTCGCGGCGACGACAGATGTCGAGGAGCTCCGGGATCTCATGAAGGTGTCCGAGCGGTCGATGGCGACGTTCATCGACGATTCGATGAAGGCACTGGATGAGTACGTTGAGCAGGAGCGTGCGGACCTCGCCCGGGGCGCCAGCGCGGAGCGGCATGCCACCGTCCAACTGCTGCTCGAGGGGGCGCCGATCGCTCGCGCGCGGGCAGAATCCCGCCTCGGGTACGCGCTGACGGGCAGCCACCTCAGCATGATCATCTGGAGCGACTCCGCCGACGCGGCCGAGGGACTGGACTCCGCCGCAGAAACGGTGATGCGGGTGTGCGGAGTGCAGCGCCGGCTCACCCTGAATGCGAGTGCCACCGCGCTGTGGGTGTGGTTCCCGGCGGATGGTGTCCCGTCGGTCGAGGCGGTTGAGGCTGCCCTATCTGTCTGCCCAGGGATCCGCGTGGCCCTCGGGCGAATCGGGCGCGATCTCGATGGATTTCGCCGCAGTCATCTGGATGCCGCGGCCGCGCAGCGGATGCTCGCCCGGCTGGGATCGGCGCGGCCCGTCGTGCGGTATGAGGACGTCGCTCTGGTGTCAGTGCTCACCGCTGACATGGCGCAGGCCGATCAGTTCGTGAACGACACACTCGGCGATCTTGCTACTGCTGACCCCGTATTGCGGGAGACGGTCCTGACTTACGTGCGTGAGCGGTTCAATGGCTCCGCCGCAGCGGAGCGGCTGTTCACGCACCGCAACACCGTCGAGCGGCGGCTGGCTCGGGCCGATCAGCTCCTTCCGGTGCCGCTCGCCGAGAACGCTGCGAGTGTGGTGGCGGCGTTGATGCTTGTGCAGCTGCGCGACTGAGGTCTGGCGATGCCGCCGGACCTCAGTCGCAGCCAGTGTTCGCGGCGAGGTATCTGCGCAGGCTTGCTCACAAGGTGGCGATGATCTTCGTCTGTGCGGCGAAGCCGAGGTCGCCCAGTCCGGCGTCGACCGCGGCGTTCAGATTCTCGATGGCGGCGAAGAACACCCGGGGATCTGTTCGGGGTACCCGAGAATGGACCCGTCCAGATATCTGGCGCCGCGCTCGCCGGCCCAGGCCCTGAAGGCTTCGACGTCTGCGGGGGCGGCGCTGCCCACGTTGACGAGGGTCGTGCCCGTCAGGTCGGACGCCGGCCCGAGGGCGGCGAGCGCGTCGTCGTATGTGGCCAGGCAGACGACGACGAGCGGCGCGGAGCGGACGGCCTCACCGATTTCCTGAATGGGCGTTATCGCGTTGTCTGCCAAGGCTTCTGCCTTCTGGTGCGTGCGGTTCCAGACGGCGACGGTTTTGCCGCCGCGGGCGAGCGCCTGCGCGAGTGCTGATCCCATCAAGCCGCAGCCCAGCACTGCGACGTCGTGTGAGGTGGTCTTGTCCATGGCTTTCTCCGGTGTTGGTTGGTGTGCGTTACAGCGGCAGGTCGGGTGAGTCGACCCCGACGACGCGCTCGCCGCAGAACACCCGCACCGATTCCGCGGGCCCGTGCCCGCCGATGCCGGACCGGCCCCAGAAGCTTTGGGCGGAACCGTCGCCGAGGTCGGCGAGTTTGGCGCCGTTGACCCGCACTTCACCGGACTTGATCCGGGCCCCGACGGCGATGGCGCGGTCGGTGTCGGTTCCGAAGACGTAGGCGTCCAGTCCCGACGGGTGCGCGTTGGCGGCGTGCAGGGCCTCCTCGTCCGAACCGACGCCGTGCAGTGAGATAACCGGGCCGAACAGCTCGGCGGTCGTGCGGTCGGGGTCGGAGCCGGTGGCGATGGTCGGCGACAGAAAGTAGCCCGCGAGGCCGGGGAGCTCGCCCGGCTGGTCGATCTCGGCGCCGAGCCCGCGCAGGTCGTCGATCCGCTGGAGCAGGGTCCGATAATGCGGCTCGTTCGAGATCGGTCCGATGTCGGTGCCCTCGTCGAGTGAATGCCCGATCCGCAACCGCGTGATGCGCTCGATCAGCGCTTGCCGCAGGGGCTGCACCAGCCGGTGAGGTGCCAGGACCTTTCCGGGGCCCTCACACCACTGCCCGTTCAGCGTCGTCATGCCGGCGAGGATGCCGTCAGCAGTGACGTCGAGATCGGCGTCGTCGAGCACCAGTACGGGGTTGTTGCCCCCGAGCTCGAGCTGCAGAACCTTGAAATCCTCAGCCGCCGCGCGGGCGATGGCCCGGCCCGCGCCCGGTCCGCCGGTGAAGGAGACGACCTGCACCCGGCGGTCGGCCGTGAGTGCAGCGCCGATGCCGCCGGTGCCGTGCACGAGTTGGAGTGCACCGTCGGGTAAGCCGGCGTCGACGAAGCATTCGGCGATCACCTGGGCGCTGGCCGGCGCGTGCTCGGACGGCTTGAGCAGCACCGGGCAGCCTGCGGCGATCGCGCTGGCGATCTTCGCCGCGGGGATGAAGCTGGGACCGTTCCACGGGGTGAGGATGGCGGCAGGTCCCCACGGCACCCGGTGCAAACGCACGTCGCGGCCGCCGGCGGCCAGCGCGGTGACACGGGGGATTCTGCGGGCCTCGGCCGCCGCGGCGCGGATCCGGGGCGGGAGGAAGGCGGCGAGCTTGCGGGTTGAGGTGATCGCGGTGCCGCTGGTGATCGCGTCGGTGCGGGCGATTTCCTCGAGCCGGTCTTCGACCTTGGTCGCGGCGCGCTCGAGTGCGTCGGCGCGTTCGAGCCGGAATTCTTCTGAGGTGAAGTCCGCGGCGTCGTACGCACGCTGAGCGTGCTGGAGTGCCCGCTCCAGGTCGGTGGTCGTGGTGGTCACCATGCGGTGCACCGGCTCGCCCGTGTTCGGGTCGATGTTCCACGCGTCGAGTGCGTCGCAGTCGACCCATTCGCCGGCGATGTAACTGCGGGGCTGGGCGAGTGCCGTGGTCGTGGTCGTCATCGGGTCATCTCCGCGGTCTTGGAACGGTTGGGCATGGCGACGACGATGCGGGTCACGTCACCGGATTTCATCGCCTCGAAGCCTTCGTTGATCTGCTCGAAGTCGATGACTTCGGTGACCATTTCGTCGAGGAGCAGTCGACCTTGTTGATAGAGCCGGGCGAATTGGGTGATGTCCTCCCGCGCCTGTCCGGAACCCATGTAGGAGCCGATGAGGCGCTTCTCGCTGAAGAAGAAGTCGGACGCGGGCAGCGCGAGTTGCGTGCCGTCGGGGGCGATGCCCACGAGGCAGGCGGTGCCGGTCGGGCGCGTGACGGCAAGTGCGGTGGCAGCGGTCCGGGCGGAGCCGACGGCCTCGAAGGCATAGTCGACGCCGTCGCCGAGCAGCTCGCGTACCGTCGCGGGGACGTCCTCGGCGGCGTTCACCGTGTGGGTGGCGCCGTAGCGACGTGCGGCTTTCAGCCGGGCCTCGTCGAGGTCGATGGCGACGATTGCCGATGCGCCGGCGAGCCGCGCGCCCTGGATGATCGCCGAGCCGACACCGCCGCAGCCGATTACCGCCGCCGTGGACCCGGGCCGCACCTGTGCGCCGCGGAACACCGCGCCGACACCGGTCACGACACAGCAGGACAGCAGGCAGCCCACCCGGGTGGGCACGTCGTCGGGCAGTTTCACCGCGGCGTTCGCACGCAGCAGGATGTGCTCGGAGAACGCACCGATATCGCCCAGGCGAGCCAGCGGGGTGCCGTCGGGCAGGGCGTACGCGGGGCGGGTGCGACGACGGATCTCGTCTTGGCGCTGGCACTGTGTGGAGCGGCCGGCGTTGCAGTTGGCGCACTGGCCGCATGACGGGGTGAGGACCCCGGTCACCGGATCCCCGGGGCATAGGCCGGTGACGGCCGAGCCGACGGATTCGACGATGCCCGCCACCTCGTGCCCGACCACCACCGGCAGCTCGGTGTCGACGGTACCGGTCATGTAATGCAGGTCGCTGTGGCACAGCCCGACGTGCGTGACGGCGATCCGGACCTCGTGCGGCTCGGGATCGTCGACGACGATGTCGGTCAGGTGCAGCGGCTCACCCACCGTCGTGAGTACGGCCGCGCGGGTGGTGATCATCGTTGTCCTCCAGACGTTTTGGAGCTCCAGAACCCGGCGATGCCGGCGCTGAACGCCCCGCTGTTCCACGATTCGTCGGCGGCGGCGTCCTCGAGCGCGAAGGCGTGTTCGATCTCCTTGAGCGGCGGACGCAGCAGCGCCAGGTGCAGAGCGGTGTTGTTGACGCCTTCCGGCGTCCAGGCCAGGACGGTGTTGACGGCTCGGTCCAGCAAATCGGATTGGTCGACGATCTCGTCGAGCAGCCCGATGCGCAGCGCCTCGTTGGCGTCGATGCGTTCGGAGCCCAGCACCATCCGCATCGCGTGATTGCGCACGATCCGCGGGAGCAGCACGCTCGAGGCGTTGGAGATCGTGAGGCCGCGTCCATTCTCCGGTTGGAAATAGGTGGTCGCCGGCGTGCCGAGGCGGGCATCGCAGCACATCGTGATCTCCGAGGCGCCGCCGACGGCGATGCCGTTGATCGCCGCGACCACGGGTACCCGGGTCTGCAGGATCGCTCGGGTGATGTCGTGGAAGGTCTCGAAGGTGTCGCGCATCTCGTCGAAGGTGGTCGGCGGTGCGGCGAGGTCCTCGCCGGCGCTGAACGCGCGCCCCGTGCCCGTGAGCACGATGCCGCGGGCCCGCTCACCGGTGCCGTACTCGCGGATGAGCGCGGCCAACCGCCGCCGCATCTCGATGGTCAGCGCGTTGAGTTTCGCCGGGCGCCGCAGAGTGATGACGGCGACGTCGTGGACCATGTCGACGACCACGTGCTCAGCCGCAGCTGTCTGGGCCGGGACCGGTTCGCGCAGGTCGAAGACGGTGCCGGGGGATTCGGCGGCCCGGGCCTTCAGCGCGGGCTTGGACACCCGCTCGGACGGTGTGCGGGGGAAGTCGGCGACGAATTCGATGTACCGCGGCACTTTGAACCGCGCGAGCTGCCCCGAGACCCTTTCGGCGATCGCCTCGGCCGTCGCCCGGTCGGCCGGCAGGCCGGCCGCGAGTTGCAGGAATGCTTTGACTTCCTCGCCGAGCATCTCGTCGGGTTCGGCCACCACTGCGGACGCGACCACGGCGTCGTCGCGTTCGAGTGCGGCCTCCACCTCCGCGGCGGCGACGTTCTCGCCGCCGCGGCGCACCATGTCCTTGATGCGGCCCACCAGGCGGATGTCGCCGCGGTCGTCGGCGACGGCCAGGTCGCCGGTGTGCAGCCACCCGCCGTGCATGGCCCGCGCTGTCTCGTCGGGCCGGTTCCAGTAGCCCAGCATCATCGGTGCGCCGGACACGATGAGCTCGCCGGGCGTGCCGGCGGGAACCTCGGCGCCGTCGGCGTCCACGATCCGGATTTGCTTGGTGGGCATGGGACGCCCGAGAGTTCCGCTGCCCACAGCCGCGGTGTCGGCGAGCGGGCTGATCATGTCGATGCCGCTCTCGGTCATCCCGAAGACCTCACGCCAGGGCGCGCCCCAGCGCTGTTCGAGCCGCGCGTGCAGCGCCACCGGGATGGCCGAGCAGAACACGGCGCGCAGCCGGTTGTCCCGGTCGTCAGGGCCGGGCGGCTGCTTGAACAGCAGCG
Organism: Mycobacterium sp. UNC410CL29Cvi84; assembly: GCF_000686745.1. Lineage (NCBI taxonomy): Bacteria > Bacillati > Actinomycetota > Actinomycetes > Mycobacteriales > Mycobacteriaceae > Mycobacterium > Mycobacterium sp. UNC410CL29Cvi84. The sequence continues at coordinate 214,551 of NZ_JMLM01000010.1, forward strand.
TCGGCATCGACCCGAGCACGTAGCAGAACGTCACACCGTGCCGGCGCACGTCTGTCATGAAGCCCGATGCCGAGAACCGCGGCAGCACCACCAGTGCAGCACCGGTGGTGAGGGCGAGCACCGTGTTCCACTGCGGGTCCATGTAGGAGAAGGGCTGGGCGGTGAGCAGCACGTCGTCGGGGCCGAGTCCGGCGGCCGCGGCGCAGGTCCACGCGATTCTGGTCCAGTAATCGTGGGTCAGCATGCACGCCTTCGGGAACCCGGTGGTGCCCGAGGTGTACTGCAGGTTGGCGAGGGTGTCGGGACCGATCACGACCTCGGGGGCGGTCGCGGGGAACCCTGCATCGCTGTCGGCGATATCGATGATCGTCACGTCGGCGAGGCCGGGAACTGCGGCGATCACCTCACGTACCAGGGGGCTGTGATCAGCGTCGGTGACGATCACACGGGCGCCCGAATCCTGCAGCACGAACTGCAGATCGGCCGCGCGGTACGCCGAGTTGACGGGCACCGCGACGGCGCCCGCTTTGAGCACCGCCAGCCATGTCAGCGGCCAGCCCGCGACGTTGGGCAGCATGATCGCGACCCGGTCGCCCGGGGCCACGCCCGCCGTCGCGATCAGTCGGTGCGCGAGTCGCGACGACGACGCATCAGCCTGCGCATAAGTCCACGACTGCTCGCCGAAACGCAGCAGCTCGGCGTCCGGTGTGCGGGCGGCACCCTCGGCGAGCAGGCCGGTGACGGTGCGCACCCGCGGCACGGCCCCGATCTCGTCGGCGGCGACGGCGGGTCGCCCCGGTGCTCTATGTGTGGTGTCGATGGTCATTTGGCGGCCTCCAGCTGTTTTCTCGATTCGTCGACGAGCCAGGCCAATGCCGGGTCGTCGCGTTCCATCCACTCGGGGTGCCACTGCACCCCGAGGATCGGCGCACCGGGAGCCTCTACCGCCTCGACCACCCCGTCAGAGGTGCGGCCGGTAACGATGAGCCCCGTGGCGCACTGGTCAACGGCCTGGTGGTGCCACGAGTTGGTGACTGCGCTGTCGCCGAAGATCCGCGCGGCCGTCGACCCAGGCTCGAACACCACCACATGGGCGGCGTCCCCGTCGGTGGGCGCGGCCCGCAGCGACAGGTGCGGTATCGGGCCGGGCGGCAGATCCGCGACGAGGGTCCCGCCGAGCGCGGTGTTGAGGACCTGCAGGCCGCGGCACACGCTCAGCAACGGGATACCGTGATCAATCGCGGTGCGGGTCAGGGTGAATTCGTACTCATCGCGTTCGGTGTCATGCGCGTTCGGATTAAGCCGGGGGTCGACGTCGCGCACCACGGTGGTGTCGCCGCCCCACCGTGCCGGATGCACGTCCTGCCCGCCGGTCACCACCACCCCGGACAGCCACTGGCAGGCATCAGCCGGGTCGGCGTCGTAGGGCAGGTGCACGGGCACGCCGCCGGCGTTGGCGATGCGGATTGCGAATGCGGACATGAAGGAGTCCATGGACTCGCCTCCGTACCGTTCGTCCATCCCGGCGATCAGCCCCAGCTGGAATCGGCGGCCGGTGATCCCGATCAGCGGTTTGCGACTCATGTGAACTCGAAGTAGCGATGGGACTCCCACTCGGAGAGTTCGGTGTACGGGTCGCCGCCCTTGGTGTGGAACTGCATCCACTCCCACCGGCGCGACGCCACCCAGAATTCGACGAACTCGTCACCCAGGTATTCGCGCAGCAGCGGGTCGGCGTCGAGAGCTGCGATGGCCTTCGTCATCGTGTCGGGGATCCGCGCGACCCCGGTGTCGTCGGGCAGGGACCACGCCATGTCATCGCATGGCAGTGGGGCCGGTATCCCGCGTTCGAGGCCGGCGACGACCCCGGCCAGCACACCCGCCAGCGCGTAGTACGGATTGACATCCGAACCCGGCACCCGGTACTCCAGGCGCGAATACTTGGGATGACCGACGATCGCCCGCAACGCCGCGGTCTTGTTGTTGACGCCCCAGCTCATGGTGGTCGGTGGCCCCGAGATGTCGACGAGGCGCCGGTACGAGGTGATCTGCGGCATCGCCAGCAACGTGTTGCCGGCCATGGTGGCCATCAGCCCGCCGATGGCCTTCAGCATGACCTCGGACGGCCCGTCGGGGCAGAAGAACTGGTTCACGCCGTCCCGCTGCAGCGACAGGTTGACGTGCGCGCCCTGCCCGAATCCGGCGGTCGGTTTCGCCATGAAGGTGACCGATCGGCCCTGTTCGTACGCGACCTCGCGCATGACCTGCTTGGTTCGTACCCAGGCGTCGGCGAGCGCCACCGGGTCGGCGGGTGCGATGTTCAACTCGGTCTGACCGGGAGCGGCCTCGTCGGTCCACGCCTCCCAGGTGATGCCGAGCGAGTCGAGCCGGTCGGTGACAGCCTCCATGTAGTCGATCCAGTCCTTGGACCGCGCGAGGTTGTAGGCGGACCCGGTGTCCCCGCCGAGCGGGGTGAGGTCGCGGTAGCCGCGTGCCCGCGCTTCCTGGATGGACTCCTCGAACAGGGTCGTCTCGATTTCCACCGCAACGGTGGCGCTGTAGCCGAGTGCGCTGAGCCGGTCGGCGAGGCGGCGCACCATGTTGCGCGGACAGATTGGTAGTGGCCGGCCGTCCCTCATCCAGAAGTCACCGATCACGGAGTCCATCCCGGGCTTCCACTCCACGAGCGTGCTCATGTCCGGGACCAGCGCGATGTCGTAGAGGTTGCCGCGCCAGTCGGGGAAGGCGTCGCCGAAAACGAAGTCGGTGCCCATGTCGATCGCGAAGAGGATGTCGGCGAAGGCGAACCCCGAATCCTTGCCGGACGCGAACTTCGCAGCAGTGACGTTCTTACCCATGAAGCTGCCGTCGTGATTGGTGGCCTCCACCCGGATCGCCTTGGTGGCCGTTCTGGGCAGGGTGAGCTCAGACATCGAATCGAACCTTCCACGAGGCGGCCGTCATGACCGAGAGCTGTGAGAGCGTGCCCTGAACCCGCAGGCCGCGGTCCAGAGCGGAGAGGAGGTAGTCGGAGCCGGTGAACACACCGGTCAGCACGTCGGGCGTGGCGACCATGCGGTAGCAGGTGGGGCCGGCGCCGAACCGGGCCTCTTCCGGGCCGCCGGGGCCATCGGCCACCGCCACGAGGATGTCCGGGATGCCGCGGATGCCGCGGGTCAGGTCCCAGAATCGGGTGGCCGCCTCCTGCCACGACGGCAGCGGGGGTCGCAGGGCGGTCGACAGCCCGTCGGCCAGGTCGGCGTCGCCTTCGGTGCTGACGGTCGCCAGGCGCGCGTCGAGATCGACGACCACCGTGGCATCGGTCGGTGCGAACACGCCACCGGTCACCGTCACGGCACCGTCGGAGAATGTCACGGTCGCGGCCTGCGGGGTGTCGTGGGAGCGGACCGCTACCGTCCCGGCGCCGTGTCCGAGCACGTCGGGGGCGTGTCCGGTGCGGACGGCGTCACGCAGGGTCCGGCCGAGCAGTCGGACGATGGGCGTGGCATCGTGGGCGATCTCGACAGTGATTGTTGTCGTGACCGGAGCCGGGGGGATCGTGGTGGCGTCCAATGGTCCGTCCTTTCTTCGTTGGGCGTCTGCTTCGGGGATCGAGGTCATTCGAGGGTGCGGTAGACATCGGGGCGACGCCGGCGCAGCATGACTGCCCAGGCGAGGCCGGCGGAGAACGCGGCGGTGATCACCGCGAGGAAGACATTCGCCCAGGTGCGCGAGCCGATGAGGAGCTCGAAGTTGCTGATGACGAGCACGAGGATGGTGCCAAGGGCGGCGAGTGCGAGGGCAGGGGCGACGGTGCCCCTCCAGGTACTCGCTGTCCGGAGCTGGCGGAAGTGCACGACGATCGCCGCGGAGGTCAGGGCCAGCAGAACGATCAGCCCGAGGGTTCCGGCGCCGCCGAACCAGGCATAGATCTGGACGACGGGGTCGAGCCCGAGGATCGCCGTGACCGCGACCAGCGTCGCGATGACTCCTGAGGTCAGCAGCGAGGCCACGTGCGGCGACCGGTGCACGGGATGCACCGCGCCGAGCGGAACCGGGAGCGCGCCCTGGCGGCCGAGGGCGAACAGGTAGCGGGAAACCACGTTGTGCGCGGTGAGTACACACGCGAAGAAGCTCGAGACCAGCAGCACTTGCACGGCGTCGTGGGCTAGCTGCGACACATAGCGGGTCGCGAGCCCGGCTGCCAGTCCTTCGGGATCGTTCGCCGCGGCCTCGACGGTGCGCGTGACGCCGAGGCCGTTGATCATCGCCCAGGACGAGACGGTGTAGATGGCGGCGATGACGACGACGGCGGTGTACGTCGCGCGCGGGATCGTGCGGTCGGGATCCTTGGCCTCGGACCGGAAGACCGCGGTGGCCTCGAAACCGACGAAGCCGAAGACGGCGAACATGATGCCGGTGCCGGTGGCGCCGCTGGTGAACGCGTCCCAGGTCAGCGGGTGCGCCGACAGCCCGTCAGCTCCGCCGCGCAGCACGATGGCGACATCAACCAGCGCGACGATCCCGATCTCCGCGATCAGCAATACGCCCAGTACGCGCGCGCTGACCTCGACGTTGCGGTATCCCAGGTAGCCGATCGCCGCGAGCCCGGCGGCTGCGAGTATCCACCACGGCACCGCGACTCCGGCGAACGTGTGGATCACGTTCCGCGCGGCGGCACCGAGGTAAGCCGCGACGGACACGATGAGCAGCGAGTAGGTGACCAGGGCCAGCGCGGCGGCGCCGAGGCCGGCCGCGGTGCCGAGGCCGCGCTGCACATAGGAGTAGAAGGCGCCGGCGTTGCGGACCTCGGGGGTCATCGCCGAGTAGCCGACGGTGAACAGCACAAGCACGACGCCGACGATCACGAAGTCGACGGGCGTCCCGATGCCGTTGCCGGAGCCGAGCATCAGGGGGATGAGTCCCGCGAACACCGTCAGCGGCGCGGCGAACGCCACGACCATGAACACGATGTGGGCGACGCCGAGGGTCCGGTTCAGGCCGGTGGCGTCCTCCGGCGCCTGTGTGTGCTGTTCAGTCATGACTACCCCGCCACTCTGTCGGCACCGGGAGGTGCTTGAGCACCTCGGCGGCGGCGCGCTCGGCGGCGCTGACAGCGCCGTCGAAGTAGCCCTGGTTGACGGTCGCGGTCTCGGTGCCCGCCCAGTGGATTCGGCCGACCGGCCTGCGGTCGGCGTCGGTGTACTGGGTCAGCGACCCCGGCGCGCGGGAGCCGACACAGCCATTGATCCACGGTTCGTGTGCCCAGTCTTTTTCCAGGAACGCGATCGGCTTGGCCGCTTGCGGGCCGAACAGTGTGGTCAGGTCGGCAAGGACGGCGTCGCGCCGGGCGTCAGGGTTGTCGAGCAGTTGATCGGGCCAGCTCTGCAGACACCCCGATCCTGCGGTGCCCATGAAGGTCAGCAGGATGCCGACGCTGGCGTCCGGCGGCGAGTTGTCGATGACGAAGTTGGCGACCGGCAGATCGCTGACCGCTTGCCCGTTGAGGCCCTGCTCCCGCCAGAACGGCCTGTCGTAAACGGCGAAGAGCTTGCTTTCCGAACCACTGCTCCAGCGGCGCTGCAGCATGCTCCGGCGGGTCGGAAGGTCCGGTGTGAAGTTGATGCGGGAGGCATCGGCGGGTGACATGGCGACAATCACCCGGTCAGCGTGGACATCGATGCGCGCGGACCGAACCGTGACGCCGTCACTGTTCTGGCTGATCTCAGTCACGGGCGACTCAAGCACCACGGCGGCCCCGAGGTCGTCGGCCATGCGCTGAGCGATGCGGAACGTCCCGCCGACGACCCGCGACTCCTGCGCGCCGCCGGTGACGTTCACCATGTGTTCGAAGCCGCCGGCGCCCTTGATCCGCGCCAACTGCACCAACAACGACGTCCAGTGCAAATCTTCGGCGTTGGTCACCGCCAGGCCGAGAGTGAGGATGAACTTGGCGTCCTCGGTCAGCGCGTTGGCGTCGAGCCAGTGCCCGATGGTGGTGCTGTCCCATTTGCGCGCGTGCCGGGCCGTCCACGGCGCCTCGAGCGGTACCGTCTTCGCCATGCGGTCCAGCCGCATCTGCAGCTGGGCGAAGTCGGCGAGAATCAGCGGATTGACCGGCGGGATGAGGCCGTCATATCGCTTGGACTTGCCGTTGCGGTGATAGATCGACTTGCCGTCGACGTAGGTTTTGAACGTGTCGATCCCGAGTTCGTCGATCAGGGCGAAGATCCGGTCCTGGCCGGGGCCGATCCATTGGCCGCCGCCTTCGGTGATGACGCCGTGGCCAACGTCGAGGTTCATGGTGCGCCCGCCGACGCGGTCGCCGGCCTCCAGGACGATCACTGATCGTCCGTTTTGAGTCAGCCTCCGCGCCGCGGTCAAGCCCGATACGCCGGCGCCGATGATGGCGACGTCGACGGTGTGTTGTGCGGTCAGATTCTGTTCGGTCATATCAGTGCCCTTTCGAGATGGTCGATGACGTGGTCGGCGATGCGCGGGGCGAGCGAATCGGGCAGGTGGTGGCCCATGCCGGGGATGACGATGTGCCGCGCGTGCCGGATCGCGGCCGCGGTGGCTGCACCGCCCGACGGTGCGACGATGAGATCGCGGTCACCGTTGATCACCAGCGTCGGCGCGGTGATCGTGGCCAGTTCCGCTGTCCGGTCACCGGAGGCCTGGATGGCCTGGATCTGCCGGGCCGTTCCGGCGGCGCCATCGCCGGCGGTGCGGTTCCAGTTTCGACGGCATGCGCGGCCTCCTCGGCCTCATCGATGGGGTAACCGGTTCCGGCGAGGTGTGCAGTCATTCGCAGGTGCGCGCGGACCGCCTGCAGCCGGTTTCGCGGAGGGGGGCTCACCAGCAGGGCTTTTGTCGACGCGGCGGGCTGTCCCACCGTCGGATCACCGGTGGTCGAGTACAGCGAGGTCAGCGTGGCGGTGATGGCGGGGTGCCGGGCCGCGACCGTCTGCGCGATCATGCCGCCCATCGACCTGCCGACCACGTGGGTCGGGCCGACGGCGAGGTGTTCGATCAGCTGCGCGGCGTCGGTTGCCATGTCGGCCAGCGTGTAGGCGTCGTGCCGCGGCCGGGAAAGCAGTTGCCGAAGGGTGTTCGGCGGCGGCGTCGTGGCGAAGGTCGAGCGGCCCGAGTCGCGGTTGTCCATCCGGATCACCAAGAATCCGGCTTCGACCAGGGCGGAGACGAACCGCGGCGACCATGTCGTGAGGTCCTCCCCGAGGCCGGCGAGCAGCAGGGCCGGTGTTCCCCCGGCTGGCCCGTCGGTGCGGAAGCAGACCCGCGTGGCGCCGGGGAGCGTCACGAACCGGTCTGCGGATTTCGGCTCAGGCATGGATCGCCTCATTCGCCGGTGCCGGCGAGCGGTGCGGTTCGTCGGCACGGGACGAGAAGTGCAGGGCTCCATCGAGCAGTGGACCACGGAGGATCCTGGCGTCCTGCTGGTACGACATGGACATCTGGAACAGGCCCGTGCCCTGCTTCGGAATGATGTCCTTCGCGCGCTGGGCGTAGCCGGAACTCAGGTCAACGATCGGCCGGCGCTCCATGGCCGGGTCGGCCTCGACGCGGACGCTGTCATAGCCGAAGGCGTCCATGTGTGCCACGAGTGCGCAAAAGTATCGGCACAGGATGCTGATCTTCAGCGTCCACGGGGATGTCGTGTAGCCGATCGCGATGGCGAAGTTCGGGATTCCCGACAGGAGGGTTCCGCGGTAAGCCACGGTGTCCGGCAGGTGCACCGGATCGCCATCGACGTCGAGTTCGATGCCGCCGAGCAGGCGCATGTTCAGGCCTGTCGCGGTGACGATCACGTCGGCGTCCAGGTGCTCGCCCGATTCGAGCGCGATGCCGGTCTCCGTGAACCGCTCGATCTTATCGGTGACGATCGAAGCGCTGCCGTCACTGAGCGCTTCGAAGAAGTCGCCGTCGGGGCACAGGCACAGGCGCTGATCCCACGGGTCGTACGGCGGGTTGAAGTGGGTGTCTACGTCGAATCCTTGCGGCAGGGATTTGATGTTCACGCGCCGGATGGCCGCGCGTGCCAACTTCGGGAATCCGCGCATGGCCTTGACGATGCTTCGTTCGATCCAGATGTTGGTGAACCGGGTCAACGCGTAGCCGCGGTTCGCACCGAACCACTTGGTGAACATCAGCGCTGCGGAATCGACCTTCGCCCAGGGGATAACGTAAGTCGGAGTGCGCTGCAGCATGGTGACGTGCGCCGCAGCACCTGCGTGGTTCAGCATCGACGGGATCAGCGTGACCGCGGTGGCACCGCTGCCGATGACCACGACCTTCTTGCCGCTGTAGTCGTAGTCCTCGGGCCAGTGCTGCGGGTGCAGGATGTCGCCCCGGAAGTCCTCGCGGCCCTCGAACTGCGGGGTGTAGCCCTCGTCGTAGCGGTAGTAGCCGGTGCCGGCGAAGATCCAGTTCGCGCTGATCCGCCGGTCGCCGTCTGGGGTAGTGACGTCGAGAGTCCAGCGGGCGTCCTCACTCGACCACGAGGCGCGCTGCACGCTGTGCTCGAACCGCACCAGCCGGTTCAGGTCGAACTCGTCAAGCGTCTCCTGGAGGTAGTTGACGATCTTCGGGGCCTCCGCGATGGCGTCCGGGTCGGTCCAGGGCTTGAACTCGTAGCCGAAGGTGTGCAGGCCGTTGTCGGAACGGATGCCGGGGTACTTGAACAGGTCCCAGGTGCCGCCGATGTTCGCGCGACCCTCGAGGATCACCACCCGCTTGCCTGGGAACGCCTCGGTGATGTACTTCGCGGCGCCGATACCGGAGATGCCGGCGCCGATGACGACGATGTCGTACTCGTCGACGGTGGGTGTCGATGCGTTCATGGGCTGGGCCTTTCGCTCGATTCCGCTTTAGGTGATGCCACGGTGCCCGGTGCCGCCGCCTGATCACTACGCCGCGGTGCCCATTCCTTCGCGACGGTGTGGTGCACAGTGCACCGCGGCCGCCGAACAAGGGCAGATCGCACGATCTGGTGGTGCACTGTGTCGCGCCCATGGCGACACGAAGGTGCATGTCGGCGTAGCGGCGGCGGCAGTCGCCTCAGCACGCTGGGGACCGTACGAGATCACGGTCACAACCAAGGAGGCGCCGCCATGCGCGACATGTACTTCGCCGCGGCGGACGTCTGGATGATCGCCATCGGATTCATCTGTGGCGCGAAATTCATTCGGCGCCATCACAATTACCTGATCGGCCTCGAATGGATCATCATGGCTGTGTCCGGGTCGAACTTCCTGCTGTACGGTCTGCTCAAGGGCGGCCAGGATTCTCCGATGTTCCACATTGCGTTCTTCCTCGACGCGTTCTCGCGGTCCATCGGCTTCACGCTGATCCTGGTGATGGGTCTGCTGATGCTCACCCACGGCTACAGGCCGTCACTGCGTGTCGAGGTCGGGGCGTTCGCCCTGGCCGCGGTGTTCGGGTTCTTCCTCTCCGAGTTCGCCGTCCAGATCGGCACTCCCGGCAAGGTGTTCTTCCTGTTGACGGCGCTCGCGACCTCAAGTTTCCTGTGCTACTTCGCATTTCGCCTGTGGAACATCGGCGAGCGCGCACACGCCGCCTGGATCGGTGCCGCGACGGCCCTCAACGTCGTCGTCGCCGCGATCTACGACTTCTGGCACATCCCGGGCGACGACGCCAACCACACGCTCTTCTACACCGTGGCCCTGTCCACCTGGGGCCTGACGATGCTCGTCATCTACTGCGCCTACACCGCGTTCGACGCTCGTACTGGTGCTGCCGCACAACGCCTTTCAGCCACCAGCATCCATGGAGCCGGAGCCGCATGAACAGCACCGCGACCACCGACTACACCAGCTTCACCGGCTGGATCGACCCGCCGACCGACATCCCTCCGCCGCTGACGGAGAATCTCACCTGCTCGGTCGCGGTCATCGGCGGTGGACTGGCCCTGTCGACCGCACGGCGGCTGGCTGGGCGCGGCGTCGATACGGTCCTGCTCGAATCGGGGTGCTGCGGATACGGCCCCTTCGATACCGCGGTGCGCTGAGGTGTTCGTTGCCGAGCGTCATGTCCGTTCGAGGCCGGTCCGCGATGTCTGCGCGTTGCAAGCTGTGTTGGCGATTATCAGCAACAAGTGGGTGCCCGCAGTGTTCGAACACCTCTCCGGTGCAACGGAACTCAGTTACGGAGACCTGTATCGGCGCATCAACGGCGCTTCGCGCAAAATGCTGTCCGCGACACTGCGCAATCTCGTGCGCGACGGTTTGGTACAGCGCTCGCCGAGAGCAGGGCCTCCGCCGCAACGTGTGTACTACCGCCTGACCAATCTGGGCCGGTCCCTAGTTGACAGCCTCGACGGACTCCACGCATGGGCCGACAGCCACGTACATGTCATCGAAGCGGCGCGACAACCGCGAGCGGATTAGCCAGGCCAGGACGCAAATGACCAATTGGCCAATGAATCGACATGTGCGTACGCGGTAACCCAACAAGCGGTCGCCAAGACCGGACGTGGTTGAATCAGCGGCTCAATGCTTGCCGCTTCTTGTCGCAAGCCAGGCTCATGTCTCACCGTGACCAGTCGACATCTGGTGAGTTTGACTAGCGCTATCGCAGTCAAATTTGAGAACCTACGTCGTCGTTCGTCCCGTGATCCGCGGTGGAATAGCAAGAGCTGCCATGGACTTCGATGACGCGGTGTTCTGAAGCGTTCGCTGCCGAGCACGGTCTGCTTCGCAACCATCCGGCAGTGATGATGCTGACCCGTACGCGGTTTACGTGTCAGCGCCGCGGGCATCACACCCTTCGGAGGCTGGGGTTCGGGTTGGGTCTGCGCCTCCGCCAGGTGATGCGTGGGCGTCAACCGCAGCGTTGAGAAAACTAGCGCTGGACCCGCATCGCCGCCCCACGGCCAATGCACGCGGGCCGGCCGGCGGCGGCGGTGGGCGCGATTGGCAGGGCAAAGCCTGCCGGTCGGTCACGAAGAGCCGATGATGGTGGTACAAGTTGCTTGTGCCTGACGATCGGCTGAGTACCCTTTTCACCAGCGACGCCCTCGCGGCATTTCACGATTTGGCGCGCTTGATCTACGAGGGCACCGATTCCGACGAGGTCTACCAGGCCGTGTGCGTGGCCGCGACCCTCATGGTCAACGGCTGCGACCACGCCAGCGTGCTGATGCGCGATCCCCGTGGCACCTACGTCACCGTCGCCGCCAGTGATCACGTCGCCGCCGACATCGACGCCCTCGAACGCGCAATCGGCGACGGCCCCTGCTTGGATGCGATCGACACCGAAACCGCCCAGATCGACCCCGATTTGACGACCCACAGCCAATGGCCGTCGTTGGCGGCCTGCGTCCTGGCCGCCACACCCGTGCGCGGGGCGATGGGGTTCCGCATGCTGGTCGACGGCCACAAAGTGGGCGCCCTGAACCTGTTCTCGGATACGCCCGGAGCCTTCGACGCCACCTCTGCGGCGCAAGCGATTGTGCTGGCATCCTTTGCATCGGTCGCCGCCAGTGCAGCCGCGCTGGGTGAGGACGTCGCCGGGTTGCGCCACGCGGTGCAGTCCAACCGCGAAATCGGCAAAGCGGTCGGCATGTTGATGGTGCTGTTCGACATCGGCGACACCGAGGCGTTCGACCGGCTGCGGCGCATCTCGCAAGACATGAACATCAAACTCGCCGACGTGGCCGCCCGAATTGTCGCGAACCGCGAACACTTCCGACCCAACCGCACATCACCGTAATGGCCGGCCAGACCGCTCATTGGTTCCACAACCCTGGTCACCGAATCGCCAACCAACCCGCAGTCGGTGTTAGAGGACGGCAGGCACAACTGCTCAGGCGTTGAGCGACCACACCGAGATGTTCAGCACTGTCGCGAACAGCGTCCACCCGAGATACGGGACGAGCATCGCGGCCGCTGCGCGGTTTACCTTCCAGAACAACGCAATTGAGACAACGATGGCCACGTCGAGCAGCACGATGTCAACGAGCGCTACCCCGCGCCGGCCAAGGCCGAAGAACAACGCTGACCACAGCAGATTCAAAACCAGCTGCCCCGCGTACACGACGAATCGGCAGGCCGTGCTCGGCGAGCACGGTGCAGATCGGGTCGACCCAGAACCGGCTGCGGTGAGCGCCGATGTAGTCGACGATCACCGAACCGATCAGTTTCGAATTTTGGGGATCTGTGAAGCAATCGTGGACAGGAGCGTCGGGAATCGGCCCACCTCTGGATACACGAGGGGTTTGCCCGAGGTGATGAGTCCGGCGCTGATGCCGCGTTCAGGGTCGGCCCAGCCGAGGTTGTTGGTCAGCCCGATCGTCCCGAAGGCGCGTTCGGTGTCATGACCGAACAGGCTCAACCGCTTTGCGCCGAGCATGTAGCCGTAGCCGTAGCGGACGGGCCAGCCGCACATCATGGGGTCCGGCTGGAGACGCGACTGTGGAATCAGAGCATGGCGGATGGTGTGGGGCTGCAACACCCGGACTCCGTCCAATTCGCCTCCTGCGCGGAGGATCTCGTAGAAGCGTGAGAGCTCGTTGGCCGTGCCGACCGTATTGGTGCCGGCCAGCACGGTGGTGAGATAAATGGGCGAGTTGAGCATCTCGACAAGTTCGTCCAGGGCGGCGCCGTAGATCCACTTGGAGAGCACATCGAGTGAGGGCAGGAGCGGGAGGCCGGTGGGATAACAGGGTGCGACCAGCGGGAGGTCGCCGTTGGTCACTCCGTAGTTGGTCCACCGGAAGCCGAGCGGATCGAGGATCGCTTCGGCCAGCACCTCGCGGATGGTCCTGCCGGTCGCGGCATGGACGACTTCGGCCAGCAGGAAGCCGAAGGTGAGTGCGTGGTATGCGGTGACCCTGCCGGAGGGCGAGACCGGTCTCATGGCGCTGAGCCGTGTCAGCCGATGGTCGCGGTCGTCCAGGACCTCGGGGTCGAGTAGCCCAGCCGGGACGTGGGGCACGCCGGCTCGGTGGGCGAGAACGTGCGCAATTGTGATGCGGTGCTTGCCGTGGCGGCCGAAGCCGGGAAGGTACTCCGCGACGGGGGCGTTGAGGTCGAGTATTCCGCGCTCGCAAAGCAAATGGATGACGGTCGCGGTGATGCCCTTGGACGCGGAGTAGATGCAGAACGGTGTGTTCGGCGTCGCGAGGACCTTCTTCGAATCTCGGTTGTCGAGGGGCCCGTTGCCCCAGCCGTGTCCGATGGTGCGGTCGAGGACGACCACGCCGTTGCGGCGGATGCACAGCTGGATCGCGGGATGTACTCCGGCGCGGTAGAGGTCTTGGGCCGCGGCCCAGATGGTGGCGACTTGGTCAGTGTCGAGTCCACCGTCGGAGGCGCTCTCTTCGCCGATGGTGGTGATGGCGTCCAAGTCCTTCGGCACGTGGATGCGGCGGAAGGGATTGAGGGACGGGCGGGCGACCATCCCGGCCACTGTGATCGATCGTGCCATCTTCAGCCGCCGAGCTTTCGGAAGTCCCAGCTGCGGATGGTCTCTGGCCGGATCCGGAGCCAGGCGTGCTGCCCGTCATACGGCAGGGTGTCCAGGCCGACGTACTTGGCAGCAAATAGGTTCTCGGGTGTCTTCAGGGCCGGCTGGGGCTGACCGGTCCGTGGGACCTCGCCAACGACTTCGGCATCGCCGACGAGCTCGACGCCGCGCAGTTCCAGGTAGTCGTGACCGGTGTCGACCACGACCGCGATGCGTGGCTGTCTGGTGATGTCGGCCCACCGCTGGCTACGTGTCAGGGAGTACAGCCACAGGCACTCGTTGTCCCAGACGAACCACAGCGGAGTTGCGTGCGGACCGGACGGACCGTTGGTCGCCACCCGACAGACGCGCTGTTCGGCTAGGAAAGCGTCACGCTCGTGATCTTCCATGGCGATGCGTCGGCCACGCCGTTGAGTACTCATCGACCGCTCCACTCGGGTGCACGTTTCTCCGCGAACGCGAGGAGGCCCTCGTGGATGTCCTCGGACTCCAGCACGGCCGCGAAGGCCTGCTCGGTGGCCCGCCACCCGCGCTCGTCATCCGGCGCATGCAGCTGTTCGACTGCACGCAGGGTTTCGCTTACCGAAACCGGGGCGCTGCCGCAAATCCGGCCCGCCAAAGCGATCGCCGCCTCGAGTGCATCCCCCGGTTCGGTGAGGACGTTGACCAGTCCGAGCGCGTGGGCCCGCTCGGCGGTCAGGGGGTCGCCGGTGAGTAGCAGCTCGGTGGCTACGTTGCGGGGTAGCGCCCGGGCGGTGCGGAACAGCGCTCCGCAGGTGGCGATGACGCCGCGCTGGGCCTCGGGCAGGCTGAAGCTGGCCCGACTCGAGGCCACCACGAGGTCACAGGCCAGGACCAGTTCGAACCCGCCGCCGTACGCCGGTGCATCGACCGCGGCGATCACCGGCTTGCTGCGACGGCGGCGGATCAGCCCGTACTCTCCCCCTCGCTCCGTCGGAGTGCCGGAGCCGGCTTTGAGGTCGGTCCCGGCGCTGAACACCGCGCCGGTGCCAGCCAGAACCCCGACCCGAAGTTCCGGATCGTCGTCCAGCAGGTTGAAAGCGGCGTCCAGGCCGGCGGTCATGTCCGCGTCGACGGCGTTGCGCCGGGCTTCGCGGCGCATGGTGATGATCAGTGTCTGTCCGTCGCGGTCAAGGTCGACCAGGTGTGGCATTGTCTCTCCCTTTCGTACATGGCGGTTGAAGTCCCACGGTCGAGGCCACCGGTCGCGCAGGTGAGGGGGACGCGGGTACCCCGGAGGTCGACAGTCATGGCTGCCTATCGTTCTTTCTCAAGTCGGCGGTTGACAGGAACTCGCGGATGAGATCAACGACGCGATCGGGCGCCTCGATCATCGGCGAGTGCCCCACGTGTTCGAGGACCGTGGTCGTGATCGTTCGCACTGCCCGGTAGCGCGCCAGTGCGGCGTCCACGTTGTAGAAGCGGTCTTCCCGGCCGAAGATGACGAGCGCCGGCAACGCGAGATTCTCTAGCCGTACGTCCAGACCAAGCTGTTTGGTCCACACCTTCCGCAGCTTCATGGATTGGGTGAAGGCGGGGTGGTTCAGGCTGCGGGCGTCGTCGAGCCCCTGGCTTGGGTTGCGAAAGGCGGTGGCCATGTCGAAGCCCGGCGAGAATGCTCGCCGGACCACACGGTTGGTGACGAATGCGGGACCATGTTGCTGCAGGATCGGGCCGATCCAAGGGGTGTGTATCGCCCACTCGCCGGGTGGCAGTGTTCCGGTGCTCGTGTCGGGCCCTTCCCCCATCAGCACGAGGTGGGTGATGCGGGTGCTGTGCTCGGCGGTGGCCACGCCGAAGAGGCTGCCCATTGAGTGCCCAACAACCGTGACGTCGCTCAGGTTCAAGTCGCTCAGCAGACGCGCATAGAGCCGACCTTGGCTGTCGGGGTCGTAGCCGGATGTAGGTCGTGCGGAACCACCGTGCCCGAGTAGGTCGATCCGGATGATCCGGAATTCCGTTAGGCGAGCAACGATCTGGTCGAACCATGCCGTGGAGGCACCGAAGCCGTGCAGCATCAGGAGTGCGGGGCCGTCGTCGGGGCCGTCCGCTCGGACGTGCAGGTCGACGCCACCGACCGTCATGACCGTGCCCGCGCCGCCTGTCGCGGGTTCGTAGCTGGTGCGGCCGGCCAGGTTGCGAATCGGGCTGCCGATGCGCCACCGCCTGGTTGACGATGTGTTCTTGGTGGTCACGCGCTTCTCCTCGGACGGGTGTTCATGTCGCGGCGGCATGGCTAGGGCCTGTCTCTCTCGCTGTCCGGTATCCGCCCTTCGTGGTGGCGGGTCGTCAACCGGTGGTCTTGGATTGGATACCGAGCAGGCGGACAAGGACGGTCCCGATCGTGTCGGCTGGAACGCTGCCCGGATCGGCGAGCTCTTCGATGGCAAGGCCGTTGTTCAACGCCAGCATGGTGAACATGAGGGTGCGCGAGGAGATGGCTGCGTCTGCGCCCCAACCGGCGAGAGCTTCGTCGGCCAACTCGGTTAGTTGTCGGTGGTAGTCCCGGCGTTTCTCGACCCATCGCTCGCGTAGCTGCGCGTCGCGGATGGCACGAAGCCAGAACTCGGTGAACAGCAGCTGCCATTCGCGGTTGTGCTGCATCGCGGCGGTGAGCTGCTGGCCGGCTGCGTGTGCTGTTGCCTCGTTGACGACTGTCAGGTTGGCCTGGCCGAGGATTGCTCGTACCGCTGCGATGCGGCCTGTCACCTCCCGGTCGAACAGCTCGAAGAACAGGTCGTCCTTGCTCGCGAAGTTGGAATACAGCGCGCCGGTGGTGAATCCGGCGGTGGCCGCGACCTGTTGCATGGTGGCTCCGGCGAAGCCGCGTTCGGCGAACACCGTGGAGGCCGCGCGTAGGAGCCGGTCTCGGACCTCGGCGCGGGGTGTCCGCCGGGTGACGGCGGCTGGGCCCGAAATCACGCCGGTGCCTTTCCTGCGCGAAGGAAAGACCCGTAGCTTCGTGTCGTGCCGAACCCGTCGGTGAAGCGGCCGTCGCGGTAGACGACGTGGCCGCCCACGATGGTCGCGGCCACCGCGTTGTCGTTGCGGTTTACCATTCGCGAAATGCCTCCGAGCTCGGCGAGGATGGCTTCTGCGTAGTCCGCCGAGGCTTCCGAAAGCCCGGCAGGATTGATGACGACGATGTCGGCGCGGTCGCCGGGCAGGAGAGTGCCGGCGTCCAGGCCGTACCAGTCGCCGAGTTCGCCGGTGAGCCGGTGCACGGCACGTTCGAGGCTGAGGAATTCGTGGTCCGCCTCGGCAGACTCCTTGACCCGCCTGAGCAGCCGAAGACCGGTGTTGTAGAACGCCATGTTGCGCAGGTGGGCGCCGGAGTCGGCGAAACCCATTTGAATCTGAGGGTTGTCCGCAATTTTGTCGAGCACACCGGGCCGGTGATTGGCGATCGTCGTGCGCCAGCGCAAATCAGCGCCATGGGCGACCACCAGGTCAAGGAAGGCGTCAGCGGGATGGATGCCCCGCTCCAGGGCGACGCGACCGAACGACTTGCCGATCAACTCGGCATCAGGACAGCTGACGATGTCGGCGTCGAACAGGTCACGGTGCCACAGCTTGGGGCCGAACTTGTGCTCGATGTCCTTGCGGAACTGGCGGCGGTAGGCCTCGGAGTCCACGAGTTCGCCGCGCTCGACCACATCGCGCACGTTGAGAGCCGCGGCACCCGAGCCGAACTCCTCGAAAACGACCAGATCGATGCCATCGGCGTACACCTCGAACGGCACCGGCAGATGCTGCCAGCGCAAGTCCGACGCGATCACCCGGTTCAGCAACGCCGTCGCCCTGGTCATCAACCAGATCAGCCTCGGGTTGGCCTTGAGATCTGCCGCGGCGAGCATCGTGGTTTTCAAGGGCGCTCGGCCTCGACCGGCGCTCTGAGCAAAGAAGTTGCTGATCTCGGCCATGCGGGCAGCGTTAGGCGTGCACTGGTGCACGCGCCCGCGGTCGCGGAGCACGCGATTCAGTGCGCGGTACTCTCGCCAGGAGGCGTAGGTAGACGGCAGTTGGCGCGCTGGGTAGCGCACGCCGTCGAGCTTCGTGAACGAACTCCTCACGGTCGACATTCCCACGAACCCGGCGTCAAGCGCATCGGTCACCATTGCGCACATCCGGCTCAGTTCCGCGGGAGTTGGGCGTTCGTCTGGATCGGTGGCCCGATCCAGACCCATGACCGCCGCGCGGATGTCGGAGTGGCCGATGAACGCCGCGACGTTCGGCCCCAGCGGGCGAGACTCGATTGCTTCGACGTAGCCGTGTGGATCTGTCCAGGTCTGGTGTTCCTTGACCGCCGTATGGACAGCGTCCCACGGCAGGGCTTCTACGCGGGAGAACAGGTCCGCACAGTCGTCTGGCGACGCGTACACGGTGGAAAGGGAGCAGTTCCCGAAGACCACGGTCGTGACGCCGTGTCGTACCGATTCCGAGAGCCCGGGGGCAACCAATACCTCAGCGTCATAGTGCGTGTGGACATCGATCAGGCCCGGCATCACCCATTGGTCGGCAGCGTCGACGACCACCGCTCCCTCCGTCGCCAAAGGTTCCGCGCTGATCGCCGCCACCCGCCCCGCGCGTACTCCTACGTCGCGAATCGCGGGTTGAGCACCAGTTCCGTCGAAGAAGAATCCGCCCCGGATCACCAGATCGAAACCATCCACAGCGGTGCCTTTCAAGTTCGATAACAGTAATTATCCGATAATGAACGTTATCCAAGGGCGCTTGCGCCGTCAAGAAGGACCGCTGGCTGTGCCATTGAACGGAGGTCACTTGGATGACTCGGCTACACGGCCGCGCAACGTGTAGACGCTGACGTGGCTGGCGCGGGCAAGTCTGTCGATGTAGGAGGTTGCGGCTTCAGAGGCGAACGGTGCGATGGTTCGCGGGAGTCGTTGGTGCGGCCCTCGAGGCCATTGCAGGGTCGTGGCCACGTCAGCTGGCGGTGCGGGCCGCGGTAGTGCGGGCGGCGTAGTCGATCAGCACCGCGTCCATCCCGTCGCGAGTGATGTGTCGAGTGATGTGTTCGGTGCCGCCGAGCATCGCTTGTGTAGCCGCCGCCCGGATCAGGTGGGCCAGGCTGCCGATCATGCCGCCGGTCCGCCGGTGTAGGTAACGGGACTGGGCGACAAGGGTTCCCGGTTCGTGTCGATGCAGCCGCGGGGGTCGAAGGCACGGCAGCCGATACTTTGGGTGGGGAAAGGTATTGCCCGACTGGTCATTTCGGAAACCGCCACCATCCATCGGACACCGTTCGGCAAATCGTGGCAGACCACTGCCACGGGTGGCGTGCACCCGCCAACGAAGTCTCGACGGAGATTGAACCGAGTCCCGATACGGAAATAGTCGTGCGGGAAAGTGATTCAGCATGGCGGCGGCGATCGTTGGAAGCTCAGGCAGCTCGCGTGCAGTTCCTTGCGGTTCCCGCCGGCCTTGGTCTGCGTGACGGCTGACACGTCGGTCGGCCTCATGTGAGCCCGAACACCATGCAGGCGAACAGGTTTCGACAAGCACTCGATGCAGCGTTTAATGACAGGGCGTTTGGCGTAGCGGACCAGCAAAGGGGTTGGTGCAGTGGCGGGTCCCGACTCGGGGAGCGACCTCGATGGATTGCCGCCGCCGCCAATCGCCGAGGGGCAGGTCCATGCCCCGCTGAACCCCGACCGTAGCCCGCCGTACCAGGCGGCAGCGGTTGGGCTGGTGCTGTTCTTTGTGTTGGTGCTGGCGCTGACGTGGTCCCAATTCCGAGGCTATTTCGACACCAAGGCCCAGCTGTTCGTGGTGTACAACCGGTCCGGGTTGTCGATGGATCCTGGTTCCAAGGTCACCTTCAACGGGGTGCCGATCGGTCGGTTGCAGGCCGCTGAGGCCCAGTCTGGGAATGATGGCCGGGCTCAAGCCAAACTTGTTCTCAGCGTTGATCCGCAGTACTTGGACCTGTTGCCCGGCAACGTGGACGTCAAGCTGTTGGCCACCACCGCGTTCGGCAACAAGTACATCTCGTTCACCTCGCCGGCTAACCCGTCGCCACAGCGCCTCAAGAGTGGTGACGTAATCGACGCCAGTGGCGTCACCACTGAGTTCAATACGCTGTTCGAGACCATCACCGCGATCTCCGGGCAGGTGGACCCGGTCAAGCTCAACCAAATTCTGACCGCCGCGGCTCAGGCTCTCGACGGGCTGGGGGACAAGTTCGGACAGTCCTTGGTCAACGGCAACGACATCTTGGGTGACATCAACGCGCGGATGCCCGCATTGCGGCATGACATCAAGGCCTTGGCCGACCTATCGCAGTTGTACGCCAACGCATCCCCGGATCTGTGGGACGGCCTGGCGAACGCGGTCACGACGGCCCGCACCTTCAATGATCAGCGCGGCAACCTGGACCAAGCGTTGGTCGCCGCGGTCGGGTTCGGCAACACCGGCGGCGACATCTTGGAGCGAGGTGGTCCGTACCTGACCCGGGGCGCCGAGGACTTGCTGCCGACGACCCGGTTGCTGGACAAGTACAGCCCCGAGTTGGACTGTCTGTTCCGCGGTTTCGCCTCCGGTGCGCCGGCCGCGGCCAAGGGCCTCGGCGGTAACGGTTACTCGCTGGCCATGCACATGGAACTGGTCGGCACCGCCAACGCCTATGTCTACCCAGACAACCTGCCTCGGATCAACGCCTCCGGCGGTCCGATGGGTCGCCCGGGTTGCTGGACGGTCACCAAGGACATCTGGCCGATGCCGTACATGGTGATGGACACCGGCGCGTCGATCGCGCCGTACAACCACTTCGGCTTGGGCTCGCCGTTCGCGTCCGAATACATCTGGGGACGTCAAGACGGGCCGAGCACCATCAACCCATGACCCAGGCGCCGCCCGATGGCGAGGTGGCACAGCCTGATCAGGACGCAGGCGCGGTCCAGAGTGTTCCCGCCCCAGAAGAACTACGGGTACATACTCCTTCGCAGTCGAGAAAGGCGTGCGACCGGTGTTCGGAAGGTGCATCACCGCGGGTCAGGACCATCGGCAGATGTCAGGGAATTTGAGACCCTGCATCTTGACGGGCCACACCGGCAGTCGTCGGGCCCGTGGTTGGACAGCGTAGGCGTCACTTTTGTAGCCTCCTCGACAACTAAGGCACACGGACAGTCGATTCGACGGAGCAGACGTCGACAGCGTCGAAGGATGCGCAGACTTGAAGGTTCACTCACCGCTTCTGGCGAAGGACGCCGTCCATAAGCCGGTGGTCGGTGCCGTCGCAGGACTGGTGGCCTTGAGCGTGGTGTGGGGTGGCGTGGCATACGCCGACCCGCCCCAGGACGGCTTGGCACAGCTCAACGAGCTGTCCCGCCAGGTCGAGCAGCTGTCCGACACCATCCGCAATGCGCAGCCGGATCTCGACGCGAAGCTGCAGTCGCTGAGCCGGGCAGACAAGAAGCACTCCGACGATCTCGCCGGCCTCGAGGCGACCAAAGCCCAGCTGAACACCTACCAGCAGGACGTTGACCAGTATGCCGCTGCGGCCTACATGGGCGGGCGAACCGACGGCGTCAGCGCCATTCTGACCGCGTCGTCGCCCGCGAACCTGATCGACACCCTGGCTGTCCAGCGGGTCGTGGCTACCGAGATCTCCGCGCAGATGCGGGGCTTCCGTCAGGCCTACCAAGAGGCGCAGGCCAGCGAGGAGGCCTCGGCAAAGTCCGCGGCTGAGGCGAAGGCGGCCGTCGACGCGGCAGCTGCGGTCCGCGCGGACTTGCAGAACATGCGGGCTCGGCTGCGCAAGCAGATGGCCGCTGTCAGCGCGAGCTATGCTGCGTTGCCCCCGGCCCAGCAGGCGGGAGTGGTCCTCCCGACGGCAGCCGTCACGGCAGCGTTGGGCCCGATCGCGCCGATCCCCACGGTCGGGATGAGCGGTTTGGTCCCCAATGCGAGGGCGATCGTGGATTACATCATGGCCACCTACCCCGGCGTGAAGTCGATTGGTGGCGTGCGCGCGGATCGGCTTCCCGACCACCCGAGCGGGCATGCGGTGGACATCATGATCGGCTCGGACATGGGTCTCGGGGACGAGATAAAAGCCGATCTCGAAAGTCAGGCCGGACGCTTCGGCATCTCCTACACAATGTGGCGGGTGGCTGCCCACTTCGACCACGTCCACGTGACCGTCTCCTGACGATCCGACTATCGACCGCGTCGAACCGCGCGGTGGTGAAGCCGCGGGTCTCCAATATGGCGCGGTAGTTCTCAGCAGCTGCAGGACCTACCGTCCCGGTGTCGATGGTTCCGGGGCAGG
The DNA here is from genome assembly GCF_000686745.1 of Mycobacterium sp. UNC410CL29Cvi84. Taxonomy (NCBI): domain Bacteria; kingdom Bacillati; phylum Actinomycetota; class Actinomycetes; order Mycobacteriales; family Mycobacteriaceae; genus Mycobacterium; species Mycobacterium sp. UNC410CL29Cvi84. The sequence goes on from NZ_JMLM01000010.1 coordinate 236,368, forward strand.
GGCGGGTTCGGGCGCCGGCCTGAGCAGTCGGTGTGCGATCACGCCGATCACCAGCGCCCAGAACGCCGCACCGACACCGGCCACCGTCGTCCCCGAGGCCGCAACGATCAGCGTCACCGCTGCGGGGAGTCGCGCCGATTCGTCGGCCATCGCTCCCGCGCAGGCGCCGGCAAAAGCACTGAGCAGCGCCACACCGGCAACGGCCTGCACGACACCGGCCGGGGCGGCGAGAACAGCCGCTGTCAGTCCGGTGGAGACCAGCCCGAGCCCGCAGTACACCGCCCCCGTCGTGAACCCGGCGATCCAGCGGCGCCTGGGGTTCGGATCGGCGTCCGGTGCGGCCGCCAACGCGGCGCTGATCGCGGCCAGGTTGACGGCGTGTCCGCCGAACGGAGTCGCCAGCAAGGAACCGATCCCGGTCACCGTCAGCGCCGGCCGCCAGGGAATGCGGTAACCGAAGCCCGACATGACGGCGACGCCGGGGATGTTCTGCGCTGCCATGGTCACGATGTACAGCGGCACGGCGATGCCGGTGAGAGCTTGCAACGTGAAGCTGGGAGCCGTGACCTGCAGGTGGGGGATCCATGCAGTGGCTGCGGGCAGGGCGTGGTGTCGGACCAGCGTCACCGCGATCACGACCAGGGCGGCGCCGAACGCGGCCGGTACGGCCCAGCGGGGTCGGACCGCGACCATGATCAGCCACACCACCAGCACCGGCGCGATCGCGCCCGGATCGTGGGCCAAGGCGGTAACCGGAGCAACGCAGAGCGGCAGGAGGACCCCCGCGAGCATCGCTTGAGCGACGGGATTGGGGATGCGGGTGACCAGGCGCGCGAGCGCCGGCCAGAGCCCCGTCGCCAGCAGCAGCACCGCCGTGAGCGCGAACGCACCGACGGCCGCGGGCCATCCGCCGGCCACCGCACCGGTCGTGACCAACAGCGCCGCGCCGGGCGTCGACCACGCACTGGTGATCGGCATCCGGAACCGCCACGACAACAGCATCGATGCCGCGCCCATCGCCAAACTCACCGCCACCAGGCCCGAGGCCGCCTGTTGCGGATTTGCGCCCGCTGCCCGCAATCCCGCGAGAACCACGGCGAACGACGACGTGAAGCCGACCAGCGCGCACACCACGCCGGCACTGATCGGCACTGCCTTCGAGACGTCCTGTTCCATCCGCCCCTCCGTTCTGAATACGGAACGTTCTGTAAACGGAACGTACCATGAGGAGATGTATGCAGGAGAGGTCGGTCGCCGGTTGCGCGAGCTACGGGTGGAGCGGGGTCTGAGCCTGTCCGAGCTCGCCCGCCGAGCGGGGGTGGGCAAGGGGTCGTTGTCCGAGATCGAGTCGGGCGGTCGCAATCCCACGGTCGAGACCCTCTACGCCCTGTGTGAACCCCTGGATGTACCGCTGACCGCGCTGGTCGGCGAGACCCCGGGCGTGCATCCTGCCGCCGATGGCGGGATGCGCACGGTGCTGCTCTCGGTGCGGCACCTGCCCCGGGTGACCGTTGAGGTGTTCCGCCTGGAGTTCCCCGACGGCGCCGAGCACATCTCGCCGTCGCACGGGGTGGGCGTTCGCGAGCACCTCACGGTCGTCGACGGCAAGGTGCTGGCCGGGCCGGTCGGTGAGGAGAGCCTGGTCGAGGAAGGGGCGACGCTGAGTTGGCTGAGCGATCGCCGCCACCGGTTCGCCGCCGTCGGTGGTGCCGCTGAAGCAGTAGTGGTGATCACCACCCCGCGGTGAGGGCCGCAGAAGGAAGAAGGGCGCTCGACTAGGCAGGGAAATCCGCACTGCGAGAGAGTTTTTCGTTGGCTCGGATGTCGGCCAGGTTCTGCTTCAGCGCATCGATCACGGCGTCGTACCCGCTGTTGCCCAGGACCAGTCGGCGGGGCGGCGAGTCCTGGGCCATCGCCGCCAGCACCGCACGAGCTCCGCGGCGAGGATCGCCCGGTTGCACACCGTCCATCCCGACGAAGGTGGCCCGGACCTGCTCCAGCATGTCGTGATACTCCGGAATCGCCTCTGCGACAGGCTCGTTGGTGAAGCCGGCGTAGGCGTTGGTGCGGAACGCGCCCGGCTCGACCGTCAACACGGAGATGCCCTTCGCGGCGACCTCGTCGCGCAGCGCGTCGGTGATGGCTTCGATGGCGAACTTCGTCGCGCTGTAGTAGCCGAATCCGACCGCCGACACGAGCCCGGCGACCGAGGACACGTTGACGATCCACCCGTTTCCGCGGGCACGCATGCCCGGCAGCACTGCGCGCGTCACGGACAGCACCGCGAAGAAGTTCAGTTCGAACATCGCCCGCAGTGAGGTCTCGTCCATCCCCTCGATTGATCCGTACCAACCGCGACCCGCGTTGTTGACCAGTACATCGATACCGCCGAAGTGCTCCTCGGCGGCGCGCACCGCGCGCTGCACCTGCGCCCCATCGGTGAGTTCCAGCGGCACGACGAGAACGGCGTCACCGTACTGTTCGGCCCAGGTCGCCAGCTCCTGCGGGCGCCGGGACGTGAGCACCACGCGGTCTCCGGTCTCCAGCGCTGCCTCGGCGAAGGCCACTCCGAAGCCGCCGGGCGTGCCTCCGGTGATGAACCATCTCCTGCTCATGGCTCGATCACCAACCGGCTGATCGACGCGCCGTCGAGGGTGAAGCGGAAGTGCAGGTCGACGACCCCGCCCGGGAAGTCGCCCTCCAGGTGCTGCCCGATGTCGATGGTGGTGTCGGTGATGGTCGCGCCGGTGAACTCTGACGTGTACGTGTACTCGCCGGCCGACGCGGTCAGCCAGGCCCCGATCTCGTCACGGCCTGTGTAGTCGCGCCCCTCGTCGGTCACGACCGCATCGGCGGTGAAGGTGGCAACGGCGCGGCCGTCCTGCGGTGTGCTGAGCGCGGTCATGAACATCTTTATGTTGTCCGGGAGTGCATCCCAATCTGTGGTCATGACCCCACGGTGGAGCTTCCTGTAGGGGGAGGGTCAAGCCTGGGCCGCGATGTTGACCTTGCCCTAGGGGGAGACTGCAGGATGGCCTCAGCCGATATCGCGGGTGGCCGATCGCATGAGGAGGATGTCGTGGGCGCACAGGTTTCGATCGGTGACTTCGCCGTCATGACCAGCCTGAGCAGGAAAGCGCTACGGCACTACCACGACATCGGGATTCTCGAACCAGCTCACATCGATGCGCACACCGGCTACCGCTTCTACGACACCAGCCAGGTCGATCACGCGCACATCATCCGACGGTTCCGATCTCTCGGTATGTCCATTCCCGACATCAAGGCGCTGCTGAGCACAGACGACGCCGCGACGCGCACCGAGATCATCACGACTCATCTCGAACAGATGGAAGAGCAGCTGCAGCAGACTCGTGACACCGTTGGCGCGCTGCGCGAGTTGCTTTCTCCCGTACAGACTCCCGCCTTCGTGCAGGTGCGCCAGGAGCCGGCACTCGCCGTGTGGTCTGTCGGCGCCACCATCGAGGTATCCGAGATCGACAGCTGGTTCGCAGCGGCACTGGGGAGACTGCGGGACGCGGTCGCTGCGGCGGGCGCACCATCCGCAGTCGTGCCGGGCGGCCTCTACGACCGAGCGTTGTTCCTCGAATCACGCGGCCACGCAACTCTATTCGTGCCTGCGCCGCCATCCACGGACCCGCCGGAGGGTGTCCGCGCCGGGGTGCTACCCAAGGCCGACTACGCGGTGCTCACCCACTCCGGGGGTCACGACGAAAGCATCGACCGCAGCTACGGGACGCTGGGCATATACGCCAACGAGCATCTCATCAGTGGCCAGGGGCCGATCCGCGAGCACTACCTCGGCAGCACGCCCTCTGATCCGACAGCGTTCACCGCTACGGAAATCTGTTGGCCGATCTTCAGCACCACCCCGCCGTCAGAGTGACAGCGGCACGTGGCCAGACCGGCCCCGTCGGTCACGAGCAGTTCGCACCCGTTCCGCACAAGTGCCCTCGTAGCCTGCCTGCCGACCACGGTGTCAGACGGAACCGGCCGTCTCGAATGACGGCGACGGCGACGTCATCAACGTCCAAGCCCGAATGGTCGCTGGGCGAGAAGGCGTAGCGACCGGCAGCCGTCGTGCATGTCAGCGTTTCCATCGCGTCCCGGACGGCGTCACGGTCTTCGGTTCCCGCGGATTCGATCGCCGCCGCGATGAGTTTGGCGGCGATGTAACCGTCGACGGCGAACTGGGATGGGAGTGCGCCGTGCCGCTGCTCGAAGGGTGCGGTCAGGGCTTCGATCGTGAGCCGCAGCGTCGGTTCTGGTAGGTCCGAACCGACGCTGGTCGGCGACGTTCCGACGAGGATGCCGTCGGCGGCGGTGCGAATCGAGTTCACAAACCCCGGGCTTGCTGCCCCGATGCCCATCACCAACGGCATGCCGAGCCCGGCAGCCCGAACAGCACGCGCCAAACCTGTCGCCGGTGGACCGGTCACCCAAGCCATCAACGCCTGCGCCGAGCTCTCGGCGATCCGGCGGACTGCTGGCCCGAAATCGGCGGTGTCTACGTGGACGTACTCGACTGCGACGGCCGTAATGCCGTGACGACCGAGCATGGCTTTCTGAGCCGCCCAGGCATCCCGGTTGAACGCGCTGTCGGCATCGATGACGACAGCGACCTCGGTGATGCCGGCGCCGTTGAGGAATCGCAGCAGTTGCTCGGCCACCAGATGCCCGGGCGGTGGCGTCATGAAGACGTACCGATGCACGGGATCGACCTGCGTGTGCGCGGCACCCGTTGAGACATAAAGCAATTGGTGTTCGTCGGTATGTGGAAGGACGGCGAGGCTTGCATTGGAGAACGATGTACCGATAACCGCGACTGTTCGCAGCCCAGCCAGCCGACCGTAAGCATCGACTGCACCCTGCGGCAGGCTGCTGTCGTCTTCGACGTGCAGCTCGATACGGCGTCCGAGCACGCCGCCGGCATCGTTGAGCTGTTGCACCGCCAGCTCGGCGCCGGCCAAGTTCTCCAACCCCATGTAATTGGAGCCGGTCAGTGATGCGATCTGGCCGAGCACGAGAGGGCGCGCGGCATTGGTGGCCGTCATTGCGCTCAGCGTGGCGCCACGGTGCTGGCGTGCACCGGCGCATAGCGGTCGCCGACGATGGTTCCCGGGGCGAAAGCCGCTGAGAGGTAGGCGGATTCGTCGGCGCTCAGGGCGACGTTGGTGGCGGCGAGATTCTCGGCCACATACTCGGCGCGCTTGGTACCGGGAATCGTCACCACGGAGAAGGGGCGCGAAAGCAGCCAGGCCAACGCCAATTGGCCTGGGCGACAACTTTTTTGATCGGCCAGCTCGTTCAGTGCGGCCACGGGAGCCAGGTTCGTCTCCAGGTTCTCCGCGGTGAAGCGCGGGTTGGTGGCGCGCAGATCACCCTTCGCAAAGGTCGCATCGGCAGCCAACGCTCCGGTGAGTGCGGAGCGGCCCAGCGGGCTGTAGGCGACCAGCGTTATCCCCAACGCAGCACACGTCTCCGCGATACCGCCCTCGATGCCGCGTTCCCACAGGGAATACTCGCTCTGCAACGCCGCTATCGGATGCACCGTCTGTGCTCGGCGCAAGGTCTCGGGCCCCACCTCGCTGAGACCGATCGCGCGGACCTTGCCCGCCTCGACCAACTCGGCCATGGCCCCGACTGTTTCCTCGATAGGGATGTGTGGATCGAGGCGATGGCAGTAATACAGGTCGATCACGTCGGTGCCGAGGCGCCGCAGACTGGCTTCGCAAGCGGCGGTTGCGTACTCGGGCCGTCCGTCGATCGCGATCCCGTCGTTGGTTTCGTTGATCCGGGCGGCGAACTTCGTGGCCAGCACCACCTCGTCGCGACGTCCGGAAATGGCCTTGCCGATCAGCTCCTCGTTGTGTCCGAACCCGCGGATCGGGACGCCCCAGGTGATGTCGGAAGCGCCGTAAACGTCTGAAGTGTCGAGGTGGTCCACGCCCAAGTCGAGCGCTGCACGGATGGTTCGTATCGACGTCGAATCGTCGGCGTTTCCGTAGCTCTGCGACATCCCCATGCAGCCGAGACCGACCGGCCGAACACGGAGTTCCGAATGGCCGATCTGCAGCCGTGCCATGCCATCAACTGTCGTCACTGTCGAACCCCTTCGCAATAAGTGATAGTTTCACTATCAGATAGTACGCCCGGAAGTGGAGTCGACGATGAGACGAGATGCGGCAGCCAACCGCAGCCGATTGGTCGCCGCTGCCGAGGACGTGTTTGCGCAGCACGGCACACAGGCGACGTTGGAGGATGTCGCACGCGCGGCCGGGACGGGTCCGGCAACGCTCTACCGACGGTTCCCCAACAAGGAAGCTCTGGTCCGCGAAGTGTTGAGCGAGTTCTTCGGGCGCCTGCTGACAGCCGCTCAGGAAGCGCACGCGGCACCTGACGACCGGTGCCTCAGCATCTTCCTCCACACCGTGGGTGCCGAACTCGTGCGCAAGAGCGGGCTGTCCGCATATCTGTGGGGCGACCTCGCGCCACAGCAACTCGTGGAGGAACTCCGGCAGCAGTCGGCAGCCTTGCTGTCGCGCGGGCAGCACTCCGGGGCGATCCGTCGGGACGTGACGACCGCAGACGTGACCGCAACGATCTGGGCGCTACGCGGCATCGTCGCGGCGGGCGGTGGCGACGAACTTTGGCGGCGACACCTCGACACCGTCCTACGCGGGTTTCATCCAGCCACCTAGAGGCGCGCTCGCATCCAGTCGACCAGACCGGCAGCGTCGTCACCGGACAACTCGACGCCGAAGGTGTCGGCCAACAAGGTTGGTACGTCCGCGATCTTGACGTCCCGTGTGGAGCATGAGCCGTCGGGATTCGTTGTGGTCCAGGTGGTTCCGTCGAGTACATGCTGGACGTCGGCGGCGAATCGCTGGACGAACGGCCGGGTGGTGAAAGGTGATCGCGGCGAGGTCGACACGAAGTGGTTGGCAACGGCGTAGTCGATCGGATACTGCGGGTCGAGCGTGAAGACGTGCCGGTCGAGCCAGCCGACCGTGCCGTCCACACTCGACCGCTGCCACAGCGTCCACTCGTCGGGGTGGAACACCTCGGTGTCGGCGCCGAGCGGTGCCCTGGACAGGCGCAACTGCCAGTCGTCTTGCTCGACCTCGTTGCCCGTGATGAGCTCGATGGGTTCGAGTGGTCCGCGGCCGAATCCGACGTCGCACAGCCAGCGGCGATCGTCGTCGAATTCGACGACGATCAGCGCGTGCGTGCGCGGGCGCTTCGTCTCCGCGCCCAGGGTGACGCGCCCGGCGAGCGCGGTGAATCGGAAGCCGAGCCGCTCCAGTGCCGCCGCGAACACCGTCACATGCTCGTAGCAGTAGCCGCCGCGTCGGTGTCGAATCATCTTGTTCTGCAAGGTATCCAGCTCGAGGACGATCGGCCGGCCGAGCATGATCTCCAGATTCTCGAACGGAATCGAGGTGGTGTGGGCGCGATGTAGAGCGGCCAGGGTCGCGGCCGTCGGGAGTCGCTCGCCATCGAAGCCGATGCGGGCGAAGTAAGCCTCAAGATCGAGTTCGTCGCCATGCCATGTGGTCACAGCCCCACGATAGTCAGAGGTCTCCGAACCTCTTCTTACGTGGGTTTGCGCGAGGCGGCCTCGACGGCCGGCAGGTAGATGAGGTCGATCAGCTCGGCGAGGGCGCTGGGCTCAATAATCTTGTGTGCAAACACTAATTCGTTGCGCATCAGCGCCAGAATGCTCGTGGCCACGCGGTCGGGAATCCTGGCCGGCCCGATCTCGGCTCGATCCCGCGCGGCGTCCAACGCGCGGCGAATCGTCTGATCCGTCTGCGCGGCCACCTTCGCCTGAAAGGTCTCCAGGGTGGCCTCGTCGGCTTCGGCGATGAGGTTGCGATAGGTGTCGAGGCCGATCTGCTGCCACTGATCGACCAGGGATTTGACCATCGTGAGGATGTCCTCGCGCAGCCCCTTGGACGACGCCACCTCGAATGGTGGGGTGCGAAGCGTCGGTAGCGCGTCGGTGACCATCTGTGCACGAGAACGGTAGCGGCGGTACAGAACTGGCTTGCCCGTCTTGGCGCGGCGGGCGACGCCTTCGAACGTGACACCGGTGTACCCGTTGTCTGTCAGCTCGGCCCAGGTGGCGTCGCGGATGGCGGACAGCAGCGCGTCGTCCCGGCGTCGGGAAACCGGCTCGGGCGGTACGGCCGCTGTTCGATTAGGCACGTTGCGTATCTTAACCGGCCGCGCTACTCTGGCGATAGGAAACGCTCCGTATCTTATGAGCGCCGCCGAACAAGACTCCTTTTGAAGCGAAGGTGAGGATTCGTGGCTGTTCAACTGCCAAACGTGGAGGACCTCGATCCCGCGCAACGCGAGGTCTATGACCTGTTTCCGGCCAACCTCTCGAGGGGTCTGGTGATGACGAGCGCGAGCGCGAAGCCGTATCTGGCCCTGGGTCTTTCGTTCCGCACGGGCGCGCTGTCGGCCGACACGCGGGAGCTGGTGATCTTGCGAGTGGGCGCGGTGACGAACGCCCCGTACGAGATTCACCACCACGTGCCCGAAGCGCGGGCCGCCGGGGTTTCGGAGCCGACGATCGACAGCGTCGTGTCAGGAGCCACCGAGTTCGGAGACCGTCGCGTCGACGTGCTCATCGGGTTCGTCGATGACCTGCTGGCACGAATCAAGGGCAGCGCGGCGAGCGCGGAGGCCATGCAGGAGTTCTTCTCCGACAACGAAATTGCCGAGGTGACGCTGCTGGTCGGTCACTACGTGATGACCGCGATGTTCATCAAGACCCTCGGCGTCGTCCCTGAAGATGAAGCCGCTGGCACCGCGAACATTCTGGCCGACGCCACTGCCAAGCTGCACGACGAACGAGCGAAGGACGAACGATGACCGACGAAATCCCTTTTGTGAAAGGCTTATTCGACCTCGGTGGGGGAGCGCATGTCTTCCTGTCCGGCAATGAAGCCCTCGGGTTGGCCAATGCCGGCCTGGTGGTGAGTGCCGGCGAAGCACTCGTCATCGACACCCTCTACGACGTGCAACACGCACGGGCCATGTGTGCACAGATGGACGAACTGACCGAGTCAGCGCCGGTGCGGTACGTCTTCAACACCCACACCGACGGTGACCACTTCTTCGGCAACCAGGTGTTCTCCGCTGATACCGAGATCATCACCACCGAAGCTGCCAGTGCCCTGATGACTCAGGAACATGCCGACCTCACCACGAAACTGCTCAACACCGATACCCAGCCGGGCGGTCCGCTGCAGGCCCTCGCGCCACTTGGCCAGCCGTTCGACTTCTCCGAGGTGCGGGTTCGGGCCGCCGACACCACCTTCAACGGTGAAAAGGCGCTGAGAGTCGGCAACATCGACGTCGAACTCCACGAGCTGGGGCCGGCGCACACCGTGGGCGACGCCGTCGCCTATCTCCCCGAGCTGGGTGTGCTGTACGCCGGAGATTTGTTGACGCACAACCCCGTTGCGGTCACCTGGTCGGGTTCGATCCCGAACTGGATCAGAGCGCTCGAGCGCATCCGCGCCTTCGGTGCCCGAAAAGTCGTCGCCGGGCACGGCCCCGTCCTGATCAGTCCCGAGATCAACGCGGCGATCGACCGCGGAATCCGATTCTGGTCCACCCTGCACAACGACGCGACGCGCCTCTACGACCAAGGTGTGCCGGTGGCCGAGGCGGTTGCTCGCATGGACATCCAGAACTACCCGGAAGCCGCTGCGACACTTCCGATCATCGTCACCGCGATCTACCACGAACGTGACCCCGGCATCCCGTACCTGGACCTGACGCAGGCCATCGAGTCCATCGCGGCGCAACTCACGCACGCCCACGGTTAGGGGCGCGCGCCGGTCAGATCGAGGCGCCGCTCACTCGATGTCGTGCGGCGCATGATGCTCGGGCAGGGCCGCGACGTCTTCGTCTTCGGACACCAGGCAGGCGCGGCAGAAGTCGACGCCGAACGGGGTGAGGTGGATCGACCGGCGGACGACCTTGTGTGCGCGCACCGAGTGCATCGCGGCCAGCACGTCCGGTTGGGCCTCGACCACCTGGTATTCGAGCGGGTCGCGTAGTTGTTCCTGCGAGAACCAGATCAGTCCCAGCCGGAACAGGTTGTTGAGGTAGGCGGGCACGTTGTCCATGTAGCGCAGGCCCGCCCGCGGGCCGATCATGTTGAGGCCCGGAGCCACCAGCCGCGAGGACACCATGCCGATGGGGCCGCCCGTGCGGACGTCGACCGCCGGCTGCGGTCCGCCGCGCAGGAGCAACAGCAGGATGCGGGCCTCGTCGGGCGCCATCTCCTCGAGGATGCGGGCGTAGGCGGGGTGGCCGCGTTCGGTGTTCCACACGTCGCGCGAGCGGGTCAGCAGGGCCTGCCCCTGAGCGCGCAGCGACTGTTCCATCTTGCGCTGGCGCTCTTCCTCTTCCTGCTGATGCGAAACGTCGTGCGTCGTCGTCACGGTTTCGGTGAGTGAGGCACTGACCTGGACGACGGCCTGCGACACCGAGACACCGTTCGAGACGGCCTTGGCCACCTCGCCGAAAACGGTGCCGGCCTGGGCAACGCCGGAGATCAGCTCGCGTGCGGTGTCGGCCGCCGATGCCGGGTCGGCGACTATCTCGAGTGCGCGACGGCCCGTTTTGAGCCCGGCAACCAGGGTCCATTCCGCCGTGCGTACCCAGGCCGTCGCGGCCAGGCGGACGAGGCCGGGCAGTGCTTCGCCGATCTCGCTCGCGGGAAGGAGCGACGAGGACGGCTCCGATGAGGGAGAGAACGTGGCGCTGAGTGGTCCCCACTGGGCGTGGCGTCGTCTGGGTGCCTGGCGTCGGTCGTCACTCATGCCACACCAAGTCCCAAGAAGATCCCGTAGTGGAGGAAGCCACCGGCAGCGCCCATGATCGCGCCGTGAGCGTAGAGCATCCACTCATCTTCCCTGATTGCCGAACGCAGCATCTCCACGAAGTCGGTCGGCGGAAGTTCTTTGGTGCGCTGGGCGATCAGCGTGCGGATTTTCCCCGATTGCGCCTTCGAGAACTCTTCGTCCTTGAAGGGCGTCAGCGTCCGGCCGACGGCCTCGGCGGCGAAGCCGGCCTTGATCGAGTCGTAGGCCTGGGCGCCGAGTGCCACCCGCGCGGCACCCCGGATGGGGCCGGCGGCCCGGTCGATGGCCGGGCCGAGCGCCGCGGCCATCATCTGGCGGGTGCGGTCGCCGCTCGGGCCGTCGATCAGGAAGTCGCCGATGCGTTCCAGCGTGATGACGTCGTCGGCGATGATTCCGGCGTACACCTCGGCGGCCTGTTCTTGCCGCCGCAGGAACAGGCCCTGGAACTTGATGCCGAAATAGCGCGTCGGCTCGGTCGGTTCGAAGATGAGCCACATGCCGAGTGCGTTGGTGATCCAGCCGACGATGACGCCGAGCGTCGGCAGCATCCACCAGGTGTGGAACCAGTGGTCGATGAACGCGACGGGGATGCCCAGCAGGAACCCGAAGATGAAGCCGAAGTTGACCATCAGGTTCAGCTCGCGCTGGCCGATGTCCTTGAAGACGCGGATAACGAGGTCAGGGTTCTTCCGAAAGTGCTCGATGACCATGATCTTGGGGTCGAGCAGCTGGTCGATGTGGATGCCGATCTCGGTGGTGATCGACCGCACCACGTCGGGTAGTTGCGACTGGACCCGCGCGACGATCGCGCGTTTGCCGACGGTCGGCAGGTCGCGCCAGAACTGGGGGTCGTTGGCGACCATCACCTCGTCGACGAGTTGCGGGATTTCAGCTTCGAAAAGCTTGACGATGTGCTCGGCGATCATGTCCGGCTCGAGCTGCTGATAGAACTCCGCGGGCGTACCGAGCTTGGCGATGGCCTTGTCAGACGCGATCGAGCCCATCTTGGCCGCGCGGGCGGGCACGATGCCCTGCCAGCCGACTCCGCCCTGCAGGATGCCCGGAATCTCTTGCAGCTTGTGCGGCAACAGCCGTGCCAGCTCGGCCATTCCCGGGATTCTGAACCCGTGGAAGTTGACGGGATAGAACAGCATGATCAGGCCGGTCCAGTTGATGAGCCAGCCGATCACCGCGGTGAACAACGGGATGCTGAGGAACGCGAACCACTCCATCGGGGTATGGATCTCGCGCAACGTCCAGTCGCGATCGACCAACCAACCCCACAATTCGTTGAACGTCGACCTCACCGCCTTTCGTCGCGCGCGCTGATCCGCAGCACCTGTGGTTTGCCACCTGTGCGTGTGCACATTAGCGGTTGCTGCGGCGCCAGGTTGTCGGACTGAGGCCACGCTTTCGCCTCGGCCCGGTATCGGTCGGACTGGACACACGCCCGGGGCGGCCTCGTCGACATCGTATTCAACCAATGGGTTGACAACGACAACCGTGACGCGCACACTTCTTCCTCAACCAAATAGTTGAGGAAGAAGATGACCGACCAGCTGTCGAAAGTATTTGCGGCGCTGAGTGATCCGCTCCGCCGCGACATCGTGGCCCGGCTGACGACGGCCGATGCGACGGTGAGCGAGCTCGCCGAACCGTATGAGGTCAGCCTGCAAGCGGTCTCCAAGCACCTCAAAGTGCTCGAGGACGCGGGGTTGGTCAGCCGGGGCCGTGCCGCACAGACCCGGCCGGTGCATTTGGAAGCGCAGGTGTTCGACCTGATGACCAAGTGGATCGAGCGCTATCAGCAGCAGGCCGAACAGCGTTACCAGCGCCTGGATGCGGTGCTGGCAGAGATGAATGACAACGAATCGAAACCGCGACGAAAGGGCAAAGCATCATGAACACCGCGCAGGCCGTGATCGAAGCCGACAAGGATGTGCCACTCATCCGCATCACCCGTGACTTCCACGCCACCCCAGCGCAATTACTGAAGGCACACACCGATCCGGAGGTGTTCGCCCGCTGGGTGGGGCCCGACGGCATGGACACCCGGATCGTGGAGTGGGACGCCCGAGACGGCGGCAGCTGGCGCTACGTCGCGGTCCGCGACGGCCAGGAGTTCGGCTTCCGTGGTTGCTTCCACACCGTCGCCGCGGACAAGATCGTCCAGACCTTCACCTTCGAGGGCATGCCCGACGACGTGTCGCTCGAGACGCTGTGGTTCGAGGATCTCGGCGACGGCCGCACCCGGTTGCACGCGCAGTCGTTGGTGGACAGCTTCGAGGGGCGTGACGCCTGGCTGGCCTCCGGGATGGAGACGGGCGTCGACCAGGGCTACGCCAAACTCGACGCACTGGTCGGCGAGCTCTGAGCGCCATGGCTGCGCTGCACGCACTCACGGCCGCCGAACGGCACCGCCACATCGCCGCCGGATTCACCGAACATGCTGCGGCTGTGCGGGATTGGTCAGCTCCCACGCCGGTGAGCGACTGGAATGCTGGCGACGTCGTCGCGCATCTGGTGGGTTGGTTCACCGATTTTCTCAGGGCGGGAGGTGTGGTGTTGCCTGTTGGTCCGCCCGTCGCGGACGACCCGCTCTCGGCGTGGGTCGCACACACCGCGGCGGTGCAAGGTCTGCTCGACGGTGACGCGGCCGACCGCGATTTCAGCCATCCGATGGCGGGTTCGCACCGGCTTGCCGACGCCATCGACCGGTTCTACACCGCCGACGTGTACATGCATACCTGGGATCTGGCCACCGCGAACGGCCGAGAATCCGGTCTGGAACCTGAATTCGCGGCGCAGATGCTCGCGGGGATGGCCGGGATCGAGGACCTGCTGCGCTCATCGGGGCAGTACGGACCACCCGTCGCGGTTGCGGACGGCGCGGGCCCGGTGGCCCGGTTGATGGGGTTCATCGGCCGGGATCCGGCCTGGTCGGGCGGTACGCGCCAAACCGTGTGAGTGGGCCCGGTCGCTCACTACTGTGCCGGTGCGGCGAAACCAGTCCAGCGCAAGCCTGTTTGAGCCTTCGCGGCCGACGGCGCCGTTGGGACAGAAGCAGCGCGACGCGATTTGGCGGCCGTTTCGCTGCGCAGGCGGCGCTCTTCACGCATGATGCGGCGGTTCAGGATTCGCTCGTCGCGGGCGGTGAGCGTGCGATCGAGTTTGGACAGCTGATCCAGCTGCAGCCAGCTCAGCCCGTCGAGATCGCCGTCGGCGTCATGACTGGCCAGGACGATGGTCCCACGCAGCAGCGGAACAGTTTTGGCGGTGAAACTCGTTGTCGCCAGCAACAGTTCGGTTGCCCTGCGATTGACGCGGCGCTGGCACCCGCGTGAGGTCGGGCTGAACCAGAAGTCGAACTGGCGGTCCGTGCTGGTGAGGCACTGGAGCCGCTGGCCCTGAATCAGATCGGTGATGTCTGCCGGCGTGTAGGCGCGGGTTTCATAAACGGCGCCGTTGATGCTGAAGTACAAAACGGTGTTCATAGCGATAACCCATTCGGCTCTTTCTACGTATGGACTCTCTGTCGACCGACGCACCCACACTGGGGGTGCTGTTATCAACGGTACCCATGTGACAATTGAGACAAACATTGATAACGCCGGGGGTGCAGGAAATATGCCCGCCGCCGCGCTAACACAGCCGCCGCCGTCGCCGATAGCACTGACATGACCCCGTTCCGCGCTGCTGGTCCGATCGTCGTCGCACTCGCTGCGCCATGGTTGTCGGTGGCTGCGGCCCAGGCCGATGCGTTCGGACAGCTCGCTGCGGTTCCCGTGGTCGCGTCCCCGACGTGCGGCGGCACCGTGAGCGCCGACGCGCAGCAGACGCCGGTCCAGATCGGTGATGCCGTCGGGCACGGCATCGGGGTCTCGATCCGCTACGACGCCGGCATCTACGACGGCTCCTGCTCCCTGACGGTGACGGCCGCCTGGCGCAATCTCGACACCGGCGCCTCCGGCCGGGGCGACATCTCCGCGGTCTCGACGATCGACGGGCACTACGGGTTCATCGGCTACGCGAACAAGAACTTCGCGACGGGTAGCGGCACGGTCGTCGTCACCCTGAGCTCGCATCCAGGTCAGGAAATGCGCATCACGGCGTAGGTGCCTCCGCGCGGAGTCGAGCTGCTGCGGTGATGCGACGATTGGGCCATGACCGCGACGCTCGTCACGACCAACCTCGCCGGCGGATTCGCCCACCGCACGCTCTTCGAGCGGCTCGACGTGACGGTGGCGCCCGGCGACGTGATCGGCGTGGTCGGCTCCAACGGGGCCGGCAAGAGCACACTGCTGCGCATCCTGGCGGGCGAACTCGCACCGCTTGACGGCGTGGTCAACCTGGCGCCGGCCGACGCGTTCGTGGGCTGGCTGCCGCAGGAGCACGAGCGGGTGCCGGGGGAGACGGTCGCCGCGTACGTCGCGCGTCGCACGGGATGTGCGGCCGCGACCCGGGCGATGGATGCCGCGGCCGAGGCACTGGCCGATTCGACTGCGGACGCCGATGCCTACTCCGCTGCGCTGGATCACTGGCTCGCGACGGGTGCGGCGGATCTGGAGGAACGACTGCCGGCGGTATTGGCCGACCTGGGGCTCGATTCCGACGCGGTGCGGCCGGAGTCGACGCTGATGACGGCGTTGTCGGGTGGCCAGGCCGCGCGCGTGGGGTTGGCGGCGTTGATGCTGTCGCGTTTCGACATCGTCCTGCTCGACGAGCCGACCAACGACCTCGACCTTGACGGACTGGCGCGCCTGGAAGAGATCGTCGGCAACCTCCGCGGCGGTGTCGTGCTGGTCAGCCACGATCGAGAGTTCCTGGCGCGCACCGTAACCCGCGTTGTCGAACTCGATCTGGCGCAGAACCGGACCACCGTCTACGGCGGCGGTTACGAGAGCTATTTGGAAGAACGTGAGGTCGCGCGGCGGCATCGCCGTGAACAGTACGATGAGTTCGCCGAGAAGAAGGCCGATCTCGTGTCGCGCGCACGCACGCAGCGCGAGTGGTCGAGTCAAGGTGTGCGCAACGCGATGCGCAAGGCTCCCGACAACGACAAGAACCGGCGCACCGCGCAGACCGAGTCCAGCGAGAAGCAGGCGCAGAAGGTCCGGCAGATGGAGAGCCGGATCGCCCGTCTCGAGGAAGTGGAGGAACCCCGCAAGGAGTGGACGCTCCAGTTCACCATCGGTGCGGCACCGCGGTCGAGTTCGGTTGTCGCGACGCTCGACAATGCCGTTGTGCGACAAGGAGACTTCGTCCTGGGTCCCGTGTCGTTGCAGGTCGATGCCGGCGAGCGGATCGGTATCACCGGCCCCAACGGCGCGGGAAAGTCGACGCTCCTGCGGCTCCTGCTCGGTCGGCAGCAGCCGGACGAGGGCCGCGCGAGTTTGGGCACGAACGTCGCCGTCGGTGAGATCGACCAGGCGCGTGCCGATTTCACCGGGGACAGCCGGCTCGTCGATCGCTTCGAGCAATTCGTGCCGTCCTGGACGACCGCGGATGTGCGCACCTTGCTCGCGAAGTTCGGGCTGCGCGCCGACCATGTGGAACGCACCGTTGACGAGTTGTCTCCCGGTGAGCGAACGCGGGCAGGCCTGGCGCTACTGCAGGCGCGTGGGACGAATGTGTTGGTGCTCGATGAGCCCACCAACCATCTCGATCTGCCGGCCATCGAGCAGCTCGAGCAGGCGCTCGAAAGCTACGACGGCGCACTACTTCTGGTGACCCACGACCGCCGCATGTTGCAGAACGTCCGATTGGACCGGTCGTGGCTCGTCGAGGGCGGACGAGTCACCGAGTTGTAGCGGGGGTCAAATGTCACCGGGCGGACGTCGGGACGTGGCTGCATCTGCGACCGCGGTAGCGGGCGTGCCGGCCTGCCGGAACGACGCGGCGCGCTCATGCTCGCGGCGGCGGACCGCATTCTGAATCTGTTCGAGATTGTTGCGGAGTAGGTCGGAGACGAACTCGTCCATCCGGGGATCGGCGAGCATCGCGATGAGGACGTGCATGACGGATTCGCTCGCCTGGCCGACGACCTTGTCGTATCCGGGGATACGGCTGATGACGGGTATGCCCGCGTCTGTGCGGATCTTGTCGGCCGCAAGGGCTTTCAGCTCGGTGTAGTTCTCTTCGATGGCGTCGGAGATGTTGCGCGTGTAGTGACCGGTCTTGATGACGTCGATGACCTCGTCGAGCACCATGATGGTGATCGGCCGCTTCACCAGCTGGACCGCCCGGACGCTGATCCGGTTGATCAGCCGGAGCCCGGCCGGTGTCTTGAGCCCGCGTCGTACCAACAGGGGCGTGATCACCAGCGAGCCGATCATGATCACCAGCGCGAGGCCGACGATCAATCCGAGGTCGCGCCAGCCATGGATCTCCATGGCTGTGGTCACGACCGCGTCCTCACGGATGCAGGTTCCACTGCCCGACGTCGGAGGCCAGGGCGTCGCTGACGTCGACCTCGAGACCACCGACCACCGGACCCGGATTGGACGCGGTGCTGACGATCCGTTGATACATCACCGCGGCCGGATAGATCTTGCCGCCCGACCAGGACCGGGTCTGCCACGCCCACACCTTGCCGGGGGTGGTCGAGCGCCCGATGACACCGTCGGCCGCGGCCCATTGGCAGGTGTTGATGCCGCCGTAGACGCCGGTGCGCTGCGGGCCGAGTACCGAGTTGATGCCGCGAAACCATGGCAGCGCGACGTTGTTCCACGTTTCGCGGTTGATGTCGTCGTCGACGGAGAAGAAGATCGGTGCGCTCTGGCCGCCGCCCGCCGCGGTGTGCAGTTGCCAGGCGGTGCGCGCATCGGCGACGCCGCCAGCGTAACCGCGCGTGAAATCGGACGGCGCGGTCCCGCCGGGCTTGCCGTACTGGTAGTTGCTCACGATCGCGAGCCCCGCCGCGGCGAGTGACCGGGCATAGGGCAGCGTGATCGGCTTCGCGCCCATCGTCGAGCCGGGGCGCGATGTCGAGACGTAGTTGACGACGCCGGCGTGCCCGGCGGCCCGGATGTCTTGCGCCGGAATCTGCTTCATGGCGAAGTCGATCAGCGTGGGCGCGGCTGCCGCAGCCGTCGGCAGGCCGAGACCTGCCGCACTCAGCCCAGCCAGTGCCGACGCTGCGCCGGCATAGCGCAGCGCGTCACGACGCGAGAACGGGCGCCGAAGGCCGGTGGTCTCCGGGAAGTCCTGCATTTCGAGATGTTAACAATGCGACAGATGTGAAAGTTGTGGCCGTGACGTGCTGATTGCAGATCGTGACCGGACCGTGTCATCGGCCGCCGCGAAAGCCCGTTCGATTCAACGTGACGGTAACGATGTCCAAGGCCGGCTCTCCCGCGAACACTGGAGTCCGGATCGATGAGGGAGTCTGGATGTATCAGGGCCGCAGTGTGCGGGCACCGCAGGTGGTGCTGTCGGTGGAGCTTCCCACCGGCGATGCACTGGCTGAGGTGACGACCCTGATGGACGAGTTCAGCGCGTACCTCGCATATCGCGTGCCCGGCGCCAGGGTGGCGAAGGCGGTGGCCGGCACGGCCCCGGCCCGCACTCCGCCGCCGGCGCCGATGAGTGGACTCGTGATCGACCGGACCACCCGGCAGGTCAGCGCCGACGGGCACCCGATCGCCTTGGCCTACAAGGAATTCGAGCTGCTGGCCTATCTGGCGCAACACCCGCGACGGATCATCTCGCGCGACGAACTGATCGAGAACGTCTGGGACGCGGGGTTCGCCTCGATGCGGACCGTCGACACCCATGTGCGACGGCTCCGGGTCAAGCTGGGTGCACATGCCCTGACGCTGACGACGGTCCGTGGCAAGGGTTATCGCTTCGACCCGCAGCCCTCGACACGCTTTCGGGACCACCGACCGATCCGGTCTGCCTGACCGTCAGAACGCCGGCACCACCAGGCCGCCGTACGAGCGAGCGATGAACGAACGTACGGAATCTGACTGTAAAGCTCTGGCCAACAGCCTGATTGGTTCGCTCTCATGGTTGTCCGGGCGGGCGACCAGGTATTCGGCGTAGTCCCGGTTGGCGTGGTCACAGTAGAGCGCCGACTGCAGGTCGATCTCACGGTCCATGGCGTAGTTGCCGAACAGGAACACCAGATCGAAGTCGGCGAGGACATCCGCGAGGTGCGCGCTGGCGATCTCCTTGAACAGCAGCTGTTTTGGGTTGGCGATCACCGAGGCGACGCCGAGGGCAGACGACTCACCCGCGCGCAGGGTTACCAGACCCAGGTCGCGAAGGATGTGCAGAGCGCGCCCGACGTTCGCCGGATCGCCGGGCAACGCCACCTGTGCGTACTGCGGCACGTTGCCGAGAGCGGATATCGATTCCGAGTAGAGCGCAAACGGCTCGATGTGCACCGGCGCGACGGGAACCAGTCGCTGAGCCGCCGAGGCGTTGAACTCGTCGAGGAATGGCAGGTACTGAAAGAAGTTGGCGTCGATCGTCCCGGCGACCAGGTGGTGGTTCGGTTCGTCGAAGGTGTCGAACACCTCGACGTGGAGGTCGATGCCGTCGCGCGCGACCACCGGGCGGACGTGATCGAGGATCTCGGCGTGCGGGACCGGTGTCGCACCTACGCGCAGGACGCGGCCCGTACCGCGAATCGATCGAATGGTCCCCACTGACAACCCCTTTGACTGACGCGCCCGCGGCGCCATGTCATGGAGACTACCGACCGGCGGCCGAGTCTGCGGCCCCGAAGTCCGCCGAATGTTACGGCATGTGACGCATTGTCAGCGCCGGTGTCCTGCCCGCTGGAGCGTGTCCACCCCGACCAATAGTTTTTGTCTCCAACAACATTCACCGACCAGCAAGGGGCGTCATGACAGTCGAACATACGGCGGTGCGCACCGATGGTGGGCCTCCGGCCGGCGCGCAGCGTCTTCGCGGCAACTTGGGGATCCCCGCCATCGTCTTCATGGTGTTGGCTGCGGCGGCGCCGCTGGGCGTCATCGGCGGACCGGTGCCCTTGGGTATCGCCACCGGCAATGGATCAGGGTTCCCCGCGACGTTCGTCATCGCCACCGTCGTGCTGCTGCTGTTCGCGGTCGGCTTCACCGCGATGACGCCCTTCGTTCGTGAGGCCGGGGCGTTCTTTTCGTATGTGCAGCAAGGGTTCGGCGCCGCCCCGGCAATCGGTGCGGCGTTCGTGGCGGTGCTCACCTACGCGTCGATGGAAGCCGCGGTCTACGGCCTGCTCGGTCCGCAGCTCGGCGGTCTGTTGGCCCTCGTCGGCGTACCCCAGTTGCCCTGGCCGGTATGGGCGTTGGCCGGGCTCGCGGTGATCACCTACCTCGGGTACCGCAACATCGAGCTGTCCAGCCGGGTACTCGCGGTTCTGCTCGTCGCCGAGATTGCGATCGTCGTCGTACTCGACGCGGTGATCGTCGCCCGCGGTGGTGACCACGGATTGTCGACGG
Source organism: Mycobacterium sp. UNC410CL29Cvi84 (assembly GCF_000686745.1). Taxonomy (NCBI): domain Bacteria; kingdom Bacillati; phylum Actinomycetota; class Actinomycetes; order Mycobacteriales; family Mycobacteriaceae; genus Mycobacterium; species Mycobacterium sp. UNC410CL29Cvi84. Next base: position 256,733 of record NZ_JMLM01000010.1, read on the forward strand.
GACTGCTCGATCCCGCGCAGATCACCTCGGGCGCACCGGGTATCGGGCTGCTCTTCGCGATCATCTCGTTCCTCGGCTTCGAGGCAACCGCCATCTTCCGCGACGAGGCCCGCGATCCGGACCGCACCATTCCGTACGCGACATACCTCGCGCTCGCGGTGATCGGCGTCTTCTACACGGTGTCGAGCTGGGCACTGATCTCGGCGTGGGGCGATCACGAAGCCATCGAGCGCGCAACGAATTCGGGCGGCACCATGCTGGTCGACACCGCGCAGCGCTACCTGGGTGTGGTGGGAGCGGACGTCATTCAAGTCCTCTTCGTCACGAGCCTCTTCGCGTGCATCCTGTCTTTCCACAACGTGGTGTCCCGCTACCTGTTCGCGCTGTCCGGCCGGGGCGTGTTGCCCGCGGCCTTCGGCCGGCCCCACACCCGCCACGGCTCGCCGCACGTCGCATCGCTGGCGCTGTCGGCACTGATCCTCGCGATCATCGGTGTCGCCATCGTGGCGAAGCTCGACCCGAGCACGGAGTTCTACACCTGGCTGTCCGGGATCACCACGGTCGGTGTGCTCGCCCTGATGGTGCTGACGAGTGCGGCCGTGTTGACGTTCTTCGCACGGGACCGGCGGCACTACTCGGTGTTGCGCGTCCGGGTGGCTCCGGCGCTGGGCCTGGCCGGGCTGGTGGCGTTCCTGGTCCTGATCCTGGTGAACCTCAAGGATCTGGTCGGCGGGTCGTCAGGGTTGGCGTTGGCCGTAATCCTGGTGCTCGTAGTGGGTTTCGTGGGCGGTGCCGTGCTGGGCTACCGCTGCGCGCGAACCGAGTCGGCCACCCCGGCAGGCGAGGAGGGCTGAGATGTCGCTGACCGCAGACGCCGCAACCGACGAGCGGCACAGGAACGTTGTCGACCTGCTGGACTCCGGCGTCATCACCGAGGTCGAGGTGGCATGGAGCGACCAGTTCGGCCACGCACTGGGCAAGCGGGTCCCCGTCGACCAGTTCCGTAGGCGCGCTGAAACTTCCGGATTCGGCTTCTGCGATGGCGCGCTCGCGTGGAACTCCAACGCCCGGGTGATCGAGAGCCTTCGGTCGACCAACTGGAACACGGGCTACCCCGACGCTTTCGCCGTACCCGACCTGAGCACCTTCCGTGCGCTGCCGTGGCGATCCGGCGTGGGGCACGTCATCTCCGACATCGTCGGTCACGACCGGACGCCGTCACCGCTCGATCCCCGTGCGGTGTTGCGGCGCGTCATCCAGCGGCTGGAGGCCCTGGGGTACACCGCGAAGGTCGGCGCCGAGTTCGAGTTCTACCTGCTCAATGCCGACGGGTCGATCTTCCAGGACGACGTACACGCCTACTCGCTGCAGAACGCCAACACTCTCGAACCGGTGCTCAGCGAGCTCTATTCGGTGTTGCGCGAGTTCACTTCCCTGGAGGGCCTGCTGACCGAATACGGTCCCGGACAGGTCGAGGCCAATCTGGTCTACAGTGACGCGCTCGATGCCGCCGACAACAGCGCGCGGTTGAAGTATGCCGTCAAGGAGATCGCCCGCCGCAACGGCAAGTTGGCGACGTTCATGCCCAAGCCATTCTCGGAGCATTCCGGAAGTTCTGCGCACCTGCACATTTCGCTGTGGCGCGACGGTGAGCCGGTCCTTGCCGGGGCCGACGGTGCCGAGAGCCCGGTCGGTCTGCACGCCATCGCCGGCCTTCTCGAACACTTGCCGTCCATCACGCTGTTCGGCGCGCACTCGGTCAACGCGTACCGCAGGTACGTCCCCGGATCGTTCGCCCCGGCGACCTTGACGTGGAGCCGGGACAACCGGACGTCCGCCGTCCGGTCGCTGTTGGAGTCGACGCCCGAGGCGACGCGAATCGAACTGCGCACCGGCGCGTCCGACGCAAACCCGTACTGGCTCATCGCATCTGCCCTGGCCGCCGTCGTGGCTGGCCTGGAAGCCCGACGCAATCCGTCAGAGCCGCAGACCGGCAACCTCTACGACGTCGGGGTCCGGCTACCGGAATCGCTCAGTGTTGCGATCGCGCTGGCCCGCAGCGATGACGCCATCGTCGACATCTTGGGCGCGGACTCCGTGCACGACTTCGCCGAGATCGCCCAGAGCGAGTGGGACGAGTACTCCAGTGCCGTCACCGACTGGGAATTCCGGCGCTACCTGGAGAATTCATGACCGCCACACTCACGGCGCCCCGGTTCGGGGTGTGGGCACCCGTCTATGGAACCTGGGGCGCCAGAACACATCCCGTCGAGGTGCCCGATGCCAGCTACCGCCGGACACGCGATCTCATCGTGCGCGCCGAAGAGCTGGGCTTCGATTCGACGTTGGTGGCCCAGCACGTCCTGCATCCGGGTGGTGCCGAACACGATGTACTGGAAACCTGGTCGACGCTGGCCGGCCTGGCGGAGGCCACCAGCCGCGTCGAGTTGATCGGCGCGATCAAGCCGCTGCTGTTCAATCCGTTGGTCTTCGCGAAAACCGTTGCCAATATTGAACAGATCGCTTCCGACCGCGTGGCGATCAACCTCGTCAGCGGCTGGTTCCTTCCTGAGCTGGAGGCAATCGGCCTCGGCGACGTCACCCACGGTGACCGATACGAGTACTCCCGGGAGTGGCTTGACGTCGTCGGTCGGCTGTGGCGCGGCGACGCCATCGAGTCCGGGCTGGACGGGGCCGTCGCGGCCGGCGCGCAATTGCGGCCGGCCCTCGAGCGGACCCCGCGCGTCTACCTCGGCGGGGAGTCCGAAGCGGCGCGCGTCCTGGCGGCGGCGCAGGCCGACGTGTTCTTCCTCAACGGGCGGCCGCCACAGGATGCCGCCGAGATCATCGACGACATGCGGCGTCGCGAGCGGAAGAAGCCGGAGCCCTTGCAGTTCGGGCTGTCGGCGTTCGTCATCGCCCGTGAGTCGGAGGAAGAAGCGCAGCACGAGTTCGAGTACCTGCAGGGCCTGGTTGATGGTTCGGGACAACGAGACCGCACGGTGGGAGCCGACCCCGCCACCGCGATGTTCAAGGTGCACGAGGGTGTCGCGCGCGTGGGCACCAACGGCGGCACCCTGGCCGGCCTCATTGGCAGTTATGAGCAAGTGGCCGAACGGATCACGACATTCGCGGGCCTCGGGATAGACCTGTTCATGCTGCAGTTCCAGCCGCTGGAGACCGAGATGGAGCGCTTCGCGACCCACATCCTGCCCCTGTTCCGATGAGTTGAGAAGGAAATCCCATGACCATCACGGCATTGGCCGCAGGGTCGGTCGCGGACCGGCGGGCGTCGCTGGAGTCGGTCGTCGAGAAGCTCGGCGCGGACGACGCCCAGCACGAGCTGACCCGAACGTTGCACCATGATGCGATTCGCGCGATCGCCGACACCGGCGTCCTCGCACTCCGGATCCCCCAGGAGTACGGTGGCCCAGGCGGTTCCATCGTCGATGTCATCGAGACCGTCATTGATATCGCGCAGGCCAGCTCGAACGTGGCCCAGGCGCTGCGCGCCCATTTCGGATTCGTCGAGCGGCTCCTGGGTAACCGGGGCGACGACGCTCTGCGGGCCCGCTGGTTCCCCGATGTGCTCAGCGGAAAGATCGTCGGCAACGCGATCACCGAGGCCGTGGGTGCGTCCCCGGCGGCCATCGGCACCACGCTGCGTGCCACGGGTGACGGCCGATACCGGTTGGACGGCAAGAAGTTCTACTCGACCGGCACCCTCTACTCCGACCTGATCGCCGTCTCGGCCGAACGGGAGGACGGCCGCGAAGTGCACGTGATCATTCCGGCTGATCGCCCGGGCGTGACGTTGTTCGACGACTGGGACGGCTTCGGGCAGCGGCTGACCGCCAGCGGTGCAACGACTTTCGAGTCGGTGCTGGTGCACGAGGACGAGGTGTCGCTGGTACCCGAGGATCACCGGCTCGCGCACAGCCAGACTTTCCTGCAGCTGTACCTGACGGCGGTGACAGTGGGAATTGCCAAGGGCGCCTTGCGGGATGCCATCTGGTTCGTCCAGAACAAGGCACGTCCCGCCGCCCACGGGTTGACCCCCTCGGCCACACAGGACCCGTTCATCCTGCAGGCGGTCGGGGAGATCGCGGCCTGGACGTCGACCGCCACTGCGGTCACGCTCGGTGCCGCGGCGGCACTGGATCGGGTGGTGGACTCCGGCCAGATCGACGACCAACAGGCCATCGGTGCGGCCGCGATCGAGGTGGCGAAGGCCCAACTCGTCGCGGAGAGGCTCACCCTCGATGCCGCGCAGCGACTGTTCGACACCGGTGGCGCATCGGCCACAGCTCGTACACTGAATCTCGACCGGCATTGGCGCAACGCGCGAACCATCGCCAGCCACAACCCGCTGGCGTACAAAGCTTGGGCGACGGGGGATTTCGTCGTCAACGGCGCGCTGCCGCCCAACTCCGGATACTTCTGACCCGTGATGAGAGGACAGACCCGATAGTGGCCGCACCTGTTGTCGTCGTACCGCGCCGGTTCTCACTGGGAGACGACCCACGAGTCATCGCGGCGAATGAGCTCTTCGACCGGATTGTCGATCTGGTCGCCGATGCCGGGCTTACCCCGCTGGTGGTCGACGACCCGTTCGTTGCACTGTCCGGCGTCAGTGGACTCGTGCTGCCCGGTGGCGGCGATATCAACCCGCAACGGTACGGACAGGCCACTACCGAGGTGGTGTACGACGTCAACGACGAGCAGGACGAACTCGACTTCACCTTGGCGGCGCGGGCACAGGACGCCGGCTTGCCGGTGCTCGGCATCTGTCGTGGAGCGCAGGTACTGAACGTACTTCGGGGTGGCGATCTCCAGATCGACTTGGTACCAAGTGAAGTCCCGCACCGGAGCGTGACGGCCGGCGAGCTGTTCGGTTGGCACACGGTTGCCCTGACAGCAGATAGCCGAGTCCAGGCCGCACATGACTCTGACCGGATCGTCGTGGCGTCGGCGCACCACCAGGGCATCGCATCGCTGGGCGCCGGGCTGGTGGCGACGGGTTATGCTGCCGACGGCCTGATCGAGTCGTTCGAGGCCGTCGACGGTTGGGTGCTTGCGGTGCAGTGGCATCCGGAGGCACCGGGCACGTCGGAAGCGGTGCGGCGCGCGCCATTCGTGGCATTGGCGCGGAGGATCGAATCAGCTGCGACGCCCGACCGCAGCGCACCGACAGCCTGCTAGGACAACCGTTCGACGATGGGGCCCAACGCGAGTGCCGGCAGGTACTCCAGTCCGACCACGATCAGGGCGGCGCCGATCATCAGCCCCACGAACGATGGTTGATGAGTGCGCAGAGTGCCGTCGGTGACTGCCCCGGAACTTTGCCTGGCGAAGCTGGCGGCCAGGGCGAGCACCAGCATCATCGGCACGAACCGGCCGATGATCATTGCCACCGCCAGACTGATGTTGAATCCTGTTGTGTTGCTGCTGAATCCGCCGAACGCGCTGCCGTTACCCGCGACACAACTGGTGAACGCATACAGCACCTCGGACAGCCCGTGCGGGCCGGAGTTGGTCGTGGCGTTGGCGCCGGCCGGCAGCGCCATCGAGATCGCGACGCCGGTCAGTACCGTCACCGGCGGGGTGAGCACTGCCAGACTGACCAACTTCATCTCCCGGGCGCTGACCCGCTTGCCCAGATACTCCGGCGTGCGGCCGATCATCAGACCGCCGAGGAACACGGCGAGCAGCGCGATGACGACCAAACCGTACAGTCCGCTGCCCGTGCCGCCGGGGCTGATCTCGCCCAGCATCATGTTGGCCATCAGCACGCCGCCACCAACGCTGGTGAAACTGTCGTACGACGAGTTGGCCGCGCCGTCCGCGGTAGCGGTGGCCACCTGGCCGAACTGCGCACTACCGGGCATTCCGAAGCGAATCTCCTTGCCTTCCAGCGCAGTACCGACCGCACCGGCGATGGTGCCGTGCGGCATCGCTTCCGAGATCCCGACGGCCGCGGTACCCAACCCGAACAGCGTGACAACTACGGCCAGCAAGGCCCAGCCCTGACGCCGGTCGCCGACCATGACACCGTAGGTGCGGACCAGCGACACCGGGATGACGGCCATGGTCACGATCTCGATGACGTTGGTCAGCGGTGTCGGGTTCTCGAACGGGTGCGCACTGTTGGCGTTGAAGGCACCACCGCCGTCGCCGGACATCAGCTTGATGGACTCCCACGACGCAACCGGCGCGGACGGCAAGGTCTGCGAGCCGCCGGCCAGGCTGCCGATCGCCTGTGCCGGACCGAAAGTCTCCATCACACCGAGTGCGGTGAGCAGAACCGCAATGATCAACGCCATCGGGATCAGGATCCGGATGATGCCGCGCACCAGGTCCACCCAGAAATTGCCGAGTTCGAATGTCTGACGACGCACGATGCCGCGTATCAGCGCGATGGCCACGGCGATGCCGACAGCGGAGCTGGCGAAGGCATGCACGCCCAGGCCGACGGTCAGTCCGAAATGACCGAGCGTCGACTCGCCGGCATAGTTCTGCCAACTGGTGTTGGTGACGAAGCTGACCGCCGTGTTCAGCGCGAGCAACGGCGCCATTCCTGGCGCGCCCCAAGGTGCGGGCAGCTGCGTTTGCAGCATCAGCAGACTGAACAGCGCGGCCACGCTGACCACCGAGAACGCGACCACCGATGCCGCGTACCAGACCCAATGCTGTTCGCGATCCGGCTGCACTCCAACTATTCGATAGATCAATCGCTCAGCACGCCAATGCCTTTCGCTGGAGTAGACCGATGCGATGTAGTTGCCCAACGGCACATGCAGCAGAGCCAGGATCGCGACGATCGTGATGAGTTGCAGCCACGCCGCCGGTCCCCAATGCATAGTCACTGCCCCTCCTGCGTCAGCCTGCGGCATGCCACGCGCCGCGGGGGCCGACGTTAGACCCGCATCCGAGGAATATGACCTGGTCTTGACGCGATCTGAACACCCGCTGTAAAGATCGCCTCCAGCTGCGTAAGGATTCCGTACACATCCCGTCCGTCCCGCCGGCGAGCGAGTAGACCGACATACATGGAGAACCCGCACTACTGGGTCGGCGGTGATCGCTGGCCCCAGCCGCTGCCCAGTTGGGCGCCTGCCTCCAGGCGGTGGTGGACTCGCCTGCTGGACGGCGACCACGTGTGGGGGTCGTTGAGCGTCTCACCCACCCGCTACGGCGTGACACGCTATTGGCTGGTCGTGTACCCACCTGGCATCGACAATGTCGAGCGCCGTTGGCTGCGCGCGTGGCGGGCGTGGCCGACGTGGGGCACCGTCCTGTGGCTGTTTTCCCTTCTGCTGCTTGGTGCTGCGACATCCTGGCTGCAGTTCGCCATTCCGACCGTCGTGTGGCTGGGAGTTGGGGTCGCGCTCTTCGCCCGGGTCGCACGATCGCACGCTCAGATTCGGACACTCTGCATCACCCGGTTCGCCGGCCGACCCGATGAGCAATTCGAAGCCGAGTACGTCGAGCTGAAAGTACTGGTAGGCAAGCTCCGGGCCGCAGACATGTGGCGTGATCAGGGCCGCTTGTCGGCAAGCGCTCACGAAGCGATCTGGTGGCAGGTCTACGACCGGCTCGGAGCAGCCCAAACCGCCAACGAACACCACTGTCCCTGAACGGTTTCGACTGAATCTGACAGACGGCCGTTCCACCTCACATCAAGGAGATTCTCAATGGTCATGGTTGCACGTCACCACCACGAAATGACGACTTCGCTGCTACCTTCGTGGATTACATTGGCGCGACAGGGATTTCGACGCCTGTGGGCCCGACGGAATTTAACCCTTCAAGAACGGGCCAACTTGTTCGCTACCTACACGCCACCAGCCCTGATCACGGCGTCGCTGGGCGGGCACATCCGTTGATCTGCGGCGGGCCGTCCAAGGGCACATGGCCTGCAGCTCAAGGTGCGGTGGCGACGCTGCTTTCTGAAGGCGCTTACGCCGCGGATTGCGGTCACATAGTGACTGCAATCCGCGGCATAGGTGTCGGTAACCGTAGGCAGCACCGCCAACGGCGCGATGTCCTACGAGGAAGCCCAGGCACTCACTGATGACGTGAATAGCTCACGGTAACAACAGAATTACGCGGCTGCTGCCAGGTCCGGCGTGGCTGCCGGTGCCCGCCGCAACCGGAGGCGCGGCAAGCGCATCGTCGCGTATCGGTTGGGCAGGGAGAGCCGGAACACCTTCCGCCACGCCGACGCGACCTGTCGCGGCAGTGAGCCGCTGGTGTAGGTCAGCCCGTAGCGTTCGAAGAGGTCGGCGACCTGCGGTGCGATCTCCTGGTAGCGATTACTGGGCAGATCGGGGAACAGGTGGTGCTCGATCTGGAACGACAGGTTGCCGGTCATGAAGTGCATCCACCGACCACCGGAGATGTTGGCCGAGCCGAGCATCTGCCGCAGGTACCACTCGCCGCGGGTCTCGCCCTCGATGGACGCCTTCTCGAACGTCTCGACGCCTTCGGGGAAGTGTCCGCACATGATGACCGAGTGGGTCCACCAATTGCGGATGAGGTTGGCCGTCAGATTCGCGGTGAGCGTGGTCAGCGCCGACGGTCCCGACAGAAGCGGGTGCAGGACATAGTCTTTCAGCGCCTGGCGGCCGGTTTTGGCCAGCACTTCCTTGCCCTGACGGCGGAACTCTTCCTTGTCGGTCTTGCCCTTGAGGTAGCGGCCGATCTGCAGGTCGTATGCCGCGATGCCGTACTGGAAGAAGCAGGCGTTGATGAAGTTGGTCAGCGGCTGCATCAGGTAGAAGGGACTCCACCGCTGATCCTCGTCGACGCGCATGATGCCGTAACCGAGGTCATGGTCCTTGCCGAGCACGTTGGTGTACGTGTGGTGCAGCTCGTTGTGCGAGTGCTTCCACATCGCGGCGGGCGAGGCGCTGTCCCATTCCCACGTCGTGGAGTGAATCTTCGGGTCGCGCATCCAGTCCCACTGGCCGTGCATCACGTTGTGGCCGATTTCCATGTTGTCGATGATCTTCGACACGGCCAGCCCGGCGGTGCCGGCGATCCATGCCGGCGGGAACAGCGAGAACAACAACACGGCGCGGCTGGTCAGCTCGAGCTTGCGCTGGCCGGCGATGACCTTGCGGATGTAGGCGGCGTCTTGTTCGCCGCGGCTGGCGATGACGTTGGCGCGGATCGCGTCGAGTTCGATGCCGATGTTCTCGATGTCGGCCTCAGAGAGGTGCGCGACGGGGTTGTTGAGTTTGCGTTGGATTGCAGTCATGGCGTAACTCCTTGTGTGAAGGCAGTTTTCGATCAGATGTCGATATCGCAGGCGCCGGCGGCTGCGCTGATGCAGGTTTGGATTACGACGCCGTCGCCTTCGACGGCGGTGGTGAGGTCGCCCGTGCGCACGTCGCGCACTGCTCCTCGGCGGAGGGGGACGACGCAGCCGAAGCACACGCCCATCCGGCAGCCCGAGGGCATCAGGACGCCGGCGGCCTCTCCGGTGTCGAGCAGCGTCTGATCTCCGGCGGCCTCGGTGGTGGTGCCGCTCTTGCTGAATGTCACGGTGCCGCCGTCGCCGGTGGCGAGGATTTCGGCGCGGAACCGTTCGGTGTGCAACCGGTCGGCCATGCCGGCTGCGGTCCAATGCTGTTGCAGCGCATCGAGTAGTCCGGCGGGTCCGCACGCCCAGGTATGGCGCCCGGTGAGGTCGCCGACCAGTTCCTGCAGGCGCGTCACGTCAAGCCGACCGTCGGTGGCGGTGTGGACCTCGATCAGCCGGATCCGGCCGCGCGCAGCCAGTTCGCGCAGCTCGCCGGCGAAGATCATGTCGTCGGGCGTCGGCGCGCAGTGCACGACCACCGCGTCGGAGTCCGTGCTGTCGGCGAGGTTGCGCAGGATGCCCATGATCGGGGTGATGCCGCTGCCGGCGGCGACGAACAGCAGCTTGTCCGGCGTAGCGGTGGGAAGGACGAAGTCGCCGGCGGCCTGGTCGAGGTGCAGCAGCGTGCCGACGGTAGCGCGACGCACCAGGTAGTTGCTGACCGTTCCGTCCGCGACGGCTTTGACGGTGATCGCGATGTGCCCATCGGGGCGATCGGTGTGCGAGGTCAGCGAGTAGGTGCGCCATTGGCGTACCCCGTCGACATCGATCCCGATGCGGGCGTACTGGCCGGGGATGTGCGATTGCCATCCGCTGCCGGGCTTGATCGTCACGGTGACGCAGTCGCGCGTCTCGGGGTGTACAGCGGTGATCCGGCCGCGCAGCGGGGCTCCGGAACGCAGGGGTGCGACGAGGTCGAGGTAGTCGCCGGGCAGCAGTGGGGTGGTGATCCGCTCTGCCAGCTCGAGCACACGCCGGCGCAATCCTGCAGCGGTCGGGCGAACTGATGTCGTGGTCATGCTCTTAGCTTCCATGAGCAGGCGGTACAAAGTCCTATGCTGGGAGGGTGATAGATCCGGATCAATTTGTTCGGAAAGAACAGTTATGACGGATCCCGCTGCCCGATTCAGTGGCCTGGACCTCGACGAGGAGATAGTTCGGGCGCTGGAAGGGGTGTTGCCTCAGATGGCCGAGCGGACCGTCGCGGCGGTCACGGCCGAGGTGCCGAGCTACACCGACGCGTTCAGCGGACCGATGGGGCAGACCATCGAGAACGCGGTACAGCTGGCGCTGGGCGCGTTCCTGCGTCTGACCACCCGGTCCCACGACACCGATCCGGGGCCGAGGCTGTCTCCGGCGCTCGACGGTGCCTACGACCTGGGTCGGGGTGAGGCCCGCACCGGCCGGTCGATCGATGCCCTGCTGTCGGCCTACCGGGTCGGCGCTCGAGTGTCGTGGCGAGAGCTCTCGGCCACCGCGGTCGCAGCAGGACTGTCTGCGGCGACCACCGCGAGGTTCGCCGAAATGGTGTTCGCGTTCATCGACGAACTGTCGGCGGCCAGCGTGTCGGGCCACGCAGATGAACTCGCCGCCGCCGGCCGGGTCCGGCAACGCCACCTCGACCGGCTCGCCGCGGAACTGTTGGCGGGCGCGCCCATGAACCAGCTGCTCGCCAGTGCCGAGCAGGCCGACTGGAAGCCGCCGAAGACGCTGAGCGCCGTGCTGCTGCCGGAGGTTGAAACCCGCAAGCTGTCAGTCCTCTTCGCCCAGGAAACCCTCCACACGAGTCTTGACGTGTCTGAGGTGGACGCCGGTGAATCGCTGGCCGTGGTGCTCGTCCCCGACGCCGATGGTCAGCAGCGGCAGCGGGTCCTCGACGCCATGACCGGCAGCCGCGTGATCGTCGGACCTTCGCGTCAGTGGTGGCAGGTGAAATCCTCCTACCTGCGCGCGATGCGCACCCGGGCCCTGGTGGCAGGTGGCTCCGGTGTCGTTGACACCGAAGAACACCTCGTCGACCTGGTGCTCAGTGCCGACCACGACGCCGCCGACGACCTGCGTCGGCGCGTGCTGGCGCCGCTCGCTGGGCTGCGACCGAGCACAGCTGAACGGCTCGAGGAAACGCTACGGGCCTGGGTCCTGCACCTCGGCCGCCGCGACGCCGTCGCCGAGTCGCTGTTCGTGCACCCGCAGACGGTGCGTTACCGCATGACCCAGCTGCGCGACTTCTACGGCGACCGGCTCGACGATCCAGATGCGGTATTGGAAATCACTGTGGCACTTGGCCTTACCGGCGCGCGGACACCTGGAGCCACCACGACGCTGGAATCGAGCAGCGGATCAGCTGGCGGCGTTGGGTAGCAGCGGAGGGCAGTCCCCGTGGGCATCGGTGGCCAGCTCGAAATGCCAGAGTTCGTTGGCGTAGATCTGACACAAGCCGAAGCGCCCACCATTGGCGATCAGCCACTTGTCGGCACTCTGGCCGCCGATGTCGACGGCCTGGCCGCTGACATGCTTGGACTGCTGCGGCGTCTGGACGTACTGCCGCGCAGCGTTGTAACTGCCGTAGGTCTGGATCGCGTCGTCGAGCAATTGCTGCTGGAACTCTGGAGAGCGCCAGCCGGAGGTGATCGTCATGGGGATCCCCTCGGCAGCCGCCGCGGTCGTCGCATGCTGGACCGCCGCCAACAAGGCCGGATCAAGCCGGCCGACCGCCGGATCAGAAACATCGAAGGGGCTCGCCGCATCGGCGGACGCGGATGGCATCGGTCCGAGCAGCGTGAGCGCACCTGCCAAGGCCAACGTGGTCGCAGCGAGTCGCATGGGGGTCGAGACTACTTGAGGTTGCGAATCCGTCTCGCTGTCGAGCACCGGGCGCTACCCTCCGCTCAGGCCGGTGCTCATCGACCGTCGCCATCGCCGCGGAGGAGAAATCATGACCGGCACGACTTCGTCGGATCAGGCCGACGCCGACGCGGCACTCAAGGCGAAGCACCGCGCCCTGTGGGCCTCCGGCGACTACGCCACCGTCGCCTCCGACCTGATTTCGTCGCTCGGCCCGGAGCTGGTGCGCGCCTGCGGAATCCGGCCGGGAGATCGCGTGCTCGACGTGGCGGCCGGGTCGGGTAATGCGGCGATTCCCGCGGCGGCGCTCGGTGCGACGGTCACGGCGAGCGACCTGACCCCCGAGCTGTTCGATGCCGGCCGAGCCATCGCTGCCCAGCGCGGCGTCGAACTGGAATGGATGACGGCAGATGCCGAAGCGCTGCCCTACGAAGACAACAGCTTCGACGTCGTGATGTCCTGTGTCGGCGCGATGTTCGCACCACATCACCAGATCACCGCCGACGAGCTGGTCCGGGTGTGCCGTCCCGGTGGCACCATCGGCATGATCAACTGGACGCCAACCGGTTTCATCGGTCAGTTGTTCGCGACCATGAAGCCCTACGCAACCCCGTTGCCCCCCGGCGCCAGCCCGGCGCTGCTCTGGGGCGACGACAACCACGTGCGAGAGCTGTTCGGCGACAAGGTGACCGAGCTGACGGTTCAGCGGCAGACGGTGACGATGGCCCGTTGTCCGACGCCGGTCGAATTCCGTGAATACTGGAAGACCAACTACGGGCCGACCATCGCCGTCTACAACTTCAACGCTGACCAACCAGATCGAATCGCGCAGTTGGACAGCGACTTCGAACAGTTCCTGACTGCGGCCAACCAGTCGACCGCGCCCGGCCACACGCTGTATCAGGCCGAATATTTGCTGGTCACCGCGGTCAAGCGGTAACGCTGCTTCGCAGCGAGATCGGCGGCGCCGTCGCGGCGGCCAATGCAACGGCGTCGATCGTCTGACACCGGTACGGGAGTGTCTCCAGCCGTGCCGTCATCGTGCCGAGCGGATCCTCGAGCACCCCGGTGGTTCCCGACAGGAACGCCCACTCGTGCTCGTCGCTGCCGAAATAGACCACGGTGGCGAAGGTTTCACCGAAGCGCTCCCACGATCGGATCAGCGTCTCGTTGCGCCAGAGCGTGGGGCAGCCCGCCTGGCCGACCACGATGGCGCCGATGTCGCCGCACAGCTTCATGAAATCGGCGCCGTAGAGGCGGTTGTGTTGGGCGGGCTCGGTTCGTTCGTCCGGCAGGTCGATGACGACGACGTCGTAGCGGGGGCCGGTGTGGTTGGCGACGAACTCGTATCCGTCGGTGTAATGCACCGTGACGGGGCCGAGTCCGGCTTCTGCGCTTGCCAATTCAGCGGGGGTGTAACCGTAGGGCAGATGTTCGGCACAGAGCCGGACGGCGTCGCGGTCGATGTCGACGTGATCGACGTGGGTGGCGCCGGCAGCCACGGCCATCTGGCTGGCCACGCCTTCTCCCGAGCCGATGATCAGCACCCGGTCGACGGTCTCGGTCAGCAGCAGCGCCGGCACCATCAGGGCCTCGTGGTAGACGAGCTGGCTGAGTTCGGTGCTCTGGCGGTCCGAGTCGCTGAACAGTGCGATGCCCTGCTCCGTCCGGCCGATCACCAGATGCTGAAACTCGGTGTGGACATCGCACAGCACGTCGGTCAGCTGCCAGGTGCGGGTGATGCCGGGCGCCATCGTCTCGACGATCTGGCGGCCCGCTCCGCGAAACACCGTGTGGATGTGGGCATCTGCCGCGCCCACGGCCTGTCGCAGCAGCCGGACGGCCTCCTCGGCGTCGGCCGACTCACCGCAGGTGAAGACATCGACGAACATCGCGCCGCGCTCGGGATAGCTGTGGATCGACGCGTGCGATTCGGCCAGCAACGCCAGGACGGTGACGCCGTGTGGCTCGAAGCGCTTGTCCACCATGTCGCACACCGTGGCCCCCGCGCGCTCGACGGCAGTGCGCAGCAGGTGTCGCAGCCGCACGCGATCGTTGGCCAGGTCGCGATCGACACCGGTGAATTCGGCCAGTACGTGACAGCCCGCGAAACTGCTACCTGGTTGTGACTGCATCAGTGACCTCCACGAACTGCGTTGCAAGTGGCTCGAATCCATTGAACGACGACGAGTAGCTCGTCGTATACGCGCCGGCCGCATCGATCTCGACCAGATCGCCCGGCCGCAGCGTCACCGGCAGTGGATAACGCCGGTACAGCACGTCGTCGCCGTCGCACGTCGGGCCGGCGACCACGGCGTCGTCGACGGGATCGCCATCGCGGCTCGTGCGCAGGCGGTACCGGATGTACTCGTTCTCGGTTTCGGCCAGCCCGCCGTAGCGCCCGATGTCGAGGTAGACCCAGCGGCCGCCGTCGGTGCCATTTCGCACCGACACGACTTCGCACGAGAGCGTGCCGGCCGAGCCGACGACCGCGCGCCCGGGTTCGAGGACGACGTGGGGGAGCGCCGGGAAATACCGTCCGAGGGCGTCGGTGATGGCGGCGCCCACGACCTCGACGCCGGGTACGGGTGCGTTGTACGGGATCGGGATGCCGCCGCCCAGGTTGAGTGTCGTCAGGGTGGGCACGGTGCCGAAAATGTCGCGCGCGCAACGGATACCGATTTCCCATGCGGCTGGGTCGAGCTGCTGCGAGCCGACGTGGAAGGCCACTCCGTCCGCCCGCAGCCCCGACCGAGCGGCCTCCGTCAACAACCCGACCGCATCGTCCGGCGCGCATCCGAACTTGTGCCCGAACGGTGTCACCGACGACGGGAACGCCGGTGCGATGCGACATTCGACGCTCGACCCGGGCGCGTTCTCGGCGATCGCCTCCAAGCCGGCTGCGGTGTCGAACGTGAATCGCCGCACGCCTCGCGCAAACGCGTACGCGACCTCGGCGGGCTTCTTGAGCGGGTTCCCGAACGTCATCAGGGCGCCGTCGATGCCGGCCGCCGTGCACAGGTCCGCCTCGCCGACGGACGCGACGTCAAACGTGCAGTCAAGGTCGGCGAGGAGCCGGAGGACGGGTTCTGCCGGATTGGCCTTCACCGCGTACCGAATCTCGGCCGTGGGCAGCGCACCGCGCAACGCAGCAACGTTCCTGCGCACCGTCGCGAGGTCGATCCTCAGGTAGGGCCTACTGGGCACACGCGGCAGAGTACTGAACCGAGCCGTCCGCTGCGCGCTGATCGGTGAGTGGTTTCAGCCGACGAGGTTGATCACGAGATTGATCGTGCACGCGATGATCACGGTGCCATAGATGTAGCTGAAAAGGCAGTGCCGGAGGACTTCCGCCCGTATCCGTGAGTTCGTGACGTCGGTATCGGACACCTGGTAGGTCATCCCGAGGTTGAACGAGAAGTAGTAGAAGTCGCTGTATTGCGGATCGACATCGGGGTTGTTGAAGTCGATACCGCCGGGTTCGTCGTCGTAGTAGATGCGGGCGTAGCGCGCCGTGTACATGGTGTGCAGCAGCGCCCACGTCGCGAGGATCGCGGCGAGCGACATGCCTGCGTACGACGCCTTGTCCGCGTCATTGGCGGACAACAACAGGATTCCGATGGAGGTCAGGCTGGCCGTCAGGATGAGGAACAGGACCAGATCGCCGATCTCGTCGTCGACGTCGGCTTCACCGGCGTGCTCCTTCGTCTGGTCGGGGTCCATCCGCCACAGCGCCACGAGCGCCCAGAGGACGTAGCTCGCCGCGGTGACGATGACGACCGCCAGCAGGCCGACGGGCCACCGTTGCGACAAGATCCCGGTGGCCAGGCCGACTACGAGGCCCGCGGTCAAGCTGATCCAGAATCTGTTCGCACCGGAGATTGAGGTCACCCTGTGCATTCTCCTGCGGTGACGGTGATCTCGGCGCGCTTCTGCCCGCGTCAGCTCCCGTAGAGACGCAGCGCCCGCGCGGCTTCCGTGGCGATCTCGCCGCTGAGCCTCGCGATGGGTGGGCCGCCGCGTTGATGGATCACGTTGGCGAGCACCGCGACGTACGTGTCCGATCCGGGGTCGATCCAGAGGGTCACCCCGGTGAAGCCGGTGTGACCGAAGCTGCCGACGGGAAACACCATGCCGCGGGGTCGCGAGTGCTCGGTGTCGATATCCCAGCCGAAGCTGCGCAGTTCCTGTCCCGCGATGGCCGGATAGTTCGGCGCCAGCAGCGGATCCGTTGTGTTGGGGTGATTTTCGGTGGCTGCTCGGCTGGCCGCATCTGCCGCGGGCACCTGTCCGGCGTTGTGCCCGGGCTGTTGCGGCGTCGCCATCAATTCCGCGGTGGACGGTGCCAAGGGGAACAGGCTCGGACGTCCGGCGAGCCGATCGAGCAGTGCCTGCGCGTAGCGGCCGATGTCCGCCACCGTCGAGAACACTCCCGCGCTCCCTCCGGTGCCGCCCATCCGCCGGGCCGTCGGGTCATGCACCGTGCCGCGGATCAACTGGTCGAAGTCGGGGTTGATGCCGGGCGTGTCGTCATCGTGGGCGGTCGGCGCGACACGCGCCAGCAGGTCGGTGCTCCAGGTTCCCGGCGGGCACGGGCCCGATGGTCCGCCGGTGAAAACAATTGCCGTACCGCGAACTTGGTGCGGACCGCATGCCTTGGTGGCGGGCAGGTACCGGGTGTCGGCAAGATCGAGTGGCGCAAAGACGTTGTCCTGCACGTAGTTGTCCAGGGATTCGCCGGTTATCTTCTCGATCAGGGCGCCGAGAATGATGAAGTTCAGGTCGGAGTAATGGAATCCCTCGCCCGGACCGAACTCCAAAGGCGCTGTGAGCGCACGACGAATGCCCTCCGCCTTGTCGGCACTCGTCAGCCCCCACGGGCCTTGGTGACTGAGATCGCCACCGGTGCCGGACGTGTGCGTCAGCATCATGCGCACCGTCACCTGGGCGCGGCGTGGATCGTTGGTCGGATTGAACTCCGGAAAGTAGGTCTGGATCGGTTCGTCGACCTGCACCAGGCCTTTTTCGTACAGCTGCAGGAAAGCCACCGTCGTCGCGATGCTCTTCGACAACGATGCGAGATCGAAGATGGTGTCGTCGGTCATCGGTTCGGCCGGTGCGGAGGATCCGTCCAGTGCGGGTTCGTCGTCGAGTCGGCGAGCGCCGTAGGCCTGTCGGAAGACGACCTTGCCGCCATGCCCGATCTGAATCACCGCGCCGGGCAACCGATGTGCCGCGATGGCGTCATTCACCAGGCGGGACACTGCGGCGAAGGGTCCGGTGGGAATGACGCTGGGCACCGGAGTGGCGGCCGCAGAGGTCGTGGCCGGAGGCTGAGCGGCCGGCGAGGTCGCAACCGGCGGCGGCGTCGGATGGCCGCATGCCGCGAGGGCAAGCGCCACCGCGGATACCCGTGCGACGTGCGACCCCGACACCTTCACCGCTTCGACGTTAGCGCCTGACCCGGTTCAGCAGGGACCCGACGATGAGCAGACCGCAGAACCACAGCGGCAATGCGATCGCTCCGGAGTGCGACGACGGGTCCAGCGTCATCAGGATGTAGATCAGTGCGAAATACGCGAGGCACAGGTAGTTCGTGATCGGCGACATCGGTGTCTTGAAGACACCGGCGCCTTCGCGCGCCCGGAATCGTAGGTGGCTGAGCGCAATGATGCTCCACGTGATCAGCTCGGCCCCGACCACGACGGGAATGAGGACCGCGAGAGCCTTGCCGGGCAGCACGATGTTCAGCAGTACGGCCACGGCGACGAATCCGGAGTTGAGCAGCAGGGCACGCACCGGCACACCGCGGGCGTTGGTGTGGGCGAGGAACCGGGGGGCCTGGCCGCTGGCGGCGAGGTCGTACAGGACACGCGCGTTGCTGTAGGTCATGACGTTCGCCACCGACAGCGCGGCGGTCAGGACGACGACGTTGAGCAGCGTTGCGGCGCCGCCGATCCCGAGGCCGACGAGCATCAGCACGAACGGGCTGCCCTCGGTGCCTACCTTGTCCCACGGCCAGATGATGAGCATGACGCCGATGGCACCCACGTAGAAGAGCAGGATTCGCAGCAGAACCTGATTGATGGCGCGGGGGATGTTGCGGGCGGGTTCCTCGACCTCGCCGGCTGCGGTGCCCAACGACTCGATGCCGCCGAACGAGAACGTGATCGCGACCAGCGAGATCATGAAGGCGCCGAGCCCCTTCGGCGCGAAACCGCCATGCGCCCATAGGTTTTCCAGTCCGTGCACGTTGTAGTCGCCGGCGCCGAAGATGATCGCGATGCCGAGGACGATCATGGCGATGACGGCCGTCACCTTGATCAGCGTGAAGTAGAACTCGAATTCGCCGAACGCCTTGACGTTGATCATGTTCGCGGCGGTGATCAGCACCAGACACACCGCGGTCGTGATCCAGCGCGGCAAGCTCGGGAACCAGAAAGCCATGAACTCCGAAGCGGCCGTCAACTCCACCATGCAGACGACGACACACACGTACCACCAGTTCCAGCCGGCGATGAATCCCGCCGGCTTGCCGAGATATTCGCGCGCGTACGCCGACCACGACCCCGCGACCGGATGGGCGACGGCCATTTCGCCGAGCATCCGCATGACCCCGTAGAGGACGATGCCGGCGATGGTGTAGCCGAGCAGAACGATCGGCCCGGCGGTCTGCACTGACGTGCCGGAGATGAGGAACAGGCCCGTCCCGATCGCGGAGCCGAGCGAGATCATCTGCAGATGACGGTTCTTCAGGTCGCGGTGCATCGGGGCGTCGGTCGTGGAGACGGCACTCCGCGGTCCCTCAGCGGGACGGGTGCTCGGAGCCATCGGGTTGCCTTCCATTCGGTGTGATCGCGTGCTGGTGAGGGGCTGGGACTAGGTCGGTGCGGCGGGCACGTCGACGCGGGTCTGCAACACCCGCCCGGCCGACTCGCCCCGCACCAGACCGTCGTGCGTGGTGTCGTCGACAATCAGGTACAGCGCCACGGTCAGGTCGCCCGTCTCGCCGGCCGAGTACACCCGGCCCGCCGGTACGTCGCTGAACCACAGGCGGCCGTCGTGCCATCTCGGACCTTCGCCGTACACGAACCCGTCGATGAACGGCTCAACAGCTGTTGACGTCGTCGTCGGACCATCCCCTTCGCTCGATGAGTGCGTAGAGGCTATCCCGTGCTGGTGGGAGACCGATCCGAATCACCGTGCCCGACCGGGTGCGACACTGGTCCGGTGACGACTCCGGACGCGATCGAACCCGACACGAAGGACTGGACGTGGGTGCTGTCGCGCGCCTGCCCGGAATGCGGCTTCGACGCGTCGTCTCTCCAGCACACCGACGTCGCCGCCCGGATTCGCGACGACGCCGCTGACTGGGTGCACCGTCTCGCCTCGCCCGGCGTCCGGACCCGGCCCGCGCCCGGCGTCTGGTCGACGCTCGAATACGGAGCCCATGTCCGCGACGTGCACCGCATCTTCAACCACCGCGTCCAGCTGATGCTCACGGAGGACGATCCACAGTTCCCCAACTGGGACCAGGACGAGACGGCGATCGCCGACGACTACGGCTCGCAGGACCCGGCAGTGGTCGCGACGGAACTGTTCGACGCGGCGAACACCGTCGCCGCCACGTATGCCAATGTGCCGGCGGACTCGTGGAGTCGGCGCGGATTACGCAGCAACGGAAGCGAATTCACCATCGCGACGATCTCGCTGTATCACCTGCATGACGTCGTCCACCATTCTTACGACGTCAGCCGCTGACTACTCCGCGGCGGCTTTGATCGCCCGCAGCGTTTGACGCATCCCGTCCCGCATGGATGCGGTGAAGACGTCCTGCCCGCCCATGTAATTGTCAATGACGTGGACCGTCCCGTCGGGGCTGCCGTCGGGGCTCTCACGCCGCTGGGTGAGCTTGGTCCCGCCCGATGTGGGCTCCAGGCGCAGGGACCAGATGGCCCAGTTCTCCTTGATCCGGAACGCGATCTCGCGGCCGCTGTCCAACCGGATGATGGTGCCGTGCGTCTTCCATTGGAAGGTGCCGTTGTTGTTCAGGTTGGTGAACTCGACCCCGTCCGCGACCTGCTCGGCGCCGCCGCGCAGCCGGGTTGATTCGACCTGAGGGCTCCACTCGGCCATCCGGCGGACGTCGCTGACCAACGTCCACACCGCGTCGGGCGGGGCGGCGATGTCGATGCTCTCCTCGAGCGCGGGTTGCGGATTCGAAGTCATGCGGGCACTCCAATCGCGAAGTTAAACGTCCGATCGGACGTGTTTCGGAGCCTAGCGATCACAGAGATTTACGTCCAGTCGCACGTATAAAATGCGGAGGTGACAACCGACGATCAGCCGGATGGGCGACGCGTCCGCGGTGACGCGACCCGGCGGAAGGTCGCCCACGAGGCGGCGATGATCGCGACGACGCACGGGCTCGACTCGATCACGGTCGGCGCGCTGGCCACGGCGACCGGGGTCAGCAAGAGCGGCATCCTCACGGTGTTCGGGAACCGCGAGGCGATCCAGGTCGCCGCGGTGGCCGAGGCGCGAAACATCTATCGCGAGACGATCATCGCAAAGGCGTTTGAGGCCGCCCCCGGCGCGCCGCGGCTGCGTGCGCTGATCGACGCGTGGGTCGACTACCTGACCGCCGGCGTGTTCCGCGGCGGTTGTTTCATGGCGGCGACCACGGCGGAATACGGCCGTCGCGATGGTCCGGTCGCGGACGGGGTCAGGAAGCTCAAGCGGGGCTGGCTGCGGCTGCTGGAAACCGAGCTTGCTGTCGCGGGCTCGCCGGCCCCGGCCGACGACGCGTTCAAGATCGACGCGTTTCTCACTGCCGGCAACGGCCGAAGGGAATTGTTCGCCGACGATGCCGAGCTGCTGCGCGCCAGAGATCTCGCGATGGGCGTCGTCGGCCAACTCGCGGGCACCTAGTCGGCGATTGGCCGATTCCTGGTCCCTGTGCGCTTTGCCGGCGTAGCTTCAGATGCATCTGACGATGCGAACTGGGGGTTGCTATGGCATCGAGGACACTTGGCCTGCTGGCGGCGGGAGCGGGTGCGGTGGCCGTCGCCCTACTGGGCGCGAACCCGCCGGCTGACGCTTCACTGGCGATCCAGCCGTTCCCGGCGTGCTTCCCGTGGGAATGGAACTGCGGGCCCGGCGGCTTCTCGACCCCGGCCGATGATGGCATCCCCGGCGACAACGCCGCAGAAGGTGGCATTCCCGCTCCCGCGGTCGTGCCGAACGTCGACGGTTCACTCAGCCCGCCGGGCATGCCGGGCGACGTGTAGCTCGCCGCAATACCCCTGAAAGTCATGCCTTTTCAGGGGTATTCATGCCGCACTCAGAGTGGCGGCGGGATGTCTTGTTGCTCTGCGGATTCGGCGGCCGCGGCAGCCTCGGCGGCTTCGCGTTCTTGGCGTTCTTTGCGTTGGCGGTCGAAGGCTTCTTGTGCGGCTTCGCGCTCGTCGATGTCGGCTTGGTTGAGGGCGCGTTCGTAGGCGATCTGTTGGGCCTGGTTTTGGGCGCGGGTGCGGCGGCGGATGGGCATCATGATGCCCCGGCCGGGGGCCGGTGGGGTGTCCAGATCGGGGGCGCCCGGCGGCGGACCGTCCGGTAGTGGGGTGTCGGTGATCGTGCGGGGGAACAGGATTCGGCTTTCGGGCACGCTGGTGTAGGTGTGGCCGGTGGGTGCGGTCCACACGATGGTGCCGTCGGGTTGTTGACGGTCCTGCCAGCCGTCGGGGCCGCCGTAGAAGGTTTTGAGTAGGTGGTGTTTGCGGCATTTCGGGTTGAGGTTGCCTGGATGGGTCGGCCCGGCCGGCCACGGGATCGTGTGGTCCACATCGCAGTGGGTGGCGGGCTGGTCGCAGCCGGGGAACATGCATGTCATGGCCCGCATGCGGACGAATTCATCCATCGCGACCGACGGCCGGTAGCGGGGCACCGCGTCCAGATCGGTGGCTGAGGCGACGGTGCGGACTTTGGCGCCACGGGCCACCAGATCAGCCAGCACCGCCGGTGGCACCACGCCACCGCCGAGGACATAACCGACCGGGGTGCGCACAGGGGCCGGGGGTTTAGCGGAAGTCGGGGCGGGAGCGGGACTGGACGACGCGTCAGGCGCGGTACCGCTGGCCGGTTCGGCCGCAGCAGGAGTCGGGGTTTCGGCGGGCCACGAATCGGCTGCCGGTGCGGGGTCGGGCATCGGAGTCGGCGCTGTGTTGTTCAGGGGCGCAGGTGCGGGCGTGAAGACCGCCTCGGGTGTGGGCTCAGGTTCCGGCACGAAGTCCGGCTCAGACGCAGGCGGGGCAGGCGTGGGCACCAGCGGCGCCGCCGGGTCCCCACTGAGCAGCGGATCCGCCACCGGGACCGGCAGGGAATCAGTCAACACGTGGATCACCACCGCGGTGGCACGGGCATCCGGCCCAGCCGCCGGGCAGTCGGGATTACCGCACTGGCACGCCAGCCGGTCCCCGCGGGCCGCCAGCACCCCGAGCGCGTCGGCGCGGCGCTGCCCGAAGGTACGCGGATCGTTCTCGCACACCTGCCGGGCCATCTCAGTCAGCACCCGATCGAGCAACTCGGCATCGGTGGCCAATAGTGCACCCCAGATCGACGCGACACCGGTCTCATCATCCGGTTTGCCGATCCCGACCCCGCGGCGGCGGGCAGCCGAGCGCACCTTGATCACCGCGGCCGGATCGAACTTCTGCACCCAGCCGTCGATCTTGCGTTCAATCTTCTTGCGCGACAACCCCGCCCACTCACACAACGCCCCCGCCAACGCGGCATC
>NZ_JMLM01000011.1:0-269145 GCF_000686745.1 Mycobacterium sp. UNC410CL29Cvi84
ACCTGCTCAAAGAGGCCCTGCGCACGATCTTCACACTGCCCACCGACCACGCCGCCGACGCCCTCGACCGCTGGATCTCATGGGCGCGGCGCTGTCGCATCGAATCGTTCGTCCTACTGCAACAACGCGTTACCCGTCACCGCACCCAGATACTGGCCGCCATCGAACATGGTCTGTCCAACGGACTCATCGAATCGGTCAACACCAAGATCCGGCTCATCACCCGCGTCGCCTACGGCTTCGCCACACCCGAGCCCCTGATCGCCCTGGCCATGCTCACCCTCGGAGGACACCGACCAGCGCTCCCCGGCCGACAATGACCCACACATACGTCAACAGAGCCAGGAAAGTTGACCGCTCCAAATCGCAAGTGCCGCAGGAGAGCCGACACGCCGCCCGGTGACACGCCGACATTCGCTTGGTCGCATTGTGCCCGCTCAATGGTGCGACCCGGTAGGCACCGCAAAACCCTGTGATCTACTGCTAGCCATGGACCGCACCGCATTTGACCGCCTGTTCGACATGACCGACCGCACCGTCATCGTGACCGGCGGGACGCGCGGTATCGGCCTCGCCATGGCCGAGGGGTTCGCGCTGGCAGGTGCCAATCTGGTGGTGGCCAGCCGCAAGCCCGACGCGTGCGAGGCCGCGGCCGAGCATCTGCGTGGACTGGGTGGCAAGGCGATCGGCGTGCCCGTGAACATGGGCAACCTCGACGATCTCGACCGGCTGGTGGACGCCACCGTCGCGGAGTTCGGCGGCATCGATGTTCTCGTCAACAACGCGGCCAACGCGCTGGCTCAGCCGCTGGGGGAGATGACGCCCGAGGCGTGGGCCAAGTCGTACGACTCGAACCTGCGTGGTCCGGTGTTCCTGATCCAGAAGGCCTTGCCGCACTTGAAGGCGAGCCCGGCCGCGGCGGTCCTGAACATGTCGTCGGTCGGCGCTTTTCAGTTCGCGCCGTTCGTGTCGATGTACGCCGCGGGCAAGGCGGCGCTGCTGTCGTTCACCCGCTCGATGGCGGCCGCCTACGCCGCCGACGGCATCCGGGTCAACGCCATCGCACCCGGTCCTGTCGACACCGACATGGTGCGGAACAACCCGCAACCGATGATCGACGCGATGGCGTCCAACACGCTGTTGAAGCGGCTGGCCAACCCCGACGAATTGGTGGGCACCGCGCTGCTGTTGTGTTCGGGCGCAGGCAGTTACATCACCGGGCAGGTTGTCATCGTCGATGGTGGCGGGACGCCGCGCTAGAGCGTCAGTACGTATGCAGGGGGCCGTACGACTTCCCGTACATCACTCTGAGCGCGCCGTCCCGGACGAATCCCTTGTCGAGCAGCTTGATGCCCGTGTTCGGAATGGCCGGGATACCGGCGAGCTTGTGTCCGAAGCGGCCCATCCGGTACTCCCGGCCCCAGGCAGCCTCCAGCCGCTGGGTGTAGTTGGTGAAGTCGTCGGGGCCGCCGTTCTGCAGGGCCGCGATCACGCATTCGCCGGCGACCAGGCCGGCCTCGAGCGCCTTCGAAATGCCCGCGCCGGAAACCGGTTTGGCGGCGCCGAGTGCGTCGCCGGTGAAGACGACGCCCGGACGCCACGGCGGCCACGCGGTGAAACCCATCGGTAGTCGCCACGCCCGAACACTCTTGCTCTTCTTCAATTCCGCGATCGACGGCAGCTCCCAGTCATGCGGCAGGGATGCCAGGAATTCGCCGAGTAGCTGCGTGGCGTTGATGGCCTGCCAGTTGCGGTAACAGTTGACATAGCCGACGCCGGTGTTGAGGACGCCGTTGCCCATCGGGAACACCCAGCCGTAGCCGGGCAACTGGTCGCCCTGGAACTGCAGCTTGAGGTGGATGTCGAGCGAATCGGTGTCGGGCCGGTTGGTGTGCATCTCC
The DNA here is from genome assembly GCF_000686745.1 of Mycobacterium sp. UNC410CL29Cvi84. NCBI lineage: Bacteria > Bacillati > Actinomycetota > Actinomycetes > Mycobacteriales > Mycobacteriaceae > Mycobacterium > Mycobacterium sp. UNC410CL29Cvi84. Next base: position 1,902 of record NZ_JMLM01000011.1, read on the forward strand.
GCGCGGATCGCGATGGCCGAGTAGCCGTTGTACCGCGAGTCGATGTTCAGCGCTCGCTTGACGGGCGAGTACGCGCCGTCGGCGGCGATGACCGCGTCCGCCGAGATCTTCTCCCCGGTCTTGAGGACCAGGCCGACCACCCGACCGTCGGCATCGAGTTCAGGGCCTGCCGCTTCGGCGCCCTCACGTACTTCTGCGCCGGCCTTTTCGGCGTGCCTGAGCAACACGGTGTCCAAATGCGTACGGCTGACGGTACGTCCGTGGTCGGGCATCCCGGGGCGCCGCGGAAAGGACATCTCCCATCGGCTCGGGCTGAACACCGTGACGCGGTCGACCCGGTGGAAGGTGGAGACTTCGTCGGCCAGGCCCATCTTCTGCAGGTAACTGACGGCGCGGGCGGTCAATCCGTCGCCACACGGCTTGTCCCGGGGAAACTCCGCTTTGTCCACGACCAGTACCTTGGCGCCCACCTGCGCCGCCTGCCATGCGGCGGCCGAGCCCGACGGACCACCACCGGCGACGACGACGTCATACCGCTGTGCCATCGTTTCCCGCCCCGTCCGTCCCGAAGTGGCTCCAGTTCATCAGGTTTCGTGTGGAGCCGCCAGGTGACCAACTTACCGGTGCGGGTCGTCGACTTTCAGTTCGTCCCCGGTGTTCGAGACGAAGACGACGAGGAGCCTGGCGGATTCCGTCGGACTGGTGTTCTCGGTGAGCACGTGGTGCGCGCCCGGCTGCTCCACCCAATTCTGGCCCCGGCGATACTCGGTGACGGGGGAGTCGTCGACCTGGCTGCGCACCGCGCCGTCGAGGACGTATGCATAGATGAACGCGTCGCCGTGCCGGTGCGGTGCGGCCCGTGCGCCAGGCGGGAATTCAACGATCGCTGAGGTGAACGTCTTACCCGGCACGTTGGGCAGCGCCTGCGCGATCAGTGGCGTCAGTGTCTCGACTGCCGGCGGCGGTGACGCCATGTCGGTCGACGTGCACCCGGCGGCTCCGACGAGCAGGGCAGCGAACAGGACTGGTGCGCAACGCATCCCGATCATCGAATTCCGTCGTTCGCTTGGATGATCGTCTTCCCGGGGACGCGCCTGTCCGGTGCGAATGCCGCCACCGCTTCGGCGAGGGGCCGGACGGCGCTGACGATCGGCTTGAGGCGACCGTCGCGCACCCGGGAGGCGAGGTCGATCAGCTGCGAGCGGTCGGGTTCGACGACGAAGAACATCGCGTGGCCGTTGCGCGGACGCACCTCGGGCGGTTCGGCGATGGTCACGAGCGTGCCGCCGTCCCGCACGAGTGCGGCCGAGCGGGCGAGGATGTCGCCGCCGATGACATCGAAGACGACGTCGACTTCACCGGTGTCTTCCAGCTTCTCGGTCTCGAGGTCCACGAAGGCGTCGGCGCCGAGTGCGAGGGCCTGGTCGCGGTCGGCGGTGCGGCCGGTCGCGATGACGTAGGCGCCCACTTCGTGAGCCAGCTGCACCGCGAGCGAGCCGACGCCGCCCGCCGCGCCGTGAATCAGGACCGTCTGACCGGTGGTGAGGTGGCCATGCGTGAACAGGCCCTGCCAGGCCGTCAATCCCGATATCGGAAGTGCGGCGGCGACGGCGTGGTCGATGTCGGCCGGTAGCGGCGCGAGGTTACGGGCCTCGACAGCAGTGAATTCCGCGAGCGACCCGTCACGGGCCCAGTCGGCCAGCCCGAATACCCGCTGCCCGACGGTCAATCCGGTTGTGCCGTAACCCAACTCGACGACAACGCCGGAGAGCTCGTGGCCGGGCACGCTCGGGGTCCGGTCGCGTCCTGCACGGTCGGTCCAGGTGCCGGGCCAGTCCAGCTCGCCGGGGGTGAACCCGGCGGCATGTACCCGGACGACGACGTCGTTCTCGGCGGCGTGCGGGTAGGGCAGCTCCATCAGGGACATGCCCTTGATGCCGGCATCACGATCGCTCACGGCCATGGCTTGCATGAGGTTTTCTCCTTTGGTCTACCTCCATCAGAGCAACCGCTGCCGATCAAGTCCAATGACAAGAGTTGATCTTTTCGATCAGCATCATTGATAGGTTGTGTCTGTGGAACTGCGGCAGCTCGAACACTTCCTCGCGGTGGCCGGCGCGATGAACTTCTCGCGGGCGGCGCAGCAGGTCCACGTCGTGCAATCCGCCCTGTCGATGTCGGTAGGGAAATTGGAGAAGGAACTCGGCGTCGAACTGTTCGATCGGACCAAGCAGCAGATCAAGATCACGCCGGCCGGTGAGTTGTTTCGCGAACATGCCCGGCGCGTCATCCAGACCGCGCGGCTGGCAAAGGATTCGCTCAGCGACTTCCGTGGTGAGCTGTCCGGAACCGTCGATCTGGGCTCGCTCATCTCCTTCGGCACCCTGGATGTGCCGAAGGTGCTGGGGGAGTTCCACCGCACCTATCCCTTTGTCCAGATCAGGCTGCGACAGAGTCAAACGGGTTCGGCTGCTTACCTTTCCGCGATCGCGGAGGGTTCGCTCGACCTGGCGCTGGTGTCCGCGCCCGACCGGTTCCCGCCCCGGGTCCAGATGCAGTTGATGTGCGAAGAGCCGATGGTCTTCGTCTGTCGTGCCGACCACCGTCTTGCACAGCGCGACCGGGTGGACATCACGGAGCTCTGCGACGAGGACCTCATCGGGTTCCCACCCGAGTTCGGGCTCAGAAGGCTTGTGGAATCGGCTTTTTCAGCGGCCGGTGTGTCTGCACGGACACCGCACGAGGTGGCGCTCGAGTATTCGATCGCGGCCAGGCTGGTTCAGCATGGATTGGGCACCATCATCATGCCGGGCAGTGAAGCCGCGAACTTTCCGGACCTGCGCGCCATAGACATTCGGCCCGCGATCGTGTGGCAGATCTACCTGGCGTCGGCGGAACGATCACAGATCGGACCGGCGAGCGCGAGGCTGGCCGAGATGCTTTTGGCCGACGTGCGGCCGGGCGCGTCCCGGTAATCCGGGCGCGACGGGGCTACCGTGGATGGCGTGGCATCCATCTTCGGCGACTCGCACTTGAAGAACGTCCGCCTGGTCACCCCGCAGACCACGAAAGGCTGCCAGGACTGCATCGCGGCCGGCACCCGGTGGGTGCATCTGCGGCTGTGCCTCACGTGCGGGCACGTCGGCTGTTGTGATTCGTCGCCGATGAAACACGCCAGTGCGCATGCAAAGACGCCGGGCCACGAGATCGTGCAGTCCTTCGAGCCGGGTGAGAACTGGCGGTGGTGCTACGTGCACGAGAAGTACGTCTGACCGTGTCCTGATCTGTGGGATGCATGGCTCCGCGCGCTCTGTAGGTACGGCCGATCCGCGGACAAAATGGACTGTGTCCAATCAAGTCCGACGGAAGTTGCGAGCCATGCCCGAAGTTATTGCAGGAGTGACGATTCCGGACACCGAGCTGGTCCGGGAGGCCACCTCGATCGTTCGGAAGTCGACCGACGACACCTTGTTCAACCACTCCCGCCGGGTATTCCTGTGGGGCTCGTTGAAAGCGGCTGCGCGCGGCCTAGACGTCGACCCGGAACTTGCCTACGTGGGCGGCATGTTCCACGACCTGGGTCTGACCACGGAGTACGGCACGACGCATCAACGATTCGAGATCGATGGGGCCGACTTGGCCCGAAAACTGTTGCTGGACTTCGGCCGTAGCGAGCAGGAGGCGACGAATGTGTGGCTGGCGATCGCGCTGCACACCACGCCAGAGGTTCCGCACCACCTGGCGCCCGAGGTCGCGGTGGTGATTCTGGGCGTCGAAACCGACGTCATCGGACTGGGTCTCGACGAGATCAGCGAAGAGCAGCGCGCCGAAGTGGTTGCCGCCCATCCGCGTCCCGACTTCAAGAACCGCATCCTGCGGGCGTTCAACGACGGCATGGTCAACCGGCCGCTCACCACGTTCGGGACGATGAACGACGACGTGCTCGCACACTTCGATCCGTCGTTCGAACGCACGAACATGGTTGATCTCATTCAGCGCAACGCCTGGCCGGAGTAACGGCGGCGCCGACAACGCCGGGCCGGGCGACAGGACAAAGGGAAAACCCGGCCCGGCATTGCCGTCGAATCAGGCCTGCTTGACGGCCTCGATGTCGAGGGTGATGGTCACCTTGTCGCCGACGACGGCGCCACCGGTCTCCATCGGCAGGTCGAGGTCGACGCCGAAGTCCTTGCGGTTGATGACAACTGACGCTTCGTAGCCGGAGACCTCGCCGTTGCCCATGCCGGGGCTTACACCGTTGAACTCCAGGTTCAGGGTGACCGGGCGGGTGTTGCCCTTGATCGTCAGGTTGCCGTCGAGCAGGTACGCATCCCCGTTGGGCCGCACGGCGGTCGAGACGAAGGTCGCGACGGGGTGGTTCTCGGCGTCGAAGAAGTCGGCCGACTTGACGTGGCCGTCGCGCTGCTCGTTGCCGGTGTTGAGGGATGTCACGTCGATCTCGGCGGTGACCGACGGGGTGCCGTCGGCGTCGACGGTGATGGCACCGCTGAAGTTCTCGAACTTGCCGCGGACCTTGCTGACCATCAGGTGGCGTACCGAGAACTCGACCGTGGAGTGTGCGGTGTCGATCGCCCAGGTGCCGACGCTGAGGGGAGAGGTTGCGGTGGAGGTCATGTGCCTGTCCTTTGCTTGGTTCGAGGGCCGGCTTGTCCGGCCTCTGACGAACTCCAACCGGACTGCGGTCCGGATTATTTCCGGCCGCCGGCTCGCATTCCTTAATGAAAATGATTATCGTTAAGGCATGCCCTCGACCTCAGCTGACCTGATCCCTGTGACCGTGCTTTCGGGCTTCCTGGGAGCCGGCAAAACGACGCTGCTCAATCACATCCTCGCCAACCGGGAGGGTCGCCGGGTTGCGGTGATCGTGAACGACATGAGCGAGGTGAACATCGACGCGGCCCTGATCGCCGGTCAGGGTCACCTCGACCGGACCGAAGAGAAGCTCGTCGAGCTCACCAACGGATGCATCTGCTGCACGCTGCGTGAAGACCTCATCACCGCGGTCGCGGATCTGGCCCGGCAGAACCGATTCGACCAGATCGTGATCGAATCGACGGGCATCTCCGAGCCGATGCCGGTGGCGGCGACCTTCAGCTGGGAGTTCGAGGACGGCTTCGTCCTTGCTGAGCTCGCCCGCCTCGACACCATGGTCACCGTCATCGACGCGTGCACCTTCCTGCCGGAACTGGCGCGCGGAGAAGCGCTCACCGACCGGAACCTCGCGGTGGCCGACGGCGACGGGCGCAACATCGCCGACCTGCTGGTCGATCAGGTCGAGTTCGCCGACGTCATCCTCATCAACAAGACCGACCTCGTGAGCGCCAAGACGATCGCGACCGTCGAGGCCGTCGTGCGGCGTCTGAATCCCAACGCGCGGATCGAGCGCACCGAGCACGGGATCGTGCCGCTGGCAACCGTTTTGGACACCGGATTGTTCGATCCGGAACTTGCCGCGGAGGCGCCCGGGTGGGACGAAGAGATCGCCAACGGGCACACCCCCGAAACCGAGGAATACGGCATCAGCAGCATGACGTTCCGCGCTGACCGTCCGTTCCATCCGCAGCGACTCGCCGACGCGCTCGATCAGGTGCGAGGTCTGTTGCGCAGCAAGGGTTTCTGCTGGATCGCCACCCGGCCGAACATCGCCGCCATCTGGTCGCAGGCCGGCCCCAACCTCACCATCGAGCCCGCCCAGTACTGGACGAGCACCGACATCGAGCCCGGTCAGGAGATCGTTTTCATCGGTATCCGCCTCGAAGCGGGCAAGGTACGAGCGCTTCTCGACGCGGCGCTCCTCACCGACGACGAAGTGGCCGCCGGCACGAGTGCCTGGCTGCGTTACGCGGATCCGCTGCCGGCGTGGACCGCGGCGCATAGTCACGTTTGAGGCGTGTCATTCGAAGCAAGCCCGCCACGCACCGGCATCACGCACTACCTTGGGCTGTATGACACGTGTCCGCGGTGCCGGCCTGTCCGCCATGATCACGGCCGCTACTCGTGCCTTGTCACCGGGGACTGCGTGAAAACCACAATTGCACAACACATCGCACGACGAGAGGGACCGCCTGATGTCGATTCACCCAGCACTGATCAAAGCCACCAGGACTGTGGCCACGGGCGTCATCGGGGTGGCAGCGTACGACGTACTGCGTAAGGCGCTGCGCGCGGCGCCCATCCACGAAGCGAGTGTCACCACCGCATCGTGGGCGCTGCGCGGCACCCGTAAAGCCGAGGAGGCGGCAGAGAACGCCCGGCTCAAGGTCGCCGATGTGATGGCCGAAGCGCGCGAGCGAATCGGCGAGGAGGTGCCACCGCCGTCGGTGGCCGACGCCGAACATTCCCATGACCACTGATGTGCTGACCGACGTGGCCGATGCGTCCCGCATCGATGCCGAGTCGGGCCTGACGGTGATATCGGTTGCAGCGGGCCGGATTCGGGTTCATGTCCCGTGGCTGCGGGGCGACGCCGTCGGCGCTGTGGCGATCGAAGATGCCGTCGACAAGGTCGGTGGCGTCAGAACTGTCCACGCCTACCCACGTACCGCGTCGGTGGTGGTCTGGTACGCGCCGCAGCGCTGCGACACGTCGGAGCTGCTGACCGCGATCCGCGCCGCGCAGGCCACGCCGCGGCAGCTGGTCCCGGCTCGCTCGCCGCGTTCGGCCGACATCCACAACGCGGATGTACTACGCATGGCGCTCGGCGCTCTGGCTCTCGCGCTCTTGGGAGTCCGTCGTTACGGCCTGGCCCGCCCGCGGTTGCTCGGGCCGGCCAGCCGGACGTTCGCCACCGGAGCGACCATCGTCACCGGATACCCGTTCCTGCGCGGTGCGCTTCGCGCGCTGCGCGGGGGCAAGTCGCCCGGCACCGATCTGCTGGTGTCCGCGGCGACCATCGCGAGTCTGATCCTGCGCGAGAACGTCGTGGCACTCACGGTGCTGTGGCTGCTGAACATCGGTGAGTACCTTCAAGATCTGACGCTGCGTCGTACGCGCCGCGCCATCGCCGACCTGCTGCGGGGCGTTCAGGACACCGCCTGGGTGCAGCTTCACGACGGCACCGAGGTGCAGGTCGCCGCCGAAACCCTACGGATTGGCGATCTGGTCGTCGTTCATGAACAGGTCGCGATCCCTGTCGACGGAGAGGTCGTCGCGGGGGAGGCGATCGTCGACCAGTCCGCCATCACCGGTGAAACCCTGCCGGTGACCATGGCACCGGGCGCGACCGTCCATGCGGGATCCGTGGTCGTGCGGGGCCGGGTGGTCGTGCGGGCCCGGGCGGTGGGCAGTCACACCGTGCTGGGCCGCATCGTGGCGAGAGTCGAAGAAGCGCAACGTGATCGGGCGCCGATCCAGACGGTGGGAGAGAACTTCTCCCGCCGCTTCGTGCCCGCGTCGTTCGTCTTGGCGACGGCAACGTTCCTCGCCACCGGCGACGTCCGCCGGGCAATGACCATGCTGCTGGTGGCGTGCCCGTGCGCGGTGGGGCTCGCCACCCCGACCGCGATCAGCGCGGCCATCGGCAATGGAGCGCGGCGCGGCATTCTCATCAAGGGCGGTTCACATCTGGAGGCGGCCGGCCGGGCCGACGCCGTGGTCTTCGACAAGACCGGCACCCTCACTCTCGGCCGGCACATCGTCACGAACATTGTTTCCTTCCAGGAGAATTGGACTCCGGAGGAGATTCTCGCCTACGCCGCGAGCTCAGAGATTCACTCACGGCATCCATTGGCCGAAGCGGTCATCCGCTCAACCGAAGACAAACACATCGTGATTCCGCCGCACGAGGAGTGCGAGGTACTCGTGGGTCTGGGGATGCGGACCCGCGCCGACGGTCGCACGTTGCTGCTCGGCAGCCCGTCTCTGCTGGAGCGGGAGGACGTCGCAGTGTGTGGCGAAGCCGATGCGTGGGTGCAGCGGCTGCGCCGTCAGGCCGAGACGCCACTGCTGCTGGCCGTCGACGGTGAACTGGTGGGTTTGATCAGCCTTCGCGACGAGGTGCGCCCCGAAGCGGCAGAAGTGCTTGCGCGCCTGCGGCGCTCGGGTGTGCAGCGGATCGTCATGCTCACGGGCGACCACGCGGACACCGCGCAGGCCGTCGCTGCCGAGCTCGGCATCACCGAATGGAAGGCCAACGCGCTACCCGAAGACAAACTCGCCCTGGTGCGCACGCTGCATGACGAGGGCTACACCGTTGCGGTGGTGGGCGACGGGGTCAACGACGCACCCGCGCTGGCCGCGGCCGACATCGGTATCGCCATGGGATTGGCCGGCACCGACGTCGCCGTCGAGACTGCCGACGTGGCGTTGTCGACCGACGACCTGCGACGGCTGCTCGACGTGCGAGGTCTCAGTGACCACGCGGTCGGCGTGATTCGGCAGAACTACGCCATGTCGATCGCGGTGAACGCGGCCGGGCTGCTGCTCGGAGCGGTCGGTGGATTGTCACCCGTCCTGGCGGCGATTCTGCACAACGCGTCGTCGGTCGCCGTTGTCACCAACAGCTCGCGCCTCATCCGTCACGAGCTGGCGCAGTCCGGCGCGAGGTCGCCGAGCAGGTAGCGCTGCAGTGTGACGCCGAGGTCGGCGGCGAGCTGTTCGTTCGAACGGTTGGCCAGCGGTTCGAGTCCGATGACGTACCGCGCCATCGCGAAACCGTTGACCTGTGACATGACGAGCGCGGCGCGGTAGTCGGCATCGGCGGAGCCCAGTCCTTCGGCGATGGGCGCAATGATCTTGCACGCCAAGAAGTCCCGGACCAGCTTCGCGGCTTCCGGTTCGGCCGTGGCGGCGCGCACCATGCCGATCATGGGTTGTCGCCGGACTTCGTCGTCGAGAACCTCGAGGATGAACGTCGCCAACCGCAGCCCCGCCGAGTCCTTGTCGCCGTCGAGCACCCGGCCGATGACCGTGGCGGGCTCGACCGGCAGCTCGACCACCGCGAGGAACAGGTCGCGCTTCTTGCCGTAGAAGTGGCTGACCAGCGCCGGGTCGACGCCGGCCTGCAGCGCGATCTGCCGCAGGGAGGTCCGCTCGTATCCCAATTCCGCGAACATCTTTCGCGCGGTTTCCTCGATCGCCTCACGAGTGCCGCTGGGCCCCGGGCGGCGTCCACCGCGGGTGGGTCGCTGGCTCATTCGACTCCCTGATTCACAGAATTCTTTACGTGTTGAATTATAGCCCCAGCGGGTCTACTGTCATACCGTCAACCTTCTTGATCAGCCACGCAAGAAGGCGTTCCGCGCAGTCCGTGCCTCGTGCGGATTGAAAGGGGCACGGATGCAGCAGGTTTCGATCAGACGCCGACTCGGCCAGCACTGGATGTATGTGGTGGCCGTGGTGGTGGTCGTGGTCGCCGGGTTTGCGGTGTACCGACTGCACGGCATCTTCGCCTCGCATGACGTCACCTCGACCCCGAGTGGTGCGGTGAACGACATCGTGCCGTTCAACCCCAAGCACGTGGTGATGGAGGTCTACGGGCCGCCGGGCACCGTCGCCACCGTCACCTACCTGGACGTCAATGCCCAACCGCAGCGCGCCGACGCCGTCACGTTGCCGTGGACCTACGACACGACGACCACGCAGCCCGCGGTGTTCGTCAACCTCCAGGCCCAAGGCGACAGCAACTCGATCGGCTGCCGCATCACCATCGATGACGCCGTCAAGGACGAGAGAACGGTCAACACCGTGCACGCCTTCACCTACTGTCTGGACAAGTCGGGATGAGCGCCAACCGCGTGCCCGACTTCATCAGGCGATACTCGGTGCTGATCGCCTTCTTCTGGCTGGCGTTGGCCGTCGTCACGAATGTCTTTGTGCCGCAATTGGAGACGGTCGCCGAGTCGCACAACGTGTCGCTGAGTCCGACGGACGCGCCGTCGCTGCAGGCGGCGAAGCAGATCGGCAAGGTTTTCCAGGAGTTCAACTCCGACAGTTCGGCCATGATCGTTCTGGAGGGCGACAAGCCGTTGGGGGCGGACGCGCACCACTACTACGACGGCCTGATCGAGAAGCTCACCGCCGACACCAAGCACGTCCAGCACGTGCAGAACTTCTGGGGTGACCCGCTGACGGCGGCCGGTTCGCAGAGCGCCGACGGCAAGGCCGCGTTGGTGCAGGTGTATCTCGCCGGCAATCAGGGTGAGTCGCTGGCCAACGAGTCCGTCGACTCCGTCCGCAAGATCATCGAATCCACCCCGCCGCCAGCGGGTTTGAAGGTGTATCTCACCGGTGCCGCGCCCCTGATCACCGACCAGTTCGAGGTGGGCCGGCACGGCACGCTGAAGACCACCCTGATCACCATCGGCGTCATCATGGTGATGCTGTTCTCGCTGTACCGCCGGATCACGACGGTGATCGTGGTGATCTTCACCGTGATGATGGAGCTGACGGCCTCTCGTGGCGTCGTCGCGTCGCTGGCCAACGCCGGCATCATCGAGCTGTCGACGTACTCGACAAACCTGTTGACGCTCTTGGTCATTGCCGCGGGTACCGATTACGCGATATTCCTCCTCGGCCGCTTCCATGAGGCCCGGTATGCGGGGCAGGACCGGGTCGAGGCGTACCACACCATGTATCACGGGACGTCACACATCATCCTGGGATCGGGCCTGACGATCGCCGGCGCGGTGTTCTGCCTGACGTTCACCCGGCTGCCGTACTTCGAGAGCCTCGGAATCCCCGCCGGCACAGGCGTTCTCGTCGCCGTGGTCGCCGCGTTGACGCTCGCGCCCGCGCTGTTGTGCATCGGCCGGCACTTCGGTCTCTTCGAACCCGTGCGCCAGCTGCAGACGCAGGGCTGGCGGCGCATCGGTACGGCCATCGTGCGCTGGCCCGGTCCCATCCTGGCGGTCACCGTCGCGGTGGCCCTCATCGGCCTGATCGCCCTGCCCGGCTACAAGACGAGTTACGACACCCGCCCGTACATGCCGGCCGACGCGCCCGCCAACATCGGCTACGCCGCCGCCGAACGGCACTTCTCCCAGGCCCGGCTCAATCCCGAACTGCTCATGATCGAAGCCGACCACGATCTGCGGAACTCCACCGACATGATCCTGCTCGAGCGCGTCGCGAAAGCCGTCTTCCACACCGACGGCATCGCGCAGGTGCAGTCGATCACCCGGCCGCTGGGGACGCCGCTGGACCACTCGTCGATACCGTTCCTGATCAGCGCCGGGAACGCCGGCCAGATCAACAACCTGCCCTTCCAGCAGGCACGTAGCGCCGACCTGCTCAAGCAGGTCGAGGTGATCAACAATTCGATCGACATTCTGCGGCAGCAGTACGCGCTGCAACAGCAGTCGAGCGGTATCACCCACGAGCAGGCCACGGCGTTTCAGCAGACGGTCGCCACCGCCCAGGATCTGCGTGACAAGATCGCCAACTTCGACGACTTCTTCCGCCCGCTGCGCAACTACTTCTACTGGGAACCGCACTGCTACGACATCCCGGTCTGCGCTGCCCTGCGGTCCATATTCGACGCGCTCGACGGCATCGACGACCTGACCGATCAGCTGAACGACGTCGCGGGGAGCATCGCCAAACTCGATGCGCTGCAGCCGAAGCTGCTCGCGTTGATCCCGCCGCAGATCGCCAGCCAGCAGACCAACCGCGAACTGACGATGACCAATTACGCCACGAACAAAGGGCTCAACGACCAGGCTGCCGCATCGCTGCAGAACGCCACCGCACTGGGCCAGGCGTACGACGCGTCGAAGACCGACGACTCCTTCTATCTACCGCCGGAGGCGTTCACCAACCCCGAGTTCCAGCGCGGTATGAAGCTGTTCATGTCGCCCGACGGCAAGGCCGCCCGCATGATCATCACGCACGACGGCGATCCCGCGACGCCGGAAGGCATTTCGCACATCGCCGCCATCAGGCATGCCGCGCAGCAGGCCGTCAAGGGGACGCCGTTGGGCGGCTCGAAGGTCTATCTCGCCGGAACCGCGGCCACCTACAAGGACATTCAGGACGGCGCCAAATACGACCTCATGATCGCCGGTATCGCCGCGCTGAGTCTGATCCTGCTGGTGATGATGTTCATCACCCGCAGCATCGTCGCCGCCGTCATCATCGTCGGTACCGTGGCGCTGTCGCTGGGCGCGTCGTTCGGACTCTCCGTGCTGATCTGGCAGGACATCTTCGGCATCGAGCTGTACTGGATCGTGTTGGCGCTGGCCGTCATTCTGCTGTTGGCCGTGGGGTCGGACTACAACCTGCTGCTGGTCTCGCGGTTCAAGGAGGAGATCCACGCCGGCATCAACACCGGCATCATCCGCGCGATGGCGGGGTCCGGCGCGGTGGTGACCTCGGCCGGGCTGGTGTTCGCCGCGACCATGGCGTCGTTCGTGTTCGCGGACCTTCGAGTGCTCGGCCAGATCGGCACGACGATCGCCCTCGGGCTGCTGTTCGACACGTTGATCGTGCGCTCGTTCATGACACCGGCCATCGCGGCGCTGCTCGGCCGGTGGTTCTGGTGGCCGCTCAAGGTACGGCCACGCCCCGCCAGCCAGATGCTGCAGCCCTACGGATCCCGCTCGGCCGTGCGCCAACTGCTGTTGTGGGAAGACGGCGATCCGGCGGTCACGGGATCGGGTGCAGGTGCGCGACGGCACGGGGGAGACGCATGACGGGCATCGAACTGTGGGGCGGCCTGACCATCCTCGCCGGGCTGATGGCACTGATCTGTCTCGCGTGTGTCTTCGTGTACATCCGCGGGCTGGAGCGGCGGCCACCCGCCGCACTGGGTGAACAGGTGGGCGCCCACAAAGCCGTACTGGCCAAAGTGCGCGAGGGCCAACCGATGTCGCAGGACGAGATCGACTACGCGAAGGAACTGGTGTCCGACGCCGGCTCACCGCTCGCCTACGCGATTCCCGCGCTGCTGTTCACGATGGGCTTCTTCTATGTGGTCGGCTGCATGTATGAACTGCAGGTCCACGGCGGCCATCCGTCATTCCGCACTTTCGTCGGCGGCATCCCGATGCTGACTTCGATGAACATCTTCGGCCAGCTGCACCGGGTGGCACGATTGAAGAAGCGCGTGCCCTAGCTACTGGGGGCCGAAAGCCTTTGCTGCCAAATCGATGTGGGCCGAGGCGGCGAGAATCTGGCTGCGGTTCTCGACGTGCAGTGCGGCCTGCAGGCTGGGGGCCTCGAGGTTGGCCCACAGCACCTGCTTGGTCGACTCGACACCGAATTTCCCGTAGCTGCACAGGGTTTCGGCGATGGCCAGGGCGTCAGCGACGACGTCGTCGTCCGACAGTCGCGAGACCAGGCCCAGGCGCAGTGCCTCGTCGGCCTCGACCGTCCGGGCCGTGAGAATCAGATCGAATGCCTGCCCGGCGCCGACGATCCGGGGGAGGGTGTAGCTCACCCCGATGTCGCAGCCGCCGATGCCCAGCTTGATGAACTGGGTGCAGAACCGTGCGCCGGGCCCCGCGATCCGGAGGTCGGCGGCCAGCGCGACGGCGAAACCGCCGCCGTATGCCGGCCCGTTGACCGCGGCGATCACCGGCTGGCGCAGATTCTGGATACGGGTGGTCAGCTCGGCGATACGTTCCTGCCAGCGCATGCCCGAGCGCGGAAATTCCAGTCCGCCACCGGCTTCCGGGGGGTTGGGGTCGGAAAGGTCCAGGCCGGAACAGAATCCGCGGCCGGCGCCGGTGAGCACGACGACACGGCACTCGTTGTTCCGGTGGATCTCCTCGAGCGTGCTGTGCAGGGCCTCGACGAGTTCGAAATTCAGCGCGTTGAGTTTTTCCGGCCGGTTCAGCGTGAGGACGGCGATATCAGGGCGTGGATAGGCGAGCGACAGCGTTGTCATGCGCCTGACGTTAGCCGCTGTGCCACCCGGCCACGCCGACGGCGATCATGCGCAGCTGCTTGCGCGCGGTCCGCTTGACGTCGTCCAGTGCCTTGGCGTCGTTGGCGTCGTCGATGGATTCGGCGGTGGTCATCATCGTGTTGACGAACAGCCCGGCCACGATGTTCAGGTCCTCGGCGCTCCAGGTGGTGAGCCCGGGCAGCCGGCCCAGGTCGATCGCGAGCTCTGAGGTGATCAACCGGATTTCCGTGCGGATCGCATAGCGCAGCGCGGTGACACCGCTGTTGCGTTCACGGCTGATGAAGCGCCAGTGCTCGGGGCGTTCGGCGACGCTGTTGAACAGGATGTCGACCGAGGACTCGATGATGCGTTTGGGGTCGAGTTGGCCGGCGCGGCCACCACGGAGCATTTCCCGCAGGGCGCGGAACGACTCGTCGATCAGGACCAGGCCGAGGGCGTCCATGGTTTCGAAGTGCCGATAGAAGGCCGCCGGCACGATGCCGGCCTCGCGGGTGACCTCACGCAGGCTGAGCGCGCTGAAACTGTCCTCGTCGAGCAGCTTGAGTGCGGCCGCGATGATGGCGCGGCGGGTGGCTTCCTTGCGCTCTTCGCGAGAGAGGTTGTCCTGGACGCGAGAGCTTGATGAGCGGCTGGACCTCCGGTCGCGTGAACCAGGGGTACGACTGTTCACCGAACAAAGTTTACACAGCACACCGAAACCGCAGATGGATACAAATGTGTATGAGTTATGAGTACGGGTGTTCACCGTGTGATCCGAGCAACAACCTGCACTTTAAGTCTTGACGCGAACGGTTGGAGTCGGTCACTGTGTACACATGTTCACCGAAACTTTGAGCCGCCGAGTACGGCGCTCCGCCCTGGTTGGCATCCTCACCGGCCCGCATGGCGTGGACCGGTACACCGAGGTTTTCGACCGCACCTGGACTGTCAACGATGCCCGCGCCAAGGTGGTCGCGGTTCGTCGGCAGACGCCGCGCAGTGTCACCCTGACCCTGCAGCCCAACGACGCCTGGCAGGGCTTCAAAGCCGGCCAGCACATCAACCTGACCGTCGAGATCGACGGCCGTCGCCGCACCCGCTGCTACTCGCCGGCCAACTCCGAGGGCAGCCCGGTCATCGAGCTGACCGTCGGCCTGCACGACGGCGGCCTGGTCTCCACCCACCTGTTCGAGCACGCCGAGCCCGGCATGGTCGTCCACCTCGACTCCGTCGGCGGTGACTTCGTCCTGCCCGAGCAGCGCCCGCGCCGCATCCTGCTGGTCTCGGGCGGCAGCGGCATCACCCCGGTGCTGTCCATGCTGCGCACGCTGCGGGAGGAGAACTTCGAAGGCGAGGTCGCGTTCCTCCACTACGCCCGCAACCCCGAAGAGGCCGCGTACGCCACCGAGCTGGCGGCAACACCCGGCGTGAAGGTGCTGCACAGCTACACCCGGTCCAACCGCGGTGACCTCAGCGGCCACTTCGGCCCGGATCACCTGGCCGCCGCCATGCCCAACCCCGATGCCGTGTTCGTCTGCGGCCCGCCGGCCTTGGTCGACGCGGTCAAGGACCTGCTGCCGGGCGCGCAGTCCGAGAGCTTCGTGCCCCCGGTCATCGCCGTCCCGACCGACGCCTCCGGCGGCAACGTCGCCTTCACCGGGAGCAAGGTCGACGTCGTCGATGACGGCCGCTCGATCCTCGAGCAGGCCGAGGCCGCCGGCCTGAACCCGACCAGCGGCTGCCGGATGGGCATCTGCCACACCTGCACCCGCAAGAAGATCAGCGGCCCCGTGAAGAACCTGATCACCGGCGCCGTCTCGACCGCGCCCGACGAAAACATCGAAATCTGCGTGACCGCCCCGTGCGGCGACGTCCAGATCGACCTCTAGACCACCCCACCAGCCCACACACTCAAAGGAGACGAACCATGGCTCAACGTCCCGCCCCCATGACCCCCGAGCAGTTCGACGAATTCGGCCGCGCGCTCGACGCCATCCGCGAACGCCACCTCGCCGACCTCGGAGACCGCGACTCCGACTACATCCGCAACATCATCGCCATGCAGCGCAAGCTGGAGGTCGGTGGCCGTGCCCTGCTGTTCCTGCCGCCCGCCTGGCCCGTCGGCACCGTGATGCTCGGTCTGTCGAAAATCCTGGACAACATGGAGATCGGCCACAACGTCATGCACGGCCAGTACGACTGGATGGGTGACCCGGCGCTGCGCGGCCAGAACTTCGAATGGGATTCGGCCTGCCCGTCCAACCAGTGGCGGCACTCGCACAACTACATGCACCACACCTACACCAACATCGTCGACATGGACCGCGACATCGGCTACGGCATCCTGCGGATGAGCGAGGACCAGAAGTGGAGTCCGTACTACCTGGGCAACCCGGTCTACGCCTTCCTGCTGATGGTGTTCTTCCAGTACGGCGTGGCGCTGCACGAGCTGGAGACCGAGCGCATCCGCAGCGGTGAAATCCGCCTGCGGGACAAGAAGGACATGCTGCGTGAGATGTGGGCGAAGGTCCGCAAGCAGACCGTCAAGGACTACGTGGCGTTCCCGCTGCTGGCCGGACCGTTCCTGCCGTTCGTGTTCGCCGGCAACATGACCGCCAACCTGATGCGCAACGTGTGGTCGTACGTGATCATCTTCTGCGGTCACTTCCCCGAGGGCACGCACGAGTTCACCATCGAGGAGACCAAGAGCGAGACCCGCGGTCAGTGGTACTACCGCCAGCTGCTGGGTTCGGCGAACCTGTCGGGCGGCAAGTGGTTCCACATCTTCAGCGGCAACCTGTCGTTCCAGATCGAGCACCACCTGTTCCCCGACATCCCGGCACACCGTTACGCGGAAATCTCGCCCGAGGTCAAGGCACTGTGCGAGAAGTACGACCTGCCCTACAACAGCGGTCCGATCCACAAGCAGTTCTTCTCGGTGGTCAAGAAGATCTGCCGCCTGGCCCTCCCGGACTCATGGCTGACAAAGCGGGCACCAGAAGGTGATCCGGTCAGTGAGGTTGTTGAGGTCGCCGACGACGTCGAGGTTCTGGTGCCGGTTCCGGTCGCCTGATTCGATCAGCGTCCCGCACCTGCGACACGCCTGCCCGGCCCGGCCGTACACCCAGAGTTGACGGCCGGGTCGGGTATCGCCCGTTGTCGTGCGGTTCCATCGGTTTCTGTTCAACCACAACATGTCCCGGGCCCGCTGCGCCAGCCGCAGCGGGTCTTTCACTGTGCTGACCGGGGCGGTCGGGCGGCGGCCGACGATGAAGCACAGCTCATTGGCGTAGACGTTGCCGACGCCCGCGAGGTTGCGTTGGTCGAGTAGCGCTTCATGCAGCGCCCTGTCCGGGTCCTGGGTGAGGTTCTGGGCTGCCCGGTGTGGATCCCAGTCCGGGCCGAGAAGATCCGGGCCGAGGTGTTTGACGGGTTCCTCGTCGTGGTCCCGTTTGAGGACTTCCAGGGTGCCGAGTTCTGAACCCACCGCTTGGATGTCCTTGGTTTCCAGGATGATTCTCGTCTTGTGGTCGGGCCGGCGGGGCCTGGTGCTGACCTGCCACTTGCCCTCCATCTTGAGATGCGAATGGATGCTGGCCTCGGCGGTGCGGATGAACAGGTGCTTGCCGCGGCTGATGACGTCCTCGACCGTCTGGCCGGTGAGGTCGACGGTGGCGAACTTCGGCACGCGAATGTCGCAGCGCGTCAGCGTCTTTCCCTGCAGCGCCTCGCGGAGGATCGCTGCGGTGTGAAAAACCGTGTCGCCTTCGGGCATCAGCGGATGTAGGCGTGGGCTCGGGTCAGCGCGCGTTCGGCATCGTGCGCGATCTTCTGGACCAGGGGAGCGGCCAGCTCCAGCTCGTCGATGAGGTCGAGGGCCTCACCGGCCCAGATCGGCACGTAATCCATGTCCAGCTCGGCGACCTTGGTGCGGAACTCCTGCTGTGCCTTGGGATCCGCGTCGAGCTCGGCGTCGCGGTCCTGCCACTCGTCGGTGAAGACGCTGCGCACGGTACGCGCCGGATACTCGGCCGGCCAACGCGTTTCGGCAGGGCGCGCGGCGATGTCGATGGCGCGGCCGCTGGTGGTGTCCGCCGCCTTCGCTTTCAGCATGACCTTGGACTCGGCGGCGCTGAGCAGGGACTCGTGGGTGGCCTCGAATCGGGTGCCGATCATGGCGCCCGCGGCGCCGAGGGTCAGCGCAGCCGCCAGGCCGCGGCCGTCTGCTATCCCACCGGCGGCAAGAACCGGGATGCCGTGCGCGAGGTCGACGACCGCAGGCACGAACGGCAGCGTCGACCGGCCGCCGTGGTGGCCCCCGGCCTCCCGGCCCTGCGCGACCAGTACCTGGACTCCGGCGTCGAGCGCCTGCTTGGCCTCATCGAGGCTGTGCACCTGGGACAGCAGCGGGATGCCGGCGTCGTGGATGGCCTTGGCGAACGGGGCGGGGTCGCCGAACGACAAGATGATGGCGGCGGGCTGCTGCGCGATCACCCAGTCGATGATCTCCTGGTTCACCGCCCAGGTGAGTAGGCCGACGCCCCAGGGCTTTTCGGTGCCCTGCTTGGCCTGCTGGCATTCAGCGGCGAGCATCGTGAGGTCACCGCGGCCGCCGCCGATCAGGCCCAGCCCGCCACCTTCCGATACCGCGGCTGCCAGCCGGCCACCGGATACGTCGCCCATCGGGGCCAGGACGATCGGGTGGTCGATGCCGAACAGTTCCGTCAGCGGGGTGTGCAGGGGCATGGCTTCACTCTAGGAGCCCGGCATGAATGGGTCCGGCGGCCGCGGAAGTTGACCTTGCCCCCGGCGGCAATGTTTACCCTCTGGGCTGAGGACATTGACCATGCAGATTTCTGAGCTGGCCCGGCTGACGGGCGCGTCGACCAAGGCCGTGCGGTACTACGAGGACCTCGGCCTCCTGGTGCCGTCGCGTCTGCCCAATGGCTACCGGGATTACACCGAAGAGGACGTGCAGATCGTCAGCGAGGTGCGTGCGCTCGCCGCGGTCGGCATCGCCCCATCGAAGGCCGGGCCGTTCATCGACTGCCTTCGTCATGGCCACGAACACAGCGACGAGTGCCCCGAGTCGCTTGTGGCGTATCGGGACAGCATCGCGGTCCTCGACGAGACCATCGCGTCGCTGACACAGCGGCGGCAGGACCTCGCGGCGCGGCTCGACGCCGCCGCGTGCCGAGCATTCGACAAGAAGGACGAACCGTTGACAGATTTCACGACGCTCCCCGCCGGCCTGCCCGTTCCCGAAAACGACGGTGCGGCTGATCATCTGGCCGGGCTGCCGGTCCCGGACATCACGCTGAGGTCGAGCGGCGGTGGTGACGTCCAGCTGCGTCAGCTGCCGGCGGGGCGGACGATTCTGTACCTGTATCCACTGACCGGCCGTCCCGGTGCCGACCTCCCCGCGGGTTGGGACGCGATTCCCGGGGCCCGGGGCTGTTCCACCGAGGCGTGCGACTTCCGCGACCATTTCACCGAGCTGAAAGCCGCTGGGGCGAGCCAGGTCTGGGGACTGTCCAGCCAGGACGTCGACTACCAGGCCGAAGTGGTGCGGCGGCTGCGGTTGCCGTTCCACATGTTGTCGGACGAGACGTTCGCGCTGGCCGACGCGCTGCAGCTCCCGACCTTCGCCGCCGACAAGCATCCTCGGCTCTACACCCGCCTCACGCTGGTGATCCGGGACAGCCGGATCGAGCACGTCTTCTATCCGATTTTCCCGCCGAACACCCACGCGCAGCAGGTGCTCGACTGGCTGCGCCGAGCGTGAACCCGATCGTCGACTTTCTCGAGATCCGCGCGATCACGTTCGCGTTCGACGTACGCTCGGCTCGACATCGAGCGGGAGACGGTTGATGACAGAAGCATTTGTGCTTGGTGGTGTCCGCACTCCATTTGCGCGGTACGGCAGTTCGCTGTCGCACATCCGCACCGACGACCTCCTCGGCATGACGATGAAGGGCGCGTGCGAACGCGTCGGCGTCGAGCTCGGAGCCATCGAGGATGTCGTCGCCGGCTGTGTGAATCCGGCGCACGAGGGGATGGGTGACGTCGCCCGCTGGGCGGCGCTCGCCGCGGGCTTCCCGGACACCGTGGCCGGGACGACGATCAACCGGTTCTGCGGGTCGTCGCTGAGCGCCACGATCAACGTCGCCCACGCAATCCGGGCCGGCGATCTGGGCGTGGGGATGGCCTGCGGCGTCGAGTCGATGTCGCGATCGGGCTGGGCCTACATGAAAGGCGACGCGCCGTTCGCGCCGCGGGGGCCGGTCATTCTGCTCGACACCATGTGGGCCGGTGCCGGTGGCCCACCCAACCCCGCGCTGCTGGCGCGCAACGCGTACATCAGCATGATCGAGACCGCGCAGAAGGTCGCCGATCGCTACGGTCTGACGCGCGAGGAGATCGACGCCTTCGCGCTGCGCACGCAGCGAAACGCCAAGGCGGCCCGCGATTCCGGGCGCCTGGCCAAGGAGATCATGCCGGTCGAGATCGCCGCGACGAAGAAGTCGCCGGCGCGGCTTTTCGAGCACGACGAGTTCATCCGCGACGAGACCACGGCCGAGCAGCTGGCGGCGCTGCGCCCGCAGCCGGGTACCACGCAGATGACGGCGGCCAACTCGACGCCGCTCACCGATGGCGCCAGCGCGCTGGTGCTGGCGTCGGGGGAGCGCGCGGCGGAACTCGGCGTCGAGCCCTTGGCGCGGGTGGTCTCCTCGGCGGTGTACGGGATCGACCCGCTGTTCATGGGGCTCGCGCCGGCGTGGGCGCTGCCCCTGGCCATCAAACGTGCCGGGCTGAGGCCCGAACAGATCGATGTCTGGGAGGTCCACGAAGCGTTCAGCGCGCAAGCCCTCGGGGTGTTGCGAGAGCTGCCGAATCAGCTCGGCGGGTTCGTCGTGCCCGACGAGAAGCTCACTCCCAATGGCGGTGCCGTGGCGATCGGTCACCCGTTCGGCGCCACCGGGGCCCGGTACGTCCTGACCCTGGCCACCGAACTGCGCGAGCGCAACGCGCGCTACGGGGCCATCGGCGTCTGCGTCGGATCAGGTCAGGGCGTTGCGATTGTGATCGAAAACCCTTCTGCTGCCTGAGTTTTCTAGTCCTCGCAGGTCGGCAACGATGCCACCATGGCTTCCCAGGTTTTCCGGACGTGCTCGCAGACGGCTCCGGTCTGCGTCAGAACCGTCACGCAGTGGCGGCTGTGGTCGTACAGCTCGATCGCTGACGTCGGCCCGGATATGCCATGCGTGCGGGTCACCCAGCATTCCGAAAGCTGTACGGGGTCAACGGCATATCGTGCTGCTCCGAATATCACCGCGAAATGTTGGTTCGCCCCATCTGCCATCGACGCCCGGCCGCGGTGTAGCTGCACGCACCCGCCGCCGCGCACAGCGACCGTGAAACCCAGCCCCTCGGACACCAGATACGCCAAGAGGTGAGGAACCACTGCAGGAACGATCCGCCGGGCGCCCTGAAACGGAAGCACCTGGTAGCGCGCGTGCGACAGATCGTCGAGATGGTCGAGTTGATCGGTGTCGTCCCAGTTGACCGCACCCCAGTCGACCGGCGACACAGGCTCTGATGCGTCGGCCGGTGTGGTCGAGAGTGCCTCCACCACAAGCTGGTCCGTCAACGGTGTCAGATAGGCGCGGTGCGTGCCGAAGTCGTCGAGCAGTGTCAGTGCCCGCGAGGTCCGGTACCCGACCACACTGGGCGAGATCCGTAGTCCGATCCGATCCTCGTTGTACACGAGCGCTTCACCGGGGTGCGCGACCGCGCCATACTCGCCGGTCTGCGACAGTAGCGCAGCATCATTGGCGGTCACCGAGACCACCGTGCCCAGCGCGGGCAGCGCTTCGGCCAGTGCGCGGCTGCCGGCCGCAAGCCGCCCCGCGGGGCAGTTCGGGCATCGTCGACCGTCAGTACACATCGCGCACGTACCGCTTCTCGCGTTTGAGTTCGTTGACGTAGTCAGTGGCGGCGTCATGATCGAGTCCGCCGTGTTCGGCGACCACATCGTGCAGAGCCTGGTCGACGTCTTTGGCCATCCGTAACGCGTCGCCACAGACGTAGAAGTGGCCACCGTCCTGGAGCCAGCCGAACAGTTCTTTGCCGTTTTCGCGCATCCGGTGCTGCACATAGACCTTCTCGCGCTGAT
The DNA here is from genome assembly GCF_000686745.1 of Mycobacterium sp. UNC410CL29Cvi84. NCBI lineage: Bacteria > Bacillati > Actinomycetota > Actinomycetes > Mycobacteriales > Mycobacteriaceae > Mycobacterium > Mycobacterium sp. UNC410CL29Cvi84. The sequence goes on from NZ_JMLM01000011.1 coordinate 23,924, forward strand.
CGCGCGAGAACGCCAGGTCCAGTCGGTCCAGAAGGCCGGAGGCCTGCCACGCCGTCAGTTCGTCTTCGTAGACGTAGTCGTCCGCGCGATGCTGGTCGCCGAAGAACAGCCAGTTGCGGCCGCCGGCACCGCGCTTTTCGCGTTCTTGCAGGAACGCCCGGAATGGTGCGATGCCGGTGCCGGGACCGACCATGATCATCGGCACGTCGTTATCGGCTGGTACCCGGAACGACTTGTTCGGTTGCAGGAAGATTTTCGCCGTCTCGCTGCGGTCGGCCAGGAACGTCGAGCACACGCCGCCGCGCATGCGCCCACCCATTTCGTAGCGCACGCTGGCCACCGTCAGGTGGATACGATCAGGATGCGCGAGCGCACTCGATGAGATCGAATATGCCCGGTGCTGAAGGGGTTTGAGCAATCCGACGAATTCTTCGACGCTCAAGTCGTCGCCGGCGATGCGCAGCACGTCGAGGATGTCCTTACCCCACAGCCAGCGGTCCAGTCGCTCCTTCACGCCGCCGCGCAGCACGTGCGACAGTTCTTCGTTCTCGGCGCGACTTTCCACCTCACCGAGCAAATCCTTTGATGGAGAACTGATTTCGTATCGATTCCCGAGGAGCTCGCTCAGCGGCTCGCCGGCGACCATCGTGTCGACGGACACCCGGAAATGCTCGGCGATGGCCTGCACCAGAGCAGGATTGTTCTGCGGCAGCACGGCCAGCGCGTCACCGGCCTCGTATTCGATACCGCTGTCCGCCAAGGCGAATTCGTAGTGCCGGATCTCCTTGTCCGAACCCGGGCCCGACAGCAAGCGGTTGACCGCCAACGCCGCGACGAACGGGTTCTTCCGCGTCCATCCGGAGCGCGCGACCGCACTGGGCGGCGGCGCCGACGGCCGCCCACTGGCACCGGATGTCGGCACCAGCGCCATCAGTGCACTCTGAATCCAGTCGGCGGCCTGTGCCTCGTAGTCGACGTCGCAGTCGCTGCGCGGGACGACGCGGGTCGCGCCGAGTTGTTCCAGGCGCATATCGAACAGCTTGCCGGCCTGGCAGAAGCCGTCATAGCCGGTGTCGCCGAGCGCCAGCACACCGAACGAGACACCCTCCAACCGCGGTGCCGTCGACGCCGACAGGGCCTCCCAGAACAATTCGGCATTGTCGGGCATCTCGCCCTCGCCATAGGTCGAGGTGACGATCAGCACGAACTTCAGGCCGGCGAACTCGCCCAGTTCGATCTCGTCGAGTCCGCTGACCTTGACGTCGAAACCCTGTGACTTGGCCGCTGCCGCAGCATCATTGGCGACACCCTCGGCGTTGCCCGTCTGGGTTCCGTACAGGACACGCAGCTGCGGAAGCGAGGCCGGTTGGTCACCGACGACCACGGGCGGCGGGGCAGCGACATTGATCGCCAGTCGGGAATGCAGACCGGCCAGGAAGCCGGAGATCCAGGCACGCTGGTCTCCGCTGAACGGGGCGTCTTCGGGAATGTAGGCGATCTTCACTGTGCGCTCTCCAGGGAGTCGAACGAGGCGGCGACATCCGGGACGGATTGTGCGGCAAACAGTTCCTCGAAGGACGGCAGTCGGCCGATCTTCTCGACGTTCTTCGCATCTTGGTACAGGATCCAGCCGTAGGTGCCGGGACTGTCCATGGACAGCACATTGCGTTGGGCCAGCGCCTCCTTGTAGTCGTTGATCCGCTTGTTGGCGACGAACACCGCGAGGTCCTCGTCGCTGAACCCGTCGATGGCCTCGCGGGCGTAGCGCTGCAGTTTCTGGATGAGGAAGAAATCCTCGGTGAGCACCAGGTTGCGCACAGTCTTTCCGATCCGTGGATCGGCCACGTCAGCCACCCCGGGGGTGCGGGACAAGGCGAGTTGCTGAGCCATGTGCAGCACCGTGTAGGTGTTGAGCAGCGCGTACATCTCCTCGGTGTCGGTATCGCCGTAACCGGGTACCGCACCGCCGAGCACTGTTTCGCCGTTGCGGTAGGACCGCTTGAATTTGGCCACTTGGTAGCCGGCGAGCGCAGTGGCCAGTTCGTCGAGCAGTTCCTTGCGGGTCTTGGCCGCCAGGATTGCGTCGGCGTCCTGGTACAGCAGCAGTGCCCGCGGCATGGCGTACACCACGTGCTGGCGGGTGACGTGCCAATCGTCAAGCAGCCGCCGCGCTTTCGCCGAACCGGTGGCCTCAGCATGCCACTGCAGCAGAGTCAGTGCCGTCGCTTCGTGAAACGGCGCCTCCGATATCGGGGCGACGACCACCGAGTCGGCACTGACCTTCGAGGGCAGCTGACCGTCGGGGTCGAACTGGTAGAGGAATCCGCCACTCATGCCATTGGCGACACCCTTGCCGAACTCGCCGATGTTGAACACCGCACCGTTGGTCATGTACTCGCAGAGGAATTCGCCGACGCCTTCGACCACTGCCGTGGCGCCGGAGTTACGCACGGCGAACCGGTCACCGGCCTCACCTGCGACGAACAGCCGGCCGCCCGATGCGCCGAACAGAGCGAAGTTACCGATCAGCACGTTGCCGCCGGGCTCGTCCGATCCGCCGCCGGGGGACAGCACCGCAATGGTGCCGCCACAGGCGCTCTTGCCGACGCCGTCGTTGCAAGTTCCGGTGTGCGTCAACAGCATTCCGTCGTTGCAGAACGCGCCGTAGCTCTGTCCGGCCGATCCGGACGTGGTGATGACGACGCTGTCCGGCTTCAGGAAGCGGCGGCCGCGGTCGTCGGTCGCCACCGCCGGACCATCGGCACCCTCGTGGTTGAGCATGCGTTCGATGTCGATCGCCAGCTGTCCGCCGACGCTCTTGTTCCGGTTGGTCAGCGTCACCGGTTCCATCGCGACGCCGGCCAGGTCGAGCTGGGCCAGGAACGAGTCGTCGACGGAGTAGTCCCGTTCCATGTAGATCGGGTCTTCGGGGACGAAACCCTCTGCGGGGGCGAGCATTGCCCGCAGATCGAGTTGGCCGATACTCGACGGGTGATCCAGCAGGTGCAGCAGGTCGCTGCGGCCGCGGGCATGCTGCAATGACGGCAGCCCGAGCGTGGCGAGAATTTCGCGGACCTCATGGGAGATGTTGAGCAGGTACTGCGCCAAGGCACGAGGATCGCCCTCGAACGCCTCGGCGTTGGTGGTCAGGCCTGCCGGGCATTTGATGTTGCAGTTCTTCGCCATGACGCACTTGAGCATCATCAGGGCAGTGGTGCCGAACTCGTAGCTGTCCGCTCCGAGTAGCGCCGATTTGATCACGTCACTGGCGGTTTGGTGCGCGCCTGAACATCGCAGGACGACTTTCTGCCGAATCCCGTTGGCCACCAGGGCCTGATGCACTTCGGCGACGCCGATCTCCGCCGAGCGGCCCGCGTACTTGAGGCTCGTGACGGCGGCCGCGCCGGTGCCGCCGGTGTTGCCGGCCACATTGATGACGTCTGCGCCGGCCTTGGCGACACCGGCGGCGATGATTCCGATGCCTTCACTCGACACCAGCTTGACGATCACCCGCACGCGTGCGGCCTTGCAGTCGTGGATCAGCTGTGCCAGGTCCTCGATCGAATACGTGTCGTGGTGCGGCGGCGGCGACACCAGCTCGACGCCGGGGGTGCCGCCGCGGGCGGCCGCGATCTGTACCGTCACCTTGGGAGCCGGAAGCTGGCCGCCCTCACCGGGTTTGGCGCCCTGCCCGATCTTGATCTCCAGCTCGCGGAGCATCGGATCGGCCAGATAGCCGGCCCACACGCCGAAGCGGCCCGAGGCGAACTGCTTGATGCGGGAGCCGCGGATGGTGCCGTAGCGGCTGATGTGCTCGCCGCCCTCACCGCAGTTCGACAGACCGCCCACCATGTTGGTGCCGTGCGCGACGGCCTCGTGGGCGTTCGCCACCAGCGCACCGTGGCTCATGGCGCCGGAGGTGAGCGTGGCCGCGATCTCATCGGCCGGTTGGACCGAATCCAGCGGAATCGCTTCCGGCGCGGTCTGCGTCATTCCCAGGAAATGCCGAGCTCTCGCACGAGCGACGAGCCACAGCCGGTCGTCGTCGATCCGGTGGTCGATGATTTCCTCACCGAACCGCTGTACCAACGAGTCCGCCAATGCGTGCAGTCGCTCCGGTGAGTGGCTCAGCCGGATTGTGAACTCGTCTCCCATCCGCTCCACCGTCAGACCGCGCACCAGGTAGGAGTTGTTGCCGAAGCGAGCGAACTTGCCCATCTCGGAACGGAATTCGTCCGCCGTGGTGGCGAAGGTGACGTCGGCAGGGAACGCCAGCACGTCGCGCAGAGCTGCAGGCCGGCGGGCCCGTTCGTCGTTCATGGCGAACACGAAACTGCGGTAGCCGGGAGTGATGTCGAAGCTGTTGATGGCCCGCGGCGTCAGTTCCTCGAAGCTGTTGTTGCGGTAGGCCTCGTCGTTCAGGCCGAATGCACCTTCGAGTTGGTTCAACGGCAGCGTTCGCAGGAACACCGGGTCGGCCATGTCGGCATTCTTGGGCCGCGCAGCGTCGTCGAACGCGATGGATTCCTCGGTCATGTCGACGAATCCCCGCACGGCCGTGGTGCCGTACGAGTGCCCGGCGCCTTCCGCGCGTTCCTTGAACAGGCCGAGCAGCGGCACGTCTTTCTCGGTGCTGACCTGCAGGGCGCGGTTATGCCACTCAGCCGAGGTGTCGGACAGCGTACGGAATCCGACGCCGCCGACGACCGCGGTGACGTTCGGAAAGTACTTGCGGAGCACCGGCCCTGCGGTGTCGAGGTAGTTGGGCTCGAAAAACTCACCGCCGATGTAACTTTCGACGGTGCACAGGCCGACGCGGCCCATGGTCTTCATCAACGACTTCTCCGCGGCCTTGGCGAAACGCTTGTAGGCGGCGGCAACCGATTGCTCGTCGGGGCCGAACTTCTCCTCGGCGCGCATCTGCACCGTCAGCGGATACACCGCGGACGCGCCGAACCCGAGCACCGTCGCGATGTGATGCGACGACGCCAGTTGGCCGCTCTCGGCGATCAGCGACACCCGCAGCCGCAGGCCTTCTTCGATGAGCCGCTGGTTGATGGCCGAGACCACGATGGTGAGAGGCATCGGCGCCCGGGCACCTTCGACGTGACGGTCGGAGATGACGGCGATGCCGCCCGACTCGCGCGCGAACGCCTCGACCTCATCGCACAGCTTGTCGATCGCGTGCACCAGAACGTCGGCGTTGTACTGCCCGCCATCGAGGGCCACTCGGTATCGCATGCCGAACACCCGCACCGGGGTGTGGCTCTGGTCGCGGATCTTCAGCATGTCCAGATGCGACAGGATCGGAGACGGGATGACGATCTGCGGCGCCGGTGTACCGCCACTACCCGGCTTGGCGCCGAGTGCCACCCGCAACGTCATGCCGTCGGCTTCACGGATGCTGTCCAGCGGCGGATTGGTGACCTGAGCGAACCGCTGCGAGAAATACCGGGCAATGCCGCCTTCGTGATTGGACAGCGCGTTGATCGCGGCGCCGTAACCCATCGCGGAGATCTTCTCCTGCCCGGTGGCCAGCATCGGGTCCATCAGGAACTTGAAATCTTCCTGGCTCATGGAATAGGCGACGTAGCGCTGATAGCGGTTCAGGTCGCCGTTGTAGCGGGCGGGGGAGAGCTGGCTTTCCGGCGGCACCGCGGGCAGGTCGGCCAGGTTGACCCGGGCCCGCGCCAGCATTTCGGGGTAATCATGTTGTGCAGCAAGTATTTCCAGGGCTTCGGTAGAACCGTACGACCGCTGCGCTTTGTGGTCGTAGTACAGCATTCCGCCGGCTTCGATGCGGCCCCGTTTGATCACTTCCTCTGGCGGGAAGTACACCTGCCCGGCTTCGGACATGACGCCCAGATACTCGGCGGTCTCCACGGTGCGCAGCGGGCGCAGTCCCAAGCGGTCGAGGCGCGCGCCGATGAACCGGTCGTCGCCGAAGATCAGTGCGGCAGGACCGTCGTTCTTCTCCTCGTAGAGGCTGAAGTACTCGAGCATGGCGCGGACCTCAGGCGACAGTGTGGTGTCGTTCTCCCATGCCGGGGGCATCATGGCGACCACGGCCGTGACGAGGTCCAGTTCGTCCTCGAGCACCCGGTGCTGCAGCGTCTGGTCCAGCCGGCAGCTGTCCGATTGTCCGGCGGGGCGGATGATGGCGCGGTTGTGCGCCCGCGCCATCGCGTTGTCGGAGAGCCGGTTCTTCTTGTCGGTGTTGAGCTCGCCGTTGTGGGCCATCAACCGGAACGGCTGGGCCATGGTGGCATTGGGCGCCGTGTTGGTGGAGAAGCGGGTGTGGAAGAACATGGAGTGCACCTCCATCCGCGGATCGGACAGATCGCGGAAGTAGGGCACCACTTCGTTCGAGTTGAGCCGGCCCTTGAGCACCTGCGTGCGCGCGCTCAACGAAAGCGGGTACAGGCCAAGCAGTTCGGGGCGGGTGTAGGCGATCGCCTCGATGGCCATGAGGGCATCGTGGATCTTGCGATCCGAATCCGACAGGAACACCCACTGCCGGATGGGGAGCTGATACTTCGTCGCGGCGGCCCTGATTGCAGAATCATCCACGGGGACATCGCGCTTGAGCAGAATTTCGAAACCCTGGTCAAGGAGTGCCTTCTCGATGACCGCCTCGGCCTCGTCATGGTGGGCGGGATCATTCGGCAGGAAGAAGTTGCCCACGCCGAACTGGCCGAGGCGTAGGTCGGACCGATTGGTGAGTTCGGCGAAGAATCGCAGTGACAGATCGAGGTTGACGCCCGCGCCGTCGCCCACGCCTTCGGAGGACATGCCGCCGCGGTGCGGTACGGCGCACAACGCCTCGTGGAGTTTGCGGATGACGTCGTGGGTTTGGACGCCGTCCTTCCTGGTCAAGAAGCCGACACCGCAACTGCTCTTGTCCTGATCCGGGTCGTACAGTCCGGGCAATCGCGTCTCCTCAAACCCTTCAGCCGCATACCGGCGTGTCCCGTGGGTTCTCGTCGTTGAGCGACCCGCCATGGCCGACGCGGCCAGGCCGGCAGCCGACGCAATCAACCAGCTTAGCCTAACCTAACTAGATGGTAGGTGGACTGGCGGCGACGCTCGTCACATCGACCGGCGTGTGGACGCCGGCCGATGATTTCCGAGCTCATCACATCGTAAGCAGTGGACCGTGAGCGTGCAGGATCTAGACAGATCCAACTCGACCCACCGGATCAGCGCAGCCGCAGCCCCCGCGGCGTCCGGGAGAACCCGGCATCGGCCAGCGCGGCGTGGACCTCGGCCTGCGCGGCGTCGGGGGTGGGAGCCAACACCGTCTCCCCGTTGACCTTCTCGATCAACAGCGACTGCAGTCGCCCGGTGCTCACCAGCTCTGCCAGCGCACCGGCCGCCGCGCGTTGTTGTTCGGCAGTGGCGCCGAACGACAACAACGACTTTCCGCCCCGTTCCAGGAACCACACCAGCTCGCCGTCGACCAACGCCACCAGCGCCCCCGCCTTGCGACCAGGCCGGTGGCCGGCAGCCTCGGGCCAGGGGAGTGCGACGCCGTAGGGATTGCCCGGGTCGGTGGCGGCGAGCACGATGGCGGTGTAGTCGGGTCTGCTCTGGTCGACGCTGTCGAGATAGTTGCGCAACCGGTCCACCGTCGAGGCCACCGCGAACTGCGCGCCACCAAGGGATTCGATGAAATACCCGCGCTGGCAGCGCCCGGCCTCCTCGAACGCCGTCAGCACTTTGTACAGCGTGGCGAATCCGCCGGGCAGGCCGTCGGCCGCGCCGCGGGTGACGACGCCGTAGCGGCCCAGCAGCAGCTCGGCCTGAAAGTGTGCCCGCGTCGTGGATTCCGGCTCGGCGGGCGGCAAGGCCGACCACCGGCCGGCGACCGTCGGGTCGACGGTGCGGGCCTGCGGCCGGGCGACGCTGTAGCGGCTGAGCCGGGGCGGGCGCTGCTGCCGCTGTCGGTGCGACCCTCCGGGTTTGCGCCCCGCGTTGCCCAGGAGCGCCCGGACCGGGGCGAAAGTGTCGCCGGTGACCCAGCCGGCCCAGATCAGTTCCCACAGCGCCTGTTTCGCGTCGGTGCTGTCCTCTGCGGCCAGCTGCCGGAAAAAGTAGGCGCCGCCGTTGCTGAGCGTGTCCAGGAGTTCGCGGTGCGTGTCGGTGAACTCGATCTCCGTACCCGGCGCCAGCGACAGCGGCGCGGTGTCGGCCCGGTGGAAGACGACCCAGCCGTCGTTGGCGCCGATCTGGCCGGCACCCGACCAGATGACCTCACCGGAGGCCAGCAGTTCGTCGAGCATCGCCGGTTGGTAGTCCGACACCCGCTGACCGAACACCAGCGGCTCGACGGCGGACGCCGGAATCGGCACGCCGGCAAGCTGTTCGATGACCGATGCCAGGCCGTCGATGCCGCGCGCATCGCCGAACTGCTGCCAGGCCGGCAGGAACCGGGCGTACGCGGCGGTGCTCACCGGCTCGATCTGGGCCCGCAGCGCGGCCAGCGACCGGCGCCGCAGAATCTTCAGCACCGTGGCGTCACACCATTGCTGGTCGACGCTGTCCGGCAGATCGGTGAACTCACCGCGAATGAGCTTGCCGTCCAGCACCATCCGGCTCAGGGCATCGGCAGTCACCCGGTGGCCGAGGCCGAACCGGGCCGCCGCCTGGGTTGTCGTGAACGGCCCGTTGGTTCTGGCGTAGCGGCCGAGCAGTTCGCCCAGCGGGTCGGTCACCGCGGCAGTGAAACTGGCCGGCACGCCGACCGGCACCGCGACGCCGAGACCGTCGCGCAGCAGGCCCATGTCCTCGACGGCGGCCCACCAGCTTTGGCCGGCGAACGTCACCGCCACGGCGCGCTTGGCGGCCTGCAGCGTGGCGCACCAGGCCTCGACATCGCTTGCGGTGCACCGCTGCCGGAGTTCCTCGGTGGTCAGTGGCCCGAGCAGCCGCAGCAGGTCGGCGATGCCCTCGGCGTCACGGGCGGCACGGTCTTCCGTCAGGTGCTGCAATTGCCGGATGGTGGCGGCGACGACGTCGGGGTCGAGCAGTTCGCGCAGTTCGACGCGGCCCAGCAGCTCGGCCAGCAGCGTGGCGTCCAACGACAGTGCGGCAGCACGACGCTCGGCGAGCGGGCTGTCGCCCTCGTACATGAACGCGCCGACGTAACCGAACAGCAGCGACGCGGCGAACGGCGACGGCGTGGCGGTCTGCACGTCGAGCACCCGGATCCGGCGTTGTGCGACACGGCGCATCAACTCGATGAGCATCGGGACGTCGTAGACATCCTGCAGGCATTCCCGCACGGTCTCCAGCACGATCGGGAAATCCGGGTACTTGCGGGCGATGTCCAGCAGCTGCGCGGCCCGCTGTCGCTGGTGCCACAGCGGCGACCGCTTGCCGGGATGGCGCCGCGGCAGCAGCAGCGCCCGTGCCGCGCATTCGCGGAAACGCGATGCGAAGAGTGCCGACCCGCCGACCTCGGCGGTGACGATGGGCTCGATCTCGTCGGCCTCGAACACGAAAATGTCGGCGCCGGGCGGGTTTTCCCCGGTGTCGGGCAGGCGCAGCACGATGCCGTCGTCGGACGCGGTGGGCTTCTCGTCGATGCCGTACCGCTCCATGATCCGTCGACCCACCGCCAGCGCCAGCGGCCCGTGCACCCGCAGCCCGTAAGGCGAATGCAGGACGATCCGCCAGTCACCGAGCTCATCGCGGAACCGTTCCACCACGAACGTGGTGTCGGTGGGTACCGTGCCGGTGGCCTGCCGTTGCTCGTCGAGCAGCTGCCACAGGTTGTCGGTGGCGTAGTCGTTGAAACCCATTGTGCTGCAGTACTCGTCGAACTCGGCGCGCGGCAGCCCGGCGAGCTTGCCGGTGAACGCGCCGATGGCCGCACCCAGCTCGGCGGGACGGCCGACGGCGTCGCCGCGCCAGAACGGCAACCGCGCGGGCTGGCCGGGCGCGGGCAGCACCAGCACCCGGTCGTGGGTGATCTCGGTGATGCGCCAGCTGGTGGCGCCCAGGGAGATGACGTCGCCGGGCCGCGACTCGTAGACCATCTCCTCATCGAGTTCGCCTACCCGCGAAGGCTTTTCGTCACCCGTGGCCAGGTAGACGGTGAACATGCCGCGGTCCGGGATCGCGCCGCCGGACGTGACGGCCAGCCGCTGTGCGCCGGGCCGGGCAGTCAGGGTGCCGGTGTCGCGGTCGTAGACCAGGCGCGGCCGCAGCTCGGCGAACTCGGTCGAAGGGTACTTGCCGGCCAACAGGTCGAGCGTCGCCTCGAAGGCGCTGCGCGGCAGCGCGGCGAACGGCGCGCTGCGGCGGACGGCGTCGAACCAGCGGTCGGCATCGAGGGGTTCGAGAGCGGCCGCCGCGACGGTGTGCTGGGCCAATACGTCGAGGGGATTGGTGGGTACCTGCAGGGTCTCGATCTCGCCGGCGCGCATCCGCTGCACGGTGACGGCGCAGTCGATGAGATCGGTCCGGTGCTTGGGCAGCAGGACGCCCTCGGAGATCTCGCCGACCTGGTGGCCGGCGCGCCCGATGCGCTGCAGACCACTGGCCACCGACGGCGGCGCCTCGACCTGGATGACCAGATCGACCGCACCCATGTCGATGCCGAGTTCCAGGCTCGACGTGGCGACGACGGCCTTGAGGCGGCCGCTCTTGAGGTCGTCCTCGACCTGCGCCCGCGCCTCCTTGCTGACCGAGCCATGGTGGGCCTTGGCGAGCAGGCTCGGCGCACCGAAGGTTTGCCCGCTGGCCATGATGGTGGCCGGCGCGCCCCCGCCGATCTGTGGGTTTCGCTCATTCGGCAGCTCGATGCCGGACCGCGCGGCGTGAATCTCGTTGAGCCGCGCGGTGAGCCGTTCGGCCAGCCGCCGGGAGTTGGCGAACACCAGCGACGAATTGTGCGACTCGATCAGGTCGACGATGCGTTCCTCGACATCGGGCCAGATGGTGCCGCCGTCGAGGTTGGCCATGTCGGGCACCGGTACCTCGACGCTCAGGTCGAAGGTCTTGGCGGCCGGTGGTTTGACGATGGTGGTGGGCGCGGCTCCCGACAGGAAGCGGGCGACCTCCTCGGGTGGCTTGACGGTCGCGGACAGGCCGATGCGTTGGGCCGGCTGGTCGAGCAGCTCGTCGAGGCGTTCCAGCGACAGGGCGAGGTGCGCGCCGCGTTTGGTCGCCGCGACGGCGTGCACCTCGTCGACGATGACGGTCCGCACCGTCGCCAGCGTCTCGCGGGCCGCCGACGTCAGCATCAGGAACAGCGACTCGGGTGTGGTGATCAGGATGTCCGGCGGCGTCGCGATCAGCTGGCGCCGCTGCGCGGGAGAGGTGTCACCCGACCGCACGCCGACGGTGATGCCGGGCGCCGGTGCGCCCACCCGCTCGGCCACCCGCGTGATGCCGGTGAGCGGCGTGGACAGGTTGCGCTCGACGTCGACCGCGAGGGCCTTCAGCGGCGAGACGTAGAGGACTTTTGTGCCCTTGGCGCCGTTGGTGTTGGCGGGCTGCTGTGCCAGCTGGTCGATGGCCCAGAGGAACGCCGCCAGCGTCTTGCCGGACCCGGTCGGGGCGATGACCAGCGTGTTGTGGCCGTCGGCGATGGCCTGCCAGGCCTGCTCCTGGGCCGGGGTGGGCGTGCTGAAGGCAGCCGCGAACCACTCCCGGGTCAGGTCACTGAACCTGTCGAGTGGATTCACGTGTCCATACTGCCCGGCGGGTCTGACATGCCTGAGGGATTTGTGCACGAAAATCCGCGGTCAGCGCGGAAAATCGTGCACAAATCGCAGGTCAGAGGGTCCGCTGGTACCGCCGCATGCCGGCGATCCAGCGGTCGTAGTCGGCGCCCTTGTGGCGGTACATCTCCAGTACCTCGGGGTGCGGGAGGACCAGGAACGTGCCGTCCTGTACGGCCTGGACGACGAGGGCCGCGACATCATCGGGCCCGACGACGTTGCCCGCGTGGGTCACGGCGTTGCCGGCCACGCGGATCGCGGCGTCGGGGGAGTCGGTCATGCCGCGCAGCAGGGGCGTGTCGACGCCCATCGGGCAGACGCAGCTGACGCCGATGCCCTGGTCGCCGTAGGTGATGGTCAGCCACTCCGCGAACCCGACGGCGGCATGCTTGGTGACGCTGTACCCGGCCGCGCCGAGCTGGGTGAGCAGGCCGGCGGCCGAGGCCACCGCGACGAAATGCCCGCCGCCGCGCTCAACCCATTCGGGCACAACAGCTTTGGCGGCCCGGATGTGCGCGCGCAGGTTGATGTCGATGATGCGGTCCCACGCGGCTTCGTCGTCGCCCAGCCCGGGTTCGCCGGTGATGCCGGCGTTGGCGACGTAGATGTCGACGGGTCCGTAGGTCGCGCGGGCGGCGTCGAGCAGCGTCGCGATGCCGTCGACCGACGACGCGTCCGCGCCGATGCCGACACCGCCGTAGCCCGCGGCCGTCTCGGCGGCGGCTTCGGCATTGATGTCGCCGGCCACGACCGATGCGCCCGCGGCCGCCAGTGCCGTCGCGATGGACCTGCCGATGCCCGAGCCCGCTCCGGTGACGACAGCCACCGCACCTTCGATCTTCACGGGCTCATGTCTACCTCAGCCGAATTGGACGCCTTGAGCCAGCGGCAGCTCGGATGAGTAGTTGACGGTGTTGGTGGCCCGGCGCATGTACGCCTTCCAGGAATCGGAGCCGGATTCGCGGCCGCCACCGGTCTGCTTCTCGCCGCCGAACGCGCCGCCGATCTCCGCGCCCGACGTGCCGATGTTGACGTTGGCGATGCCGCAGTCCGACCCGTCGGCGGCCATGAAGCGTTCGGCCTCCCGGATGTCGGTGGTGAAGATCGCCGACGAAAGGCCCTGCGGCACCGCGTTGTTCAGCGCGATGGCTTCATCGAGGGTGTCGTACGTCAGGACGTACAGGATTGGCGCGAACGTCTCCTGGTGCACGATGGCCGTCTGCCCGGGCATCCGCACCACCGCGGGCGTGACGTAGTACGAGCTGGGATGCAGCTGGACCCGCTCACCGCCGGTCACCTCGCCGCCTTCGGCCTGTGCCTGTTCCAGCGCGCCCACCATGTCGCGGTAGGACCGCTCGTGGATCAGTGGCCCGATCAACGTCCCCTCGGCAGCCGGGTCGCCGACAGGCAGGCTCTGATACGCGGTGACGATCCGCTGCACCAACGTGTCGACCACGCTGTGGTGCGCGATGACGCGGCGCAGCGTCGTGCACCGTTGCCCGGCCGTGCCGGCGGCGGCGAACACGATGCCGCGTACCGCGAGGTCGAGATCGGCCGACGGCGTCACGATGGTCGCGTTGTTGCCGCCGAGTTCCAGCAGCACCTTGCCGAACCGCTGGGCCACGCGCGGGCCGATCTCCTGGCCCATCCGCACCGATCCCGTCGCGCTCAGGAGTGCCACGCGGGGGTCGTCGACCAGCTGCTCGCCGATGTCGCGGCTGCCCAGCACCAATCGACCGACGTGCGCGGGGGCGCCGACATCAGCTGCGGCGCGCTCCAGCAGCGCCTGGCAGGCGACGGCGGTCAGCGGGGTGAGTTCGGAGGGCTTCCACACCACGGTGTCGCCACACACCAGCGCGATGGCGGCGTTCCAGGCCCAGACCGCGACGGGGAAGTTGAACGCGGTGATGACGCCGACGACTCCGAGCGGGTGCCAGTTCTCCATGAGCCGGTGTCCGGGCCGTTCGGAGGCGATGGTGCGCCCGTACAGCTGGCGCGACAGACCGACCGCGAACTGGCAGACGTCGATCATCTCCTGCACTTCGCCGAGCGCCTCGGAGGTGATCTTGCCGGCCTCGATGGTCACCAGCGTGCCCAGATCGGCCTTGTGCTCGACGAGCAGCTCACCCAGCCGGGCCACGAGCGCGCCGCGGACCGGCGCCGGCGTGGTGCGCCAGGTGGAAAAGGCCTGCGCCGCTTCGGCGATCGCTGTGTCGGTTTCCTCGGCGGTGCTCTCGGGCAGCGTGAAGAGCACCTCACCGGTGATGGGCGTGCTGGCGTGCAAGCCGTGGGCGCCGGGCTCGCCCAGTGTGACGTGGGCGCCGACGGCCTGCAGCGCGGTACGCACGCGGTCGCGGAGTTGATCGGCGGTGGGCAAGAGCTGATTCTGCACAGAAGTCATGATGCCGCTTTCTCGTAGAGGTCGTACGGGTCATGGATGTGATGGCTGATGGCGCCGGCCATCCAGTCGAGGCTGTAGTCGGTGTGGTCGTCGGCAGCTGCCGGCTCCGCATCCCGGTCGAGGTTGGACCGGAAGATGCCGGCGGCAGAGGCGGGGAGGAAATCCTCGTAGACAACGGGTTTCGTGGGATCGCCGCCGCGGTAGTAGGCCAGGCCCTGTGCCGCCATCTCGATGTCGGTGCCGGGGAAGTACCGGTCCCAGTGTTCCTGATCGGTCATCGCGGTGTCGTAGCGTTCCCGGCCGGCGCGGGTCAGCGCCACCCCGCGGGCCTCCACCTCGCCGAAGCGCACCCGCAGACTCCCGTCGAACACCGTGCCGTCAGGGTTGCGGAACGTGCGGGGCTCGGCCAGGGCCCGAAACGACGTCTGCCGCAACAGGACCGGCGGACCGTCGGTGGCCGGCGGTCCCTGGATCGCGTCGATCATGGTGATGCCGCGGGCCGTCATCCGTCGGTACAGCTCGTCGATGTCCAGTACGCGTGGCGTCAGGTGATTGATGTGGGTGGTGGCCACGCCGGCGATGTCCGCGGCGACGGCGGAGACCGCACTGAGCTCGTCGTACCAGGCCTTGTCGATCGGCGTGCGCGACAACGCGAAAGCGGCGGTGCACCGGTGCACGAAGTCCTCGGCATCACCGTCCGGGCAGCCGTCGGCGGCGATCCGGCGGGCCTGGGCGATCAGCGCCGGGTCGAACAGTTGGCGCTGCCCGAGGAACCGCTGCACCCGGTCGCGCAGGTCGGGGGAGAAGAAGCGGGCGTCCTCGGTGGCCAGCATCGAGGTGAACACCCGAAACGGGTTGCAGTCCAGCTCTTCCGCGTCGATGGGACGGAATGCGGTGGAGACCACGGGCACCGGTGAGGCGGCCTCGCGCAGGTTGTAGAACCCGACGGGGTACATGCCGAAGGCCGCGAAAAGGTCTGCGACGTCGGCGAGTTCGGCGGGGCTGCCGACTCTGATCGCGCCGTGGCGTTCGGCGGTGACGCGGTCGAGGGAACCGAGCCGGCCGTCGGTGGCGCAGTCGCGGTTCACGGCCGTGCTGACCTCGACCAGCGTCGTGTACGCCGGAACCTCGGTGCCGTACATGCGCGACAGGGCGGCGGCGAACGCGGCGCGCAGCTCCCAGGTCTGGACCGTCATGGCATGACCTGCGGGTAGTCTCCGGCCATGGCCGAAGCCGAGCAACTTGACGATGTCGACCGAATCCTGGTGCGGGAGCTGATGGCCGACGGCCGCGCGACGCTGGCGCACCTCGCGACGGCCGCGGGGCTGTCGGTGTCGGCGGTGCAGTCGCGCGTGCGCAGGCTCGAATCCCGCGGTGTGATCACGGGATACACGGCGCGGATCAACCCCGAGGCCGTCGGCCACATGTTGTCGGCGTTCGTCGCGATCACCCCACTCGATCCTTCCCAACCTGATGATGCCCCGGCGCGGCTGCAGCCTTTCCCCGAAATCGAGTCCTGCCATTCGGTGGCGGGCGAGGAGAGCTACGTCCTGCTGGTGCGGGTCGCCTCGGCGCGGGCGCTGGAAGGCCTGTTGCAGCGGATCCGCACGGTCGCCAACGTTCGCACGCGAAGCACCATCATCTTACAGACTTTTTACGATGATCACGTGTCGCTACCGGAATAGTTCCTGCTGTAGGTCGCGCAAGCTGTAAATATTGCGTTAGGATGGCGGCATGACCGCTGTTCTGACTTCTGGTGACGGGCTGTCGGCGGGCAGCGCCCGCGACGTTCGCGACGTGTTGGGGCGCAGCATCCTGACCGATGGTCTGGATCTCGTGCTCGATCTGGACCGGTCGGGTGGTTCGTATCTCGTCGACGCGCGTGACGGCACCCGGTACCTCGACATGTTCACGTTCTTCGCGTCGTCGGCGCTGGGGATGAACCATCCGGCTCTGACCGACGCGGCCTTCCGCGCCGAACTGGCGCAGGCGGCGGTGAACAAGCCGAGCAACTCCGACGTGTACAGCGTGCCGATGGCGCGCTTCGTGCAGACGTTCGCGCGTGTGCTCGGTGACCCGGCGCTGCCGCACCTGTTCTTCGTCGACGGCGGGGCGCTGGCGGTGGAGAACGCGTTGAAGGTCGCCTTCGACTGGAAGAGCCGGCTCAATGAGTCGCGCGGCATCGACCCGGCGCTGGGCACCCGGGTCCTGCACCTGCGTGGCGCGTTCCACGGTCGCAGTGGTTACACCATGTCGCTGACCAACACCGACCCCAACAAGGTCGCCCGGTTCCCGAAGTTCGACTGGCCGCGCATCGACGCGCCGGTGGTTTCTCCCGGCGTGGATATCGTTGCGCTGGAACGTGAATCGCTGCGCCAGGCCAGGGCGGCCTTCGAGGCGTACCCGCACGACATCGCCTGCTTCATCGCCGAGCCGATCCAGGGTGAGGGCGGTGACCGGCACATGCGTCCCGAGTTCTTCGCCGCGATGCGGGATTTGTGCGTCGAGTACGACGCGCTGCTGATCTTCGACGAGGTGCAGACGGGCGTCGGTATGACCGGAACCCCATGGACCTACCAGCAATTGGGCGTCACGCCGGATGTGGTGGCGTTCGGCAAGAAGGCCCAGGTGTGTGGCGTGATGGCCGGTGGCCGCGTCGACGACGTCGCGGACAACGTCTTTCGCGTCAGCTCGCGGATCAACTCCACCTGGGGTGGCAACCTCACCGACATGGTGCGGGCCCGCCGCATCCTCGAGGTCATCGAAGCCGACGGGCTGATCGACAACGCCGTGCGGATGGGCTGGTATCTGGTGGGCCAGTTGCGTTGCCTGGCAAGCGAATTCCCGTCACTGGTACTCAACCCGCGCGGGCGTGGGCTGATGTGTGCGTTCAGCATGCCGTCGGCCGCGCAGCGCGACGAGGTGATCAAGCGGCTGTGGCAGCACCATGTCATCCTGCTGGCCAGTGGCACCGACTCCGTGCGGTTCCGGCCGGCGCTGACAGTGTCGCGGACCGAGATCGATGAAGCCGTCCAGGCGGTGCGGGACGTGCTAGCGGCGCTCTAGTACCTGCTGCCGGATCAATCCGCGCAGCCGGGTCAGCTCGGTGCCGCTGACGAGGGTGCAGTCGTGCAGCTCCGCCAATTTCCTTGCGGCCGGGGTGAACTCGTTGTTGGTGACCACCATGGTGTGCGCGCAGTCCTGCATGGGTGCGCCGGCGACCACCTCCTGGACGGCGCCGGGGCCGACGGGCCGGGACAGTCGCTTGCATTGGATGGCAAGGCGATTGGGCCGCGTGCCGACGATCAGGTCGACGCCCCAGTCCCCGGACAGCTCCGTCATGATGACCGGGACGCCGCACGACCGGGCGATCCGGGCGATGTAGTCCTCGAATTCGGTGCCGGACATGTCGTGGACGGGGTCCTCGTGGCGGCTCGGGGTGCGCATTCCGGTGACGACGTGTGGAACGGCGGCGAGCAGCAGCGGCACGCCGACGGCCACGCCCAGTGCCGGTTCCCACGTCCAGCCGTGCAGATACGCCGCGCCACCCGAGGCCAGCCCGGCCGCGCCCAATAGTTTCATCCGCACGCCAGGCATCGTAGGGCCAGCCCCTGACAGGTCTTTACAGGATGACATCGATTTACTACCGTGCGTAGTAGAGGTGATCCGCATGACTGGTGACTCCAGGAATTGGCAACGTAACTTCGATTGGGCCGCAGGCTTTTTGGCCGTGGCGCTGCTGCTGCACGGCGCTGACCACATGCGGCGGGGGATGAACGTCGTCCCACCGGCGGTGATGGTGGGCGGCACTCTGCAGCTGATTCTTGCGGCCATCGCGATCGCGTTGGTGTTCAGGCGGAACCGGTGGGCGCCGCTCGCGGCCGTCGGGATCGGCTATGCCGGCGCGGTGGGATTCACTGCGGCGCATCTGCTTCCGAAATGGGGATTCTTCAGCGACAGTTTCATCAACGCGCCGCCGTGGGCGCGCGTGACGGCGTTCTCGTGGGTGACCGCGATTCTGGAGATCGCCGCCAATCTGGTGTTCGGCACCATCGGTCTGATGCTGTTGCGAGAGCGGCGCGCGACGCCAAGTGCAATCTGAGGGTTGCACTACGGGTGTATGTGTGCAACTGTGGAGTTGCACATAGCGCCACTCGAAGGGGAATCATGGACACGCTGGACATCACCCGCACCATCGACATCAACGCGCCGATCCAGCGGGTCTGGGATGCCCTGACGAAAGCCGAGCTCATCGCCCAATGGTTCGGTGACGCAGCCGAACTGGAGCCGATCCCCGGCGGCACCGGGTTCTTCGGCTGGAACGCCCACGGCAAGTTCCGCGTCGTCGTCGAAAGCGCCGAGGCGCCGCACACGCTGGTCTATCGGTGGGCGCATCGCGAGGCCGACGCCGACCCGACCCCGGAAAACTCCACGGTCGTCCGCTTCGACCTCACCGAGATCGATGGCGGCACCCGGCTAGATCTGCGTGAGACGGGTTTCGAG
The DNA here is from genome assembly GCF_000686745.1 of Mycobacterium sp. UNC410CL29Cvi84. Classification (NCBI taxonomy): domain Bacteria; kingdom Bacillati; phylum Actinomycetota; class Actinomycetes; order Mycobacteriales; family Mycobacteriaceae; genus Mycobacterium; species Mycobacterium sp. UNC410CL29Cvi84. The sequence continues at coordinate 42,557 of NZ_JMLM01000011.1, forward strand.
AACCTGGCCGACCCGCAGACCGCGTACTCCGAGAACAGCGGCGGCTGGACGGCCGAGTTGGACGACCTGGTGGCGTACCTGCAGGCGTCGGTGTGACCGACACCCATATGCCGGCGGTGCTGGCGGTGCTCGCCGACGAGACGCGGTGGCGCATCCTGACCGAGCTGGGCGCCGACGATCTGTCGGCGAGCGCCCTGGCCGGCCGGTTGCCCGTGAGTCGGCAGGCCATCGCCAAGCATCTGTCGGTGCTGGCCGACGCGGGGCTGGTCGAGCCCGTCAAAGTGGGCCGGGAGATTCGCTACCGGGCGCTCGGTGCCAAGCTCAGCGCCCTGGGCAACGAGCTGGAAACCCTTGGCAGACAATGGGATCGGCGTCTCGCCGCGATCAAACGGATCGCCGAGGGCGGGCTGGCGCCCTAGCGTCCACCAGGCGCATACTGGGGTTGGCGGTGATAACGATGCTCAGCCCGACAACCGATCGCTTTCGCGACGACGATCCCAGCGTGCATCAGGCCGCGCGATTCGCTCTGGTGATGGGGAGCCTCGGCGTCGGTTTCATGGTCCTGGCGGCAGTCTGGGTCCGGCACTGCCACGGTTACGACACCGCCGCCTGCACCATGCCGTATCGAACTGTCCTGGCGCTGGCCGGCCCGCTGTTCCTGTTCGGTAGCGGGGTATGGGCTTTCGTCCGGACCTATCGGACCTGGCGCGGTGACCAGGTCTGGTGGGCCTGGCAGGGCGCCGGCTGGTTCCTGTTACTGCTGATGTCCATCGTGTTGACGATGAGCCTGCCGGTGCTGCTGTTCTAGCCCAGCATCGCGGCCGCGAAGCGGCGCACGGACTCGACGCCCGTCGCGGCGGCTTCGTCGAACCCGGCGCGGGTCCGTACGGCAATCTCCCGCGTGGCGGGGTCCAAAGTGATCTCGGCGAGCAACTCGCCGGTCGTCGGCTCACAGACCGCCCACGAGTACAACGTGTCGGATTCCCATTGCGCCGTACGGGTTTCGACGTGATCGGGGGAGTGCTCACCCAAATCCGCCAGCGACGGCCGGTCATCCATCCGGTCGTCGGCACGCAGGGCGCGCAGATACCAGGCTCCGGCGTTGATCTCGATGGGTTCCATGATGAAAAAAATCCGCCGGGTGACCAGAGAACTGGCCACCCGGCGGACAGAAAGAACTAGTCCTTCAGCTCCGCGATGACGGTGCCCTGCGTGATGGCGGCGCCGGCTTCGACCGACAGGCCGGTCACGGTGCCGTCCTTGTGCGCGGTCACCGGGTTCTCCATCTTCATGGCCTCCAGTACCACGATCAGATCACCCGCGGAGACCTGCTGGCCCTCCTCGACGGCGACCTTCACGACGGTGCCCTGCATCGGCGCGGTGACCGAGTCACCCGAGGCGGCCTTGCCGCCGGCAGCGCCACGCTTGCGCGGCTTCGGCTTCTTCTTGATGACACCGGTGGCTGCGCCACCGCCGCCACCGCCGATGGCCAGGTCGCCGGGCAGCGACACCTCGACGCGACGGCCACCGACCTCGACGACGACCTTCTGCCGCGGCGCGGCGTCTTCGTCGTCCAGTGCCTCGCCGCCGGTGAACGGCTCGACCGTGTTGTTCCACTCGGTCTCGATCCAGCGGGTGTGCACGTCGAACTTGTCGCCGTCACCGATGAAGGCCGGGTCGGAGACCACAGCGCGGTGGAACGGGATGACCGTGGCCAGACCCTCGACGTTGAACTCCGCCAGCGCGCGACGCGAGCGGGCCAGGGCCTCTTCGCGGGTGGCGCCGGTGACGATCAGCTTGGCCAGCATCGAGTCGAACTGACCACCGATGACCGAACCGGTCTCGACACCCGAGTCCATGCGGACACCGGGGCCGGTCGGCGCCTCGAACTTGGAGACGGGGCCGGGGGCCGGCAGGAAGCCGCGGCCGGCGTCCTCGCCGTTGATGCGGAACTCGAACGAGTGGCCGCGCGGGGTCGGGTCCTCGGTGATGTCCAGGGCCTCGCCGTTGGCGATCTTGAACTGCTGCAGCACCAGGTCGATGCCCGAGGTCTCCTCGGTGACCGGGTGTTCCACCTGCAGACGGGTGTTGACCTCGAGGAACGAGATCAGGCCGTCCTGGCCGACCAGGTACTCGACGGTGCCCGCACCGTAGTAGCCGGCTTCCTTGCAGATGCGCTTGGCCGACTCATGGATTTCCTTGCGCTGCGCGTCGGACAGGAACGGCGCGGGGGCCTCCTCGACGAGCTTCTGGAAGCGGCGCTGCAGCGAGCAGTCGCGGGTACCGGCGACGACGACGTTGCCGTGCGTGTCGGCGATGACCTGGGCCTCGACGTGGCGCGGCTTGTCCAGGTAGCGCTCGACGAAGCACTCGCCACGGCCGAAGGCCGCGACGGCCTCACGGGTGGCCGAGTCGAACAGCTCGGGGATCTCTTCGATGGTGCGGGCGACCTTCATGCCGCGGCCACCACCGCCGAAGGCGGCCTTGATGGCGATCGGGAGGCCGTGCTCCTTGGCGAAGGCCAGGATCTCGTCGGCGTCCTTCACCGGGTCCGGGGTGCCCGGCACCAGCGGCGCGTTGGCCTTGGCGGCGATGTGGCGCGCGGTGACCTTGTCACCCAGGTCGCGGATGGACTGCGGGCTCGGCCCGATCCAGATCAGCCCGGCATCGAGGACGGCCTGGGCGAAGTCGGCGTTCTCCGACAGGAAGCCGTAGCCCGGGTGGATCGCGTTGGCGCCCGACTTGGCAGCGGCGTCGAGGATCTTGTCGAAGACGAGGTAGGACTCGGCCGAGGTCTGCCCGCCCAGGGCGAAGGCCTCGTCGGCAAGCCGCACGTGCGGCGCATCGGCGTCCGGCTCGGCGTAAACGGCGACGCTGGCCAGTCCGGCGTCCTTGGCAGCCCGGATGACCCGGACGGCAATCTCTCCACGGTTGGCGACTAGCACCTTGGAGATCTTGGAACTGGCGTGGTTGGCCACAGTGCCTCCTGACGGCGGTTCTCTAAGAAATGTCTTTAAGAATGTATCGCGTGCAGTGTAAGGCCTAACCGGCGGATCCCCACTTCGGGATACGCGGGCGCCGGGACGTTTTCTTAGAGATTGCCCAAGCGACCCGCTTGACCCGCGCTTTCTCACCGAACATCTGCTTGGGTGATACTGATGCCGCACCGGACCCGCCGGGGAGCCACGAGTAAGGGGACACCGTTGTTCGTCGAGCCGCAGGCCTCAGACCCCGAATTGATCGCGCGCAAGCGAGCGGTCAACCCGAACGTCCGCATCCCACCGAAGATGCAATGGGTCACCGACGAGGACGGCAACATCCTCAAGCACGAGCTGCCCGGCGAGACCCTCTGGCACCGCATCCGGGACACCTACGCCGCGCTGTTCTACAGCTCGGTCGTCACGCACATCCCGTTCCACTTCATCCGGCTGGGCTACCTCCGGCTGTTCGGCGCGACGATCGGCAAGGACACCGCGATCAACCGCGGCACGAGCGTCTGGTCGATTCCGTACCTGGTGATCGGTGACCGGGTGTCCATCGGCTTCCGCTGCCTGCTGGACGCGCGCGCGGGCATCGCGATCGGCAACGACGTCGTCATCGCCAGCGACACGCACATCATCGCCGGCGGGCACGACATCAACCACCCGAACTTCGTGCCGGCGCCCAACCCGCCGGACCCCATCGTGATCGACGACCACGTGTGGATCGCGACGCGCGCCATGATCCTGCCGTGCCTGCTCGGCCGCGGCGCCGTGGTGGCCGCACACACCGTCGTGAACAAAGAGGTGCCGCCGTTCGGCATCGTCGGCGGCGTGCCCGGCAAGATCATCGGGCAGCGCAACCCGGACGCGCTGCACTACAGCGGCAAGTTCAAGCTGCCGTTCTTCTGAGCCGTACCCGAGTTACGCGGCGTCGCGCAGGCGGCGCTTGATGCGCGTCAGCATCGCCGACATGCCGCGCAGCCGCAGGGGGCTGATCAGCTTGGCCAGGCCAAGGTCCGCGTAGAAATCGTCGGGCACCGCGAGGATGTCGGACGCCGGCAGACCATCGAGGCCGGCCGCGAGGATGGCCGCGAAACCGCGCGTCGTCGGGGCCTCGGCCGGTGCGCTGAAGTACAGCCGCACATGCTCGGGGTCGCCGGCGTCGACGTGCAGGAACAACGGCGACTGACACTCCGGTACCGGCTCCATGGCGGCTTCTTCGAGCGTCGCCGGCAGCGGCGGGAGTTCATTGGCGAACTCCAGCAGCAGCGCCAGCTTGTCCTGTCCCTGGACGTCGGCGAAATCCGACACCACCTCGGCCAGGGCCGCGGGGACGGTCATGCCGGCGCCGGCCCCGGTTCCTCGCCAACAGCGACGGGCACCCGCACCGCGTTGCCCCACTCGGTCCACGAACCGTCGTAGTTGCGGACGGCGGGCAGACCGATCAGGTGCGTCAGCACGAACCAGGTGTGGCTGGAGCGCTCGCCGATGCGGCAGTAGGCGACGGCCTTGTCGTCGGGGGAGATGAAGCCGTACAGCTCATCGAGTTCGGCGCGGCTGCGGAACCGTCCACTGTCGTCGACGGCCTTTGCCCACGGGATGGACCGCGCGGTGGGGATGTGGCCGCCGCGCAGCGCACCCTCCTCCGGGTAGTCGGGCATGTGGGTGCGCTCGCCGGTGTACTCCTGCGGCGAGCGGACGTCGATGAGCGGCTCTTTGCCGAGGATCGCGAGGACGTCGTCCTTGAAGGCGCGGATCGGGGCGTCGTTGCGCTCGACCACCGGGTACCCCGTGGTCTGCTTGCTCGGGACGTCCAGCGTGGTGTCGCGGCCGTTGGTGATCCACAGGTCGCGGCCACCGTCGAGGAGGCGGACATCCGGGTGCCCGAAGAGCGTGAACACCCACAGCGCGTAGGCGGCCCACCAGTTGCTCTTGTCGCCGTAGATCACCACGGTGTCGTCGCGGCTGATGCCCTTGCGATCCATCAGCGCGGCGAACTGCGCGCCGTCGATGTAATCGCGGACATGCGGGTCATTGAGGTCGGTATGCCAGTCGATCTTGACGGCGCCGGGGATGTGGCCGGTGTCGTATAGCAGGACGTCTTCGTCGGATTCGACGATGGCCAAACCAGGGCGTCCGATGTTGCCTGACAGCCAGTCGGCGGTCACCAGGCGATCGGGATGCGCATAGGTGGCGAAAGCGGGATGTGGGTCTGCGGGCAGCGGCACACTGTGAGCGTACCTAGGCCCGAAATGCGCCGCCGACCCGTAAGGTCGAAACTTGTTTGCGCGACAACCGCTGCGGTATGACATCAGCCGTCTCCCACAGGGCTGACCGGAGGGATTGAGGATTTGCCAGAGAAATACGACGTCGGAATCATCGGCCTGGGATATGTGGGGCTGACGCTGGCCACCGTGCTGGCCGAGGCCGGCAACTCCGTCATCGGAATCGAGACCCGCCAGGAATTGGTCGATATGACCAATCAGGGTTTGCCGCATTTCACGGAGACCGGACTGCCCGACGCCCTCGAGGGCGTCACCCGATTCGGGAAACTGAAGGCCGTCACCGCCTTTGACGACAGCTTCTCGTGCGACACGTACATCATCACCGTCGGCACCCCGCTGTCGGCGGACGGTGTCGCACGCGTCGACATGATCGAGGCCGCGGCCCGTGACATCGCCGGGAACATGCAGGACGGCGCGCTGGTCATCCTGCGGTCGACGGTCAAGGTCGGCACCACCCGCGACGTGGTGGCGCCGATGCTGGCCGCCAGCGGCAAGAGCTTCGACATCGCGATGTGCCCCGAGCGCACCCTGGAAGGCAAGGCGCTGCAGGAATTGCGTGAGCTGCCGCAGATCGTCGGTGCTGACGACCCGGCGGTCGCCGACCGGGCCGCCGCGGTATTCCGGAAACTCACCAGCTCGATCGTGCTGGTCTCCGATATCGAGACCGCCGAGATCATCAAATTGGTGAGCAACACGTTCCGCGATGTTCAATTCGCGTTTGCCAACGAAGTTGCCCGGATTTGCGACGCATTCGGTGTCAGCGCCTATGAGGTGATCTCGGCGGGCAAACTCGGATACAACCGCACCAATATCCCGTTGCCGGGTCTGGTGGGTGGTCCGTGCCTGGAGAAGGACCCGCACATCCTGATGGAGAGCGTGCGCGAACGCGGCGTCACGCTGGACATCACCGCCGCCGGCCGTCTGGTCAACGAGCGTCAGCCGGCCGAGACGGTGCGCTTCATCACCAGCGAGATCGCACGCCGGAAGCTGGGCGCCGACGGGCCGCTGAAGATCAACCTGCTGGGCATGGCGTTCAAGGGCCAGCCCGAGACCAGCGACCTGCGCGGGTCGATGTCCATCAAGGTGTTCAACGAGCTGAAGGCCGCGCACCCGGATGCCGAGATCGGCGTCTACGACCCCGTCACGCCGAATGATGTTCTGGCCGAAGCGTTCCCGGGGCACAAGGTGTACAACCGGTTCGGTGACGCGGTGAGCGGTGCGGACGTTGTCGTCCTCGGCAACAACCACCCGTCGCTGGGCACCATCTCGCCGCGCACCATCAGCGAGTTCATCAGCCCCGACGGTTTCGTCTTCGACTACTGGAACCACTACAGCCACCTGCCGGCCACCGAGCTGGGCGACAGCTACTTCGCCGTGGGCCGCAGCGGAAAGGTCGTCGAGCGTGTCTAAGAAGGTCGTGGTCACCGGTGGTGGCGGGTTCATCGGCGCCTACCTGGTCAAGCGGCTGGTGCGGGACGGCTGGCAGGTCGCGGTCGTGGACTCCATGGTCCGCGGCGATGCCAGCCGATTCGCCGAAGTCGCTTCGGACGTCGAGCTTTTCACGTGTGACGTCCGCGATCAGGACGCCCTCGAGAAGGCGTTCGCCGGCGCCGAGGTCGTCATGCACCTGGCCGCCATCAACGGCACCGAGAACTTCTACAAGCAACCGGAACTGGTCCTCGACGTCGGCCTGCGCGGCGCGCTCGCGGTGACCAACGCCGGCCGCGCGGCGGGGGTGCCCGACCTCATCGTCGCCTCCACCGCCGAGGTCTACCAGACGCCCGCGATCATCCCCACGCCCGAGACCATCCCGCTGATGCTGCCGGACAGCCTCAACCCGCGGTACTCCTACGGCGGCGGCAAGATCGTCAGTGAGTTGATCGCCTTCAACTACGGGCAGGACCACTACCGGCAGGTGCAGGTCTTCCGGCCGCACAACGTGTTCGGGCCGAACATGGGGTGGAAGCACGTGGAGCCGCAGTTCATCCTGCGGGCGCTGGGCTGTCAGGAGGCGGGTAACCCGACCTTCCCGATCCAGGGTGACGGCAGCGAGACGCGCTCGTTCTGCTACGTCGACGACATCGTCCAGGGCATCTTGACGATGTACGAAAAGGGCGGCCACCGCGAGGTTTACCACATCGGCAGCGATGAGGAACTCAGCGTCCGCGAGCTGGCCGAGCGGATCGGCCGGGCCGTCGGGGTCGAGCTCGAGATCAAGCCCGGCGAGTTGCAGGCCGGCGGCACACCGCGCCGGTGCCCGGACATCTCGAAGATGCGGGCGCTGGGCTGGTCGCCGCAGGTGGCCCTCGACGACGGCCTGGCGCGCACCGTGGCGTGGTACCGCGAGCACCGAAATGACGTGCCCGCAAACGACCTGATGTAGCCCGGGCACAATAGCGGGTATGAGGGCGCGCATCCTGGCACTGGTCGTCATCGCTGGGCTGCTGCTGACGGGGCTCGCGGCGCTGGTCTACAGCCTCACGCGCCCCGAACCCGAAGCCGTCCAGGCCAAGCCGTCGGCGCAGTTGCCGATGGTCGACAAGGCGTCGCTGGAGCGCGCGATCCACGACGCCTTCACGAGCCAGCCGCCGCAGGCGGTGATCTGCGAACGCGGCCTCATCGCCAAGGTCGGGCAGAGCACGCGGTGCGACGTCACGATGTCACCGGCCTACGGCATCCAGCCGACCATCACGGTGTCCGGCGTCGAGGGCGGCAAGGTCAGCTATTCGATGACCCCGGCGGTCTCCAAGACGCAGTTGGAAGCGGCTGTGGCGGACATGGTGACCCGCACCCGCAAGGCGGCCCCGGACTCGGTGACGTGCTTGTCGGGACTGGAGGGCAAGCAAGGCGCGGTGGCGTTGTGCGACATCACCGATGACGGGTTCACCAGCCGGCGCACCGCGCTGGTGAGCGAAGTGTCCGGCCTCGCAATGAATTACGGCCTGACACCCGTGCTGGAGAAGTCGGTGGCCGAGAGTTCCCTTGCCTCGCAGCTGGGCCAGAGCCCGAGCACCGTCACGTGCGCCGGGGATGTGGACAGCAAGGTCGGGGCGACGCAGCGGTGCACCGCGGTCGTCGGCGGTCAGAACCGGGCCTACACCCTGACGGTCACCGACGTCGCCGACGGCAAGGTGTCGTTCAGCTACAAGCCGGCCAACTGATCAGACCCATCCGCCAACCGGTTGGCTCCGAATCCCACTGAGACCGATTCGACTCGGAGGTTTGATGGGAATCGAGTACAGCAGTGTGGTCGACGCGCCACGCGACGACGTGTTCGCCTGGCATGCGCGGCCGGGTGCCATCCACCGGATGCTGCCGCCATGGCAGCCCATGAGCGTGGTCGCGGAAGCAGCGTCGCTGGCCGACGGGCGCGCCGTGCTCGGTCTGCCGGGCGGGTTGCGCTGGAACGCACAACACAATCCCGCCGACTATGCGCCGCCCGCACGGTTCGTCGACGAATTGAGCCGCGACGGATTGCGTTCGCTGCCAACACAGTTGATCGGGCACTGGCGGCACGAACACTGCTTCGACGCCGTCGGCGACGGGCGCACCCGGGTCACCGACCGCGTCGATGCGCCGGTACCCGGGAACCTGCTCGAGCCGACGTTCCGCTACCGCCATCGCCAGCTGAGCGACGACCTGGCCGCTCACCAGTGGGCGCGCGAACACGGTGCACGTCCCGGCTCGGTCGCGGTGACCGGGGCATCGGGATTGGTCGGCAGCGCCCTGACCGCCTTTCTGTCCACCGGTGGCCACCGGGTCATCCGGCTGGTGCGCCGCGAACCACGCGACGACACCGAACGCCGCTGGGATCCCGACTCACCCGCGGAGAATCTGCTCGACGGCGTCGACGCCGTGGTGCACCTGGCGGGCGCATCGATTGCCGGCCGGTTCACCGACGGGCACAAGAAAGCGGTGCGTGACAGCCGGATCGAGCCGACCCGCCGGCTGGCCGAGTGCGCCGCGGCGGCGACGGACGGACCGTCGGTGTTCGTCAGCGCGTCGGCGATCGGCTGGTACGGAGACGACCGGGCCGACGAACACCTCGACGAATCGGCGCAACCGGGCGACGGGTTCCTGGCCGACGTCGTCGCCGACTGGGAAGCGGCGACGACGCCTGCATCCAACGCCGGACTGCGCGTCGTCAACGTCCGCACCGGCATCGTGCAGACGCCGCGCGGCGGCACGCTGCAACTGATGCGGCCGCTGTTCGCCGCCGGTCTCGGCGGCCCGCTCGGCAACGGGCGGCAGTGGCTGTCCTGGATCGACATCGACGACCTCGTCGATGTGTACCACCGCGCCCTCGTCGACGCCGGGCTGTCCGGTCCGGTGAATGCCGTTGCCCCGCAACCGGTCCGCAACGTGGACTACACGCGGACCCTGGCCGGGGTGCTGCACCGTCCGGCCGTGCTGCCCGTGCCCGCCCTCGGGCCGGCGCTCCTGCTCGGCCGGCAGGGGGCGCGCGAGCTGGCCATGGCCAGTCAGCGTGTGGTGCCCGGCCGGCTCATCGCCGCCGGGCACCGGTTCCGGCGCCCGGATCTCGAGCAGTGCCTGCGCCACCAGCTGGGAAAGGCGGCCCGATGATCGACGCGCAGCGTCAGGTGGTGGTGGCCGCGCCTGCGGACGCCGTCTTCGCGTACCTGGCGGACTTCACGACCACGACGCAGTGGGACCCCGGCACCGTGCACACCGAACGCATCGCCGGTGACGGCGGCGTGGGTACCCGCTACGCGAACACGTCCCGCTTCGCCGGCCGTACGTCGGAGATCACATACGAAGTCACCAGCCTGACGCCGGGGCAGGCGATCGAACTGCGCGGGGTCAATCAGTACCTGGTCGCGCGCGACACCATCACCGTGGCTCCGCACCCCGACGGCACCGAGGTCACCTACCGGATCAGGTTCGCGTTCCAGGGGTGGCTGCGGTGGATCGAGCCCCTGCTGCAACTCGCGGTGGCACACCTTCTCGACGACGGGGCGCGCGGACTTCGCCGCGAACTCGCACGAATCTGATTGCGCGGCAGGTCCTCACAAACCGATGGCAGCGGCGCAGTACTGCCACACCTGCCGCACCTGGGCGTCGTCGTCCCGGCCGGTGGGCAGGTAGTGCGTGGGGCGGATGCGGCGGTCGTGCCAGAACTGTCCGGAAACCGGGGTGGGTTCGGTGGCCGTCAACCAGACCGCGGTGTCGGCGGCCTGCTCGGACGTCCGCAGGATCGGGCGCGTCAGCCGGCGGAACCCGGGCAGTGACTGCGCGACGCCCGGGGTGTCGGCCCAACCGGGATGCATGACGGCCACCATCAATTCGGGCCAGCGCCGCGCCAGCAGTGGCGTCAACGCGACCTGTACGCGTTTACTGCGCGCGTACGCCGTGGCGCCGCGGTAATGCCCGCGCCGGTACTCGATGTCATCGACCGGAAGCGACTGGGTGTACATACCGCCAGAGGACATCAGGACCACCCGCGGGTCGGGCGCGGCGGTGAGCGCCGGCAGCAGGAGTTCCGTCAGCAATACCGGGCCCAGGACGTGGGTTGCCAGCGAAAGCTCGTGTCCCTCCGCGCTTTCCGTCCGCTCCTCGGGCATCACCCCGGCGTTGTGGATCACGGCGTCCAGCCGCGGCCGCCGGGACAGCAGGTCCGCGGCGAACGACCGGACCGCGGCCAGGTGCGACACGTCGCACACCTCCACCGCCACCTTGGCTCCCGGTACGTCGGTGAGCACGTCGCGCCGGGCGGCCTCGCCGCGGGCCCGGTCGCGCACCGTCATCAGCACCGTCGCCCCGAGCGCCGCGAGTTCGGTGGCGATGGCCTTGCCGATACCGGAGTTCGCCCCGGTGACGAGCACGGTGCGGCCGGCGAGTGCCTCGTCCGGCAGTTCGGGCGTCTGCCAGAACTGTTGGCGCACAGCCAGTCCCACGCGGGAGTAGCCGAGCACGACGGTGCGGTCCAGGAGATCGTCGAAGAAGGCGCCGGCCATGGCCGTCACGTCAGGGAGACGACGACGACCGGGGTGCTCGTCGGCTGGCTGGACCCGGAGCCCGGCTCGACCGTCACGGCCACCTTGGCGGCCGCGTCCAGCGCGGGTATCACCTCGCCGCCGGGCGGTGGCATGGTGTCCGCGCTCATGGTGCCGGCGGACCGCGGCGCGCCCGACGCCGGGATGAACCACATCTGGTAGACGTGGCCTGCCGGTGGCGCAGGCACGTCCGCCATGGCCACCACGACGGCGTTCGCCTGTTGCGACGCGCTGAGGGTGATGGTGCCCCCGGCGACGGGCGCGGAGTACGTGCGGATGTCCTGGTTGGCCAGCACCTGCGACACCGTCGGCTGTCCCGGGTGCTCGGTGAAGCGGTCGGAGACGACCGTCGTGCCGATGACGATCGCGCAGATGACCGCGGCGGCCGCCGCGAGTCGGACGAGCAACCGGCGTCGCCGGGTTCGCCTGAGCGCCAACTCATCCGAACTGTGCTCGGCCGACTGGATACCGATTGCCTGCAGGATGCGCGCGCGCAGTTCGGCCGGCGGCGTCAGGGTGTCACTCGCGGTGAGCAGTGCCATGGTCTCCTGGGTGTCGCCGACGATCCGGGCGAACGCCTGCGCGGTGTGCGGCGCGGCGATGCCGAGGCGGCCGGCGATGTCCGAACGTTCGGCCTCGGACACCGCGTCGAGTGCGTATACGTACGCCAGATCGAGCAATTGCTGTTCGTCGTCGGTGTAGCTGTCAGGCATCGGTGCCCACCCCCAAGCAGTTCTTCAGGCGGATCAGGCCGTCCCGGATACGGGCCTTGATGGTGGGGAGCGTGACGTCGAGGTGCTCGGCGACCTCCCGGTAGGTGTGGCCGCTGTAGTACGCCAGGCCGATGGCTTCGCGCTGGACGGTGGTCAATCCGTCGAGGCAGTCGGTGACCTCCTGCTCGTCGAGTCGCTGTCCCACTTCGTCGGCGACGGTGTCGTGCTCGCGGCCGAGGTTCGAGGCGCCGTAGGCGTGGTTGCGGTCGGCGGCCGACTGTTCCGAGCGCACCCGGTCGATGCTGCGGCGGTGGGTCAACGTCATGAGCCAGCCGATCGGGCTGGCCAGTGCGGGGTCGTACTGCCGTGCCGCCGAGGACCACACCTGGAGGAAAACCTCCTGCACGACGTCCTCGGCCAGGGTCCGGTCCCGCACGACGCGGTAGGCGAGGCCGAAAACCCGTGGCGAGGTCAGGTCGTAGAACTCGGTGAAAGCCGTTCTGTCGCCGTCAGCGATCGCGGTGAGCAGCGCTGCGCGGTCCGGCTCACCATCCATGCGGGAATCGTCGCACGGCGGCGTGGGAACCGGGGCGATCTGGCGCAACCCGTCGGATCCGGGCGGCGTGCTCACGATCGCGCCTTCGGCTGCAGGACCAGCTGGTGCAGGTCCAGGTAGCCCGAGGCGAAGCCCGCCTCGGAGTAGGCGAGGTAGAAGCGCCACATCCGCCGGAAGATGCGGTCGAACCCCAGCGCGTCGGCGCCGGCGCTGTTGGCGGTGAAACGCTGCAGCCACAGTCGCAGCGTGTGGGCGTAATGCGGTCCGAACGAATGCCGGTCGGTGATGCGCAGTGCGGTATGTGTGCTGACCGACTTCTCGATGAGCTTGACCGACGGCAGGAACCCGCCCGGGAAGATGTACTTGTGCACCCACGTGTAGGTGTCGCGGGACGCCAGCATGCGCTTGTGCGGCATGGTGATCAGCTGCAGGCCGACCCGGCCGTCGGCCTCGAGGAGGCGCTCGAGCGTGCGCAGGTACGCCGGTAGGTAGCGATACCCGACGGCCTCGATCATCTCGATGGAGACGATTGCGTCGTACGTGCCGGTGATGTCGCGGTAGTCGCACAGCTCGACCGTGATCCGGTCCGACAGCCCGGCGGCGGCGATGCGCTCCCGAGCCAGCAGCTGCTGCTCGCGCGACAGTGTGACGGTGTGTACGTGCGCGCCACGCTGCGCCGCGCGGATCGCCAATTCGCCCCAGCCGGTGCCGATTTCGAGCAGCCGCGTGCCGGCGCCGACGCCGGTGGCATCCAGCAGCCGGTCGATCTTGCGGTGCTGCGCGGCCGCCAGGTCGCGCCACGCCGGCGGCGGGTCGAGCGTGTCGAACAGCGCGCACGAGTAGGTCAGCGTCGGATCGAGGAACATGCTGAAGAACTCGTTGGACAGGTCGTAGTGATGGGCGATGTTCGCACGCGTATCCGCTTGCGCGCCACGGTGGTTGCGTGGCGTTCGTGGCAGCAGCACCGAGCGCAGGCCCTGGAACACGGCCGGCACGACCGTGTCGATGCGGGACGCCAGCGCGGTGAGCACGGCGGTGAGCTCGGGTGCGGACCAGTCGCCGACCATGTACGCCTCACCGAAGCCGATCAGGCCACTGTTCGCGATCCGGCCGAAGAAATCGTCGGGGCGGTGCAACAACATTCGCGGTGCGGCCGGATCATCGGCGCCGGCCGCACCCTGGACGGTGCCGTCCGGATACTCCACCCGCACCGGCAGGTCCCGTACCGCGGCCCGGAACAACGCCCGCGTGACGGGCGTGCCGAGCCGGGTGCGCAGACCGCTTGGCACCTGGGCGATTTCGGTCCACCTGGCCGGCAAAAACGGATCGTACGCGGCGGCACCGTCGTGGAGTTGATTCGTCATAGGGCGGCCTCCTGTGGGCGGGGATGCAGTGGCAGTCCGCGCGCCCAGAGGCGCACGCCCTGCCAGCGGATGCGGGCGAGGACCAGCAGCGGCGCCAGCGGCGCTGCCAGTGCGGTGGTCAGAACGGTTGTGGGACGGGCGGGGTGAACGGACCCGGTCCAGGTGGCCGTCATGACGACCTCGCCGGCCGCGTCGAGCAGCGTGACCGCCACGCCGAGCCGGCCCCGCGCCGGTTCGGGAACCCGCAGCACGTACCGGCCACTGACGGGGTTGAACGGCGACACGTAGAACGCCTTCGGCACGGTGACCTCGCCGCGATGGTCGGCGCGCAGCAGGTAGCGGTGGCGTCCGCCGTAGGTGTTGTGCACCTCGGCGATGGCGCACACCAGTGCGCCGGCGGCGTCGTGGCACCAGTAGACGGTCAGCGGATTGAACACGAAGCCGAAGACCCTGGCATTGGCCAGCATTCGGATGCGGCCGCCGCCGAGGTCGATGCCGTGGTCACCGAGATAGGCCTCGACGTTCTCACGCAGTGTGCGGTTCGGATCGCCGGCATGGTCGGCGGCGTGAAAGCCGGCCAACGGCCGCAGTAGGCGCGGCAACTCGGGCACGGCGTCGAGGTCGACCAGCCAGCTGTAGCTGCGGTAGGTGAACGCGTGCCGCACCGGCACGGTCCGCCTGTGGTGGATGCTGGTTCGCACGATCTGTGGTGGGCTCATACGACATTCCCCGCCGGCCGCAGCAGGGGCGGCACCGGGCCGCTCCACGTACCACCGAGACGTTCGGCCGCGGCGACGCCCGACACCGCGCCGTCTTCGTGAAAGCCCCAGCCGTGATACGCGCCGGCGAACGCCAACCGGTGATCGCCGAGCGTGTGTAGCCGCTGTTGCGCGGCGCGGAACTCGGGGGAGTACTGCGGATGGTCGTACAGCATGGTCGCGATGACCTGGCCCGGGTCGACCCGGCTGCCGCCGCCCAGCGTCACCACGAACCGCCGGTCGGTGCTCGCGTCGAGTCGCTGCAGCCGGTTGAGGTCGTAACTGACCAGGACCTCGTCGGCCTGGACGGTGCACGACGGCATCCGGTAGTTCCACGACGCCCGGGCGCCACGGCGACGCGGCAGCAGCGACGTATCGGTGTGCAGCACAGTGTGATTGATCGAGTACCGCAGGGCGCCGAGGATGTCGACCTCGTCGGCCGTCGGCCGGTCGAGGATCGACAGGGCCTGATTCGGATGGGTCGCGATGACGGCGGCGTCGAACGGCTCCACCCGGTCGGCGTCGTCACGCACCAGCACGCCGTCGGTGGTCCGGGTGACGGTGCGCACGGGTACGCCGGGGCGGACCGAAGGCAGGCGCGCGGTGATCGCTTCGACGTACCGTGCAGAACCTCCGGTCACCGTCCGCCAGGTCGGTGAACCGAACACCGTCAGCATGCCGTGGTGGTCGAGGAACGCCAGCAGGTAGCCGACGGGGTAGTCGAGCGCGACGTCCGGCGGGCACGACCAGACCGCCGCGACCAGCGGCACCATGAAATGCGCGACGAAGTAGCGGGAAAACCCTGCGGCGCCGAGGAATTCGCCGAGTGTCTGACCATCTGCCACGCCGCGCGCCAGCTCGGCGCGGGCGAGCCGGTGGAAACGCGTCACCTCGGCGAGCAGGCGCAGGTAACGCGGGGAGACCACCGCGCCGGGTGTGGCGAACAGGCCCGTCAGCCCCTTCGCGCCGGCGTACTCCAGGCCGCAGCCTTCGCAGCAGACCGACATCGACATGTCGGATTCCTGGGTCCGGACACCGAGTTCGGCGAACAGCCGCAGCAGCGTCGGATAGGTGCGGTCGTTGTGCACGATGAAGCCGGAGTCGACGCCGACGACGGCGGCGCTGCCGCGGCGGGCCGTCAGCTCATGGGTGTGCGCGTGGCCACCGCACCGCGGTTGTGCCTCGAACAGGGTGACTTCCGCGTCGCGGGCGAGCACCCAGGCTGAGGTGAGCCCCGATATGCCGCTGCCGATCACTGCTATCCGCCGCACCGTGCCGTCCTTCCTGGTTTGTCACCAGGAATTCGGCGCGGGATGCGCTGCGGATAGGTGGATTCGGGAAAAAGTTACTCGGGCCGGTTGGCGGCCCACAACTGGGCGACGGACACGCCGAGCTGGGCCAGCATGCGGCGCAGCAGGGGCAGGCTCAGCCCGATGACGTTCGAGGGATCGCCGTCGATGCCGTCGATGAACCAGCTGCCCAGGCCGTCGAGGGTGAAAGCGCCTGCCACCCAGAGGGGTTCGCCGGTGTCGAGGTAGGCCTCCAGGTCCGAGGCGGTGGGTTCGCCGAAACGCACTGTGGTGGAGCCGAGTTCACTGACCTGAGCGGTGACGGCGCCGTCGGTCAGGCGCAGGACGCAGTGGCCGGTGTGCAGGACGGCGCTGCGGCCGGCCATCGAGTTCCATTGCCGCCGTGCCACATCGGGGGTGCCCGGCTTGCCGGTCAGCCGGCCGTCGAACTCGAGCATCGAATCACAGCCGATGACAACGCAATCCGACGACAGGCTCGCATCGAGTGATTCGGCGACCCGTTGCGCCTTGGCTGTCGCCAGGGCACGCACGACGTCGCCGGGCCGGGCGTCGCCGAGAGACGCGATGATCGCGTCCTCGTCGACGTCGGATACCAGCACGACCGGTTCGACACCGGCCTTGCGCAGCACGCTGAGCCGGCCCGCGGAGGCCGAGCCCAGCACTATCCGGGTCATCGCCGGATGAAGGTCCGCTCCACCAGGGTCACCAACTGCCAGCTGGTGTACGCGTACCGCAGCTTGGAGACCGGGTGGCCCCAGTCGTTGCGGTCACCGGTCTCCGGGGCACCGCCGGCGCCCGAGGCGCTGGCCAGCACCGTCACCAGCGCGGCGAGCTCCTCGTCGGACGGGTTGCCCTTGACGACCTGGAACAGCGGCGCCACCGGGGCTTCCGGCTGAACTTCGGCTTCGGGGGTCTGCACGTCGGCGCTCACAGCGGGATGTTCCCGTGCTTCTTCGGCGGCGTCTGGACGATCTTGCGCTCCAGCAGCCGCAGCGAGTTGGCGATGTAGCCGCGGGTGTGCGACGGCGGGATCACGGCGTCGACGTAACCACGCTCGGCGGCGACGTACGGGTTCACCAGGGTGTCCTCGTACTCCTGCTGCAGCTGCAGGCGCAGGGCGTCGACGTCGACGCCGTCCTTCTCGGCCTGCTTGAGCTCCTGGCGGTAGACGAAGCCGACCGCGCCCGAGGCACCCATGACGGCGATCTGGGCCGTCGGCCACGCCAGGTTGACGTCGCAACCCATGTCCTTGGAGCCCATGACGCAGTACGCGCCGCCGTAGGCCTTACGGGTGATGACGGTGATCTTGGCGACGGTGGCCTCACCGTAGGCGTACAGCAGCTTGGCGCCGCGGCGGATGATGCCGTTGTACTCCTGCTCGGTGCCCGGCAGGAAGCCCGGGACGTCCACCAGCATGATGATCGGGATGTTGAAGGCGTCGCAGGTGCGGATGAACCGCGCGGCCTTCTCCGAGGCGTTGATGTCCAGGCAGCCGGCGAACTGCGTCGGCTGGTTGGCCACGATGCCGACCGGGCGGCCGTCGATGCGGCCGAAGCCGATCACGATGTTCTGCGCGTAGCCGGGCTGGATCTCGAGGAACTCGTCGTCGTCGAGGATGCGCGAGATGACCTCGTGCATGTCGTACGGCTGGTTCGGCGAATCCGGGATCAGCGTGTCGAGCTCGAGGTCCTCTTCGGTGAGGTTGTCCTCGACGGCGCCCGGGTGCGGCGGCGCGGGCAGGCGCGGCGGCTCGGCGTAGTTGTTCGGGGGCAGGTAGCTCAGCAGGTCGCGGACGTAGTCCAGGGCGTCCTGCTCGCCCGAGGCGACGTAGTGCACGGTGCCGGACTTGGCCTCATGGGTGTGGGCGCCGCCCAGCTCCTCCATGGTGACCTCTTCACCGGTGACGGTCTTGATGACGTCCGGTCCGGTGATGAACATCTGGCTGGTCTGGTCGACCATGATGATGAAGTCGGTGAGCGCGGGCGAGTACACGTGGCCACCGGCCGCGGCACCCATGATGAGCGAAATCTGGGGGATGACACCCGACGCCAGGATGTTGTTGCGGAAGATGCGGCTGTACAGGCCGAGCGAGACCACACCCTCCTGGATGCGGGCGCCGGCGCCGTCGTTGATGCCGATCAGCGGGCGGCCGGTCTTGATGGCCAGCTCCTGGACCTTGACGATCTTCTCGCCGTAGACCTCACCGAGGCTGCCGCCGAAGACGGTGGCGTCCTGGCTGAAGATGCAGACCTCGCGGCCGTCGATGGTGCCGTAGCCGGTGACCACACCGTCGCCGAGCGGGTGCTTGTCGGCCAGGCCGAAGTTGGTGCTGCGGTGCTTGGCCAGCGCGTCGAGTTCGACGAACGAGCCCTCGTCCAGCAGCGCCAGGATGCGCTCGCGGGCGGTGAGCTTGCCCTTCTGGTGGACCTTCTCCACGGCGGCCTCGCCGACGGGGTGCAGGGTCTCTTCGGTACGCCTACGCAGGTCTTCCAGCTTGCCTGCGGTGGTGTGGATGTCGATCGCCTTGTCCACCGGTGGCTCGGTCACGCTCGTCATGGCGACGATGTTAACGGTTCTCTAAGAAAGTTGTGAAGGTGGGGTGCTCACTCGGCGGGTCACGCAGGTTTGCGCAGGACCACAGCCGCGAAACTCGTGAGCGCCGGCACCGGGTGCTTAAGAAGGAAACGGCTCTTCGCGCGCTCGAGGGCATCGAGCGGCGGCAGCACGCGGTAGTAGCCGTGGCCGTAGGCGCCGGACCAGGATTCGACCTGGAAACCCACGCTCTCGTAGCGCTTGATGGCCTTCTGGGTGGGGCCGGTGGTCCAGCGGTAGTAGGCCGGGAACTTCTCGTGGTGCGGGTTCTGCAACCGGCCGGGCTGCAGCTTGCTGATGACGGTGCGCGCCGCCTGCTCCGGGA
Source organism: Mycobacterium sp. UNC410CL29Cvi84 (assembly GCF_000686745.1). NCBI lineage: Bacteria > Bacillati > Actinomycetota > Actinomycetes > Mycobacteriales > Mycobacteriaceae > Mycobacterium > Mycobacterium sp. UNC410CL29Cvi84. The sequence continues at coordinate 61,455 of NZ_JMLM01000011.1, forward strand.
TGAGCAGGTTCACCACGAACGGGAACGCGAACAGTGTCGGGAAGAAATGCACCGAAAGTCCGCCTGGGCGAAGGAGTTTGAAGCAGTTCTCGTGGAACGTGCGGGCGTCGGGCAGGTGCTCGCAGAGCATCTTGGAGAACACCAGGTCGTACGCATTGAGCTCGTTGTCGATCGGTTTGCACAGATCGGCGACGCGGGTGTGCACGCGGCTGTTGGCCTTGGCCAGTTCGGTGGCCGAGATGTCGATGACGACGCGCTCGTCGGCGAAGCTCCAGTCGTCGCCACCGATGATGGGGTTGGCGCCGCCACCGAGTTCGGCGACGGCCTTGACACCCTCGCGCTCGGCCAAGGTGCGGACAGACTCGTCGTAGCCCTGCCACAGGGTGTCCAGGTCCTTGTAATGGACGTCCACGTGTGTACCGCTCATTTGCGCACCGTTCATAGATTCTTCCGCCCCCGCGGCTTGCACGTCCTGCGTCAGCAGTTTGCTGGTAAGTCAATATACACTTCGCGCGCTGGTCCCGCCCAGAACTCGCGTTGAACACCGTTCAGGCTGTGGTATTTGCTGGGCGAGTCGTGAGCGCGGCGACGCCGAGCCTTCTCTCGGAGGCGGCGAATTGCCTGGTCGGCATGGCCGTGAACAGGCGTTACGGCCCGGTCGTGGAACCGTGGACGGCAGATTTCCGGTGGTGAATTGCACTTAGCTGAGCCGGTGTGTGCGCACCGTCGCGGGCGCGTCCTGCGCAGGCGCGATGCATTTAGCTTGTCAATTGCGTTAGTTTGCGGTTCGATATGCGTGCCCGGCATTTGCGGGTAGCTGACTTCACGACCGCGAGACGATCACCGGATCGGCGCAGAGGGATACTCAACAGTGCATTCGACGCGCAAGTACGACGGAGTGGACGGCCCCAAGGTGGCCATCGCCCACGACTATCTGACCCAGTTCGGCGGCGCGGAAAAAGTTGTCCTCTCGATGACCAAGGCATTCCCGGATGCCCCGCTGTACACGATGCTGTACGACCCCGAGCTGACCTACCCGGAGTTTGCCGACCTGGACATCCGGGTGTCCGCGCTCAACAAGGTGGGTCTGGCCCGCAAGTACCACCGGGCCGCCCTGCCGCTGTATCCGCGCGTGGCCGAGTCCATGTACGTCGACGCCGACATCGTGCTGGCGAGTTGCAGTGGCTGGTCGCACGGTTTCCGCACCAACGGCAAGAAGCTCATCTACTGCTACAACCCGGCGCGCTGGCTCTACCAGACCGAGGCCTACCTCGGGGACCACGCCAACCCGCTCAAGCGCCTGGGCCTCAAGCTCACCAAGAAGCGCCTGCTGGACTGGGACCGCCGGCAGGCGCTCGCGGCCGACAAGTACCTCGCGATCTCGACCATGATCAGCGGGTATGTCAAGAAGGCCTACGACATCGACGCCGAGGTGATGTTCGCGCCGGTGGCGATGTCGCGGTCGTACGCTGTCGAACCCGTCGAGGAACTCGAGGACAAGGTCGACCTGAGCGATCCGGATGGCAGCTTCTACCTCGTCGTGTGCCGGCTGCTGCCGTACAAGAACGTCGACGTCATCGTGCGGGCGTTTGCCGGCAGCGACCGGCAGCTCGTGGTGGTCGGCAACGGGCCGGAAGCCGAGCGGCTTCGGTCGTTGAAGACCGACAATGTGACCATGCTCCACAACCTGACCGACGGGCAGATGGCCTGGCTCTACAAGAACTGCCGAGCGCTGATGTCATCGAGTTTCGAGGACTACGGCCTGACCCCCATCGAGGCGGGGGTGTGGGGCCGGCCGAGCGTCGCGCTGCGGTTCGGCGGCTTCCTCGACACCATCGACGAGGGCACCACCGGCCTGTATTTCGATGAACCACAACCGGATTCGGTGCGCGAGGCGCTGGACCGATTCGAGTCGGCGACGTGGGATCAGGAGAAGATCAAGCACCACGTCTCCCAGTTCACCGAGGACGCGTTCAGCGCTCGACTGCATGAAGCGGTCGACAAGCTGGCTGGGTACTGATGGCGCCAGAAGCGACCCCGGTCGCGACGCTGAAGGACTACCGCCTGGTGTACGTCGGTCCGGCGGACCACGAGACGGCGGTGGGCGACTACGCGGAGAACCTGACGCGTGCGCTGCGGCCACACGTCGGCGAACTCGTCGAGCACCGCACGCTGGGGCCGGGTTCCGACAGCGCGCGGGAAATCCTGGGTCACCGGCGCGCGGTGGCGAACCTGGTCGCCGGTGGGAAACCCGGCCGGGTGCTGGTGCATGCGGAGCTGGCGGCCGGTGCCGTGTCGGCGTTCTGGTCCATCGCGGGCTTGCGCGGGGTGCCGGTGACGGCGACGGTGCACGATCCGCCGCAAGGCATCTGGTGGCCGGGCCGCACGAAGTTCGTGGCCCGGCACAAGCTGGTGATGCACGGCCTGCACTACCCGCTGCGCCCGGTGTCACGGATGCTCGAGGGCGCGGTCAACGGGAACCGGACGCTGTTCGCGCTGAGCCAGATCGGGGCGCAGTCCATCCGCGACGTGTATCCGAACACCGACGTGGCCTACGCCCCCTACCTCGTGTGCGACCGGCCCAGGGTCCGCGCGGTGATCGAACGCCCGAAGGCCGTGGGCTTCTTCGGACATGTGTACCGGGGCAAGGGTTTCGAGCAGATCGCCCGCATCCGCCGCGAGCTGCCCGACGACATCGTGATCCGCGTGGCGGGCCGGGGGACCGAGGCACTGCCCGGTGGCCCCGGGGTGGAGATCGTGGGTGCCGTCGACGGTGACGCCGAGGACGCGTTCTTCGATTCGGTGCGCGCCGTGGTGATTCCGTACGGCAAGCGCCATTTCTACGCCGAGACCTACCCCGCCTCGTCGGTCGCGGCCCACGCCATGGCCTACCGCACGCCGGTGGTGTGCACCGACTACGGCTCGCTGGCGGAGTTCGGCACCGAGACCGGCGCGGTCGTCGTGCCCATGGACTCCGATGACCCGAAGGCGCTGCCGGCCGGGTTCTCGGCGGCCATCGAGGCCCTGCTCAATGACGAAACCCGGCTCAAGGAACTGGAGGCGAACGCCGACCGGACGCGCCAGGAGCGGTCGCCGGAGAACGTCGCCGCCGCCTACGCCGCAAAGTGGTCGGAGATGCTGGCGCGCCAGGGCCGGCTGCACTGACTAGGCCGAAACACTGTGGTTAACTCGGAATCCGGGACGACGGGAGCGAACAACGTGATTGGCGAGCCGGCAACGGCAGACCCAGCAGATGTGGCACGCAAGAAAGCGGCCGCGCCGACCTTGAAATTGCCGCCGGATCCGGAATGGAAACTCGGGGAAGACGGCCGCGTCACCTACTACAAGATGCAGAGCATGGGCGTGGGCCGCAAGGCGCGCAACCGAATTGGCGAACTGCTGTTCAACATGTTCATCACGCACATCCCGTCGCACACCATCCGCCAGGGCTTCCTCCGGCTGTTCGGCGCCACCATCGGTGAGTGGTCGACCATCATGCGCGGCACCACGATCCTGGACATCGAATTCCTGACGATCGGCAACGGCACCACCATCGGTTTCCGCTGCCTGCTCGACGCACGGGCCGGCCTGTGGATCGGCGACAACGTGACGATCGCCAGCGATGTCCACCTGCTCGGCGGTGGGCACGACATCAACCACCCGGACTTCCTGCCGATCCCGATCCCGACGGTGATCGAGGACTACGTCTGGATCGCGAGCCGGGCCATGGTGCTGCCCGCCCTGATCGGCCGCGGCGCCGTCGTCGCCGCGCAGGCGCTCGTGGTCAAGGATGTGGCCCCGCTCGACGTGGTCGGCGGCAACCCCGCCAAAGTGTTCGCCAAGCGTAATCCGGATGCATTGGGCTACAGCGCAAAGTACCGGCCGTTGTTCTGCTGATGCCGGTCGATCTGCGCGAGTACCGGTTGGTCTACATCGGTCCGGCCGAAGGCCAGACCGCGGTGGGCGACTACGCCGAGAACTTCGTCAACGCCGTACGGCCGCTGTTCGGTGAGGTCGTACAACGTCGCACCCTGGGTCCGGGCGCCGAGACGGTAGCCCAGGTGCGGGGTCACCGGCGTGCGGTCGCCGAGCTGGTGGCGGGCGGTACGCCGGGCCGGGTGCTGGTGCATGCGGAGCTGGCGGCCGGTGCGGTGTCGGCGTTCTGGTCCATCGCGGGGTTGCGCGGGGTGCCGGTGACGGCGACGGTTCACGATCCGCCGCAAGGCATCTGGTGGCCGGCGCGGACCCGGTTCGTGGCGCAGCACCGGCTCGTCATGCATGGCCTGCACTACCCGCTGCGTCCGCTGTCGCGGCGGATCGAGGGCATCGTCAACGGGGACCGGACGATGGTCGCGCTGAGCCAGATCGGCGCGGACTCCATCAAGGCCACCTACCCCGCCACCACGGTCGCCGCCGTGCCGCACATCATCTCCGAACGGCCGCGGCTGCGCCCGCTCACCGAGCGGCCCAAGGCGGTGGGTTTCTTCGGGCATGTGTACCGGGGCAAGGGTTTCGAGCAGATCGCCCGCATCCGCCGGGAGCTGCCCGACGACGTCGTGATCCGCGTGGCGGGCCGGGGGACCGAGGCGCTGACGGGTGGGCCGGGGGTGGAGATCGTCGGCCCGGTCGACGGTCCGGCCGAGGATGCGTTCTTCGATTCGGTACGGGCCGTGGTGATTCCGTACGGCAAGCGCCACTTCTACGCCGAGACCTACCCGGCGTCCGGCTCCGTCGCGCACGCGATGGCGTACCGGACCCCGGTGGTGTGCACCGACTACGGCGCCCTGGCCGAACTGGACGAACGCGCCGGTGCCCTCGTCGTCCGCATCGGCGACCAGAACCCCGAACAGGTGGCGTCGTCGTTGGCCAAGGCCATCGTGTCCCTCGTCTCCGACGACCAGCGGCTGGCCGAGTTCGGCCGGCACGTCGAGGCCTACCGCGAGGCCTGCTCCGGGCCGCGGACGGCCGAGGCGTTCGGCCGCGTGTGGACCGACTTGTTGACCCGAGCATCTGTGAGCGTGTGACCTGACTGCCCCCGACGCGCCCACCCGCAATGTGGCGAAGACGCTCATCTCCCTGGTCTGGATCTACGGCGGCCGCGGGGTCGGCCTGCTGTGGACGCTGATCCTCGTCCAGCGGCTGGGTGTCTCCGAATACGGCCTGTACGCCATGGCGACCGTGCTCAACGGCATCGTCGGCAACACCGTCGACAACTCCTTCGCGGTCCGGGCCATCCGGGAATCCGAGGAGCACTTCCTGCGTGAGCGCACCATGCGCTATCTCGTCGCGGTGGGCCTGGTCATTGCCGGCGCGGTCACGTTCGACGTCAACTACGTCATCGGCTTCGGCCTGATGGTGGCCGGCGGCGAGATCGCCCTCAACGTGGTCAAGAGCCAGTCCGCGCGAGATGGCCACCCGGACAAGGTGTATCGGCTCGACACGGCGCGGCAGTTCTCCAGTGCCGGCATCGGCGCGGTGTACCTGTACACCTCGGCGCACCCGACGCTCACCCATGCCTCGCTGCTGTACTGCACGCCCTACGTGCTGATCCTGCTCGTCGGTGCCAAGCTGGCCGTCGGCCACCGGCCCGCACCGCCCGGGCCGCCGCGGTTGATCGCGGCGCTGACCGGCGAAATGCTCGGCACCACGCTGTATCTGGGCGGCGACGTGCTGCTGCTCGGCACGCTGGTGGACACCACGGCCGCGGGCTACTACCAGCTGGCGTGGGTGGTCGCGGCCGCGGTGGCGGCCGCCGGTCAGTCCTTCGGCATGACCTATCACGAGCCGCTGCGGGAGAGCGGCGGTGACCTGTCCGCGGCCCCACCGCTGCGCAACATCCTGCGGATGGCGGCGCTCGGCGGCTCGCTGCTGCTGATCATCGGCGGCTTCCTGTTCGCCTTCGGGGCACCCGCCCAGCTCGCCACGACCATGATGATCATGGGCGGCTTCGCCGCACTGCGCATCTGCATCTTCGTGCTGCAGGTGATCCTGTACACCCAGCGGCGCGACGTCTTCCGGCTCACCATCGCCGTGGGCCTGGTGCCGGTGAAACTGGGCATGGTCGCCGCCCTCGCGACGCTGACGCCGCTGGGCGCGGTGGGAGCGGCCATCGCGGCGACCGTCGCCGACGCGATCATGCTCGCCGGGTTCACCTGGGCGGTCTACCGGCCCCGCGACGTGGTGGACTCATGACCACGCCCAAGACCGCTTTCATCCTGTCGAAGGACCCGGTGCTCGAACACACCGGTGACGTCGCGCTGGCCCGGATGCTCATGCAGCTGGCCGCAGACTCCTTCGAGGTGTCGGCCATCGCGCTGTCGCCCGAACCCGGCACCATCACCGCCGACCTGATTCCCGGCGGCCTGCCGCTGGACCGCGTCCACAAGCCGGCCGTGCGCCCGCACCGACTGCTCGTCGACTCCCTGCGCCGCCGGCTCAGCCTGGTGCACGTGCGGTTCGACACCGACGAACTGGTCCGCGCCATCGATCGCAGCGACGCCGACGTGTTCGTCGCCGAACACAGCTACATGGCCGAATCGTTCTTCCGCAGCAGGCATTTCGGGAAGAAGCGACTCGTCGTCAATACCAACGTGAGTGAGTCGCTGGTCTGGCGGGCGTCGCGCGGCGCGCTCGGGCGCATCGAGGAGCCGCGGCTGGTCCGCGACGAACTGCGCGTCGCGCGCGCGGCCGATGCCGTCAGCACCTACGACGCCGAGGAAGCCGAGTACTACCGCGACAACGGCGTCCGGGATGCCCGGTTCATGGACATCACGATGCCGCCCGGTACGCAGGTCGACATCGCGGCGTCGCCGCCGCGGCTGGTGTTCATGGGCACCCGCGACTGGCCACCCAACCAGGAGGGGTTCCTGCGCGCCCTCGAACTGTGGCCGCGCATCTCCGCCGGGATCCCCGGCGCCGAACTGTGCATCATCGGGGCCAAGAAACCGGGTGCGGCCGACCCGGTGTATCCCGACGGGGTCCGCGACCTCGGTTTCGTCGACGACCTCGGGGCGTTCCTGGGCACGTGCCGTGCCCTGATCGCGCCGATCCGCACCGGCGGGGGAGTCCGGGTCAAGCTGCTCGACACCATCCGGATCGGGCTGCCGGCCGTCGCCACCACGGCGGCCATCGGATCGCTCGGGCCGATCTTCGGGCTGCGCCCGCTGGACGACGACGCGGCGTTCATCGCCGAGTGCCGCAGGCTGCTCACCGAGGTGCCGGCCGCCGTCGACCTCGGGAACCAGCTGTACGAGATCAACCGGCAGCGGTGGCAGGACCGGTTGCCGCACAAGGCGGTTGCCGACCTGCTCCGCGGCGGGACTCAGGTGTAGTAGACCTTCACGCCGACCCACGGTGCCCAGACCATGTAACCGTGCTGGAAGTCGACGCGGTTGGAGCCGTTGACGTAGCGCTCGTCGCTGGTGGCCAACCCCAGTTGCGGCTTCCAGGCCTGCGCGAAAGCGCTCGAGGCCCAGTGGGCGCCGGTCTCGGGTGACCACCAGACCCGGAACACCTGGCCGCCGGAGAAGTCCTGGTAGCCATTGGCAAAGATGCTCGCGGGCACCGAATTCCGCTGCATCGCGATGTCGGCCACGGGGCGCGGCGAGGACACGTAGCCGCTCGGCAGCTCGTAGATGGTGTTGACGGTGCGGACCTGCGCCCACACCGTCTTGGTGGCTTTGAACACCGGGCTCAGGACCGAGCCGTGCGCGGGGTCGGTGATCTGCGAGAAGCGCTGGAACTCGGGGGATTTCGGTACGCCGGCGGCGATGGTCGCCGCCAGTTCCGCGGCCGCCGGCTTCGGCGTCCAGTCGCTGCGGTAGAGCCCCACGGTGGCGTCCGCCTGGTTGCTTCCCGTCTTCCGGTCACGCGTGGTGTAGATCATCAGTGGGCCGGTGTAGGGCATCTCCTGCCACTTGGTGTAGATGTCCTTGAGGTACGCGGCCTGCGTGGTCTCGTTGACCACCGACGTGGGCTCGCCGTACTCGGTGGCCCAGATCCGCTTTTCCTCGTCGCCGTTGTCGATCATTACCTGGCGCATCTGAACCAGTTGCAGCACAGGTGAATTCGCGATCAGCATGCCGTCGGAGAACTTCAGGTTGTAGTTGTACGGGTGGAACGACAGTGCGTCGAAGTTGCCTTTGGCGCCGGCTGCGTACATTCCGGCGATGAAGCGCACGGGGTTGATCGACCATGAGCCGAAGTCCACCACGGCGCCGACGACGCCGCCGATCACCGTCGCGTCGGGGTCGGCGGCCTTGATGCGCGGATAGGCCGACTTCAGCAGGTCGGTGTAGCCCGCGGGATCCGGTGCGGGACTGTAGAAGAACACCGCGTTCGGCTCGTTCCAGACCTCGTACGCGGAGATCTTCCCCTTGTAACGCGTGGCCACCTTGGCCGTGAACGCGCCGTAGGCGTCCGGGTCCGACGGCCGGCTGCTCAGTGGCAGGCCGCCCTGCGACATGGCCCAGGGTGGGGTCGCGTTGATGAACGCGATGATCGACATGTTCATGGCGGCGGCGGCATTCACCGTCTTGTCGACCAGGCTCCAGTCGAGCTGGCCGAGGACGGGTTCGACCCCGGCCCACGGGATCATCAACCGGATGGTGTTGACGCGGTTGTTGGCCATCAGTGCCAACGTCCGGTTCACATCGTCGGGTGACAGGCCGTAGATGTCGGAGTCGGCGAAGCCGATGGTGGTCGGCAGGTTGACGACGTTGGCCCGCTCGGCGATCCTGACCCGCTCAGGGGCGTCCCCCGGGATGCCGGTCAGGGCGATGAGGGCGCAGACCATGCTGCCGGCGATCGCTGATGCCACGCTCGAGAAACGGCGGGCGGATCGTCGGGGGCGCTTCCCGGGCATCGTGCAACCGCCCTTCACCTATGAAGTGCGTCGCGAGGCGCAAACGCGCCCTCAGTGTGCAGCAGAAATGGGCATTTGCTGTGAATCTGCTTGGGCGTGTCGCCGTATCTGATCTCGGCGTTCTCGGTCTATATGCACCAGGAATGCCAGCAAAATCGAGAATTTGAGTGTGGCGGGCGGGATACCGACCACCGGGTGGTCGAGTTGGAGCGCGACAACGCAGAATCCGATGAAGATGCCGCCGTACACCGCCCACGGAAATGAATTGGAGCGGATCGCCCGGTAGCTCATGACGCAACCGATCAGCATGATCGCAAAGAACGCCAGACCGGTGAAGATGCCGCCGCGGTAAATCGTCAGCAATGGCGCGTTCGACACATGGTTGAGGACGAACGCGTAGTTGCCGTCCCGGAATTCGAGCCGGTTCCAGCCTTTTCCGAACAACCAGTAACCGGCCATGGTGTCGGGGAATTCGCGGATGGCATCAATTCGCGACGTGGAGCCGACGTCGTCACTGCTGAACGAGTGCGCGAATCTGGTGCGCACCTCGGGTATCGCCGCCGCGAGGCCCACGGCGGCGATCATGGCGGCGATGGCCAGCCCGCGGTCTCGCGCCCGCATGGTGTGGAAGGCCAGTACCAGCAGCGCCCCGGCGACGACGGTGAACATGCCGGCCCGACTCAGGGTGAGCAGCAACGCGACCGCGAAGATGCCGGTCACCACGATGCGCTGCCAACCGGCCAGCACGACCAGCGCGACGGCGATCGAGACGACAAGCGCGATGCCTTCGGCGTTGGGATCCACCGAGGTGCCGCCCAGGCGCATGGAACGCGCCATGCCGCCGTCGGTGAAAGCGAAGCGGGTGGCGGTGTATTCCGCGGCATAGCCGAAGACGCGCAGGTATCTGAACGACGTCTGGTTGGGGTCGAAAGCCACGATGTACAAGCCGAATACGGCGTTGAACAACGTCGCGTAGACGAATATGCGGCCGAATTTCTCCAGATGCTCGGACGTCAGGCTGCTCAGTGCGATCGCCACGAGCGTCACGACCGACCACCGGACGATCTGGATGATGTCGCCCATGCCGACGCCGGTTACCGCGACGGACGCGATCGACGTGATGACGAGCGCGATGATCGACCATTCCATCGGATGAATGGGCCGCGCCAGTCGCGGATGCACGAACAACGCGATCACCGCACCAAATGCGAACGGCAGATATAAGGGGACGTGAACACCGGGGAAATATCCGAAAGGCAGGGCGCCGGTGACGACCGCCAATCCGTACAAGAACCACAGTGGATGCCGTAAACCGACATAGATGCCGGCAACCACTGCGGCAATAGCGACAATGCCCAACAAAGTGAGCTGGCCGAAAGACGTCGCCAACCAGACCAAGCCCACGATCACGGCCAGAATCCCGGCCGATGATTTAAGATTGCCGAGTTGACCCAAACGGGCGTTCATGTCGACTATGTTCTCAGCTCGACCAGCTAAGCTCAAGCAGGTTGCCCGGACCCGTGGCGCGTCTGAATGGTCGGTCCGGTTCCCAGCCGTTAATCTGTGAGCCGTCGCATTGCTGAAATAAGGGGCACGACCTTGGAGATCAAAGAGTACCTGCGGATATTCGGCCGGTACTGGTGGGCGATCGTGGCGCTGGCGGTTGTCGGAGGTGTCGCGGGCTGGTCGTGGTGGGAATTCGGTGATCGCGAATACCAGTCCAGCGCGACGCTTTTCGTGGCGACCCAGAACGGCACGTCGGTCACGGAGGCCTACCAGAACAACCTGTTCTCCCAGGACCGCGTGAACTCCTACGCCACCCTCGCCACGAGCGAGCAGGTGGCCGCCCGCGCCGTGGACCAGCTGAAGGCGACCATCTCGGCCAACGAACTGCGGGCCAAGGTCACCGCCATCCCGCTTCCGAAGACCGTGTTGCTGCAGGTCTCGGTCACCGACAAGGACCCGGGCCAGGCCCAGACCTACGCCAGCGCGGTCGCTGATCAGCTCGCCGGCCTGGTGGGAGAGCTGGAGACGTCCCGCCGTGGCGGCAGCCCCGCCGCGGGCGCCATCGTGGTCGACGAGGCCGGCTACCCGACCAAGCCCCTCGGCTATTCGATGGTCACCCGCATCGGGATGGGTCTGGCCGGTGGCACCGTGCTGGGTCTCCTGGCGGCCATCGTGCTCGGCATCGTCGACCGCCGGGTGCGCGGCCGCGACCGGGTGGCCGACGCCAGCGGTTCGCTGCTCATCGGCGCGCTGCCCGCAGACTCGGCCCGCAGCCATGCGCCGGTGGTCGACCTGACCGCCGAGGGCGCCTACCCGGAGGCGCTGCGCGAGCTCCGCAACAATTTGCGGTTCACCGTGCCGGCAAATCGTTCCGAGCCCGCTCGGGTGATCGCGGTGGCCAGCCCGTCACCGTCCGACGGGCGGACCACCGTGGCGATCGACCTGGCCGCCGTGCTGGCCGAGACCGGCAAGCGCGTGGTGCTGGTCGACGGCGACCTGCGCAACCCGGCGGTGGCACAGCGCCTGGACCTGACCCCGGCGGCCCGTCAGGGCGCGGCCGACCGCGGCCTGAGCACCGTGCTGGTCGGCGAGAACACCGTCGCCGAAGGCCTGATCCCCGAGGTCTCCGTCGGTCAGCATCAGATCGCGGTATTGCCCGCGGGTCCGGCCACCACGCGTCCCGGCGAGTTGTGGGCCGGCGACCACACCGAGAGCCTGTTCGCCGACCTGTCCGGCCAGTTCGACTACGTCGTCGTGGATACGCCGCCGCTCGGCAAGTACAACGACGGCGCCGTCGCCGCCGCGCTGTCGGACGGTGCGCTGCTGGTCGGCCGCATCCGCCACACCACGAGCAACGCGCTGACCCGGGCCGTGCAGACCTTGAAGTCCGCCAACGCGGTGCTGATCGGCTCGGTCGCCACCGACGAACCGGTCGAGTTCAAGCTCCACATCGGCGGGTCCGACGGCCCGAAGTCCGGTGACGGCAAGAGCAAGAAAGCGGCACCCAAGGCCGCCCCCAAGGCTGCGCCGCAGTCCGAGGCCAAGACGGCGGCGCACCAGAAGCCGTGATGCGTCAGGTTGAGTTGCGGCGCACGGTACTGGCACTGGCTGCAGTGCTGGTCACCGTGGCTGCGTGCGGCCAGTCGGGCCCGGTGCCGCCGCGACCGGGTGACGACGTGCGTCCCACCCGGGACCTGACCCCGATGTTCCCGGGGGCCGAGGCGCTACCGCCGCCCGATCTCACCGACGACGGCCCGGGTTCCCTGGTCGAGTTGAAGCCCGTCAAAGGCGACCGCAGCTTCGACGAGGCCGGCGCGACCGCGGCGCGCATCGTGTACCGGTCCACCAGCGGCGTCGACGGCCGTCCCATTCAGGTCAGTGGCCTGATCGCAGTGCCCCCGGGCCCACCGCCCAAGGGCGGCTGGCCCATCATCTCGTTCGGGCACGACACCACCGGGCTGCTGCCCAAGTGCGCGCCGACCCTCGCGCCGCAGTTCTGGGGCTATTCCACCGGGATGACGGTGTACCTGCGGCGCGGCTTCGCCATCGCCCTGTCCGACTACCAGGGGCTGGGCATCGACCCCGGCTCCAGTGCCCGGCAGCACTCCATCCTGGACACGAACAGCCTGGGGAACAGCATCATCGACGCCGCCCGCGCGATCCATCGCGCCGCGCCGTCCACCAGTACCAACTGGGGTGCGCTGGGCGCCGGTGAAGGCGGCCTGGCCGCGTGGGCCGCGGCCGAACGCAACGGGAGCTACGGCGCCGGCATGAACATGGTGGGCGCGGTGGCGGTCAACCCGATCGCCGATCTGGCGCCGCTCGCCGACCCGGACCGCACCGCCGCACTGGCGACCGCCGATCAGTACCGGCTGCAGATCCGGGCGCTGCAGAGCCTGGAGACCATGCAGCCCGACTTCGACCTCGACGCGCACCGGTCGGCGAAACTCAAGGACCAGTGGGACCTGTTGGTCGACTGCGCACCGCGCGACGTCGCGGCTGCCCAGCTGGCGCTGAATCAGTTGACGCCCAACGATTTCCAGGCCAAGGACGCGGCCGCGGCCGCCGACCTCAAGCGCCGCCTCGGGGCCGTGGCGCTGCCCAGTTCCGGTGCGGGCCCGAATGATCCGCCGGTGCTGGTGGCGTTCGGCACGGCCGACACCGTCAATCCGGCGGCCGGCGTGCTGACGGCCACCGCGGCGGCGTGTGCCCGCGGCCAGCAGATCGTGGTGATGCGCGGCGTCGGCGACACCGGCCAGATCAACGACCAGACGATGCAGAACGCGCTGGCCTGGCTGCAGGCGCGGTTCGACGGCGAGCGCGTGGCCGACGTCTGCGTGGGGGCGACGTGATCACCCCGACCGGAGTGCCGCGGGTGCGCGACTACGTGCTGTTCGTCAAGAACAGCTGGGTGCTGGTGCTCGTCACCACCATCGCGAGCGCACTGATGGGCTGGGTCGGCTGGGAGAACGCGAAGCCCGAGTACCGGTCGACGGCCTCGGTGTTCGTCCGCTCCGAGGGCAGCGCGTCGCCCCTGGACGCCTACTACGGCGACGCCGGCATGCTCGGCCTGATGGAGACCTACCGAAACCTGGCCACCAGTTCCCAGATCACCGCGCCCATCATCCAGAAGCTGGGCCTCATCGAGTCCGACAAGGAACTCGCGGCGCGGATCGTCATATTGCCCAGTGCCACAGCGATGTTGAACGTCACCGTCACCGGCGGCGACGCCGACCAGACCACGCAGATCGCACACGAGGTCGTGAACGACATGGTCGCGGTGGGCAACCGGCTGGCCCTGGTCGCCGGTACCAGCGCGACGCTCGTCGTCATCGACGACGCCAGCCCCGCCGAGCGGGTGGGCACCGTCTGGTCCTACGTGATGACCGGGACGGTCCTGGGTTTCGCGCTGTGTGTCATCGCGGTCATCGCGCGGGCGCTGATCTTCGACCGGGTACTGAGTCGCCGGCACCTCGAGCGGGTGATCGGTGACGCGACCGCCGGGACGTCGGGATGAACTCGCGGCGGCTGCGGCGTCTGGTCGCCGTGGGCCTGCTCGCCGCGGTGTGTCTGACCGCGCCGGCCTGCCAGAGTGACTCGTCACCGAAAAAGGCCGGGCCCCTTGCGATTCCGGGGATCGACCTCAAACCTGACACCACGGGCGCCGGTCAGGTGCCCGGTGCACTGGTGTCGGCCTCGACGTTCCCCACGCTGGACCTGCGCCTGAAATCGGCCGTGTCGCTGGCGGCCCGCATCGCGTACACGTCGACGTCGGGGATCACCGGCGACCACACCGAGGTGTCGGGTGCGGTGTTCGTGCCGAACGGGACGCCGCCACAAGGCGGCTGGCCCATCATCGTCTTCGGCCACGCGACGTCCGGCATGCAGAGCGAGTGCGGGCCGTCCGGTTCGTCGACGCTGCAGGGGCTGTCCATGCCGATCACCACGCTGGTCAAGGCCGGCTACGTGGTGAGCCTGCCCGACTACCAGGGGCTCGGTCCGGGCACCGCCGGCCATCCGTACGCCGACGCCACCACGGTGGGCTACAACGTCATCGACTCCGCGCGCGCGGCGCACAAGCTGGTACCGGAGTCGTCGGACCGGTGGCTGGCCGTCGGGGTGTCCCAGGGTGGCCAAGCCGCCTGGGCCGCAAACGAACTCGCCGCACGCTACGGCACCGGGCTGAACCTCGTCGGCACCGTCAGCCTCTCGCCGGCCACCGATCTCACCGGTCTGGCCGCCGGCGCCGCGGCAGGCAGCCTGTCGAAGGAGCAGGGCGCCATCCTGCAGCTGATCCTGGCCGCCCTGGCGACGGAGAACCCCTCGCTGAACCTGGCGGACTACCGCCGCGGCGAGATCGTCGAGCACTGGGACGTCCTCGCCTCGTGCCGCACCGAGGACGCCGCCGCGCGGTCCGCGGCGATCGACAAGATCACGCCCGACGACCTGCGGCCCGCGAACCCGCAGGCGGAAGCCACGCTGCAGGAGCTGCTGGCCAAGCGGAGCCTGCCCAAGGAGCCGACGTCCGCGCCGATGCTGGTGCTGTACGGCGGCCAGGACACGCTGTTGCTGCCAGACTGGACGAACAGGGCACTCGCCGCCGCGTGCCGCCTCGGCGACGTCATCGACATCATGTTCCAGCCGACCAAGGGGCACGCCGACATCGACGTGGCGATGTCCTACGACTGGATCAAGGACCGGTTCGACGGCGTCCCCGCCCAGAACAGTTGTCCGTCATTCAATTCCACGCAGGGAGCAGGACAGTGAACGCGCCGACCTCGGCACCGGTCCGGACCCGGGCTCGCATCATCGGGCTGGACGGCGCCCGCGGGCTGTCGTGCCTGGGCGTCGCCGTCATGCACGTCACCGGGCACTACTCGCCGCAGACGGCCTACCACTGGAAGACGAACCTGGTCGGGCTGTCGCTGATCTTCTTCTACGCGCTCAGCGGGTTCCTGCTGTTCCTGCCCTACGTGCGCAACCTGATCGAGCAGCGCGAACTGCCGAGCACCGCGAACTTCGCCGTCCACCGCGTCGCCCGCATCCTGCCCGGGTACCTGGTGATCTTCCTGCTGTGCAACTACCTGCTGCAGATCGTCTACATCGAGAACGCGTCGCTGCAGCCGACCCGCACCGAAGACGGCACCGGCATGATCACCGACCCGTGGCAGTTGATCGCCAACCTGACCCTGATGCAGTCGTACATCCCGAAGTACTTCCAGACCGGCCTGAACCCGTCGTGGTCGCTGACACTGGAATACGCCTTCTACCTTTCCATCCCGCTGCTGGGCATGCTGCTGTTCGCCCTCGGACGGCGGTCGAACCTGCGGCCATGGGTCGTCGTGACCCTGGGCCCGGCGCTGCTGATCGCGCTGGGATTCATCGGCCGGGCCTTCGTGCCGTGGATGATCTCGGCGCTGCACCTGACCGATCCGACGGAGATCAACTGGGGCGCCAACTGGGTCGCGGTGTACACCAAGACCTTCCTGACCAACTCGGACACCTTCGCGTTCGGCATGGCCGCCGCGGTACTGGTCGTGGCCATGGAGCACAACGCGATCCGCGAGAAGCTCAGCCGGCGCGTCCGCCTGTACAGCTTCCTGGCGATGTTCCCCGCGGGCATCGTCATGCTGGGGTTGATCGCACTGGCCAACCCCTACGCGACGTCGGCCCTGGCCGTGCTGTGCGCGCTGGGCATCCTGGTGATCGTCGCGCCGCTGTTCCGCGGCGAGCGGTCCGGGCTGGCCGAGTTGCTGGACACGGCGCCCTTCCGGTTCGTCGGGAAGGTCTCGCTGTCGGCGTACCTCTGGCATTTCCCGCTCATGCTCCTGCTGGGACGTTGGGGCCTGATGGCCGGCGACACCGTGCCCGGCATGCTGCGCAACGTGGCGCTCGTCCTGGCGGTGACACTGGTGGTCTCGGCCGTCACGTACTACGCGGTGGAAGAGCCCGTCATGAAATTCGCCAAGCGGTACCGCACCAGGTGGTCCTGAATGCGTCGTGCGATCCAGTGGGGCGCCGCGCTCGCGGCAGTGCTCCTGATCGCGGCGTCGTTGCCGGTGATGTGGCAGGTCGGTAGCTGGGCCCTGGACAAGCTGCGGCACGGCGGTGTCGGCGACCCGGTGCCGATCCGCACCGCCGACCTCACGGGCTCGGGCCCGGGCAGCCTGATCAGCGCCATGACGATGCCGGCACTGACCAACTCGGTGGAAGGCAAGGATCTGCAGGCCGCCCGCGTGGTCTACCGATCGACATCGGGTGACACCGATGCGCCGACGGTGGTGTCGGGATCGGTGTTCACGCCCCGGGGCCAGGCTCCCGACGGCGGCTGGCCGGTGATCGCGCTGGCACACGGCACCACCGGCATCGACCAGCCCTGCGCGCCGTCACTGTCGGCGAATCTCCTCGGCAACGTGGTGTTCGTGCAGGGCTTCGTCAACCTCGGTTTCGCCGTGGCCCTCGCCGACTACCAGGGGCTGGGGGCGCCCGGCGTCCATCCCTACACCGACAGCCGCACCGCGGGCCGCAACGTCATCGACTCCGTCCGCGCCCTGCGGCACACGTTCCGCGACATCTCCAACCGCTGGGCCGTGTTCGGCGGTTCGCAGGGCGGCGGCGCGGCGTGGGCCGCCGACGAACAGGCACGCACGTACGCGCCCGAACTCGACCTCATCGGGGCGGCCGCCAGCGTGCCGTCGGCCGATGTGGCGGGCATCGTCGACAAGGCCGTCGCGGGCACCATGACAAAGGACCAGGAAGCGGCGTTCCAGGCGATCGTCGAGTCACTGGCCCGGCTGCATCCCGACCTGAACCGCGACGACTACCGCAGGGGTGCGGCGGCCCGGTACTGGAAGGTGCTGTCGGCGTGCTCGGGGCCCGAGGTCGCCTACCGCGCCACCGCCATCGATGCGATCGGACCGACCGACCTGGCGCCGGTCGACGCGGCGGCCGCCGACCGGCTGCGTCGCTACCTGCACGACTGGGCCCTGCCGCAGCAGCCGCTGTCGGCTCCCATGTCGGTGGTCTACGGCGGCAAGGACACCTTCCTCGACCCCGAATGGACGAAGGCCGCCATCGCCCGCGCATGTTCGCTGGGCGGTACGGTGGTCTGGAATTTCCAGCCGGACGGTGGGCATGCCGATATTGACGGACCGGGTCAATTGCGGTGGCTGGCAGAACGATTCAGGGGAGGCGAGGCGGTCAATGACTGTCCTGCGCAGGGGACCACGTAATCCCGACGGCGACAGCCCGATTCATCAACAGTTGCTGATCGAGGCGAAATGCATCGTGAAGCGACTCATCGCGCCCCGCGGCACCCCGGTGGGCGAGCCCGAGCGGCCGTACCTGATCCTGCCCATCCTGGGCCAGTCCAACGCGTTCGGCATGGGACTGCCCGTCGAACCCGACGGGCTGGACCGGCCGCATCCGCTGGTGCACCAGTGGGCCATGTGCGGGCCGTCCAAAGGCACCGCGGTGCTGGCGACGCAGCCGCTGCTACACGAGATACCTTGCAAATACGTCGGTTTCGGCCCGACCTTCGCCAAACAACTCGCCGAGGACACCGGGCGTCCGGTGCTGCTGATCCCCGGAGCCCGCGGTGACACCTCGTTCACCCCGAAGAACGGGCACACCTGGGATCCCGCCGACCGCAAGACCCGGGTGAACCTGTACCAACGGGCCGTGAAGGCCATCGACGCGGCACTCGCGCGGTATCCCGGCAGTGAGATCGCCACCGTGCTCTGGCACCAGGGCGAGACCGACGTGCCGCTGATCTCCGGCGCGCAGTACCAGGTGAAGCTCGACTCACTGATCGGGGACATGCGGGCGCGGTACGGCGCGGGCCTGCCGTTCGTGCTCGGCCAGATGGTGCCCGAGGAAATGGAGTTGAGCGGCAAGCCCTACGCCGCGATCGACGCCGTGCACGCCGACACCCCGAACCGGTGGCCACTGACCACCTTCGTGCCGGGCCCGCGTGATTCGTACAACAGTCCCGACGATCGGCACTACAGCGCCGCCGGGCAGCGCGAGTTGGGTCGCCGCATGTGGCAGCAGTACCGCGAGATGTGCGCCGAACAACTGGCGGACTATGGCGCGCGGTGACCTCGGCCGAATCATTCGTCGCGTCATCGGCGTGGTCACGATCGTCCTGCTCGTCGATGTCGGGCTGGCCGGGGTGGTGCTGTTCGCCAATGCCAGGTCCGATCAGCTGCAGCGGGCCGACGCGATCATCGTGCTGGCCGGTGAACACGACGGCCGCGAACAGTACGGGCTGAGCCTGGCCCGGCAGGGCTGGGCGCGCACGGTGGTGCTGTCCAACCCGTACCTACCGGGCGACCCGCAGATGAAGAGCGCCTGCGCGCCGGCGGCGGACATCGAGGTGATCTGCCGGAAACCGGAGATCCTGACGACCCGCGGCGAGGCCATGATGATGCGCCAGCTCTCCGAGGGCCGGTCCTGGCACCGGATCATCGTGGTCAGCTGGCGGTATCACCTGCCGCGCGCCCGCCTGATCTTCCGGCAGTGCTATTCCACGGACCACGGTTCGGTGGTTGCGGTGGCTTTGCCCAGGGACTATGACTTCTCGCCGATCGGGTGGGAGCTGACGTTCTTCTATCAGTTTGCCGGGTTCGCTAAGGCCGCGCTGCAGGGACGCTGCGGTTGACCTGCCTATTTTTCCGATCGGTGGTATTTTCGAGCAAACGATGCGATAGTAGTCGCAGTTCGCTGAGCGGGGGCTATAGCGAACAGCCAGCAAATGGGAGGGAGTAGGCGTCAGTGTCAGTGGCAGAAGAACTCTTCATTCCCGAGGCTTCTCCTGCGCCTCCCGTACGGGCCGTCGCACCTTTAGCTGACCGCGCCTGGCAGACGCGGTACCGGTGGTGCCTCATCGCGTTCGATCTGGTCGTGGTGGTGTTGGCCCTGGCGAGTGCCCAGTTCGTCAAGCTCGGTACACCGGACGCCTCCCTGGAATTCACTTCGACGTACCTGCACGTCTTCTCGTACTACTCGGTGCTGTCGGCGTTCGTCGCCGTCATCTGGCTGGCGATGCTGGCCGCGTACCGCACCCGGTCGCCGCGCATCGTCGGCGCCGGCGTCGAGGAGTACCGCCGGGTGTTCTCCGCGACCCTGGCCACCGTCGGCATCATCGCCGTCGCACTCATGATCTTCCGCCCTGAGTACGCCCGCGGCTACTTGGCCGTCGCGCTGCCGCTCGGCCTCGTCGGTCTCGTCGTCGGCCGGACCATCTGTCGGCGCGTGCTCGCCCGGCTGCGCCGGCGCAACAAGTGCGTCGCCGAGGTGCTGGCCGTCGGTGACCCGCGCGCCGTGAGCAACCTGGTGCAGTCGCTGCACCGCGAATGGTGGTACGGCTACTCCGTCCGCGGCGTCTGCCTCACCGGGCGTCCCGCCGGCGGCACGTTCGACGTCGCCGGGGTCGGCGAGCTGCCGGTGCTCGGCAACGAGACCCAGGTCTCCGACGCCATCTCGCAGGCCAGCTTCGACGCCGTCGCCCTGACCACGACCGATCACCTCGGGCCCGAAGGCATGCGCGAGCTGTCCTGGGAGCTCGACAAGCTCGGTATCGACATGGTGGTGTCGCCGAGCGTCATCGACGTCGCCGGTCCCCGGCTCACCATGCGTCCGGTCGCCGGTCTGCCGCTGATCCACGTCGAGCGTCCGCAGTACAGCGGGACCAAGAAGCTCCAGAAGCGCGCCTTCGACGTCTTCGTCGCGCTGTTCGCGCTCACCGTGACCGCGCCGCTCATGATCCTGTCGGCCATCGCCATCAAGCTCACCAGCCGCGGCCCGGTCTTCTACCGTTCCGAGCGAATCGGCCTGGACGGCAAGCCGTTCCAGATGACGAAGTTCCGCACCATGGTGCAGGGCGCCGACCGCATGGTCGACGATCTGATCAGCCTGGACCTCAACGAGAGCGGCAGCGGGGTGCTGTTCAAGATTCACGAGGACCCGCGCGTCACGATGGTCGGCAAGTACCTGCGCCGCTACAGCATCGACGAGCTGCCGCAGTTCTTCAACGTGCTGCGCCGTGACATGAGCGTCGTCGGTCCGCGCCCGCCGCTGCGCCGCGAGTTCGACACGTACAACGAGCAGGTGCGCCGCCGGCTGCTGGTGCTGCCCGGGATCACCGGGCTGTGGCAGGTCAGCGGACGGGCCGACCTGTCGTGGGAGGACTCGGTGCGACTCGACCTGTCGTACGTCGAGAACTGGTCGATCACCAACGATCTGCTGATCGCGGCCAAGACCTTCCGCACCATCATCGGCGGTTCTGGCGCCTACTGAGCCCGGGCGGGCGACCGCCGGTGAATAATCCCCATTGATGCGTAAAGCCCTGCCGTGGATAGTGGTGGCCGTCCTGGTCGTCGGTGGTCTCACCGCCGCGACCTACCTGCGGCCGCTGGCCCTGATCGCGGCCTCCAAGACCCTGGACATGTTCATCCCGCTGTCCGGCGCGCCCGAGCCGATCGGTTCGGCCGATCTCGCCGGGTCGGGTCCGGGCACCCTCCTGTCGGCCACGACCATGCCGGGCGTCACCAGCACCTTCAACGGCCAGGGGATGCGCGCCGCCCGCGTGGTGTACCGCTCCACCTCGGGTGACACCGGCGCGCAGACCGTCGTCTCGGGCGCGGTGCTCACCCCCCTGGGCCGGGCACCCAAGGACGGCTGGCCGGTGGTCGCGCTGGGCCACGGCACCGTGGGCATCGACAACAACTGCGGGCCGTCGCTGTCGCCGACGCTGATGAACCTGCTGCCCATCGCAAAGGTCGTCGTCAATCTCGGCTATGCCGTCGCACTGCCGGACTACCAGGGGCTGGGCGTCAAGGGCGTACACCCGTACTCCGACGCCCGCACCGCCGGTCTGAACCTGATCGACGCGGTCCGCGCCGCGCGGCACGTCTTCGGTGACGTCTCGACGACGTGGGCGGCGTTCGGCGACTCCCAGGGTGGCGCCGCGGCGTGGGCCGCCGACGAACAGGCCGAGCCCTACGCGCCGGACCTGAAGCTCGTCGGCGCGGTCGCGATCGCGCCCGCCGCTGACATCAGCGGCCTGGTGGCGAAATCGCAGACGGGCACACTGACCAGCGAGCAGCGACCCGTGCTGCAGGCGCTGATCGAATCACTGGCCCGGCTGCACCCCGACCTGAACCGCGACGACTACCGGCACGGCGGTGCCTCCCGATACTGGAACGTGCTGACGGACTGCAGCGCGGGCGCGGCCTACAAACGGGCCGTCGCCGCCGGGCAACTCGGGCCGCGCGACTTCCTCCCGGTGTCGCCTGATGCGGCCCAGCGGCTGCAGGATCTCTTGCAGGCGTGGGCAATTCCGCAGCGACGGCTGACCGCGCCGCTGTACGTTTGGTACGGCGGTCAGGACCCCTTCATCGATTCCACGTGGACGAAGGCGGCCATCGGGCGCGCGTGTTCGCTCGGTGGCACGGTGACGACGGAGTTCGACCCGCGGGGTGGCCACAACCCGCCCGCGGCGCAGGAGATGCTCGACTGGATGGCGGATCGGTTCGCCGGGAAGAAGGTAACCAATGACTGCTGAGCTGCTGCCGCTGGACGCCGCGGCGATCCAGGCGTCCGTCGGCGACGGCTGGCGGGTCGAGGTGGTGGCCGAAACCGGTTCCACCAACGCCGATCTGGCGGCGCGGGCACAGTCCGGCGAGAACGTCGCGGGCGTGGCCCTGTTCACCGAGGACCAGACCGCGGGACGGGGACGCCAGGGCCGCACCTGGACGGCGGTGCCGCGGTCGCAGATTCTGGTGTCGATCGCGGTGGACACCACCGACGTGCCGAGCGAAACCTGGGGCCTGCTGTCGCTGGCGGCGGGGGTGGCTGTCGTCGAGGCCGTCGCCGAGGTGGCCGGCGTGCAGGCCGCACTCAAGTGGCCCAACGACGTGCTGGTGGGCACCGGCAAGCTGGCGGGGATTCTCGCCGAGGTCGCGGCACCGGGCGGCGGGGCGCCCGTCATCGTCGTCGGGATCGGGCTGAACGTGTCGCTCGCCGCCGACGAACTGCCCGACCCGGTGGCCGTCTCGCTGTTGAGTCTCGGTGTGGCACAACCGGATCGGCAGCAGCTGGCCGTGGCACTGCTGAACCGCCTGCACGCGCGGATCGCCGAGTGGCGCGCGGGCGGGAACGTCGAGCTGCTGGCCATCTACCGCAAGCACAGCGCCACCCTCGGGCAGTCGGTGCGGGCCGAATTGCCCGGCGGGCGTGAGGTGGTCGGGCAGGCGACCGAAATCGACGCCGGTGGTGCGCTGGTGATCGATTCGGCCGACGGACCGGTAGCCGTCTCGGCGGGTGACGTCGTCCATTTGCGGCCCGCCACCGATTGAGCACCGCCTAGAGTCTGGGTATGGGTTACCCGGACAACGTGCTGGCGGCCGACGAACATGTTGTGCTGCATCGGCACCCGCACTGGAAGCGACTGATCGGGCCGGTGCTGGTGCTGCTGGCCGGGACGGCGCTGGCGGCGTTCGTCGCGGCGGTGGTCAATCACACCAACTGGGATTCGAACGCCAAGAACATCATCTTCGCGGTGATCGGTGTGGTCTGGCTCGTGGTGATCGGCTGGCTCACCGTCTGGCCGTTCCTGAATTGGCGGTCAACGCATTTCGTGATCACCGATCGGCGGGTGATGTTCCGGCGCGGTGTGCTGACGCGGTCGGGTATCGACATTCCGCTGGCACGTATCAACAGTGTGGAGTTCCGGCACCAGCTACTGGACCGGATACTGCGCACCGGCACGCTGATCATCGAGTCGGCGTCGCAGGATCCCCTGGAATTCCATGACATTCCGCGGGTGGAGCAGGTCCACTCGCTGCTGTATCACGAAGTCTTCGACACCTTGGGTTCCGAGGAGTCGCCCAGCTGAGGGTCGTCGCCGAGTTCGTCGTAGGCCTCGGCGAAACCGCCGGCGGTGATCGTCGCCTCGAGCGTCATGTCGGGGGCGTGCTTTGCCATCTCGTCGGGGAACACCCAGCGCCGGAACGCCCAGAAGCGGAACGCCATCTGCAGCAGGTTGCCGATGATGTACGCCGACAGGAAGTCGGCGATGTTCTCGATGGTCAGCGACACGTTGGGCTGGCGCAGCTGCAGCACATAGCTGGACACCCACAGCGGGGCCATGCTCAGCAGCACGCCGACGCCACTGACGGCGAAGAACAGCAGCGCCTCGTGGTGACGCAGCCGGCCACCGCGGTTCTGGAAGCTCCATTCACGGTTCAGCACGTACGACGCGATGACCGCGACGATGCCGGCGATGATCTTGGCGGTCACCGGCTTGGGCTCGAGCACCGTGAGCTTGAGGGTGTAGAAGATGCCCGAGTCGATGACGAACGTCGTGGCGCCGACAATGGCGAACTTGATGAGCTCGTGATGCCGCTCGGCAAACGGCCGGATCACTCGCGGGAGCCGCGCGATGGTGGCCTCGGTGAACGACATAAGCGGCCAGTTTACGGAAACGACCTGCATTTCACGTACCCGTGCAGGTAGCGGGTGGTAGCTAGTCGGCATAGGCAGATTCGGGGGACACCCCCGGTGCGTGACAAACTAGGCGCCGTGACGCAACCCCCCGTCGTGGCAATGATCGGTGGCGGCCAGCTGGCCCGCATGACCCACCAGGCCGCCATCGCGCTCGGCCAGACCCTGCGGGTACTGGCAGTTTCCGCCGACGAGCCGGCCGCCCAGGTGAGCCCCGCGGTGGTGCTGGGCTCGCACACCGACCTCGAGGCATTGCGCCAGGTCGCCGCCGGTGCGTCGGCCCTGACGTTCGATCACGAGCACGTGCCGACCGAGCTGCTGCAGACCCTCGTCGCGGAAGGGGTCAACGTGGCCCCGCCGCCGGCAGCGCTGGTGCACGCCCAGGACAAGCTCGTGATGCGCCGCCGGCTGGCCGAGCTCGGCGCGCCGGTGCCGCGCTACCGGGAAGTGGCCTCGCCCGCTGATCTCGATGCCATCGACGAACTCGCCGCCGAGGTCGGTGGCGGCCTCGTGGTGAAGGCCAGCCGGGGCGGCTATGACGGCAAGGGCGTCACGCTGACCGACGACGTGGCGCAGGCCCGCGCCGCCGCCGAGGCCTATCTGGCCGCCGGCGTCGCGGTGCTGGTGGAGGAGAAGGTCGCCATGCGCCGCGAGCTGGCCGCGCTGGTCGCGCGCTCGCCGTTCGGGCAGGGCGCGGCGTGGCCCGTCGTGCACACCGTGCAGGAGGACGGCATCTGTGTCGAGGTGATCGCGCCCGCGCCGCAGCTGGACCCCGCGGTGGCGACTGCGGCCGAACAGCTCGCGCTGCGGATCGCCGATGAGCTCGGTGTGGTCGGCGTGCTGGCGGTCGAGCTCTTCGAGACGGTCGACGGTGCGCTGGTGGTCAACGAGCTGGCCATGCGGCCGCACAACTCCGGGCACTGGAGCATGGACGGCGCGACGACCAGCCAGTTCGAGCAGCATCTGCGCGCAGTGCTGGATTACCCGCTGGGGTCGACGGCGCCACTGGCCCCGGTGACGGTGATGGCCAACGTGCTGGGCGCGCCCGTCCAGCCGGCGATGTCGATGGACGAGCGGCTGCACCACCTGTTCGGCCGGCTGCCCGAGGCCCGGGTGCACCTGTACGGCAAGGGGGAGCGGCCCGGCCGGAAGATCGGGCACGTCAACATCGTCGGCGCGCCGGGCGGCTCGCTCGACGACGCGGACTACGTGGCCGACGTACGCGAGCGCGCCGTGCGGGCCGCGCATTGGTTGTCGCACGCTGAGTGGACCGACGGATGGAGTGGACATGAGTGACCGGGTGGGACCGCGCGTCGGCCTGATCATGGGCAGTGACAGCGACTGGTCGGTGATGGAGGACGCGGCCACCGCGCTCGCCGAGTTCGAGGTGCCGTTCGAGGTCGGCGTGGTGTCGGCGCACCGCACCCCGCAGCGCATGCTCGACTACGCCAAGACCGCCGCGGACCGCGGTGTCGAGGTGATCATCGCCGGCGCCGGTGGCGCCGCGCACCTGCCCGGCATGGTGGCGTCGGCCACTCCGCTGCCGGTGATCGGTGTGCCCGTGCCGCTGGCCCGTCTCGACGGCATGGACTCGTTGCTGTCGATCGTGCAGATGCCCGCCGGCGTGCCGGTGGCCACGGTGTCGATCGGCGGCGCGCGTAACGCGGGCCTGCTGGCGGTACGCATCCTGGGGTCGGCAGATGCCGGATTGCGGGCCCGGATGCAGCGGTTCCAGGCGGACCTGGAGCAGATGGTGCTCGACAAGGATGAGGCGCTGCGTAATCGGTTGCTGGGCAAGTAAGCTCACGATCGATGAAATCTTCATTCGCGCGGTACCGCAGCGTCGGCCACAAGCTCGTCACGGGATTCATGGAGCCTGAGGTGCTCCTGGTCGCCGGTGCGCTGGACGAGGCCCAGCGGGCCAGGTCCGTCGGCGGCGCGGTCGCCGAGATCGGTGTGCACCACGGCAAGCTGTTCATCGGCCTGAACCTGTTGCAGCGGGACGACGAAAAGTCCGTTGCCATCGACATTTTCGGTGACCAGGACCTCAACATCGACGGTTCCGGCGCCGGTGATCTGGCGAAGTTCACCAGCAACGTCGACGTGTGGTCGTCGATGGACGGCGTGGTGATCCACCAGGGCGACTCCACGAAGCTGACGCCCGAGGTGCTGCTGGAAGAGGCCGGCGGGCCCATCCGGTTCTTCAGCGTCGACGGTGGGCACACCGAGGAGATCGTCTACAGCGACATGCAGCTCGCCGAGGCCACCCTGGCCGACGGCGGCATCGTCATCGCCGACGACGTCTTCAACGAGTTCTGGCCCGGTGTCGCGGTGGGCACGCTCAAGTACCTCGACGACGGCGCCGGGCTGGCCCCGTTCGCGATCGGCTTCAACAAGGTGTTCTTCACCCAGCCGGAGTTCTGCGACTACTACCAGGCCGAACTGGAGTCGGCGGCGCACCGCTCGTCGCGGATCCAGCACACCACGTCGGTTTTCGCCGGGCACCCGGTGCTGCTGCTGGGCCCTGTGACGGCCGTCGACGTGCTGCGCCGCAGCGAGACGTTGCGCACCGTCTATCACCGCACTTACCGCGAGTTGGTCCGTGGGCTGCAGAAGGTGTCGGGTCAGGGGCGGTAAAGTTACCGGCGAGTAGCAACCCGCATCTCGCCACATGGGCAGGCAAGGAGCCATCAATGTCTATCGGTAACCCGTCATTCGATCTGTTTCAGCTGCCGGAAGAGCATCAGGAGCTCCGGGCCGCCATTCGGGCCCTGGCCGAGAAGGAGATCGCTCCGTACGCCGCCGAGGTCGACGAGCAGGCCCGCTTCCCTCAGGAGGCCAGTGACGCGCTGACGGCGTCCGGTTTCAACGCCGTGCACGTGCCCGAGGAGTTCGGTGGCCAGGGTGCGGACTCGGTGGCCGCCTGCATCGTCATCGAAGAGGTGGCCCGGGTCGACGTGTCGGCGTCGCTGATCCCCGCGGTCAACAAGCTCGGCACCATGGGCCTGATCCTGAGCGGTTCCGACGATCTGAAGCGCAAGGTGCTGCCCGACCTGGTCGACGGCAAGCTCGCGTCGTACGCGCTGTCCGAGCGCGAGGCCGGCAGTGATGCCGCCGCGATGCGCACGCGCGCCAAGGCCGACGGTGACGACTGGATCCTCAACGGCGCCAAGGCCTGGATCACCAACGGCGGCAAGTCGACGTGGTACACCGTGATGGCGGTGACCGACCCCGACAAGGGCGCCAACGGCATCTCGGCGTTCATGGTGCACATCGACGACGAGGGCTTCACCATCGGCCCGAAGGAGCGCAAGCTCGGCATCAAGGGCAGCCCGACCGTCGAGCTGTACTTCGAGAACTGCCGCATTCCGGGAGACCGCATCATCGGCGAGCCGGGCACCGGTTTCAAGACCGCGCTGGCGACGCTCGACCACACCCGCCCCACCATCGGCGCGCAGGCCGTCGGGGTGGCGCAGGGCGCGCTGGACGCCGCGATCGCGTACACCAAGGACCGCAAGCAGTTCGGCAAGTCCATCAGCCAGTTCCAGGGGGTCGAGTTCATGCTCGCCGACATGGCGATGAAGACCGAGGCCGCCCGCCTCATGGTCTACAACGCCGCGGCGCGCGCCGAGCGCGGTGAAGGCAACCTGGGCTTCATCTCGGCGGCCAGCAAGTGTTTCGCCTCGGATGTGGCCATGGAGGTGACCACCAACGCCGTGCAGTTGTTCGGCGGTGCCGGTTACACCGTCGATTTCCCGGTGGAGCGCATGATGCGCGACGCCAAGATCACCCAGATCTACGAGGGCACCAACCAGATTCAGCGGGTCGTGATGTCCCGCGCCCTGCTGCGCTGACGTCAGGCGCTAAAGGTCGGCGGTGACCTTCTCCGTCGCGCGGCGCCGCTCGAGCGCGCCCGCGTCGGGGTTGGCCACCTGCACCAGGGAGGCGCCGCCGGCGAACACCGCCAGCAGATTGGCGACGAGTTCGTCGGGGGTGCCCCACGGGGCGGTCGACAGCAGCCGGGTGCCGGCAGTGAATCCCTTTGCCGCCGCATCGTTTCGGGCCAGGGCGAGGACGTCGTCGACGGAGCGGCCCGCCAGCGCCGGACCCGGGGTGCGTTCGGGCACGATCTGATCGCCGTGCACCCGCACGGACGTCGCGTAGTCGGTGACGCCGATCGGGAGGTCGGGAACGGGCTTGCCGAACGGATCGAGCGACAGCACGACGACCTCGCCAGCGCCGGTCTCGTCGGCCGCGTCGACGCGGTCGGCCGTGCACAGGGCGATGTCGCACTGCGTCGGAAGCGGTTCTCCGACAACCACTTCCGCGCCGATGTACCAGATGCCGAACAACACGCCCGCCGTCTGCCAGTGCGCGGGCAGCAGCACCGCGACCCGGCTGCCCGGACCCGCGCCGAGTTCGTCACGCAGCAGGTTGGCGGTCTTGGCGGCCCAGTTGCCCAGCGTCACCGCGGACAGCTCGATGCGCTCGCCGGTGGCGTCGTCGTAGTAGGTGATGCGCGGCCCGGCCGGGTCGTCGCGCAGGAGCGGGTCGAGGATCGCGCTGGACAGGTTGGTCACGGTCAGTCCACGCACTTCGGGTCGGCCGCGCCCGCGGTGATGATGGGCGACGGCGGGACCGGGGTGCTCGAGCCGGAATCGCTGGTGTCGGCAGACGATTGGGTCACGGTGTGGCTGCCGCCCTCCAGGCCGGAGCCGGGGCCCGCGTAGTCGTGCGCGAGCACGACCCGGACCGCGCCGCTCGGCACCGAGGCGTTCTCCACCACCGGCAGATTGCCCAGTTGCTCGGCGATGGCCTTCGCCCCGAGATCGTCCGACTTGGCGGCCTGGATCTGGCTCGACGGCACATGGTCGGCCTCGTTGTTGCCGATTTTGCCTGCGACGAAGCCTTTTTCGGTCAGGACCTCCGACACCGCCGCAGCCAGTCCGTTGATGTCGCTGTCGTTGACGACGTCGACGGTGGTGTTGCCGGGGGTGTACGCGAGTTTTTCGGTCTTGCCCTCGGCCTGGTCCTGCAGCAGACCGGCCACCCATTGCTGCACCTGTGCGGGGTCGACGCGCACGACGCTCTGGGTGCCGTCGTCGCTCCAGCCGTCCTCGGCGAGCACCGGGATGGTGGCGAACGCGACGTTGCCGCCCGCCAGCTTCTGCATCTGCTGGACGAAATCCATGATGTCCCAACCGTCGGACAGCACGACCGAGCGCTGCACGGCGTTCCGGAGGCGACTCAGGGTGCTGGGGCTGGACAGGGTCTGCCCGGAGATGATGTCGTGCGCCAGCGACGCCATGAACACCTGCTGGCGGGTCACGCGGTCCAGGTCGCCGCGGGGCAGATCGTGGCGCTGCCGCACGAAGCTCAGGGCCTGCGGGCCGTTGAGTTTCTGCCAGCCGGCCGGGAAGTTGGCGCCCGACAACGGTTCGTCGACGGCGTTCTTCAGACACACGTTGACGCCGCCGAGGGCGTCGGTGATCAACGCGAAGCCGAGCAACCCGACTTCGGCGTAGTGGTCGACGGTCACGCCTGTGAGCTTTGCCACGGTTTTGATGAGCGCTTCGCGGCCGGCCTCTACGGCTTTCGGCTCGGCGGTGGCGGCGTCCTCACCCTGCTCCTCGACGAGTTCCTTCATCTTCTCGAGCTTCACCTGACCGAAGACGCCGTTGATCTTGGTCTTGCCCAGCCCGGGCGCCTGCACATAGGAGTCGCGCGGGATGGAGATGGCGGTGGCCGAGCGCCCGTTGTTGGGGATGCGCACCAGGATGATGGTGTCGGTGTTGGTGGACACGTCGTCACCGGCGCGTAGCGTCGCGAGTTCGTCCTCTGACAAGGGATTTCCGTGCGCATCGGTACGGCTGTCCATACCCACCAGGAGGATGTCGACGGCGCCGTCGTCGCCCCCGCCGCCGAGGGCCGCGGTGCTGATGCGGTTGATGCCCGATTCCAGCGAACGCAGGCTGCTCCAGGCCACGCCGGTGCCCACCATCACGAGCACCGTCGTCATGACGGCGAGGATGCGGAACAGTCGACCTGGCACCAGGACAGGCTACTGGTGAGCGCTTGCCGTGGCCGGTAGCCCGGGGCTCGGCGGGTCACACCCTGGTGCGGGTACGGCCGTCGGCCCGCTAACCTCTAGGCCGTGATCGAGCAGCCTTCTGGAGCGGAACCGCACCGCCCGCTGCTCGTGGTGACGGTGACCTATTCACCCGGTGCGCATCTGGACCGTTTCCTGAAGACGCTGGCCCACGCGACGGAACGCCGCCTGCTGGTGGTGATGGCCGACAACGGGTCGACCGACGGCGCGCCCGAGGCCGCCCTGGAGCGGTACGCCGACGTCGAGTTGTTCCGCACCGGTGGCAACCTCGGTTACGGCACCGCGGTGAACCGTGCCGTGTCGGCCTACCTCGACACGCCCGACAGCATCGTCGACCAGGAGTTCTTCGTCGTGGTCAACCCCGACGTGCAGTGGGGGCCCAACAGCATCGACGAGTTGTTCGCCGGGGCCGCGCGGTGGCCGGCGGCCGGCGCGGTGGGTCCGCTGATCCGCGACCCCGACGGCTCGGTGTACCCGTCGGCGCGGCATCAGCCGAGCCTGATCCGCGGCGGCATGCACGCCGTGGTGGGCCCGTTCTGGAAATCCAACCCGTGGACGGCGGCCTACCGCCAGGACCGGTTGGAGCCGAGCGAACGCGCCGTCGGCTGGTTGTCGGGTTCGTGTCTGTTGTTGCGCACCAAGGCGTTCCGGCAGATCGGCGGATTCGACGAGAACTACTTCATGTACATGGAGGACGTCGACCTGGGGGACCGGCTGGCGCGCGGCGGCTGGCAGAACGTGTACGTCCCGGCCGCCGAAATCCTGCACGACAAGGGACATTCCACCGGACGGGACCCGGCCCGCAATCTGGCCGCGCACCACCGCAGTACCTATACCTTCCTTGCCGACCGGCATCCGCACTGGTGGCAGGCCCCGCTGCGGTGGACCATCAAGTCGGCGCTGGGCGCGCGCGAGCGCGCGGTGGTGGGCAATTCCAGGCGTAAGCGCCGCCGGGCGAACTAGGCTACCGGCGATGACCTCGAGGCTTGAAAGGACGCGAGTTGAGTGACGCGGTGAATCCGGTTGACGTCGACGCGGTCATCCTGGTGGGTGGGCAGGGCACACGACTGCGCCCGCTGACCCTCTCGGCGCCCAAGCCGATGTTGCCGACGGCGGGGGTGCCGTTCCTGTCCCATCTGCTCGCCCGGATCGCCGCCGCGGGTATCCGCCACGTGGTGCTGGGCACCTCCTACAAGGCGGAGGTCTTCGAGGCGGAATTCGGCGATGGCTCCAAGCTGGGCCTGGAGATCGAGTACGTGGTGGAGGAGGAGGCCCGGGGCACCGGTGGCGGTATCGCCAACGTGGCGCCCAAGCTGCGCCACCCGACCGCCATGGTGTTCAACGGCGACGTGCTCTCCGGGCTGGATCTCGGCGCGATGGTGGCCAGCCACCGCGAGCGGCAGGCCGATGTCACGCTGCACCTCGTGCGGGTGAGTGATCCGCGTGCGTTCGGTTGTGTGCCAACCGATTCCGAGGGTGTGGTGACGGCGTTCCTGGAGAAGACGCAGGACCCGCCGACCGATCAGATCAACGCGGGCTGCTATCTGTTCCAGCGTGCGGTGATCGACGAGATCCCCACCGGCCGTGAGGTATCGGTCGAACGCGAGGTGTTCCCGAAGCTGCTGTCCGACGGTTTCAAGGTGTGCGGTTACGTCGACGCCAGCTACTGGCGTGACATGGGCACGCCCGACGACTTCGTCCGTGGCTCAGCGGATCTGGTGCGCGGTATCGCACCGTCGCCGGTACTCGACGGGCACCGCGGCGAGAGCCTGGTGCACGAAGGTGCCGCGGTCGCGCCCGGTGCGCTGCTGATCGGCGGGACCGTGGTGGGCCGCGGCGCGGAGATCGGCGCCGGCGCCCGGCTGGACGGTGCGGTGATCTTCGACGGCGTCAAGATCGAGGCCGGTTCGGTGATCGAACGGTCCATCGTCGGGTTCGGCGCCCGGATCGGCCCGCGGGCGTTGATCCGTGACGGCGTCATCGGCGACGGTGCCAACATCGGCGCCCGGTGCGAGCTGCTGCGCGGCGCGCGGGTGTGGCCCGGTGTCACCATCCCGGACGGCGGTATTCGTTACTCGACGGACGTCTGAGCGGCCCGCGCGAGCCGCTCCAGTCCCGGGTCCGGGTCCGGTAGCGCGGCCAGGGGCCACCACTGCAGATCCAGCGATTCGTCGCTGCAGTGAATTTCGGCGTGCTCCGGTGCGATGGCCAGATACTGCACGTCGAGATGCCGGGTCGGGACGCCCAGTGAGCACGTCAGTGCGTGGACGTGCAGCGCCGCGGGAAACTCGGCGATCTCCAGTCCGGTGATACCGGATTCCTCGGTGGCCTCGCGCAGTGCCGCGGCGCGGATGTCGGTGTCGACGTCCTCGCAGTGACCGCCGAGCTGAACCCAGCGACCCAACCGCGGGTGCAGCGTGAGCAGGGCCTTGGTCCGGGTGTGGTCGAGCACCAATGCCGACGCCGTGATGTGCCCGGGTACGCAGGCGCGCCGGCAGGCGTCGGGCCGGGCCTCGACGAAGGCGGCGACGGCGTGCCGCAGGGTGTCCTGATCGGGATCGGGTGCCGCCCAGTCGCGCAACGCGGAGACGACCGAGGCGTGCAACGACTCGCTCATCGACGGATCAGCAGTTCGTCCGTCGGCACGGGTGGTCGCGGCCGGCGTGGCTCGTCGCTCTCCGGGAAGTGACCGATGGCGATGGCGCCCAACGGTTCCCAGTCGGCCGGCAGCTCGAGCTCGGCGCGCACGATGTCGCCGGCGAAGATCGTCGAACCGATCCAGCAGCTGCCGACGTCGCGCGCCGCCAGCGCCACCAGCAGTCCCTGCACGGCCGCGCCCACCGCGACGGTGAACATGGTGTGCTCGGCCTCCGTACGCGCCGCGTCCGGATAGCTGTGCGCGCCATCTGGAACCAGGAACGGGATGACGAGTTCCGGTGCGTCGTAGAGGATCTGGCCGCGGCCCACGCGCCGGTCGACGGAGTCGGCCGGGCGCCCGTCGGAGGTCAGGTCGGTGCGCCACTTGTCTTTCATGCGGTCCAGCAACCGGATTCGCGTGTCGTGGTCCTGCACCCAGACGAACCGCACCGGCCGGGTGTGGTGCGGCGCGGGCGCGGTGAGCGCCTCGGCGACGGAGTCCTCGATGAGCTCCGGTGCCACGGGCTCGGCGCTGAACGTACGCACCGAACGGCGCATCAGCTGAGCCTGCCTGCGCCCCAGGGCCAGTGCTTCCTCGGTGCCCAGCCAGAACAGATCTTCCTCCCCGGCGCGCACCAGGGTCCGGCCGTTCGAGCCGTCGTCGCGCGGTGACAGGCCCCGCACCACGGCGACCGGGATGCCGGTGAGCTTGCCCTTGACGAGGTCGGCGGCGGCCGCGATCTCGTCGGCGATGGCGACCTCCGTCACCAGCAGCTCGTTGCCGTGGGTGTCCTGGACACCGGAATATCCGTGCAGCACGGCCAGTCCGGCCGCGCCGATGGCGGCATCGATCTGGCCGTTGCGCCAGGCCCGGCCCATGGTGTCGGTGATGACGACGGCGACGGTCACGCCCAGCCGTTCGGCCAGGCCGGCGCGCAGCCGGGCCGCGCTGCCGTCGGGGTCGACCGGCAACAGTGCCAACTCGGTTGTGCTGACGTTGGATCCGTCGACGCCGGCGGCGGCCTGGACCAGCCCGATGGCGTTCTCGGTGATCAGGGTGCGGCCCTTGCGCGCCAGCACCCGCACCGCCTCGTCATCGATCAGCCTGCGCCGCAGGGCGTCCCGCTCGTCAGGGTCGGTCGGCGCGGCGACGATCCGCCCCTCGGATTTGGACAGCACCTTGCTGGTGACCACCAGTACGTCGTCGTCGCGCAGCCAGGGGGCGGCAGCGGCGATGGCGGCGGCCACGTCGTCGCCGGGGCGGAATTCGGGAAGCCCGGGCACCGGAAGGATTTCGATGGCGGCCGCGGCGCCATGCTCGGTCACAGCTGAAGCCCGGCCAGTTCGAGTCCGGCCCGGACCATCTCGGCCGTGGCCGCCGGATCGGTCATCAGCAGCGGCACGGCCTTGACGTTGACACCGTCGATCTCGGCGTGGTCGCCCTCGTCGATGAGCCAGCCGTCGAGAATGCCGGTCGCGCTGCGGGCGCCGTAGTGCGCGCCAACGGCCTCGGAGGTGCTGTCGACGCCGATCACCTTGAGGCAGTCATCGGCCATCCCGCGCAACGGCTTTCCGGCGACGATCGGGGAGTAGCCGATCACCTGAGCCGGGGTGGACCGCAGCGCGCTGCGCAGGCCGGGCACCGCCAGGATCGCGCCGATGCTGACGACCGGATTCGACGGAGCCAGCAGCACGACGTCGGCGCCGGCGATGGCGTCGGCGACTCCCGGTGCAGCCTTTGCCTTCTCGGTGCCGATGAACGCGAAGCTGTGGGTGGGGATTTGCGCGCGGTAGCGCACCCACCATTCCTGGAAGTGGATGGCGCGCTGATTGCCCGATTCGGGATCGGTTACCACCACGTGGGTTTCACTGCGCTCGTCGCTGGCGGGCAGCAGCCGGGCGCCGGGCTGCCAGCGGTCGCACAACGCCTCGGTCACCTGGGACAGCGGATAGCCGGCCCGCAGCATCTGGCTGCGCACCAGGTGCGTGGCCAGGTCGCGGTCGCCGAGTCCGAACCAGTCCGGCTGCACGCCGTACGCCGCGAGCTCTTCCTTGGCGTGCCAGGTTTCGTTCCGGTGGCCCCAGCCGCGTTCGGGGTCGATGCCGCCGCCGAGGGTGTACATGCAGGTGTCGAGGTCGGGGCAGATGCGGACGCCGAACATCCAGGCGTCGTCACCGACATTGACGATCGCGGTGAGTTCGTGCGGGGAGGGCTCCGCACCGGGTTCGGCGAATTGACCCAACCCCAGCAGTTTCTGGACGCCGAGCAGAAAACGAGCGCCGCCGACGCCACCGACCAGAACCGTGACCTTCACGTCGACTCACCCTAGGCGATGACGCGCGGGTGGAATGACGCGCCCGGAAGGCAATTCGGCGCGCAGCAAACTTTAAACCTCAGTATTCACTTGAGTAACAGCCGTATCAGTTATCGCCATTGCCAACTGCGTTGTGCGGCAGCGTGTTATTGGTCACTATCGCGACACGCCGCGGTAACGACGCGCCGTATTCAGGTCACAAGATGGTAGGAAATGCGCTTCATCCGCTTGACCGTGGCAGCTAACCCGTGTGTAATCACAACAGTGTCATTCCCGGTTTGTTTACCGGTTCCGGTGCAGCAGACCGAGATTCGACCGTTTGTTCGAATATTGATCGCCACTCACGGCACGCAGGGCAAGTAGTTGGACTCCGTTTGAAAACTACGTAAAGCAGGGGAGGAGGCGGCAAATGTCTTACGAACACGCAGATTTCGATCACGTGGTGCAGTTCGACGGGCGGATGCTCGGCTCTGTTGGGACCGCACCGCACACGAACACCGGACCTATTCAGCACGTCGTCGGAGGACGGCCGCAGTTGAGTCTGGTGCCTGATCACATCGACAACGATCCCGAGCTCACGGAAGACCAGTGGCAGGAGCGTGCCCTGTGCGCGCAAACCGACCCCGAGGCTTTCTTCCCCGAGAAGGGTGGCTCGACCCGCGAAGCCAAGCGCATCTGCCAGGGTTGCGAGGTGCGCGACGCGTGCCTCGAGTACGCCCTGGCGCACGACGAGCGCTTCGGCATCTGGGGCGGTCTGTCGGAGCGCGAGCGCCGGCGGATCAAGCGCGGCGTCATCTGACGTACCGCGCACGCGGGTAGATCGACCGACCTAGTCGTCCAGGATGGTCGGGTCGATCACCGACGGTTCAACGCCGAGATAAGTGGCTACCTGCGCCACGAGAATTTCGTGCAACAGGTCGGCGAGGTCAACGGAGTCCTTCGCCCGCCGTTCAATGGGCTTGCGGAACAAGACGATTCGCGCCCGTGTCGAATTACCCCGAACATCCACCCCGGCCGGGATGAGCCGCGCCAGCGCCACCGGCCCGTCGGCGATCACCTCGGGCGGCCACTGGATGGCATCGGGATCCTTGGGGGAGATCCGCGGAATCTCGTCGACCGCGACGTCGAGTCCGGACACCCGATTGCTCCAGCGGCGCTCGATGGGTTCGTAGGCCTCGAGGACCGCCATGTCGAATCGCTCGGCGCGACTGCGCCATCCGGGAACGGTCGGGGGGAGGAGCGGGCCGCGCATGCCGCGACGGCGGCGCACACGCGAGTGGGCCATCGGCCGATAGTAACGGTTGGAGATCGACGCGCCCGCGACGCGCGTGTCCGGCAGTGGGCGCGTCGGCGGCGCGATAATCTCGCCGAGTGAATGTTCCCCGTCGCTGCTGCCGGCCAGGTTGCCCGCACTACGCCGTGGCGACGCTGACATTTGTCTATTCGGATTCCACGGCAGTCGTAGGTCCGTTGGCCACCGTGTCGGAGCCGCATTCGTGGGACCTGTGTGTGTCGCACGCCAGTCGCATCACCGCGCCCCGGGGATGGGAGCTGGTCCGCCACGCCGGTCCGCTGCCCACGCCCTCCGAGGATGACGACCTCGTCGCGCTCGCCGACGCGGTGCGCGAGGGGCACGACGCGCCATCTCGCGGTGGCATCCCAACAGGTTTCACCGATCCGCTGCCCGGCAGCCACGCCGGCACGCCCGGCGGCACCGTCATGGCGCCGCCCGCACCGCGCACGCAACACAATGGGCGACGCCGCGGTCATCTGCGGGTGTTGCCGGATCCGCCTGAGAGTTAGCGACCCAAGTCCTACCGAACCCCACCGACCGTCCGCGGGCACATGGGTCAGCCGATAGGCTGACTGTCACAGACCCTCGGTATGCAGTGGTCTGCGAACGATGAGATCGGGAGGGCTATGTCTCGGCCAGCTGCCTCTGTACAGCGTGTCATCAAGGCATATGACGTGCGTGGGCTGGTCGGCGAGGAGATCGACGAGTCGTTCGTCGCCGACGTCGGTGGTGCGTTCGCCCGGTTGATGCGCGCCGAGGGCGCCACCCGGGTGGCGGTCGGTTACGACATGCGGCCCAGCTCACCGTCATTGGCGGCGGCGTTCGCCGACGGCGTCACCGCCCAGGGTCTGGACGTCGTCCGGATCGGGCTGGCGTCGACCGACCAGCTCTACTTCGCCTCGGGTCTGCTCGACTGCCCGGGCGCCATGTTCACGGCCAGCCACAACCCGGCCGCCTACAACGGCATCAAGTTGTGCCGGGCGGGCGCCAAGCCCGTCGGTAAGGACACCGGCCTGACCGAAATCAGCGGTGAGGTCACCGACGGCGTGCCCGGTCACGACGGCGCCACGGGCAAGGTCGAGGAGCGCGACGTGCTCGCCGAGTACGGCACCTTCCTGCGTTCGCTGGTCGACGTGTCGTCGCTGCGTCCGCTGCGGGTGTCGGTCGACGCCGGAAACGGCATGGGCGGGCACACCACGCCGGCCGTGCTGGGCACCGTCGGATCGATCACCTTGCTGCCGTTGTACTTCGAGCTGGACGGCACGTTCCCCAATCACGAGGCCAACCCGCTGGACCCGGCCAACCTGGTGGACCTGCAGAAGCACGTCGTGGAGAACGGTGCAGATATCGGTCTGGCGTTCGATGGCGACGCCGACCGCTGCTTCGTCGTCGACGAGAAGGGCGACCCTGTGTCACCGTCGGCCGTGACGGCGCTGGTCGCCGATCGCGAGCTGGCCCGCGAGTCCGGCGCGACCGTCATCCACAACCTGATCACCTCGCGGGCGGTGCCGGAGCTGATCGCCGAGCGCGGCGGCACGGCGGTGCGCTCGCGCGTCGGCCATTCGTACATCAAGGCGCTGATGGCCGAGACCAACGCGATCTTCGGCGGCGAGCATTCGGCGCACTACTACTTCCGCGATTTCTGGGGTGCCGACTCCGGCATGCTCGCGGCGCTGCACGTGCTGGCCGCACTCGGGGAACAGGACCGTCCGCTGTCCGAACTGATGGCCAAGTACCAGCGGTACGAGGCGTCGGGCGAGATCAACTTCACCGTCGCCGACGCACCGGCGTGTGTGCAGGCGGTCCTCACGTCGTACGGCAGCGACATCGTCTCGACCGACGAACTCGACGGCGTGACGGTCGACCTCGGCGACGGGCGCTGGTTCAACCTGCGCAGCTCCAACACCGAACCGCTGTTGCGGCTCAACGTCGAATCCCGCACGCGTGTGGAGGTCGACGAGATCGTGGCGCACATCGCGGCGCAGATCAAGGCGGTCAGCGGGCGCACTGGTGGGTCGCTGCCATGAGTGCCGCCCCGGCGACCCTCGACCTCGACGATGTCGACGGTCTGATCGCGGCCGACCGCGACGGCCTGCTGCGGGCGGCGTCGATGGCAGGTGCGCAGACCCGCGCGGTCGCCGCGGCGCTCACTGAAGGCGAACTCGACGAACTGCGCTCGGATCAACGGCCGCGGACCGTCACGTGGGTGTGCGGACGAGGGGCATCGGGAGCGTCCGGTGCGGCCGGGACCGTGCTGGCCGCCGCGCTCGGCGCGACGTCGCCGATCCCGCTCGTGGTCACCCCGGACATTCCGCCGTGGATCGGCGCACTGGACGTCGTGGTGGTGGCCGGTGACGACGCGGCCGACCCGGCGCTGGTGACGGCAGTGGCGACCGGGGTGCGCCGCGGTGCCCGCGTGATCGTGGTGGCGCCCAACGACGGTCCGCTGCGCGATGCCGCCGCCGGCCGCGCGGTGGTGCTGCCGCCGCGACTGTCGGTGCCCGACGACTTCGGCCTCACCCGCTACCTGGCCGCGGGCCTGGCGACGATGATGGTCGTCGACCCGGCGCTGCGCATCGACCTGGATGCCCTGGCCGACGAGTTGGACGCCGAGGCCCTGCGCAACAGCGCGACCCGCGAGATTTTCACCAACCCGGCCAAGAACCTGGCCGAGCGGATGTCGGGCCGGCAGGTGGTGCTGGCCGGTGAGGGCGCGGCCATGCTGGCGCTGGTCCGCCATGCTGCGACGGTGCTGCTGCGGGTGGCCCATCAGCTCGTGACCGCGACCGGCGGCTCCGACGCCCTGGTGGCGCTGCACGGCGGGCTCGGCCGCCAGACCGTCGAAATGTCTTACGAGGACGCGCTTTTCCACGACCCCGAGATCGACGGACCGGTGCCGGCCCGGGTCCGCACCGTCGTGCTGTGTGCCGACGAGGAGCGTCCCGGCGTGATCGCCCGGATGGACGCGCTCGGTGGCGATGTCGACGTACTGAGTGCCGACGACGTGCCCGATGCGGGGCTGCAGGTGCCGGGTAGTCGCTTGGAACAACAGATCGCGATGCTGGCGGTCCGGCTGGAGATGACGGCCGTGTACCTGAAACTGGTTCGAGGTTAGACATAGTGCATCTGCTACGAGGCGCGGTCAGGAACTACGCCTGGGGGTCCCGTACCGCCTTGGCCGAATTCGCCGGAAGACCCAGTCCCACAGCGCATCCCGAGGCCGAACTGTGGTTGGGTGCGAACCCGGGGGACCCGGCGCGGCTGGAGACGGCCGACGGGGACGTGTCGCTGCTGGAGGTCATCCGGGCCGATCCCGCCGGCGAGCTGGGGCCCGAGGTCCTGGCGCGGTTCGGTGAGTCGTTGCCGTTCTTGGCGAAGGTGCTTGCCGCCGACGAACCGCTGTCGCTGCAGGCGCATCCCAGTGCCGAACAGGCTGCCGAGGGCTTCAATCGTGAAGAGCGCCAAGGCATTGCCCTCAACGCGCGCGACCGCAACTACCGGGACCGCAGCCACAAGCCCGAGTTGATCGTGGCCCTCGGCCCGTTCGAGGCGCTCGCCGGCTTCCGGCCCGTGGCCCGCACCGTCGAGCTCATGCGGGCGCTGGCGGTGTCCGACCTCGATCCGTACATCAACCTGCTGGCCGGCCAGTCGGACGCGGCGGGCCTACGGGCCGTCTTCACGACCTGGATCACCCTGCCGCAGCCCGATCTCGACGTGCTGGTGCCCGCTGTCCTCGACGGCGCGGTGAACTACATCCGTTCGGGGGCAACCGAATTCGCGGCCGAGGCCAAGACGGTGCTCGAACTCGGCGAACGGTACCCGGGCGATGCCGGGGTGCTGGCCGCCATGCTGCTCAACCGCATCAGCCTGGTCGAGGGCGAGGGCATCTATCTGCCTGCCGGCAACCTGCACGCCTACCTGCACGGCATGGGTTTCGAGGTGATGGCCAACTCCGACAACGTGTTACGCGGTGGACTGACACCCAAGCACGTGGATGTGCCGGAACTCCTGCGGGTGCTCGACTTCACCCCGACCGACGGTCGGCCGATCCATCCGCGGCCCACCGACGACGGTGTCGAGGACGTTTTCGACACGCCCGCACCGGAATTCGCGGTGTCGATCCTGCGGATCGACGACGACCGGGTGGGCGCCGAGGTCGAGGTGCCCCGGGGGCACGCCGGCCCGCAGATTCTGCTGGGCACGCGGGGCCGGGTGCAGGTGCATTCCGCAGGTGGTGAGCTGACCCTGAACAAGGGGGCCGCCGTCTGGATCGCCGCCGGGGAGGGCCCCGTGCGGTTGGTGGCTGACGAGCCGTCGACGGTGTTCCGTGCGACGGTGGGGATCTAGAAAAAACCTACGAAAGGGCAGGTCATGTCGGCCTCGGGGAGTACGCGCGCGATCATCGCGGCACTGTTGGCCAATGCCGGGATCGCGGCGGCGAAGTTCGTCGGCTTCCTGATCACGGGCAGTTCGTCGATGCTCGCGGAGTCGGTGCACTCGCTGGCGGACACGTCCAACCAGGGGCTGCTGCTGTGGGGGCAGCGGCAGGCGCGCAAGGACGCCGACCATCTGCACCCGTTCGGCTACGGCCGCAGCCGCTACTTCTACTCGTTCGTGGTGGCGCTGGTCCTGTTCAGCCTGGGCGCGATGTTCGCGCTGTACGAGGGCTACCACAAGATCACCCACCCCGAGCCGCTGTCGTCGCCCATCGTCGCCGTGGCCATCCTGGTCGTGGCGATCGGGCTGGAGGGCTACAGCTTCTACACCGCGGTGAAGGAATCGCGTCCGCTCAAGGGAGCCGGCAGCTGGTGGCGGTTCATCCGGACCTCGCGTAACCCGGAGCTGCCGGTGGTGCTGCTGGAGGACTCCGGTGCCCTGATCGGTCTGGTGCTGGCCCTGTTCGGTGTCGGCCTGTCGATGCTGACGGGTGACCCGGTGTGGGACGGCGTCGGCACCGCGGCGATCGGTGTGCTGCTGGGCGTCATCGCGGTGGTGCTGATGGTCGAGATGAAGAGCCTGCTGATCGGTGAGGGCGCGACGGTCGACGAGACCGGCGCCATCCGCAATGCGCTGGAGCAGACGCCGCACATCGACCGCGTCATCCACCTGCGGACCCAGTACCTGGGGCCGGAGGAGATGCTCGTCGGCGTGAAGATCGCGCTGGCGCCGAACACCGATCTGGCGACCGTGGCCGCCACGATCGACGCCGCCGAGGTCACCATCCGCGCCGCGGTGCCCAACGCTCGCATCATCTACATCGAGCCCGACCTCTACCGCGGCTGACGCCGCCGAAAACCGCAGTCACCTGCGGCGGTGACGGCTGCCACAAGCCGTTTTACAAAAATGCCTCCATTGTCTAGACCGGCGACAAAATGCCATCTATAGTCAAGATCACAAGTTGTCGGCCCAACCAATGGAGGTGGACCCGTGTCAGTCGAGGTATCCGACGTCAACACTGAGCAGTGGCGCGATCGCAAGCGCCATCTGTGGCTCATGGGCCTGATCGCGCCCACCGCGCTGTTCGTGATGCTCCCGCTGATCTGGGCACTGAACCAGGCCGGCTGGCATGCGCTCGCGCAGGTGCCGCTGTGGATCGGCCCGGGCCTGCTCTACGTGCTGCTGCCGATCCTCGATCTGAAGTTCGGGCCCGACGGGGAGAACCCGCCCGACGAGATGATGGAGCAGCTGGCGAACGACAAGTACTACCGCTACTGCACCTACGTCTACATCCCGTTCCAGTACGCCAGCGTCATCCTCGGCGCGTACCTGTTCACCGCCAAGGACCTGAGCTGGCTCGGCTTCGACGGCGGGTTGGACTGGTGGGCCAAGCTCGGTGTCGCGCTGTCGGTCGGTGTCCTCGGCGGCGTCGGCATCAACACCGCTCACGAGATGGGGCACAAGAAGGAGAACCTGGAGCGCTGGCTGGCCAAGATCACCCTGGCGCAGACGTTCTACGGCCACTTCTACATCGAGCACAACCGCGGTCACCACGTCCGCGTCGCGACCCCGGAGGACCCCGCCTCGGCGCGCTTCGGTGAGAACTTCTGGGAGTTCCTGCCGCGTACCGTGTGGGGCGCCCTGAAGTCGTCGGTCGAGCTGGAGGCCCAGCGCATCCGTCGCCTCGGCCGCAGCCCGTGGGACCCGCGCACCTATCTCAAGAACGACGTCCTCAACGCGTGGCTCATGTCGGTGGTGTTCTTCGGCATCCTGATCGCGGTGTTCGGTCCGGCGCTCATCCCGTTCGTCCTCATCCAGGGCATCTACGGACTCAGCCTGCTGGAGTCGGTCAACTACCTGGAGCACTACGGCCTGCTGCGGCAGAAGACCGAGAGCGGCCGCTACGAGCGCTGCGCCCCGGTGCACAGCTGGAACTCCGACCACATCGTCACCAACCTGTTCCTGTACCACCTGCAGCGGCACAGCGACCATCACGCCAACCCGACGCGTCGCTACCAGACGCTGCGCAGCATCGACGGCGCACCGAACCTGCCCAGTGGCTACGCGACGCTGATCGGCCTGACGTACATCCCGCCGCTGTGGCGCCGGATGATGGACCACCGGGTCATCGAGCACTACGACGGCGACATCACCAAGGTCAACGTCCACCCCCGGGTGCGCGACAAGGTGCTGGCCAAGTACGGGGCAGGTGCGGCCGCATGAGTGCCTACCAGTGCCCGGGCTGTGGTTATGTCTACGACGAGGCCAAAGGCGCTCCGCGTGAAGGATTCCCGGCGGGCACGGCGTGGGACGATGTCCCCGACGACTGGTGCTGCCCGGACTGCGCGGTGCGCGAGAAGGTCGATTTCGAGTCAGTAGGAGTGAGTTCATGAGCGAGCCGTTCAAGAAGTTCGTCTGCCTGCAGTGCGGCTTCGAGTACGACGAGGAGAAGGGCTGGCCGGAGGACGGCATCGCCCCCGGCACCCGCTGGGCCGACATCCCCGAGGACTGGAGCTGCCCGGACTGCGGCGCCGCCAAGTCCGACTTCGACATGGTGGAGGTCGTGGCGTCGTGACCGCCGCGGCCGCAGTACCGGACGGACCCGAGGTGCCGCGCCCCGCGGCACCTCGGGTGCCGTACGCCGAGGCCTCCCGGGTCTTGCTGCGGCACTCGATCCTCGACGGCATGCGAGAGCTGTTGCTGGCCAAGGACTGGTCATCGATCACGCTGTCCGACGTCGCGCGTGCGGCCGGCATCAGTCGGCAGACCATCTACAACGAATTCGGCTCGCGCCAGGGCCTGGCCGAGGGGTACGCGATGCGCCTCGCCGACCGCCTGGTCGACGCCGTCGAGCACGCCATCTACGCCAACGTCGGCGATATCGAGTCCGCTTTCCTGCAGGGCTTCCGGATGTTCTTCACCGAATCGGCGTCCGATCCGCTGGTCATCTCGTTGCTCACCGGCGTCGCCAAGCCCGATCTGCTGCAGATCATCACCACCGACAGCGCGCCGATCATCTCGCACTGCTCGCAGCGTCTCACCGAGGCGTTCCGCGGCAGCTGGGTGCAGATTTCGGACGACGACGCCGGCGTGCTGGCGCGCGCGATCGTCCGGCTGGCGATCAGTTACGTGTCAATGCCACCGGAAGCGGACCACGATGTGGCCGCTGACCTGGCCCGGCTCATGACGCCGTTCGCCGACCGTTACGGTAGTGGGGATACCCCGTAGCCGTCAGCGCGCCATTCGAGTAGTTCCCTGGCGCCTGTCCCGCGAGCCCGCAGGCCATGGGGTCACTCCAGTGGAACGAATGAATGGGGCTCTAATCCATGACGGAATTGAAGGCAGACGTCCGTAACGGCATCGACTACAAGGTCGCCGATTTGTCCGAGGCCGAGTTCGGGCGCAAGGAGATTCGCCTCGCCGAGCACGAGATGCCCGGCCTGATGGCGCTTCGCCGCGAATACCACGACGTGCAGCCGCTCAAGGGCGCGCGCATCTCCGGCTCGCTGCACATGACGGTGCAGACCGCGGTG
Source organism: Mycobacterium sp. UNC410CL29Cvi84 (assembly GCF_000686745.1). Lineage (NCBI taxonomy): Bacteria > Bacillati > Actinomycetota > Actinomycetes > Mycobacteriales > Mycobacteriaceae > Mycobacterium > Mycobacterium sp. UNC410CL29Cvi84. Next base: position 105,655 of record NZ_JMLM01000011.1, read on the forward strand.
CTGATCGAGACGCTGACCGCTCTGGGCGCCGAGGTGCGCTGGGCGTCCTGCAACATCTTCTCCACCCAGGACCACGCGGCCGCGGCCGTCGTCGTCGGCCCGCACGGCACCGTCGAGGAGCCCCAGGGCACCCCGGTCTTCGCCTGGAAGGGCGAGACGCTGGAGGAGTACTGGTGGGCCGCGGAGCAGATGCTGACCTGGCCGGGTGAACCGGCGAACATGATCCTGGACGACGGCGGCGACGCCACCATGCTCGTGCTGCGCGGTGCGCAGTGGGAGAAGGCGGGCGTCGTGCCCCCGGCCGAGGAAGACGACTCGGCCGAGTGGAAGGTCTTCCTGGAGCTCGTGCGCAACGGCTTCGAGAAGGACAAGACCAAGTGGACCAAGATCGCCGAGTCGGTCAAGGGTGTCACCGAGGAGACCACCACCGGCGTGCTGCGGCTGTACCAGTTCGCCGCCGCGGGTGAGCTGGCGTTCCCGGCCATCAACGTCAACGACTCGGTCACCAAGAGCAAGTTCGACAACAAGTACGGCACCCGCCACTCGCTGATCGACGGCATCAACCGCGGCACCGACGTGCTGATCGGCGGCAAGAAGGTGCTGATCTGCGGCTACGGCGACGTCGGCAAGGGCTGTGCCGAGTCGATGGCCGGCCAGGGCGCGCGCGTCGCGGTCACCGAGATCGACCCGATCAACGCGCTGCAGGCGCTGATGGACGGCTTCGACGTCGTCACCGTCGAGCAGGGCATCCCCGAGGCCGACATCGTCATCACCGCGACCGGCAACTTCGACATCATCCTGCTCGAGCACATGAAGGCCATGAAGAACCAGGCCATCCTGGGCAACATCGGCCACTTCGACAACGAGATCGACATGGCGGCCCTCGAGAAGTCGGGCGCCACCAAGCTGAACATCAAGCCGCAGGTCGACCTGTGGACCTTCGGTGACAGCGGCAAGTCGATCATCGTGCTGTCCGAGGGTCGTCTGCTCAACCTGGGCAACGCCACCGGCCACCCGTCGTTCGTGATGTCGAACTCGTTCTCCAACCAGGTCATCGCCCAGATCGAGCTGTGGACCAAGAATGACGAGTACGACAACGAGGTCTACCGACTGGCCAAGCACCTCGACGAGAAGGTCGCGCGCATCCACGTCGAGGCTCTCGGCGGCACGCTGACCAAGCTCAGCAAGGAGCAGGCCGAGTACATCGGCGTCGACGTCGACGGCCCGTACAAGCCGGAGCACTACCGCTACTGAGTCTGTTCGCGGTCTGTTTGCGCTGTCCGCGCCAGCACACTCGAAAGCCCCCAATTCCCACGGGAATTGGGGGTTTTCGCATTTCCTGAGCTCGGCACACATCGAGGAATTAGCTGACCGCCGGCAGAATCGCCGCCCGTATATTGCATTGCGCGACAATATTGTGTTCGGCACCACATTCCGATGTTTGCTGAAGATCTGCTGGCGAGCGGATCTCGGCGTTAGAATCTCCGCACACCAGGGCACCCTCGTGAAGGGACGTCGGCAATGCGGAAGAACCGATGGGGAACACCCCTCGCGTTGCTGGCTGTGGCCGGCGTCACGTTGACGGGCTGCGACGGCGTCAATCTCGGCAGCCTGGACATCTTCGGCTCCGCGTCGCCTGCGGTGAAGGGCCCGCCGATACCGCCGGAGATGGTGCGGCATGACGTGCAGCAATTGGTCTGGCAGTTCCCGCAGCTGCGCAAACCCGACGAGGCGGTGTGGGTCACCTGGAACAACAGTGGCGATCCCAGCCTGGCCGGCAAGGTCAACTGGATCGACGCGGTCATCAAGCTGCCCCCGGCGGAGACCACCCGACTGCTGGCGGAATACCACCCGACCGATACCGACCGGCAACCGACGGTGCAGAAGATTCTGCAGTCGGAACTGCCCGGCGGTCCGTACCTTTCGGGGCCCGAACTCAACAACCACTTCTCCGGTCCGGGCATGACCACGCAGGCGTTCCTCGACCGTGACGCGAACGTCCTGGTGCTCACGACGAAGTCGGGCGGACCGGCGCCGTCGTAACCGTCTAGCGTGGTGCTGTGCGCGCTCTGATCCGCGTGACGGCGTTCGTGGTGGTGCTGGCTCTGCTGGCTGCCTGTGGCGCGGACCGTCCGCTCGCTTCTCCATTCCCTGCTGCGACGGGTCGGGGCTCATGCGCCGTCGATACCGAACGCGATGTCGGTGCCACCATGCGCGACGGGGTCGTGTTGCGAGCCGACGTCTACCGTCCCCGGACTGCTGACCCGGTGCCGGTGCTGCTCATGCGCACGCAGTACGGCAAGTCCGGGGCGCAGACCTCGCCGGAGCGCTACGAACCGCCGGACTGGTTTGCCTCGCACTGCTATCTCGTTGTGGTTCAAGATGTTCGGGGCCAGGGGAGTTCCGGCGGGGTGTTCAGCGAGTTCACCAACGACATGGCCGACGGCTACGACACCGTCGAATGGGCAGCCGGCCTGCCCGGTGCCAATGGCAAGGTCGCCATGTACGGATCGTCGTATGTCGGTGCGACGCAATGGCTTGCGGCGGTGACGGCGCCGCCGCATCTGGTGACGATCGCGCCCGCCAACACCGCGTCCGACTACTACGACGGCTGGACCTACGAGGGCGGCGAGTTCCGCCTGGCGTTCGTGCAGCCGTGGGCCATCGAGTCGATTGCGCTCGGCGCCGCGCAGAACCGCCGGGACGGTGAAGCCGAGCGGCTGTTGCGGGACGCCGGGGCCGACCCGACGCGATGGCTGAATTTCCGTCCGCAGCAGGACCTGCCACCGATGCAGCCGCACAATCCGGCGGTGGCGCCGTGGTACTTCGACTGGGTTCGGCATAACACGCGCGATGCCTTCTGGCAGCAGGTCAGCATTCGAGACCGGTATCCGGCGGTGCGAATTCCGGTGCTGCACTTCGAGGGCTGGTACGACGCGTTCCTGGCCGGCGGCGTGGAGAACTTCGCCGGGATGGTGGCTCACGGCGCCAACGACTTTGCGCGTACGAACCAGCGGCTGGTGATCGGGCCGTGGGACCACGTCGCGTGGGGACGGCCCGATTCCGAACCCGCCCCGATGCTCAAGGACATTGGGGCGGTGGGCAACAGCCCGATCAATGAGCTGATGCTGGCCTGGTTCGACCACTTCCTGAAGGGCGTCGACAACGGGGTGGCCGGCAAGCCGCGGGTCGATTACTTCACCATGGGCGCCAATACCTGGAAGACGGCGACCAATTGGCCACTGCCGCAGACGCAATGGATCAACTACTACCTCTCCGGTGCTGGCGGCAGCGCGGACCGCGACGGCAAGCTGTTGCCGGTGCTGCCCGGACCGCAGCCGCCCGACACCTACACCTACGATCCGCTGAATCCGGCACCGAGCCTGGGTGGGCACTCCTGTTGTGGTGCGAAGTCCGGTCCGCAAGGGCCGTACGACCAGACGCCGGTCGAACAGCGCTCCGACGTGCTGGTGTACACCGGCGATCCGGTCTCACATGACACCGAGATCACCGGGGCGGCCACTGTCACGCTCTGGGCCCAATCCTCAGCTGTGGATACCGATTTCACGGCCAAGTTGGTGGTGGTCAAGCCTGACGGCACGGCCATCAACCTGAACAACGGGATTCTCCGGGCATCGTTCCGCGACTCGTTGTCGGAGCCGACGCCGATCGTCCCCGTGCAGGCGTACCAGTACCGCATCCAAATCTGGCCCACCAGTTACCAACTCAAGCCGGGGGACCGGGTGCGGGTGGAGATTTCCAGCAGCGACTACCCGCAGTTCGCGCCGAATCCCAACACCGGTGCGCCGTTCGGGCGGGATGCGGCGACCGTCGTTGCGACGCAGACAATCCTGCACGACCCCGCCCATCCGTCGTCGATCACGTTGCCGGTGATCGCGAACTGAAATCGCGGCTACTTGCTGCAGTTCAGCGACACCGTGATGGTCCGTCGTACCACCACACGGATGATCTGATCCCGGTTGCCGGGGCCGTCCACTCGGATGAGCCGGGTCTGTTCCTGCGGGTTGCGGACGCTGGTCACCACGCACTGATCCAGGGGCGCGGAACCCACCCGGTCGACGTTCACGTGGAATCCCTCGGCCTCCAGCTGGCCGATGGTGACGATCGCCGACTCTGCGGCTGCGGGTGCGGCGGGGGCCAGTACGGCAGCAGTGGCAGTGAGAGCTATGAGAGTTATTAGTGCAGTACGCATCTCAGGGTCCTTCCGGTCCTATACCCAATGACACGTAGGAGCGATGGAAAACGTTCGATCGTGTCCTGAAGGGGTTATCGGTGTGTTCGCCGTTTTCGTGACAGATTCCGGATCTGGCGGTAGACTCGAACACATGTTCGAACGTGTGGGCGTCGATGGCACGGGAGTTCTCGTGCACGACGTCTCCGTGGTCGACGCGATGATCCATTTCGCGCGGGTGTCGAATATCGCCGAGTGCGGGAAGTTCACGGCGATTGCCGACCTGGCGATGTTGCGTGTCGACGATCAGGATGGCCGGCAGTGGTGGGCGTGCGATGGCTGGGATGCTGCCGTCGCCGAAGTCGGAGCGGCGCTGGGGCTGGGGAAGCGCGAAGTGTCGGGGCAGTTGTCGATCGCGGTCGCGTTGCGCTTCCGGTTACCGAAGGTGGCGGCGGTGTTCGCCGACGGCGGCGTCTCGGCAAGAACGGTCGGGACGATCTGCTGGCGTACCCGCCTGGTGGAGGACCTCAACACTCTCGCTGTCATTGATGCCGCGTTGGCGGGGGCGTTGTGTGAGTGGGCGGGGTTGTCGCGCAAGAAGATTGAACGCAAGATCGACGGCTGGGTGCAGAAGTTCGATCCGGCTGCGGTGATCAAGGTGCGCTCGGCGGCCCGCCGCCGCGGGGTCGGGATCGGCAAGCCGGACGATGAGACCGGGGTCGCGTCGATCTGGGGTGCACTCCTGGCCACCGATGCCGAGCTGCTGGACCGGGTGCTGACCGAGATGGCTCGGCAGGTGTGTGAGAACGATCCGCGCACTTTCGGGCAGCGCCGTGCCGATGCGCTGGGGGTGCTGGCGGCTCGTGGGGATCGGCTGGCCTGCCAGTGCGGTAATCCCGACTGCCCGGCCGCCGGACCCGACGCTCGGGCGACCGCGGTGATGATTCATGTACTCACCAATGCACTGCCGGTCCCGGTGGCGGACCCGCTACTCAGCGGGGACCCGGCCGCGCCGCTCGTACCGCCTGCACCTGCCCCGCCTGCGCCTGAGTCGGACTTCGCGCCCGAGCCCACAGCCGAACGTGAGCCCACACCCGAGGCGGTCTTCACGCCCGCACCTGCGCCCCTGAACAACACAGCGCCGACTCCGATGCCCGACCCCGCACCGGCAGCCGATACGCAGTCGGCCGAAACGCCGGCCCCTGCGGTAGTCGAGCCGGCCTGCGACCCCGCGCCCGCGCCCGCGGCTGAGTTGACGCCCAGTCCCGCTCCGGTAGCCGGTGTCACTAAGCCCCCGGCGCCGGTGCGCACCCCGGTCGGTTATGTCCTCGGCGGCGGCGTAGTGCCACCGGCGGTATTGGCTGATCTGGTGGCCCGCGGCGCCAAAGTCCGCACCGTCGCCTCGGCCACGGACCTCGTCGGAGTGCCCCGCTACCGGCCCTCGGTCGCGATGGATGAGTTCGTCCGCATGCGGGCCATGACATGCATGTTCCCCGGCTGCGACCAGCCCGCCACCCACTGCGACCTCGACCACACGATTCCGTGGCCGGCCGGGCCGACGCATCCGGGCAACCTCAACCCGAAATGCCGAAAACACCACCTGCTCAAAACCTTCTACGGCGGCCCGACGGCTGGCAGGACCGTCAACAACCGGACGGCACCATCGTGTGGACCGCACCCACCGGCCACACCTACACCAGCGTGCCCGAAAGCCGAATCCTGTTCCCCCGCACGATCACCGACACCCCACTACCGGACGGTCCGCCACCGGACGCCCCCGATCTGGACACCCCACCGGCCCCCGGCCGGGGCATCATGATGCCCATCCGCCGCCGCACCCGCACCCAAAACCAGGCCCAACAGATCGCCTACGAACGCGCCCTCAACCAAGCCGACATCGACGAACGCGAAGCCGCACAAGAAGCCTTCGACCGCCTACGCAAAGAACGCCAAGAACGGGAAGCCGCCGAGGCTGCGGCCGCCGACCCCGCAGAGCAACAAAACATCCCGCCGCCACTTTGAGTGCGGCATGAATACCCCTGAAATAGCCAGACTTTCAGGGGTGTACGGCCGCATCCCCAATAGGGTCAGGCTCTTCGAGCGGCGGCACGTCTTGGCCGTCGAGGACCTTGCGCAGACGGTCTTTGTCGAGCTGGCCCTCCCAATTGGCCACCACGAACGTCGCGACGCAGTTGCCCAGCAGGTTCACCGAGACGCGCATCGAGTCCATGATGCGGTCGGCGCCCAGGAGCAGGGCCACCGCGGCGACCGGGATGGCTCCATGACCGATGGCGGCGACGGTCGCTGACAGCGCGAGGAACGACGACCCGGGAACTCCGGCCATGCCCTTCGACGTCAGCATCAGCACCAGCACCGCGGTGATCTGCTCACCGAGGCTCAGGTTCACGCCCAGCGCCTGGGCCAGGAACAGCACACAGATCGAGAGATAGAGGGTCGCTCCGTCGAGATTGAACGAGTACCCGGTCGGCACCACCAGTCCTGTGGTGGTGCGCGAACATCCGGCATTGGTCAGTTTGGCCATGATGCGCGGCAGCACGACCTCGGTGGAGGCAGTGCCCAGCGCAAGGAACAACTCGTCCTTGATGTACACGACGAACTTCCACAAGTTCACCCCCGCGAAGACCTTCGCGACGGCCCCGAGCACCAATATGAAGAGCGCGGCCGCGAGATAGCAACAGCCGATCAGCTTGGCGAAACTGCTCAGGGAGCCGATGCCGTACTGGCCGATGATGTAGGCCATCGCCCCGAAGGCGCCGAGCGGCGCCAGTCGCATAACCCAGCCGATGACGGTGAAGAACACGTGGCTCAGGTGGTCGACGATCTCGAGGACGACGGGCGGGCCCTTCTCACCGAACTTCGCCAACGCGAGCCCGAACAAGACGGCGAAGAACAGCACCTGCAGCAGGTTGTTCTCGGTGAACGCCTTGAATATCGACTCGGGGATGATGTTCAGCAGGAAATCGACGGTGTGCGGCAGTTCCTTGTTCTGGGTCTTCTTTGCGATCGCGTCGGCCCCGCTCGCCAGCGTGGCGGCGTCGACGTGGAAACCGGCGCCGGGTTTGACGATGTTGCCGACCACCAGCCCGAAGAGCAGCGCGAAGGTGGTCACCGCCTCGAAGTAGATCAACGCCTTCACGCCGATCCGGCCGACCGACTTGAGGTCGCCGACGTGTGCGATGCCCAGCACGACGGTGCAGAAGATGATCGGCGCGATCAGCATCTTGATCAGCTTGATGAAGCCGTCGGCGAGCGGCTTGAGGTCGGCGCCGACCTTCGGCTGCAGCCAGCCGACGAGGATGCCGGCGACGATCGCGACGAGCAGCTGCACGAAAAGCGACTTGTACCAAGGTGGCTTGTTCGCGAGCCGGATCATCTCGCTTTTCGGCGGTTGCATGGTGGTCGCCATCGCGCGAAAGTACTCAGCGGGCGTCACCACGTGATTTCTGCGATGTTTCTGTGACGTCGCGCATCAGATATATCGAATCCAGCAACTAGTCTCGCCACGTGCTGATCGCAATCGAAGGCGTCGATGGTGCGGGGAAGAACACGCTGACCCAGGGGCTGCGGGCGCAGTTCGAGGCCCGCGGCAAGTCGGTGACCACCGTGGCGTTCCCGCGCTACGGCCGCTCGGTCGAGGCGGATATCGCGGCCGAGGCGCTCCATGGCCGGCACGGCGACCTCGCCGAGTCGGTGTACGCCATGGCGATGCTGTTCGCGCTCGACCGTGCCGGCGCCAAGGCCGAGATCGCGGAACTGAGGAGCACTCACGACGTTGTCATCCTCGATCGGTACGTGGCCTCCAACGCGGCCTACAGCGCGGCCCGGCTGCATCAGGGCGCGGGCGGGGAGGTGGTCGCCTGGGTGCGGGAGCTGGAGTTCGAGCGGTTGGCGCTGCCGGTGCCGGATTGGCAGCTCTATCTGAATGTGCCGACCGGCCTTGCCGCGGAAAGGGCGGCGCGCCGGGAAGCTCAGGATGTGACGCGAACCCGCGACGCCTACGAGCGCGACGGTGGCCTGCAGGGCCGGACCGCAGCGGTGTACACCGCGCTCGCGGCCGAAAACTGGGTCGGCCGTTGGGCTTTGGTCGCTCCGGACGTCGACCCGGGGGAGTTGGCCGGCCGGCTGCTGGGGTGATTCGGCCGCCGCCCCTACCAGTAAGTTGTCAGGTTGGAGGCAAAACACCCATCGGAGATCACAGCTTTATCGCGATGTGGTGACACCATGGACGCCATGAGGCAACGCATTCTGGTCGTCGACGACGACCCATCTCTGGCCGAGATGCTCACCATCGTGCTGCGGGGCGAAGGCTTCGACACCGCCGTCATCGGTGACGGCAGCCAGGCGCTGACCGCGGTCCGCGAGCTGCGCCCGGATCTGGTGCTGTTGGACCTCATGCTGCCCGGAATGAACGGCATCGACGTGTGCCGTGTGCTGCGCGCCGACTCGGGCGTGCCGATCGTCATGCTGACCGCCAAGACCGACACGGTCGACGTGGTGCTGGGCCTGGAGTCCGGCGCCGACGACTACGTGATGAAGCCCTTCAAGCCGAAGGAGCTGGTGGCGCGGGTGCGCGCGCGGTTGCGCCGCAACGACGACGAGCCGGCGGAGATGCTGTCCATCGCCGACGTCGACATCGACGTGCCGGCCCACAAGGTGACCCGGCAGGGTGAGCAGATTTCGCTGACTCCGCTGGAGTTCGACCTGCTCGTGGCCCTCGCCCGGAAGCCGCGCCAGGTCTTCACTCGTGACGTGCTGCTCGAACAGGTGTGGGGCTACCGCCATCCGGCAGACACCCGCCTGGTGAACGTCCACGTGCAGCGACTGCGGGCCAAGGTCGAGAAGGACCCGGAGAACCCGCAGGTGGTGCTCACCGTTCGAGGAGTGGGATACAAGGCCGGACCGCCGTGATCGGACGGCTCGTCAAGCCCGAGCCTGAGACCGTAGGGCGCCGGTGATCTGGGGATCCCGACGGCGTATCCGTGGCGGTTTCGGCTCGGGCGCTTTCGTGCGCGGGCTGGGTGCTGTCGGCCGGGTGGTCGGCTATGCCTGGCGTCGCTCACTGCAACTGCGTGTGGTGTCCCTGACGCTGGGGTTGTCCCTTGCCGTCATCCTCGTGCTGGGTTTCGTGCTGACCAGCCAGATCACCGACCGCATTCTCGAAGCCAAGGTCCGGGCCGGCACCGAAGAGGTCGAGCATGCCCGCACGACGGTGAGCGGCATCGTCGGCGGCGAAGAGACGCGCTCGCTCAACAGCAGCCTGCAGCTGGCACGCAACACCCTCATCGACCGCAAGGTCGACTCGGGCTCGCGGCTGGCCGGGGCGTTCGACGCGGTGCTGGTGGTGCCGGGTGACGGCCCGCGCGCGGCCACGTCGGCAGGGCCGGTGGGGGAGATTCCGAACTCCTTGCGCGACTTCGTCAAAGCCGGCCAGGTCAGCTACCAGTACGCGACCGTGCACACCGACGGGTTCTCCGGTCCCGCACTGATCGTCGGCAGCCCGACGTCGTCGCAGGTCACCAATCTCGAGCTGTACCTGATCTTTCCGCTGAGCAACGAAGAGAGCACCATCGCGCTGGTGCGCGGCACCATGGCCACCGGTGGCATCGTGCTGCTGGGCCTGCTCGCGGCCATCGCCCTGCTGGTGGCCCGGCAGATCGTGCTGCCGGTGCGGTCGGCGTCGCGCATCGCCGAGCGGTTCGCCGAGGGGCACCTCACCGAGCGCATGCCCGTGCGCGGTGAGGACGACATGGCGCGCCTGGCGGTGTCGTTCAACGACATGGCCGAGAGCCTGCACAAGCAGATCACCCAGCTCGAAGAGTTCGGAAACCTGCAGCGCCGCTTCACCTCTGACGTCAGCCACGAGCTGCGGACGCCGCTGACGACGGTCCGCATGGCGGCTGATCTGATCTACGACCACAGCGAGGAGCTCGACCCGGCGCTGCGGCGTTCGACCGAGTTGATGGTCAACGAGCTCGACCGCTTCGAGACGCTTCTGGCCGATCTGCTGGAAATCTCCCGGCACGACGCCGGTGTGGCCGAGCTGTCGGTGGAGTCGGTCGACCTGCGTGACACCGTGCAGAGCGCGCTCGACAACGTCGGCCACCTCGCCGACGACGCGAACATCAAACTCGCCGTGCATCTTCCGGACGAAGCCGTCATCGCCGAGGTGGATCCGCGCCGCGTCGAACGCATCCTGCGCAACCTCATCGCCAACGCGATCGACCACGCGGAGAAGAAGCCCGTTCAGATCAAGATGGCCGCCGATGTGGATACCGTGGCAGTGACGGTCCGCGATTTCGGCGTGGGTCTGCGACCGGGCGAGGAGAAAATGGTGTTCAGCCGGTTCTGGCGGTCCGACCCCTCGCGGGTGCGGCGCTCCGGCGGCACCGGCCTCGGCCTGGCCATCAGCATCGAGGACGCGCGCCTGCACCAGGGCCGGCTGGAGGCCTGGGGCGAACCCGGCCACGGCGCCTGCTTCCGTCTCACGCTGCCGCTGGTGCGCGGCCACAAGGTGACCACCAGCCCCCTGCCACTCAAACCCACTGGACCCAAATCGGTTACGGCTCTCTCGTCCGGGGAACTGCCCGCGGGGGACGCATCGTGAGAGGGGCACTGGCGCTCTGCGCGGTGCTGATGCTGGTCCTGACGGGGTGCGCCGGCGTACCCAGTTCGTCGGCACCACAGGCCGTGGGCACCGTCGACCGGCCGGCCCCGCGCAACCTGCCGACGCCGTCGCCCGGTATGGACCCGGATCTGCTGCTGCGCGAATTCCTCAAAGCCACCGCCGATCCCGCGAACCGGCACCTGGCGGCGCGCCAGTTCCTCACCGAATCGGCATCCCGGTCGTGGGACGACGCCGGTAGCGCCCTGCTGATCGACCGCGTCGTGTTCGTGGAAACCCGTGGCACGGACAAGGTTTCGGTGACCATGCACGCCGATATCCTGGGTTCGCTGTCGGACGTCGGGGTGTTCGAGACGGGGGAGGGTGCGCTGCCCGACCCGGGACCCATCGACCTGGTGAAGACGCCGCGGGGCTGGCGCATCGACAAGCTGCCCAACGGCGTGTTCCTGGACTGGCAGCAGTTCCAGTCCACCTACAAGCGGGACACGCTGTACTTCGTCGACCCCACCGGCAAGACCGTCGTGCCCGACCCGCGCTACGTCGCGGTGTCCGACCCGGACCAACTCGCCACCGAACTCGTCACCAAGCTGCTGTCCGGGCCGCGACCCGAGATGGCAAGCAGCGTACGGAATCTGATGGCCGCACCGCTGCGGCTGCGCGGCCCGGTGACCCGGGCCGACGGCGGCAAGACCGGTGTCGGACGCGGTTATGGTGGCGCCCGCATCGACCTCGAGAGCCTGTCGACCACCGACCCGCACAGCCGGCAACTGCTTGCGGCACAGATCATCTGGACGCTGTTCCGGGCCGGGGTGAATGGCCCGTACGTGATCAACGCCGACGGCGCCGCCCTCGACGACCGCTTCGCCGAAGGCTGGAACACCTCCGACGTCGCGGCCACCGATCCGGGTGCCGACCCCGGCGCCGCGGCCGGCTTGCATGCCCTGGCCGGGGGATCGCTGGTGTCGCTGGAGGGTGACAACGCGCCGCGGGTTGCCGGCGCGTTCGGCCAACTGCCGGGCCAGACCTCGGCGGCGTTGTCGCGCAGTGGGCAGGAAGTCGCCTCGGTGGTGACACTGCGGCCGGGCGCCCCGGACATGGCGCAGTCCCTGTGGGTGGGTCCGGTCAACGGCGACGCCGCACAGGCGCTCGACGCGCACACCCTGTCACGCCCCAGTTGGTCGCTCGACGACGCCATCTGGATCGTGGTCGACGGCACCAACGTCGTGCGCGCCATCCAGGAGGCGGCGTCGGGCCAACCCGCCCGCATCCCCGTCGACTCGTCGGCGGTGGCCACCAAGTTCCCCGGGCCGATCAGTGGACTGCAGCTGTCGCGCGACGCCACCCGCGCCGCGATGGTGATCAACGGTCAGGTGATCCTGGCGAGCGTCGAGCAGCGTGAGGGCGGCCAGCTCGCGCTCACCTATCCACGCCGGCTCGGTTTCGGCCTGGGCAACACCGCGCAGTCGCTGTCCTGGCGCACTGGCGACGACATCGTGGTGACTCGTACCGACGGCGCGCACCCCGTGTCGTACGTCAACCTCGACGGCGTGAACTCCGACGGACCCACCCGGAACCTGGTCGTCCCGGTGTCCACCGTGGCGGCGAACACCTCGACGGTGTACCTCGCCGACCAACGCGGCGTTCTCCAGCTGTCGGGTTCGGCAGCGGACAACAACCTCATGTGGACCGATGTCCGGCCGCTGATGGTCGCGGGCGCACTGCCCGTGCTCCCTGGCTGAAAAGTCGCTTTGAACCTTCTGTGACTCGGCTCCGTTGTTCCGGTTGAGTCGGCCAATCGTTAACTGAAATTGGCCCGATATCTCACCGAATCTGATGAGCGCGTGTCCGCGCGGGTGGATCATTGTTGCCATCGGGTTCACAGCCGACGAGGAGTGAACATGAAGGTAGCGGGTCCGCTCGTTACCCTGGGCGCGGTCGCCGCCCTGGGCATCGGGATCTATGCCGTGAATGTGTCCAAGGAGTCGCAACCAGCGGCACCGGTGACATCGACCAGCCAGGCCGCGCCGCCCACGAGTCAAGCCGCACCGACCACCCCGACCACCCCAGCTGCGGTGCCCTTCCCGGCCGCCGCCGACTACCAGGGCAAGGTCGAGACCAAGGTCGGCGTCATCACGCTGGACATCTCGGTCAAGGGCGCGGCCGCCCGTGCCTACGCGTGCGACGGCAAGGCCGTCGAAACCTGGCTGAGCGGGCCGGCCGAAGCGGGTGTCGTCAACCTGACGAGCAAGGACAAGACCAGCCATCTCGAGGGCCGCCATGACGGCAAGAGCGTGGCGGGCACCTTGACGATCGGCGAAAAGAGTTGGCCTTTCACCGCTTTCGCGGTGCAGCCACCGGCCGGCCTGTACGTGAGCCAGAACAACGGCGTGCGAAACAGCTGGATCGTCGGTGCGGACAAGGCGGTGACGGGTGTGCAGCGTTCGGCCGACGGTGCGACGGCACCGGCCCCCGCTCTGACCCCGGATGCCAAGCGCGTGGAGGGAGACAGTGATGGCATCTGACCCAGCGGGGGACGCGCCGACGCAGCGCGCCCAAATCCCTTCGCGCGGAGCCGGATTCGTCGTCGCGCTGTTGATCGGGGCCGTCGTGGCGGTCGGGCTGGGCGTGTTCGGATCGGTCCATGAACCGAAGTTCTTCTCGGTCAACTTCGCCGGCTTCTCGAGTGGGCTGTACGCGAAGGCGTGGCTGGCCACGCTGGCCGCGGCTCTCGGCCTGTTCCAGGTGTTCTCGGCCCTGGTGATGTACGGCAGGCTGCCGGTGAAGGCACCGACGTGGATAGGTGCCGCACATGTGTGGTCGGGCCGGCTGGCCGTGCTGGCGACCGTCCCGGTCGCGGTGCACTGCCTGTATGCCGTGGGTTTCCAGACGACCGATGTCCGGGTGCTCACGCATTCGCTGCTGGGTTGCTTCTTCTACGGCGCGTTCGTCGCGAAGATGCTGTTGCTGACGCGCAAAGGTGTTCCGGGCTGGGCGATCCCAGTGCTCGGCGGTGCGGTGTTCACCAGCCTGGTGTACCTCTGGCTGACCTCGGCGCTGTGGCTTTTCGTCGGAGAGGGGTTGAAGTTCTGATGGCTGCTGACAAGCTGGGTCGCCGCGAGGTGCTGGCTGGTACGGGAATCGCCTTGGGCGCCACGGTGATAGCGGGCTGCCAGACCTACGGCAAGCCGCCCGCCGCCGCCAGCCAGACTCCGGCCACGACGCCCGGCGGTGGGACGACGCCGACCGCTGACAGCGGGTTGGTCAAGACCTCGGCGGTGCCGGTGGGCTCGGGCGTGATTGTCGGCGAGGTGGTGGTGACGCAGCCGACGGCCGGCGAGTTCAAGGGCATGTCGGCCATCTGCACTCATCAGGGGTGCACCGTCAGCGAGGTCGTCGACGGAACCATCAAGTGCCCCTGCCATGGCAGCAAGTTCAACCTCGATGGGACGGTGGCGCAGGGGCCGGCCAAGAAGCCGCTCGAGGCCAAGGCCGTCAAGGTCCAGGGGGACTCGATCGTCCTGGGCTGACTTGGCTCAGTCGAAGATGTCGGTGCCGGTGTCGTGCGCTGGTGGTGGGTTCACGATGGGGTGGCGGCTGCGGAATTCGGCGGACAGTTGGCTGTCGATGTGGGTGGTTGGTGCGGTGGCGGGTGCGGTGATGATGTGTTTGTCGTCGGCGATGTAGTAGATCGTCGGTACGTCGGTGGTGGGGTTGAGGCGCCATCCGTCGCGTAGTCGTTGGGGTGTGATTCCGGTGGTGGGGTAGTTGGGGTCGTGGGCGGCGAGGTAGGCGGTGATGGTGGTGATGGCGTCGTTGGCGGGGAGGTAGGGGCTGTCTTGCGGCGAGGGGAAGTAGAAGATTTCGTCGGCTTTCGGTACCGCGTAGCGGCCTCTGGTGGGGTTGTGGACCGGTAGGAGGTAATCGCCATCCACGCGATAGGGCACGATCGCCATAGTGAGTCGGGCTGCTTCGATGATGTCGATCTGCGCAGATATTTCCCCCATACCGAGGACCTCTGCATTGGGGAATTGAGCCCACTCGTTCATGGTGGGATGAGGTGGCTCTGGACGCACGAGTTTTTCGCGGCGCCCGCCGCCGATGCTCAGGTAAAACCGTGTACCGATAATCGTCCCGACCGAGAACGGGTCGCCTTTGTACCAGCAGGTGGTGATTGCGCGGTAGAAGGCGGTGATATCAGCGACGGGGACGGTTTTGTAGGCGATTGCCGGCGGTCCGGCATTGCGGTCATCTTTCGGTTCGAATCCATCGGGTATCGATTCTCCGGGATCTACCGATAAGCGGACTTGTTGGCGGTACTGGTCGCAGTGGAACGCGCGGCCCTGATAAATGCAGTAGTAACCGCATGGTAGTAGTTGCGTGCCGTCGAGGGCGAGTAGCGGTTGTGGCGGTTGGGTCGGGTTGCCGAAGAGTTCGTCGATGACGGCGCTGACTTGTTCGGGGCTGACGGTGGGTGGGGTGAAGTTGCGTTGGTGTAGGTAGTTGAGGAATTCGGCGCCGGGGGAGAGCCCGTAGTTGCGGACGTAGTAACTGACTTCGTCGTCCCAGCGCCAGACGCCGTCGGTGCGCTTGGTCAATGGCACCTGGGCGGCCGGCGGGTTCAACCAGGGGTCGATGGCCCGTGCGGTGGTGCGTGCCACGACCGCACCGGCGTCGAGATAGTCGGCGACCCGTGCGGCGTCCTCGCGTGAGAGCCGGGGGAGCGAAGCGTCGGGCGAAACTCCCTCTGGGGCAGCGGGATCGGGCCGAGAGACCGATAAGGCTTTTGTCACCTAGATGTCTCCTTCGGTCGGTCCGTTGGCGGATGATTCACGGCGTTGGCGGCTTTGTCTGATGAATTGTGATTCGGTTGCGCGGCTGCCGAGTATGAGGTGCTTCGGTAGGTACGGCGTTTCGACGGTAATTGCCATGCCCATGTCGTGGGCAATACACGCCATCGCCAGTGGACCCCACGCGATGAACCCCTCGACGTCTCGGCGTCTGTCGGCGGTTTTTGACCAGAACTTCTTGTGGTCTTCGATTGCCCGAGCCAGCCGGGTGTTGAATTCTTCGGCGTTGCCCTGGGTGACGCAATACAGTAATTCGATCGGGGGATACAACAGCAGCAACAGTAGTTCTGGTTTGGCAATTTTCACGCGTTCCGGGTCTGCGCCCTCCATTGCGGTGATGATCGCCCGAACAACGTCGTCGTCGCGGCGGAAGAACTTCTGGAATGCGGTCACCCAGTCGTAGATGTACTCGTCGTACGCCGCACCGGCGGCTCGCAGCGTCTCGACGGGAGTTGCGCAGAGGGATGTTATGCGGTCGTCTCGGCGGCAGGCGATCGCGAAGTACATTGCAGCGAGCCATTTTCCGGCTGTCGCGCTGGAGTTCGGACCGGTGCCGGTGGTGGCGACCTTGTCATCGAAGCCGAGCGTGAACTCGATGTCGCGGTCCTTGTTGTTTGCGTTGAGGAACATCGCTGAGCCGGCTTGCATCGCCATCCACGTCGCATCCCAGATGCGTAGGAGTGCTGCGTCCGGATCTTCGACCGATGAATAATCCGCGATCCAGCTGGAGTAGGTAAAGAGCCGCTCCGTCAATTGAGGTTTCGCTTCGATCAGACCTCGGGTGAAATCGATGTCTTCAAACAGTTCCTGGATTCTTTGTTCAATGTCATCCAGATCGATCTGGTGCCGATTAATCACTAGCATCGCAATTTCACTCGCCCCGTTCTAGTCCAACGCGAATCGGTCCATGCGGAATCCGCCGTACTCGGCGCCACCTGGGGTGATATCCACCCGTGCTCTTACCAAATAGTAATCGAGCGCATCGGTCTGCAATGCTGCGTCCAGGCGACGCGCCAATTGTCGTCCTTCCGGCCCATGGTTCCTCATTGCATCGATGACACTCGCGGCATACTGGCGATGTCCTTGCTGGTAGCTGACCCCGTCGAAGCCTAGGCGGGTGCCAAGGTGTCCGCTGGGTCCTTTGGCCTCCACGACGACCACGCGTGTCTCGCCGCTCTCGCGGTCCCGAACTTCGTAGACGTGGTCGAAAGTGGCTGGGCCCCGTTGCCCTTCCTGCAGTGGTGTCACGTCGAACTGGCTGCCAGGGAATCTGTTCTCCATGGCATGGGTGGCCGCGTGCTCGCCCAACGCCTCACCGGCGGCGGTCTGCTCAGTGAATGCGGCCTGACGTTCACTGATCGTCTCGGGGGACGCCTCGACACCGCTGATTCGCTCTGCCTGGTACGCGGCATCCGCTGCGACAACGTGTTCGCGGGCAGCTTCGCGGCGGTCGATCAATCCTTGAGCGTCATGGCGTTCTTGTGGAGTGGCTTCATGAAGAAGCGTCTCGCCGTCTGCCAAGATTGCGCGCTCGTAGCCGTCTGGCACCGCTACCGGAGCGCCGCCTTCGTCGCGGCGGATCAGCGGTACCTGGTCTCCGTCGAAGTCGAGTTGGTTCTCGTTTCTGCGCCGGTATTCCGGCTCGGTGGATGCGCTGTCGTCACGCAGCGAATCGCGAGTGCGCACCTCGTCGTAATACTTCTCCCGATACCGGGAATCGTCGACCTTTTCCTGGAGGCTGGCTGGTGGGTGCCGCCCCTCCAGGCCATCAATCGGATCGTCGGAGATCTCGCGCCCGGCGCGGCTCTGTGGGTCTGAGCCGTCGGGACTTTCGTCGGCGTGATGACCGTCCGCCTCGACGTGCTGCGGTTCTGGCGAGTCGAGTACCTGCCGTGTGGTGCCGTCGGGCTCGAATTGGTGCCAACTGCCATCGGGTGGGATTCGCGGCACGCGTTCGCCGTCGGGGCCGCGATCGAAACCGGTGACCACTGGTGGGCGCCCGTCGGGATAACTCCATA
The DNA here is from genome assembly GCF_000686745.1 of Mycobacterium sp. UNC410CL29Cvi84. Classification (NCBI taxonomy): domain Bacteria; kingdom Bacillati; phylum Actinomycetota; class Actinomycetes; order Mycobacteriales; family Mycobacteriaceae; genus Mycobacterium; species Mycobacterium sp. UNC410CL29Cvi84. Next base: position 123,355 of record NZ_JMLM01000011.1, read on the forward strand.
CCGGCCGGTCCGGTGCCGTGACGCGCACACCGAGCTCACGGGCCAGGTCAGCGGCGAACGAGTGATTTCCCATGCCGGTGTCGCAGGACATCAGTCGGATGGGCGTCTGCCCATCCCATCCGCTGTTACGTATCGCATCGGCGAAATCGTGTGGCGAGAGTCGATGCTGATTACCGGCGCTGTCGTACACCGACACGCTGTGGTGATCGCCGTGTACGTCGACGGTGAACTCACCGGGGAATCTCGGAACATCGCCGGCCGCCGAGCGCATGTGTGAATCCGCCGGGTCGAAGAATGCGGCGCCCGCGGGGGTCTCGAAAGCGGAGTGTCGGAACGCATCTGGGGCCCCCGTGCTGGAATGTCGATCAGGAGGTGGCCCAGTGTCGCCCAGTTCGGGACTGCGGTGCGTCGCATCGGGCGGTTCTGGGTGTGGCCCGTGCTGCGTGGAATCCGGGAAGACCCAGTCGCCGCCCTTGTGCTGTGGCCAACCATCGACGACGTGATCACCGGGTTCCTTGGTAGATACCCAGTTTTTGCCGGATTCGTCGAGCGCCGCGACCGGATGGCGCGATCCGTCTGGGTCGATGCGGACGAGCGTCGCTCCGGGCTCCCACTTGCCGCGTGTGAGTTGGTATTCGGGGTTGAGGCCATGTTCTGCGCCGGTATACCCGGTGCCAGTGTGCGGTGGCATTCCGCTACTCAAGTCGCGGGTGAGTTCGTCGGATATGCCGAGATGGGCGGTGACGTGACCATTTGGAACTGAGAACTCACCCGCTCGGGTGCGGCCTTCAATGACGTAAGCATGATCGGTGGTAGTGAATACCTCATAGGGCGACCATTCCCCATAGTCCAGACGCAGGCCGTGTAGCAGGTCAGACGGGGTTCGTAGCCCATCGGCATCTGACCGCACGGAGACGCACCCGCCAACGTCATTGGCGTGGTAGTTGGGGTTCGTGCTGTAAGGCGCACCGGGGTTCCGGACCTGATTCAAGATCGAGTCCACCACGCTGTCGCCGACGACCTTCTGAATGGCGTCGTTGGGGCCAGGGTGCGGATGGGCCATCCGTGCCTCGTACATCACCTGCAATTGCTCACGACTGAAGTGCTCGGCCAGGTGTTCGCGACCCACTACCGCGGCCGTGCGTTGCCAGTCGATGAACTCGTTCAGGGTCACACCGTGCCGATCGAGCACTGGTGTCACCGCATCGACCGGGTCCGGCCGTGGCGCGTCGGATCGGTCGCCGGCGTGGCTCGGTGTTCCGCTCGGAGCGTGATCCTCAGTGTGTGGACCGCTTGGCGTGGGTTGCGGGTGCTCAGCGGTGGGCCGCGGGTTCTGCGCGCCCTGATCGGTGCGCGGGCTTGAATCGTGATGAGGCTCTGACGGAGCCGGCGGTCGCTGAGGTTGCTCGGTGCTGGGCTGTTTGTGCTCGGGGGCGTGTGGTTCTCCCTGCGCGGCAGAGGGTTTCACCGGCGGGCTGGGATTGGTGTCGCGTGCTGGACCGGCGGCGGCGGTTCGTTCTGGTGGCCGCTGCGGCGGCGAGTTTTTCGCTGGGGTATCGCGTGGAGTGGGGGACCCCGCGGGTCGCTCCGCGTTGGGGGTGGAAGTGTGACTGCTGGTCGGGCTCGAGCTGTGGCCACCGGGGGAATGGTGGCCCATGGGTCCGATGGGGCCGCCCATGTTCATCGCGTTGGCCAGTGAGTTGGTCGAGGCGTTGGTGCCCGTATCGCGGTGGACGGGAGCGTCAGTAAGGTGCGACGGCGCGGTGTGATCGGTGCGGTGCGCACCATCGGTGGTGGGCGAGTCGTGGGTGCGGGAATGATCTGTGGGGGAATGATTTTCGCCGCTAGCGGGATGCTCACCGCCGCCCGAGTGGCGTTCCGCACCGGAGGTGTGATCGCTGGGGCGGCTATCGGCGTCGCTGCGGTGTCCGGTGTCGTTTGGCGTGTGGCCGCCGGTGTCGTGGGAGCCGGCCGTGTCGTGGCCGCCCCGCTGATCGTGGGCCGGCGAATTGTTGCTCTGGTCGTGTGCGCTTGTGTCCGTGGAGGTTTGCGGGGAATGCTGCGATTGCGACGGCCCCGACGACGCATCCGATGGGGTGTGGCCGGCGGCGGGTGGTTCACTCGATCGCGGACCGTCAAAGCTGGGGCCGTGGGAGCCTTGGCCGTTGGTGCCAGGGCCACTGTTCGACTGCGGACCGTCTCCGGAATGTGATGGCCCACCAGATGATTGGGGACCTTCGTTGCGGGACGGCCCCGCATCGGCGGTCCCCGATGTGTGTTCCTGCGGGCCCGAATGCTGGCCGGGTCCGTCCCCGCCGGGCCGTACCGGGGTGTGATCGGGACCGGGTGGGTCTGGTGGCCCACCCAGCCCACGCGGTGTACCCGCAGGTGAGTCACCGATCGAGGGTGGCCGCGGGGCGTCTCCGATCTCAGGCATCGCCCCGGCGTCAAAGCGCGGGGCCTGGGTGCGGCTGCCGAGATCGCTAAGGCCTTCCAGGCCAGGGGAGTCCCCCGCGTCGACCGAGCCGCGGCCGCGGGATCCGAACTTGGCGAGGTCGGACAGCTTCCGTTCCCCGCTGGCCAGATCTTTGGCGAGCTTTGCGCCCTTGGCCACCGACCCGGTCTTGCTGAGAGCGCCGCCGGGAACGAACAACGATCCGATGTTGAAGCCCGCTTCACCCAACGCCCGCCCGGGGTGGTCGCCCGACCATTTGTCCCACGCGACAAACTGTTTCCCCATGGCGATGAGCACGTCGTCGGTCTTGGACGGATCTTTGGCGATCATCGTGGCGACTTCGTACATCCCTTTCCAGGTGTCGAAATCGGCCAGCGACACAAGCCCTGAGACGGTCCCGACCAGCCCTGATATCAGGCCGACCTGCACATCGGTGTAGAACTTGATCCCTTCGGCCAACGCGCCGCCGATGTCCTCGCCGAACGCAGCGATCAACACCGGGCGGATCAGTTTCTGGAACTCTTCGACTTTTTCACCGAGCAGTGTGAGCGCTTCACCCAGCAGTCCGGTGATCGCTTTGACGATGGTTTGAAAGTTGTGCCACAACGCCTTGATGTCGTTGGCGACCTCCCGCACGAGTTTCATGCCGTCACCGGTGAGGATGTCTTTCGCGGCGTCGTACAGACCGCTCAGGGACATCCGATTCAGAATTCTGCGGATCGCGTTCTGGGTTTCCTGGACCTCGTTGGCGTAATCCTCGACCGCCTTGGCGACGTTGTCGGAAATTTCCGTCAAGGCGGTGATGTTGGTGCCGAGTTTGTTGAGCGCCTCCGTCATCTTTCCGGACTCGTCTAAGTGCTGGGCGCCGACCACTGTCTTCGGTGCAGCCAGCATGGACTCGAAGACTTTGAACCCGTTGGCGAAGTTGCGCCACTGCGCAGCAGTGACTTTCATCAATCCGGCATGACCGTTGGGCCACATATTCAGCGGCAGGAACATCGTGATCAGGTTCCATTTGGGCGGCGGTGGAACCAGCAAGTTCTGCGGCACTCGCGCGGCCTGCCCCGGGTGGGATTCCTGCGGCGCAGGGCCCAGCCCTCCAGAAGGCCCCGGCCCGCCGATCGTGGATGCCTCATCAGCATTGCGGTAGTTGTAGCCCGATGCCATCAGCCGGTAGCCGACACTCTTGAACGCGTTCGCCGCGGTGGCCAACGTGTTGGTGAACTCCTGGCTTTGCCGCCCGTACTGCACGCCCATGTTGAACCCAGCGAGGTCGAAACCCGAGGCCAAACCCTCGGCGACCATGGGCTTTACCGCTTCCGACAGCGCACCCAACTGCTCGCCCGCTGCTAGCACAATCTGACCCGCGGCGATCAGCGCATCGGGCTCAACCTCAATGCGGCCGGGCACCGCATCCCCCGTCGACCGCGACTAATCCCACATCTCTCCGTTTCGGGAGGCGGCGTCGGTGTAGTTCTTCTTCGCCCCGGCCAGAACGCCCTTCAACTTCGTCAGCTGCTCGTTCATCAGGCGAGCGCCGTCCTCCCACTGCTGCTGAAACTGGGCCTGGGCGTCCGAGGCCTCGCCATGCCAGGTCGCGTGCAACACCGCCATCGCCTGGTCGACGTCCTCCAAGACTTCTTGGACGGTTTTCCCGAACTGCTCCAGATGGGTGATCGCGCCCTCCATGGCCGCGAAATCGACGACAAGCACGCTCACACTTCCCGGCCGTCAGCGGGTCGCGTCTGCGGCCGGACTGGATGTGACTCACCGGGCGTTGTGACATCGGGCGGGCCGTCGACGACGGGAGCTTTCAATCCAGGCTGCTCATCCGAAGGCCCTGCAGCGCCCTCGGATTCGCCGTCGCGATCGTGCTCGGCCTTGTCCTTCTCGTCCTTGTCCCTGTCGTTTTCGTCTTCACCGGCCTTGCCTTCGTCGGCAGCATCCTTGCCGGCGGACTCCGCGCCACCTTGCTGGCCCTGCGCCGCGGCTTGGGTCGCGGCCTGCACGATCCCGGTGGCCAACTGAGCGGCCTGGCCGGCGGCCCCGGACAACCCGCCGGCCGCCTGACCGACCTGTCCCAGCGCGCCAACCATCTGCTGGGCCAGACTCGCCAACTGCTCGGCTCCACCAGCGCCGCCAGACGAACTACCAGACGCGGCGGCACCTGCACCCGAACCGGAACCAGCACTGGGGCCCGAACCACTGCCGGAACCACCGCCGCCGGCAGCACCACCGCCGCCTCCCATCGCCGATCGCAACGCTCCCGCGCTGTCGGAGTCGGTCTTGGCGTATTCCTTGCCGGCCAGCGACAGCATGTCGCCCATCGACTGCAACCCGCGCACGACCTGGCCCGCGCCGTTGTGCCAGCCGTCCCATGCCGTCCCGAAAGCTGTTGCCGCGCCACCTTTCCAGCCCGACCCCAACAACTGGGTGGTTTCCAGATCCACGCTGGACAGTGCGTCCTGCAGTTGCTGCGCCGCGTCTTTGAACCGTTGCGAGGCAGCCGTCAACGCCGACACCTCAACTTCGAGCCGCCCCATCTGCCCCCCATTCAGTTGATTCCCAGGATATGGCCAGAATCGGGGACGCACCGACACCAACTGGTGTCGTACCCCCGAGTCATGCTGACCCCATGCTCGACCTGGTCCTGCCCGTCGAATGCGGTGGCTGCGGTGCGCCGTCGACCCGCTGGTGTCCGGCCTGCGCGGCGGAACTGACCGTCCGCCCCGACGAGCCGCACGTCGTCTCGCCGCGGGAGGACCCCGGGGTTCCGGTCTTGGCGCTCGGGCGCTACGCCGGGGCCAGACGACGGGCCATCGTGGGCCTCAAGGAACACGGCCGAACAGACCTCGTCGTGCCGCTGGCCGACGCGGTCGCCGCGGCGCTGCGGACCCTGATGGTCTGGGGCCTGATCGTGCCGCCGCTGACGGTGGTGCCCGCGCCGACCCGGAGCCTGGCCGCCCGACGCCGCGGCGGCGACCCCGTCGCGAAGATCGTCCGCGCCGCGGCCGCGGGTCTACCGGGCGTGACGGTGGAACCGGCGTTGGCGATGCGGGCCTTCACCAGAGACTCCGTCGGACTCTCCAGCGCACAAAGACAGCGCAACATCCGGGGCCGGGTGCGGCTGCGTTCTCCGGTGCGCGGGGAGGCGGTGGTGTTCGACGACGTGGTGACGACGGGTACCACGGCAGCCGAGGCGGTTCGGGTCCTGCAAACATCCGGAACGCAGGTGGCGGCGGTGCTCGCAATAGCACACGCGTGAGCCTCTGGGCGGTGCGACACGGCCGGAGCAGTACCTACATCAACTCGATATGAAGTTCTCAAAACCGGTATGCGAAATCGGTGGCACGACTAGGTGAACTCGGACTACCGTCGGCTGCAACCACCCGTGAAGCCTCACGGCGGTACCGACATATTCACTCGGTACCAAATCGCTGACAGCGGTAGGAGGTGAGTACTCAACACCTTGCGCCGGGCTGCGGCGACTTGCAGACCCGCTCGGCGCGTAGTTCAGACCGTGTGCAAGAAGAGACACACGTGCACTGCGAGAGAGAAGCGAGTTGCTAAGCATGACAACCCAATCCGTGGATTCTGCCCGCTCGACCATGTTTGCCGACGATGCCGAGCCTGCGCCCGAACCGCACGCCGACGTCGTCGTCAAGGGCCGCAACGTCGAGGTCCCCGAACACTTCCGCATCTACGTTTCCGAGAAGCTCGCTCGATTGGAGCGCTTCGATCGCACCATCTACCTTTTCGACGTCGAACTCGACCACGAGAAGAACCGGCGCCAGCGCAAGAACTGCCAGCATGTCGAGATCACGGCACGCGGGCGCGGGCCGGTCGTTCGCGGCGAAGGCTGCGCGGACAGCTTCTACGCCGCCCTCGAATCGGCCGTCGGCAAACTCGAGAATCGGCTCAGGCGCAGCAAGGACCGTCGCAAGATTCACTACGGCGACAAGACCCCGGTGGGTCTGGCCGAAGCGACGTCCATCGTCCCGCCCGAGGATCTGCCCGAGGTGCCGAACCAGGCGGCCACCGCCGAGGTCGATGACCACGTTCCGGGCCAGGTGGTCCGCGTGAAGGAGCACCCGGCCAACCCGATGACGGTCGACGACGCGCTGTACGAGATGGAGCTGGTCGGACACGACTTCTTCCTGTTCCATGACAAGGAGAGCGACCGGCCGACGGTGGTCTACCGCAGACACGCCTACGACTACGGATTGATCCGCCTGTCCTGAGTTTCCAGTGCTGCGCCCCCGGCCGAACCGCCGGGGGCGCACTCTTATCTGCCGATTCCCCCGGTCACCTACGATGGTCACGTCTAACCCGCTGACGTATATCCGTTCCAGACCCACAGGGGAAAAGCGTGCTGTCGAAGTTGCTCCGCATCGGTGAAGGCCGCATGGTCAAGCGCCTGCAAAAGGTCGCCGACTATGTCAACACCTTGTCCGATGACGTCGAGAAGCTGTCTGACGACGAGCTGCGCGGCAAGACCGAAGAGTTCAAGAAGCGCATCGCCGACGGCGAGTCGCTCGACGACCTGCTGCCCGAGGCCTTCGCCGTCGCCCGCGAGGCGGCCTGGCGCGTGCTGGACCAGCGTCACTTCGATGTTCAGGTGATGGGTGGTGCCGCGCTGCACTACGGCAACGTCGCCGAGATGAAGACCGGTGAGGGCAAGACCCTGACCTGTGTGCTCCCGGCCTACCTGAACGCCCTCTCGGGCAAGGGCGTGCACGTCGTCACCGTCAACGACTACCTGGCCAAGCGCGACAGCGAGTGGATGGGCCGCGTGCACCGCTTCCTCGGCCTGGAGGTCGGGGTGATCCTGTCGCAGCTGACGCCGGAAGAGCGTCGTGCCGCGTACAACGCCGACATCACCTACGGCACCAACAACGAGTTCGGCTTCGACTACCTGCGCGACAACATGGCGCACTCGGTCGACGACATGGTGCAGCGCGGCCACAACTTCGCCATCGTCGACGAGGTCGACTCGATCCTCATCGACGAGGCCCGTACCCCGTTGATCATCTCGGGCCCGGCCGACGGCGCGTCCAACTGGTACACCGAGTTCGCGCGCATCGCGCCGCTCATGGAGAAGGACGTCCACTACGAGGTCGATATCCGCAAGCGCACCATCGGTGTGCACGAGGCGGGCGTGGAGTTCGTCGAGAACCAGCTCGGCATCGACAACCTCTACGAGGCCGCCAACTCGCCGCTGGTCAGCTACCTGAACAACGCCATCAAGGCCAAGGAACTGTTCCAGCGCGACAAGGACTACATCGTCCGCGACGGTGAGGTCGTCATCGTCGACGAGTTCACCGGCCGCGTGCTGGTCGGCCGCCGCTACAACGAGGGCATGCACCAGGCCATCGAGGCCAAGGAGCACGTCGAGATCAAGGCCGAGAACCAGACCCTGGCCACCATCACGCTGCAGAACTACTTCCGCCTCTACGACAAGCTGTCCGGTATGACGGGTACCGCCGAGACCGAGGCCGCCGAGCTGCACGAGATCTACAAGCTGGGCGTGGTGCAGATCCCCACCAACCGGGCCATGATCCGCCAGGACCAGTCCGACCTGATCTACAAGACCGAAGAGGCGAAGTACATCGCCGTCGTCGACGACGTGCAGGAGCGCTACGAGAAGGGCCAGCCGGTCCTGATCGGTACCACCAGCGTCGAGCGCTCGGAGTACCTGTCCAAGCAGTTCACCAAGCGCCGCATCCCGCACAACGTGCTCAACGCCAAGTACCACGAGCAGGAGGCGAGCATCATCGCCGAGGCCGGCCGGCTGAAGGCCGTCACGGTCGCCACCAACATGGCCGGTCGTGGTACCGACATCGTGCTGGGCGGCAACGTCGACTTCATCGCCGACGCGCGCCTGCGCAAGCGCGGCCTGGATCCGGTCGAGACGCCCGAAGAGTACGAAGCGGCCTGGCACCAGGAGCTGCCCAAGGTCAAGGAGCTGGTCGAGGAAGAGGCCAAGAAGGTTCGCGAGGTCGGTGGCCTGTACGTGCTGGGCACCGAGCGGCACGAGTCCCGCCGTATCGACAACCAGCTGCGCGGCCGCTCCGGCCGTCAGGGCGACCCGGGCGAGTCCCGGTTCTTCCTGTCGCTGTCCGACGAGCTGATGCGCCGCTTCAACGGCGCCACCCTCGAGGCGCTGCTGACCCGGCTGAACCTGCCGGACGACGTGCCGATCGAGGCCAAGATGGTGACCCGCGCGATCAAGAGCGCGCAGACCCAGGTCGAGCAGCAGAACTTCGAGGTCCGCAAGAACGTCCTCAAGTACGACGAGGTGATGAACCAGCAGCGCAAGGTCATCTACCGCGAGCGCAAGGCGATCCTCGAGGGTGAGGACGTGCAGGACACGGCCCACAAGATGCTGGTCGACGTCGTCACCGCGTACGTCGACGGCGCCACCGCCGAGGGCTACGCCGAGGACTGGGACCTGGGCAAGCTGTGGGACGCGCTCAAGACGCTGTACCCGGTGGGCCTGGACTACCACAACCTGATCGACTCCGACGCGGTCGGCGAGCCCGGCGAGCTGACCCAGGACGAGCTGCGCGACGCGCTGATCGCCGACGCCGAAAAGGCCTACGCGAAGCGCGAAGCCGACCTGGAGGCCATCGCCGGTCCCGGTGCCATGCGGCAGCTGGAACGCAGCGTCCTGCTGAACGTCATCGACCGCAAGTGGCGCGAGCACCTCTACGAGATGGACTACCTCAAGGAAGGCATCGGTCTGCGGGCCATGGCGCAGCGCGACCCGCTGGTCGAGTACCAGCGCGAGGGCTTCGACATGTTCACGGGCATGCTCGAAGGGCTGAAGGAGGAGTCGGTCGGCTTCCTGTTCAACGTGCAGGTCGAGGCTCAGCAAGCGCCGCAGGTGGCCCCGGTCGCCGCGCCGCAGGGGCTCGCGCAGTTCGCCGCGGAGGCCGAACAGAACGCCGCGCAAGAGCAGGCCGCGCCGGCCGCGTTGCGCGCCAAGGGAATTGAGGACAGGGCTCCGGCCATGACCTACAGCGGTCCGGCCGAGGACGGGTCCGCGGAGGTTCGTCGCGAAGGTGGCCGGCACGCGGTCGGCCCGGGCTCGCGCCGGGAACGTCGCGAGGCCGCGCGCAAGCAGAAGCGGCGGTAACCCGCTCAACCCAGCTGCAGGGCCACGAATTGCCAACGCCCACCCAGCATTTCGATGCGTCCGGCGGCGGCGTGCAGGCGTGGCCCGCGGCTGAAGGTGGCGAACACCTCGACAGCCGTGGGCAGCCCGTCCTGTTCGCGGGCGGTGCGTAGCCGCACGCGGCGCAGCGCTGCCGTGCCGTCGGTCCGGGTGTGGCGGGGCCACGACGACATGGCGTCGAACAGCGTGGCGGTGACCAGTGGCCGCAGCTGCGCCATCGGCCGGCGACGGTCGCTGACCTCCAGGACCCGGCGCAGTGCGGCGTCGGCGAACATCAGCGCGGCGCTGGGCGGCGTGACCTCGAGCCGAGATTCGACGGGGGATGCGGTGACGCGGCCGGGTTCGGGATCGGCCACCACCTGCAGCCGGTTTGGCGCCCGGACCGTCGCGCCCGTCTCGATCGGCGTGGGCTCGTAGTCGACGATCGGCGCGGTCAGGTCGACGTCGATGCGGGTCGATGCGGTCATGAAATCTCTCCAGCGGTCGGTCAGGTGCATGAGACGCATCTGCTGGAGAGTCGCAGACGGGTAAATCATCGCACCGGTTTCACCAGGTGCTCGACGCCAATTCGCCGATCCGGTGCTGCGGGGGACCGGTCCCGGGGATACCGTGACGGGGTCGTTCAGGAGGTGAAGGGGGAGCGGCTGCATGGTGACCCGGTTGTCGGCGTCGGACGCGTCGTTCTACGGGCTGGAAGACTCATCGACACCCATGTACGTCGGGACGCTGTCCATCTTGCGGCGACCGCGAGCCGGCCTGAGCTACGAGACGCTGCTGGCGACCGTCGAGGCCCGGCTCCCGCAGATCCCGCGCTACCGGCAGAAGGTCCGCGAGGTCACCCTTGGCCTGGCCCGGCCGGTCTGGGTCGACGACCGCGACTTCGACATCACGTATCACATCCGGCGCTCGGCGCTGCCGTCTCCGGGCAGTGATGCCCAGCTGCATGATCTGGTGGCCCGGCTGGGCTCGCGGCCGCTGGACAAGACGCGGCCACTGTGGGAGATGTGCCTTGTCGAAGGGCTTTCCGACAATCGCCTGGCGATCTACACCAAGACCCACCAGGCGCTCGTCAACGGCATGACGGCGCTGGAGATCGGGCACGTCATCGCCGACCGGACCCAGAAGCCGCCCGAGTTCGGCGAGGACATCTGGATCCCGGGCCGCGAGCCCAGCGACGCCTCGCTGCTGCTGGGCGCAATCGGGGAGTGGATCACCCGCCCGACGGCGCAGTTGGCCGCCGTGCAGTCGGCGGCGGCGGACATGATCTCGAGCACCGAACAGTTCGTCGAGGCCGGCCGGCGGGTCATCGACATGGCGCGCACGCTGGTGCGGGGTACCGCACCGAGCAGCCCGCTGAACGCGACGGTGTCGCGCAACCGGCGGTTCACCGTCGCCAAGCACGAGCTGGAGGAGTACCGCCAGCTGCGGACGCGCTTCGAGTGCGACGTCAACGACGTCGTGCTGTCGGTGGTGACCGGCGCGCTGCGGAACTGGCTGATGTCCCGCGGTCAGTCGGTGTCGACGGGCCTGACGGTGCGGGCCATGGCGCCGATGTCGGTGTACCCCGAAACCGACCACCTCGAGACCGCCGGCCCTGGGCAGGCGATCAGCGAGGTGACGCCGTTCCTGGTCGACCTGCCGGTGGGTGAGAACAACGCGCTCGTGCGGCTGTCCCAGATCGCGCACGCCACCGAGACGCAGGCCACCACGACCACCCCGGTCGACGCGCGCACCATCGTCACGCTGTCGGGCTTCGCGCCGCCGACGCTGCACGCCATGGGCACCCGCGTCGCGACGAGCTTCCCGGCGCGGCAGTTCAACCTGTTGATCACCAACGTGCCGGGCGCGCAGAAGCAGATGTACGTCGCGGGCACCAAGTTGCTGGACACCTACGCGGTGCCGCCGCTGCTGAACAATCAGGTGCTGGCGCTCGGCATCACGTCGTACAACGGCAGCCTCTACTACGGCATCAACGCCGACCGTGAGGCCATGAGTGACGTCGACGTGTTTCCCAGCCTGCTGCGCGAAGCGCTCGACGAGCTGCGGGAGGCGGCACGCTGATGACGTCGAAAAAGCGGACCCGCAAGATCCCCAACGATGTCTACGAGGCCGAGATCTTCCGGCTGCAGACCGAGCTGGTGAAGCTGCAGGAGTGGGTACGTGCCACCGGCGCCCGCATCGTCATCGTCTTCGAGGGCCGCGACGCCGCGGGCAAGGGCGGCACCATCAAGCGCATCACCGAATACCTGAGCCCGCGCATCGCCCGGGTCGCGGCGCTGCCCGCGCCGAGTGACCGGGAACGGGGCGAGTGGTACTACCAGCGCTACATCGCGCACCTGCCGGCCAAAGGCGAGATCGTGCTGTTCGACCGGTCCTGGTACAACCGGGCCGGCGTGGAGACGGTGATGGGGTTCTGCACCCCGCAGGAACATGCACTGTTCCTGCGGCAGACCCCGATCTTCGAACAGATGCTGATCGACGACGGCATCATCCTGCGCAAGTACTGGTTCTCGGTGTCCGACGCGGAACAGCTCAAGCGGTTCCGGTCGCGCCTGAACGACCCCGTCCGGCAGTGGAAGCTCTCGCCCATGGATCTCGAGTCGGTGTACCGCTGGGAGGACTACTCCCGGGCCAAGGACCAGATGATGGTCCACTGCGACACCCCGCAGAGCCCGTGGTTCGTCGTCGAATCGGACGTGAAGAAGCACGCGCGGCTGAACATGATCGCGCACCTGCTGTCGACGATCCCGTACACCGCGGTCGACCACGCGAAGGTCGAGCTGCCGGAGCGTCCGGTGGTGACGGGGACGTACGTCCGGCCGTCGCGCGAACTCACCACCTATGTGCCAGATCACGTGGCCGAGCTGATGGGCGATCCCGAGAAATCCCTCTAGAGTGCCCTGGTGCGCGTCTACATTCCGGCGACCCTGGCCATGCTCACGCAACTCGTGGCAGACGGGGTGATGCCGGCCCGCAGCGGTACCGCGTTCGCGGTGACGCCGACCCTGCGTGAGGCGTACGCGCACGGCGACGAGGACGAGCTGGGCGAGATCGCGCTGCAGGAAGCGGCGCTGGCGTCGCTGCGGCTGCTGGCCGGCGAGGAAGCCGGATTGCCGCCGCGGCGCGCGGTACTGGAGGCCGAGGCCGACGACGTGACGGTGCGCCCCGATCTGGACGACGCGGTGGTGCGCCTGGCCGGGCCCATCAAGCTGGCCGACGTGATCGCGGCGTACGTCGACAACTCGGCGGCTGAGCCGGCGGTGCTTGCTGCGGTGGCCGTCGTGGACGCCGCCGACCTCGGTGACGAGGACGCCGAGCTCACTGTCGGAGATGCTCAGGATCATGATCTGGCGTGGTACGCCGCTCAGGAGTTACCGTTTTTGTTGGAGCTGCTGTAGCCCTTGCGCCTGGCCTGCAGGGGTAGCTACTTGCGCGTAGGTTACGGTACCGTAGGTTAGGACGACCAACCGAGCGGGAGTGAACGTGGCCAAGAACACCATCAAGGTCTCGGCCAATGTGGTCGACACGGTGCGGCCCAAGGTTGCCGGCGCCAAGGAGCGGCCGGGCTGGCACGCGCTGCGCACCCTCGTCGGGCGCATCACCACGCCGCTGCTGCCGGACGACTACCTCAAACTGGTCAATCCGCTGTGGTCGGCGCGCGAACTGCGCGGCAAGGTCGTCGACGTCCGACGGGAAACCGAGGACTCGGCAACCCTGGTGATCAAGCCGGGCTGGGGCTTCTCGTTCGATTACCACCCAGGCCAGTACATCGGCATCGGCCTGCTGGTCGACGGCCGCTGGCGGTGGCGTTCGTACTCGCTGACCTCGAGCCCTGTGGAATCGCGCGGTGACCACACCATCACCATCACGGTCAAGGCCATGCCCGAGGGCTTCCTGTCCACCCACCTGGTCGGTGGCGTGGCGCCCGGCACCATCGTGCGGCTGGCCGCGCCGCAGGGCGAGTTCGTCATGTCGGACCCCGCGCCGGGCAAGGTGCTGTTCCTGACCGCAGGGTCGGGCATCACCCCGGTGATGTCGATGCTGCGCACCCTGGCGCGCCGGGACCAGATCACCGACATCGTCCACCTGCACTCGGCCCCGACGGCGGCCGATGTCATCTTCGCCGACGAGTTGGCGAAGCTGGCCAAGGATCACCCGAGCTACCAGTTGCGCGTGCGGGCCACCCGGACCGAGGGACGCCTGGACCTGTCCAAGCTGGACGAGGAAGTCGCCGACTGGCGGACGCGCGAAGCGTGGGCGTGTGGCCCGGAGGCCATGCTCCACGACGCCGAGCGTGAGTACGAGGCAGCGGGACTCGGGGTGCGGCTGCACCTGGAGCGCTTCGCGGCATCGCGGGCTGCAGTCGAGGGCACCGGTGGTTCGGTGACGTTCGAGCGCAGCGGAAAGACCGTCGTCGCCGACGCGGCGACATCGCTGATGGAGGCCGGCGAACAGGCCGGTGTGCAGATGCCGTTCGGCTGCCGGATGGGTATCTGCCAGTCCTGCGTGGTGGGTTTGCTGGAGGGCCACGCGCGGGATCTGCGGACCGGAGAGGAACGGGAACCCGGAAGCCGGGTGCAGACGTGCGTTTCGGCTGCGGCCGGCGACTGCGTGCTGGATATTTAACAAAACCGCAGATCTGGGAAATATAGAATTTGCTGTCTAGCAACCTACGGTTGAGTAGGTTACGCTAGCGTAGGTAACTGGAAGGAGGTCGATATGGCAGTCACTGACGTACCTGAGTTCGCGCACCTGACCGAAGCCGATATCGAGGCTCTGGGCGTTGAGCTGGACGCGATCCGGCAAGACATCGAAGAATCCCGCGGCGTCCGCGACGCCCGGTACATTCGCCGCACCATCGCGGCACAACGTGCTCTCGAAGTGGCCGGCCGCCTGCTGCTGTTGCGCAGCTCGAAGCGGGCGTACTGGTGGGCCGGGGCAAGCACCCTGGGCGTGGCCAAGATCGTCGAGAACATGGAGATCGGCCACAACGTCATGCACGGCCAGTGGGACTGGATGAACGATCCCGAGATTCACTCCTCGACGTGGGAGTGGGACATGAACGGGGTCTCCAAGCACTGGCGGTTCACCCACAACTTCATGCACCACAAGTACACGAACATCCTCGGGATGGACGACGATGTGGGCTACGGCCTGCTGCGCGTCACGCGTGACATCAGGTGGAAGCCGCACCACCTCTTCAACCTCGGGTTCAACACCGTCCTGGCGTTGTTGTTCGAGTGGGGCGTCGGTCTGCAGCACCTGGAGCTCGGCAAGATCTTCAAGGGCCGTGACGACCGCAAGGCGACCATGATTCGCGTGCGTGAGTTCAGCACCAAGGCCGTGCACCAGCTGACCAAGGACTACGTCGCGTACCCCGCGCTCACGTCCCTGTCCCCGGGTGCCACGTTCAAGTCGACGATGAAGGCCAACTTCCTGGCCAACGTCATCCGCAACGTGTGGGCCAACGCGGTGATCTTCTGCGGCCATTTCCCCGATGGCGCCGAGAAGTTCACCAAGACCGACATGGTCGGCGAATCCAAGGGCGAGTGGTACCTGCGCCAGATGCTGGGCAGTGCCAACTTCAACTCGGGTCCGGTGCTGCGCTTCATGAGCGGCAACCTGAGCCACCAGATCGAGCACCACCTGTACCCGGACCTGCCCAGCAACCGGCTGTACGAGATCTCGATCCGCGTTCGGGCGCTGTGCGAGAAGTACGACCTGCCCTACACCACCGGGAACTTCCTGGTGCAGTACGGCAAGACGTGGCGCACCATCGCCAAGCTGTCGGTGCCGGACAAGTATCTGATCGACACCGTCGACGATGCCCCGGAGACCCGGAGCGAGCGGATGTTCGTCGAGCTCGACGAGAGCTTCGGCGCCGTCGACCCGGCGACCGGCAACAAGCGCGGTCTGAAGACGGCCATCGCCACCGTGCGTGGTCGCCGTCGGGCCAAGCGCGCCGCCGCCTAGCAAGTTCGGTGAAAACCCCCAGAACCAATCGGTTTTGGGGGTTTTCGCGTTTCCTGGTTGTGCCGGGGGTGGCGATCGCCGTCGCCTGCTCGCCCGGGCAGGCTCGGCCCGACACCACCACCGCGCAACTCGGCCACGAGTTCGTCCTGGCCGGTGGGCAGGACGCGGTGGTCGACGGCGCGGGGCTGCGGCTGAAATTCGATCGGGTACTTGATGATTCGCGCTGCCCGACGCGTGTGTCATGCGTCTGGACGGGTGCGGCCCGGATCGCGGTCATCGTCACGCCCGACGGCGGGCAGCCGACGACGTTGGAGTTCAACACCAATCCTGCACCGGGACAGACTCACCTGACCGAGACGGTCGGCGGGTACACCGTCGAATTGCGGTCGCTGGACCCGTATCCCGAGACGCCGGGCACCATTGCGCTGCCGGACTACCGCGCGACGATGCTGGTGGCCCGCTAGTACGTCGGCTCGTTCAGTACCGCGAGAAGACGACGGGCCGCTTCGACGCGGTCGACGGCCGGGCCGGTGAGCGTGTCGAGCGCGCATTCCGGGTCGGCCGGTGGCCCCATGTGCCCGCAGCCGCGGGGGCAGTCCTCGATGGCCTCGGCGAGGTCCGAGAACGCCATCAGCACGTCGTCGGGCTGGATGTGTGCGAGGCCGAAGGACCGGATGCCCGGGGTGTCGACGACCCAGCCGTCGTCGAGCGGCAACGCCACCGACTGCGTCGAGGTGTGCTTGCCCTTCCCGACGCCCGACACCTCGCCGGTGGCCCGGTCTGCCTCGGGCACAAGGCGATTCACCAACGTCGACTTGCCGACGCCGGAATGGCCGAGCAGCACGGTGACCTTGCCTTCGAGCAGCGGCGCGACGGCGTCGAGCGGATCATCGCGGCCGGCGGTGATGATCGTCAGGTCCAGACCGGCGAACTCGGCGGCGAAGGGTTCGGCCGGTGCCAGATCGTTCTTGGTCAGGCACAGGATCGGCTGTAGCCCGCCGACGTACGCGGCGATCAGGGCGCGCTGGACCAGCCCGGCGCGCGGTGGGGGATCGGCCAGGGCGACGACCATCAACAACTGGTCGGCGTTGGCGACCACCACCCGTTCGGTGGGGTCGGTGTCATCGGCGGTGCGGCGCAACACGGTTCGGCGTTCGTCGCGGCGGACGATGCGGGCCAGGGTGTCGGGCTTGCCCGACAGGTCGCCGACGATGCCCACCGAGTCGCCGACGACGATCGGGGTGCGGCCCAGTTCGCGGGCCCGCATCGCGGTGACGATGTGGTCCGGATTGCCGTCCAGCGCACAGCCCCAGCGGCCGCGGTCGACGGTGACGACCATGGCCGCTTCGGCGTCGGCGTGGGTCGGCCGGTTCTTGGTGCGGGGACGCGAACCCTTGCCCGAGCGCACTCGGACATCTGATTCGTCGTACTCCCGCAAGCTATTTCCCGGCCAGCAGGTCTGCCCACATACCGGGGAAGTCGGGCAGCGTCTTGGCCGTGGTGGCGATGTCCTCCACCTGGACACCGGGCACCCGCAGGCCGATGATCGCGCCGGCGGTGGCCATCCGGTGGTCGGCGTAGGACCGCCATTTGCCTTCGTGCAGCGGCACGGCCGTGATGACCAGACCGTCGTCGGTCTCGCGGCACTGGCCGCCCAGCCCGTTGATCTCGTTGGTCAGCGCGGCCAGGCGGTCGGTCTCGTGGCCACGCAGGTGGGCGATGCCCGACAGCGTCGACACCGAACCCGGGCTGGCCAGCGCGGCGAGCGCGGCCATGGATGGCGCGAGCTCGCCGACGGCCTTCAGGTCGGCCTCGAAGCCCGGGTAGCTCTGCGCGCCCCGGACCTCCAGATGCGAATCAACAACGCGGACATCGGTATTCAGCTTGCCCAGCAGCTCGAGGATGTCACCGGACGGCTGGACGCTCTGCTGCGGCCAGTGGGCCAGCCGCACCGTGCCGCCCGTCACCGCGGCCGCAGCCAGGAACGGCACCGAGTTCGACAGGTCGGGTTCGATGGCCCAGTGCCGCGCCGCGATCGGGCCGGGCGCCACGTGCCAGCGGTTGGGCTCGCTGTCGTCGACCTCGACGTCCGCCTCGCGCAGCATCGTGATGGTCATCTCGATGTGCGGCTGCGACGGCACCGTCGCACCGGTGTGGATGACCGTCAGGCCGTCACGGAAAGTGGCTCCCGACAACAACAGGCCGGACACGAACTGCGACGACGACGACGCGTCGATCCGGACCTCGCCGCCGGCCACCGACCCGGTGCCCGACACGGTGAACGGCATGCCGTCGCCGTCGATGTCGACACCGAGGCCGCGCATCGCGTCGAGCAGCGGCGTGATGGGGCGGGTCTTGGCCTGCTCGTCGCCATCGAAGACGACGGCCTCGGTACCCAAGGCCGCCATCGGCGGGACGAACCGCAGCACGGTGCCGGCCAGCCCGCAGTCGATACGCACGTCGCCGGCAGGGGAGACGGCGCCGCCCACGGTCAGCTCGGTGTCCTCGCCGGTGATGGTCACGCCGAGGGCCTGCAGCGCGCCGATCATCAGGTTGGTATCGCGGCTGCGCAGTGCGCCGCTGACGGTGGAGGTGCCCTGGGAGGTGGCGAGGGCCGCCAAGATCAGCGCCCGATTGGTCTGCGACTTCGATCCCGGCACGGTGACAGTGGCCTGCACCGGACCGGTCACCGACGGTGCGGGCCAGAGTTCCATGCCCCTATCCTGCCTGGTATGTGCGGGCGATTTGCAGTCACCACCGACCCGGCGCTGCTGGCCGAGAAAATCCAGGCGCTCGACGAGACCGCCGCCAAGGCCTCGGAGGCCGCGAAAGACGGCGGTGACCAGGCCAACTACAACGTGGCGCCGACCACGACCATCAGCGCCGTGGTGCGGCGGCATACCGAACCCGACGACGAGGCCACCCGCCGGATCCGGTCGATGCGCTGGGGCCTGATCCCGCCGTGGGTGAAGACCACGGCCGACGGCGCGCCCGACACCAAGGGGCCGCTGCTGATCAACGCACGCGCCGAGACACTGACCACGTCACCGGCGTTCCGGGGTTCGGCGAAATCGAAGCGCTGCCTCATCCCGATGGACGGCTGGTACGAGTGGCGGCCCAACCCGGCCGCCGACGGCAAGAAGGCGACCAAAACCCCGTTCTACATGCATGCCGCCGACGACGAGCTGTTGTTCATGGGCGGCCTGTGGACGACGTGGCGGCCCGCCGGCGCGCCCAAAGACAGTCTTCCCCTCGTCAGCTGCACCATCATCACGACGGAGTCGGTCGGGCCACTGGCCGACATCCACGACCGCATGCCACTGACCATCAGCGCCGCCGATTGGGACCGCTGGCTGGATCCCGACGCGCCCATCGACGAAGGGCTGTTGCGCGGGCACGGCGACCTGGACCGCATCGTCACCCGCGAGGTGTCCAAGTTGGTCAACAGCATTCGCAACAATGGCCCCGAACTGATCGAGCCCGCGAAGAACGAACCCGAAGGAACCCTGTTTTGACCGCACTGGACCCGTTGTTGGTGGAAGCCCTCGGCGCTGATCTGCGCTCGGCCGGATACACCACCGACGGGGTGGCCGAACTGCTCGGCGACGACGCGAACGCCGCGATGGGCCGCGGCGTGTGGTGGCCGGCGCTGCGGGCGACGGCAGACGGCGGCCGACTGGCCACGTTGGTGCGCCTGTTCCTGCTCGGCACCGACGAACCGGTGGACGCGGTGCAGGCGGCGTTCCCGTCGGCCGGCCTCGACGAGCTGGCGGCGGCCGGCGTGCTCGAGGTGAACGACGCGGTCCGGGCGGCCCTCGACATCCGCCCGCATTCGGACGGGATTCGCGATTATTTCGTCGTCTCCGACCAGGATGCCGCCCTGCGCGGCGGGCCGGTCGAGCGCGAGCATGTGCTCGGCATCGGCGGCGCGTCGATGTCGTTGGCCCGGGCCGTGATTCGCACCCCGGTGCAACGCGCGCTCGATCTGGGCACCGGCTGCGGCATCCAGGCACTGCACCTGAACCGGCACTGCGCCGACATCGTGGCCACCGACACCAACCCGCGGGCACTGACGCTGGCGCGGGCCACCGCGGGCCTCAACGGGATGTCCTGGGATCTGCGGGCCGGCAGCCTGTTCGAGCCGGTGGCGGGGGAGCGGTTCGACCTGATCGTGTCCAACCCGCCGTTCGTGGTGGGCGCGGGTGCCCAGGACTACATCTACCGTGATTCGGGCGTGGCCGGAGATGGGCTGTGCCGCACCATCATCGAGAACGTCGGCAACTACCTGACGCCCGGTGGCACCGCCCAGATCATGGCCAATTGGATTGTCCGGGATGACGATTGGCGGGCCCGGGTGCAGGACTGGCTGGCCGGCACCGGGCTGCACGCCTGGGTGGTGCAACGGGAACTGGCCGACCCGGTCAGCTATGCGTCGCTGTGGCTGGCCGACGCGGGCGAGTCCGCGGAACAGATCGCACAGCGCGGCGCGGACTGGCTGGACTGGTTCGACGCCGAGGGCATCACCGGGATCGGCATGGGGCTGATCTCGCTGCGCGTGCCGCGTCCGGGTGAAGCGCCTGAACAGATGCTCGAGGAGATCACCGACGAACCCATCACGGGTGTCGAGGTGGAGGCGTTCTTCGCCCGTCGGGCCTACCTGCGCGACACTTCGGACGAGGCGTTGCTGGCCGCCCGGCTCTCGACCGCTCCGGTACTGCTGGAACAGCATTCACTGCCGGGTCCGGACGGCTGGCAGGAGATCGGCTGCGCCGTCCGTCGTCCCGGCGGGCCGGGCGCGGTCCTCGGGGTGGACGAGGTCTTCACCGCCCTGCTGGCCGGCTGCCGGGGCGAGGTGCCGTTGGGCACGCTCATCGGGCTGCTCGCCGCGCATCACGGTGTCGACGCCGACGCGCTCGCCGAGGCGGCGCTGCCCGAGATTCGCGAGGCCATCGCCCGCGGAATCCTGTATCAGGCCAACTGAATTCAGCCCCGGCGACGTCCCGTGATCACCGCGTACGGCGCGTCGAAGGCGACGGTGCCGTCGGCGGCTTCGTGCGCGTTGAACGCCGCGGTGAAAGCCGCGATGAGTCGGCTCCGGGTCTCGTCGTCCAGGTAGGTCAACGTGGTGACATGCATGGGGGACTCGTCGGTGACGAAGCGTACGGCGTCCGCCACCGAGCCGAATTGCCAGACGAGCACGCTGTTTTCGATGGCGACGTCGGCGAAATCGGCATCCAGCCGCTCGTGGATGAGCTCGGGTACACCCCACTGATCGGGCGAGTACGGGCCGGGCTCCGGTTGGCCCAGCACCTCGACGACCGGGGTGAAGAACGGATTGTCACCGGCCTTGACCCATGTCGAAAATCCGAGGGCAGCACCGGGTTTGAGCAGCCTCGCCAGCTCGGCGACCATCGCGGTCGGTTCGACGAAGATGACGCCCATGTTGGACACCGCGGCGTCGAAGGAGGCGTCGGGCAGTCCGGTCGCCGACGCGTCGGCACTGACCCAGTTGACCGCGTCGCCGCCGGGTTTGGCGGCGGCGATGGCGAGCAGCTCCGGCGTGATGTCGACACCGGTGACCTGTGCGCCGAGGCCGGCCGCATGCAGCGACGCGTTACCGGTCCCGCAGGCCAGATCGACCAGTGCGGTGCCGGGCCCATGCGGCACCGCGTCGACCACCTCGACGGCGATGGGTGCGATGAACTCGGCGACGGCCTCATACCGTCCGACTGACCACGTCGACATGCGGCCACTGTATGCCTACGTTGAAACCACCATGACCGACGACGAAGAACGTGCACCGGGCATATTCGGTTTCGAGATGACGATCGCGGAGTGGCTGGGCACCGCCGCCATGCTCGCCGCGCCGTATCTGGTGCTCGGCGTGCTGTGGGCCGTGACCCACACCAGCGCGTTCGAGGCGGCGCACGGCCTCGAGCGGGTGCTGGTCTTCGCTCGGACCGTGGTGTTCTGGCCGATGCTGCTGCTGACGAACATGTGCCTGCCATGACGGGCGATTCACCTGCGTTGACCCTCGCGGACTGCCGCATCCAGATTCGGCGGCGCACGTCGCGCTGGGACGAGTACCCGGTGACCATCGCCGACGCCGCCGACTTCTGGGGCGCGGCCGCCAGCGCCGCCAACGTCATCATGCAGCTGTCGTGGCCGGGCGTCGGGTACGGCGTGGTGGAGAGCAAGGTCGATTCGGGGAACCTGCTCAAACATCCGTGGAAGCGCGCCCGCACCACGTTCCAGTACCTCGCGGTGGCCATCCTCGGGAATGACGAGGACCGGGCGGCGATGCGCAAGGCGGTCGACACCGCGCACCGCCAGGTGCAGTCCGGCCCCGACAGCCCGGTGCGCTACAACGCTTTTGACCGCGACCTGCAGATGTGGGTCGCCGCGTGCCTGTTCGTCGGCATGGAGGACGTCTACCAACTGCTGCGCGGCGAGCTGACACCCGAACTGGCCGAACAGTTCTACCGGTCGGCCGCCCCGCTCGGCACCACGCTGCAGGTCACCGACGACCAGTGGCCCGCCACCCGGGCCGAGTTCGACGACTACTGGACCGCGGCCTGCGCCAAGGTCACCATGGACGACGCCGTCCGCGCCTATCTGACCGATCTGGTGCGGCTCAAGATGATCAATCCGGTTCTGGCCCTGCCGTTTCGGCCACTGCTGGCGTTCCTCACGGGCGGCTTCCTGGCGCCGGTGTTCCGCGATGCGATGCGGATGTCGTGGGGCAGTGGCCGCCAGTATCTGTTCGAGACGCTGTTCCGGCTCGTCGCATTCGTCAACCGATTCCTGCCGCTGTTCGTCCGGCAGGCCGGTAGCTACGTGCTGCTGGCCTACGTACGCAGGCAGATTCGCCGGGATGGGGCGTTGATCTGATGCGGCGCTTGCTCAGCCGGCGGGTCAGCGTCGGCGCGATGGCCGAATTCCTGCTGTGGATGGCGCTGCCGTACCTGCTTATCGGGATGGCCTGGACGTTTCTGCACCCGCATGCGGTGCAGCAGGTGCAGAAACAGTGGGACCGGGCATTTCCCGCGATCGCGCCGCTGGCCGCTCTCGTGGAGGTGACGGTGGCGTGGCCGCCCATGGTCACCGGTGTCGAGATCTGCCCGGCCACCGATTAGGGGCCGGTGTATCCGGGCGGGTTGGGGGTGTCCACCCACAGGTCGACGCCGAGTTCGGCATTCGGCGTGCAGTTGTACACCGACAGGTCGGTGACGCCGGAGTCCAGCAGTACGTCCTCGCACAGCAGGCTCTGCCCGGTGTATTCACGGGCCGGCTTGTTGAAGATGGCGTAGGCGGCGTCGGAGTACACCTCGGGCCTGCGGGCCTTGGCCATCGCCTCGTCGCCGCCGAGCAGGTTCTGCACCGCGGCGGTGGCGACCAGGGTGCGGGGCCACAGCGTGTTCGAGGCGATGCCGGCCTCGCGCATCTCTTCGGCGATACCCAACGCGCACAACGTCATTCCGTACTTCGCCATCATGTACGCGGTCGGCTTCAGCCACTCCGATTCCATCCGGATCGGCGGCGACAGCGTCAGGATGTGCGGGTTCTCGCGGCCCTTCATGTGGGGGATACACGCCTGCGAGACGGCGTAGGTGCCGCGGATCTGAATGCCGTTCATCAGGTCGAAGCGCTTCATCGGGACTTCCTCGATGGAGCCGAGGTTGATGGCCGAGGCGTTGTTGACGCAGACGTCGATGGCGCCGAACTGCGCGACCGCCTGGGCCACGGCGGCGGTCACCGAGTCGGGATCGCGGACGTCGCCGACGATCGGCAGCGCCTGGCCGCCGACCTCCTCGATCTCCTTGGCCGCGGTGTAGACGGTGCCGTCGAGCTTGGGATGGGGCTCGGCGGTCTTGGCGAGCAACGCGACGTTCGCGCCGTCGGCCGCGAACTTCTTGGCAATGGCCAAGCCGATGCCACGGCTGGCACCGGAGATGAACATGGTCTTCCCGGACAGTGTCATGCGCACACCCTATGCCGCCGGACTTACCGCGGAGTACATATCTCGGCAGTGACCGCCGAGGTGGCCGTGACCAGGTCGGCAGGGGCCAGCACGAGGTCCAATCCGCGTTTGCCCGCGCTGCACAGCACCCGGTCCCAGCTCAGCGCCGACTCGTCGACGACGGTCGGCAGTGCCTTGCGCTGCCCCAATGGGGAAATGCCGCCGACGACATAGCCCGTGGCGCGTTGCGCGGCGGCCTGCTCGGCCATCTCGGCCTTGGGCACGCCGAGCGCTGCCGCCGCGGCCTTGAACGACAGCTTGTCGGGCACGGGCAGTACCGCGACGGCCAGGCCACCGGGGATCGCCAGCACCAGCGTCTTGAAGATCTGCGCCGCGACGAAACCGTCCGCGGCGAGTTCGGTGACGGCTTCGTCGCCGAACGACGTGGCCCGCGGGTCGTGCCGGAACTGCCGAATCTCGTAGCTGATTCCCGCGGCCTGCAGGGCCTTGATCGCCGGGGTTGCCGCGCTCGCCATGGCTGGCAAGCGTAGAGGCCGGGAACAACTGTGTGGTGCGGTGCTGTTACTCCCGTCAGCATGGTCAATTAATGGCTCGCGAACTTGTCGGTCGCAGCCTCTAGGATCGGACGGAAGGGGACACAGGTGCCAACGGCATGTCTGGAACGTCCGGTCGAGTTACCGGACCTGTTGCGTGGCGCCGCGACAGAAGGGACGGTCTCGATCACGATGACCGACATCGACGGGCTGGGTTCCGCGGTCGAGAGCGACGCGGAGCTGACGGCGCGGTTCGAGCGCGATGCGATTCCGCTGCTCGATCAGCTCTACGGCGGCGCGCTGCGCATGACACGCAATCCTGCGGACGCCGAGGACCTGGTCCAGGAGACCATGGTGAAGGCCTATTCGGCCTTCCACTCGTTCCGTGAGGGCACGAACCTCAAGGCGTGGCTGTACCGGATCATGACCAACACGTACATCAACGGCTACCGCAAGAAGCAGCGGCAGCCGGCGGAATACCCGACTGACGAGATCACCGACTGGCAGCTGGCGTCCAACGCCGAGCACTCGTCGACCGGTCTGCGGTCAGCTGAGGTTGAAGCGCTGGAGTCGCTGCCGGACACTGAAATCAAGGCGGCGTTGCAAGCGTTGCCAGAAGAGTTCCGGATGGCGGTGTACTACGCCGACGTCGAGGGCTTCCCGTACAAGGAGATCGCCGAAATCATGGATACCCCGATCGGGACGGTGATGTCCCGGCTTCACCGTGGCCGCAAGCAGCTGCGTGAACTGTTGACGGGCGTCGCCCGGGACAGGGGCTTCCTCCGTGGAGAGAGCCTCGACACCCAGGAGGTGTCCTGATGGGCGACGAGTTCACCCGCCCCGACGGGCACGACTTCCAGCCGCCGATCGGCCCGGTCGACCCGGAGCATCCCGAATGCGCCGCGGTGATCGCCGAGGTATGGACGCTGCTCGACGGGGAATGCACCACGGAGACGCGCGACAAGCTGCGGTTCCACTTGGAGGAATGCCCCACCTGCCTGCGCCAGTACGGCATCGAGGAGCGGGTGAAGGCGCTGATCGCCACCAAGTGCAGCGGCGAGAAGGCCCCTGAGGGCCTGCGAGCGCGCCTCAAGCTCGAGATCAGCCGCACGACCATCGTCAGAGGCTGACAACGAAAAACCGCCCGGTTCCGTCAGGAGCCGGGCGGTTTTTGAAGGCGTAGGTCAGGCGTTGGGACGCCGGCCGTGGTTGGCCTTCGAGTGCTTACGGTCACGCTTCTTGCGGCCACGCTTGGCCATGATGGTCCTCCAAAGGTTCGGTTGCTCGCCCTACAGTGTCGCACGGCCACGCCACCCAATTGCAAACCGTGGTGCTGTGGTGCAATAGAGGCCGCAGGCACCGCCTGTGTGCAGATACATAGACGAGTGGGGTGAAGATGGCCGAGGACGTTCGCGCTGAAATCGTGGCCAGTGTGCTCGAGGTCGTGGTTCGCGAGGGCGACCAGATCGGCGAGGGTGACACGGTGGTGCTCCTCGAGTCGATGAAGATGGAGATTCCGGTGCTGGCCGAGGTCGCCGGCACGGTGACGTCCGTCAACGTGGCTGTCGGCGACGTGATCCAGGCCGGCGATCTCATCGCCGTCATCGGCTAGGCAAGCCCCAGAACGGGATAACGCGACGTGTCCACACTCGGTGATCTGCTCGCCGAGCACACTGTCCTGCCCGGCAATGCGGTCGACCACCTGCATGCCGTGGTCGGTGAATGGCAGCTGCTTTCCGACCTGTCGTTCGCCGATTACCTCATGTGGGTCCGGCGCGACGACGGGGCACTGGTGTGCGTGGCCCAGATTCGGCCCAACACCGCGCTGACGGTGCTGTTCGCCGACGCCGTCGGGACCATCAACTCTGCCGCGGACATGCCCGCCGTCACGGCGGCCTTCGAGACCGGGCTCATCGGCCGGGGAGCTGAAAGCGCTGCGGTACAAGGTGATTCGCGTCTGAACCTGGAAGCCGTCCCGGTCCGCTACGGCAATGACGTGGTTGCGGTGCTCACGCACCAGACCGCGCTCGCCGACCGCCGCAAGGTGGCGCCACTCGAGCGGGCCTATCTGGACTGCGCCCGCGATCTGCTGCGCATGCTGGCCGAGGGGACGTTCCCGAACGTCGGTGACGTGCCGATGTCGCGGTCCAGCCCTCGCGTCGGTGACGGACTGATCCGGCTGGATGTCGATGGCGTCGTGACCTTCGCCAGCCCCAACGCCATCTCGGCCTATCACCGCATGGGGCTGGCCACCGAGCTGGACGGGCAGAACCTGATCAGCGTCACGCGTCCGCTGATCTCCGATCCCTTCGACGCGCAGGAACTGGCGAACCACGTCCGGGATCTGCTGGCGGGCGGCTCCAGCATGCGCATGGAGATCGATGCCGGCGGCGCCGCGGTGCTGCTGCGCACCATCCCGTTGTCCGTGGGCGGGCAGGCCGTGGGTGCGGCGGTGCTGGTTCGCGACGTCACCGAGATCAAGCGGCGTGACCGCGCGCTGCTGTCCAAGGACGCCACGATCCGTGAGATTCACCACCGGGTGAAGAACAACCTGCAGACGGTGGCGGCATTGCTGCGGCTGCAGTCCCGGCGCATGAACAACGCCGAGGCGCGCGAGGCGCTACTGGATTCGGTGCGCCGGGTGTCGTCGATCGCGCTGGTGCACGACGCCCTGTCGCTGTCGGTGGACGAGGAAGTGAACCTCGATGAGGTCATCGACCGCATCCTGCCGATGATGAACGACCTGGCGTCGCTGGGCGCGCCCATCCGGGTGCGGCGGGAGGGTGATCTGGGTGTCCTGGATGCCGACCGCGCGCACGCGCTGATCATGGTCATCACCGAGCTGGTGCAGAACGCCATCGAGCACGCTTTTGATCCGACCACCGAGCAGGGCAGCGTGACCATCAAGTCGGACCGGTCGGCGCGCTGGCTCGATGTGGTGATCCACGACGACGGGCACGGGTTGCCCGAAGGCTTCACCCTCGAGAACTCGGACCGGCTGGGGCTGCAGATCGTGCAGACGCAGGTGTCGTCGGTTCTCGACGGCACACTGGCGATGAATGCGGCGCCGGGTGGTGGCACGGATGTGGTGCTGCGGGTCCCGATCGGTCGCCGCGGCCGGGCCGCGCAGTAGGCACAGCGGCCGGGCCGCGCAGTAGGCACAGCGCAATAACCCGGCAGCACAAGCTATTTCGCGTCTGGGTCACCTACCGTGAGCGTGCACACAGATCGCGATCTTCGGCGGATCCGCGATCTGACGGCACGCTCGCGGCACCGTGTGGCACAAAAAATGACCCCGGCTCGTCGCCGGGGTCATTTTTCGAATGCCGTGGCTAGACGCTGGTGCGGGCCTTGGTGCGGGCGTTGCGACGCTTCAGCGCGCGACGCTCGTCTTCGCTCATGCCGCCCCAGACACCCGCGTCCTGGCCGGACTCGAGTGCCCAGCTCAGGCACTCGGTGGTCACCGGGCAGCGGTTGCACACGAGCTTCGCGTCAGCGATCTGAGCGATGGCCGGGCCGCTGTTTCCCACGGGGAAGAACAGTTCCGGATCCTCGTCGCGACAGACCGCCTTGTGGCGCCAATCCATGGTCAACACTCCTCACTGGGCGCGCAGCAAAGCGCGCAATGTTTTTTCACTTCGGCTGTTAACGGGTGCACACGAAATGTTTCTGCACTGTTGCATCTGATGTTTTCACAGGCTGGACAGATGTCAATAGCGGCGCGTTAACTCGTGGGCAATGTCACTGCGGACCCGCGTTGGCAGGCCCCTGAACCAGTTGTACTACACTTGGCCCACCTGCGCCCTAAATTTTGCAAAGTGTTATCAAGATCGCTGGTCACTGGGCTTTTGCTGGGGGCGCGACCACATTCAGAGCCGCGGGAACCGACGTGAACGTCATGCTTTCGCGCAGGCCAACGAAATCTCCGTCAATTTGGCACGCGATAGGTGTGTCACTTGTCACGCGCAGCCACGGCAGGTCGTCATCGCGGATCAGGTGCGGACCCTCGATCTGTGGCGTACGCGACAGCATCCGTCGTAGCAATCGAAGGTTCGCCCAGATGCCCATGCTCGTGGTTGCGAACACACCCAGCCCCGTTTCGAACGTCGTCGTGGGGTTGGTCCAGACCGGTCGGCTGTTGGCGTAGGTCCACGGGCTGGCGTTCGACACGAACGCGAAGTGCACCCCGGTAACCGGCTCGCGGTCCGGCAGGTGCAGCGTCAGCCGCGGGGGCTTGCGGGCACTGCCCACGGCCTCGCGGATCGCCACCCGGATGTACCGCGACGCCGTCACCTTGCGGCCCTTGGCCCGCTGCGCCTCGACGGCCGCCACGACCTCGCCGTCGACGCCCATGCCGGCGGTGAACACCGACCAGCGGTCACCGCAGTCCATCAACCCGATGCGCCGCCAGGGCACGCCGCGGCGGTAGTCGCTGAGCAGGTCGACGAGCTGGTTCGTCGCCTCCAGCGGGTCGGGGCTGATGCCGAGGGCCCGGGCGAAGACGTTCGCCGAGCCGCCGGGAACCACACCGACGGCTGTGTTCGAGGCGCCCGGCACGCCGTTCGCGTGCCCGAGGATGCCGTTGACCACCTCGTTCACCGTGCCGTCGCCGCCGTGCACGATCACCACGTCGGTGCCGTCAGCGGCGGCCTGGTGCCCGATCTCGATGGCGTGGCCGCGGTGGTCGGTATGCGCGACGGTCAGGTCGACGCGGCTCTCCAGCGCATGGGCAAGGAGGTCCCGGCCTGCCGGGGTCGTCGAGGTTGCGTTCGGATTCACGATCAGCACGGCACGCACGGGTGACGAGCCTATCCGCGGCGCGACCGTCGGCAACTCGGTCGCCCGGCGGCTAGTCCACGAAGTCGCCGTCGACGTACAGCCAGTCGCCGTCGTCGCCGCGGGTGAATCGGCTGCGCTCGTGCAGGATGTGCCGGCTGCCGTCGCGCACGTACTGCGCGCGGAACTGCACGACGCCGGTCGGATCGTCCGCACCGCCGGCCTCGGTGTCGACGATCTGCAGCCGGCGCCAGACAACGGCGTCATCGAGATCGAGGTCTGCCGGTCGGGTGTCCGGATGCCAGGTCGCCAGCAGGTAGCCGACCTCACCGAGGGCGAACGCGGTGAACCGCGAACGCATCAGTGCCACCGCGGTGGCAGCGGAACGCTCGCCGCGGTGCAGCGGGCCGCAGCAGGCGGCGTACTCGCCCCCGGTATCGCAGCGACACGGTGGATTGTTGGTCGGCACCGGACAATTCTGCCTGTTCGCAGCCGGTACCGTGAGTGGGTGACCGATCGCCGCCTGCTCCTCGTCAACGGGCCCAACCTGAACCTGTTGGGCACTCGCCAGCCGGAAATCTACGGCTCGACCACGTTGGCGCAGATCGAGCAGGCCGTCATCGATCTCGCGGCACAACTGGGCTTCTCCGTGCGCGCGGTGCAGAGCAACCACGAAGGTGAACTGGTCGACGCGATTCAGGCGGCGCGCACCGACTGCGTCGGCATCGTGATCAACCCCGCCGCGTACAGCCACACCTCGGTGGCCATCGCCGACGCTCTCACCGCAGCCGAATTGCCGGTCGCCGAAGTGCATTTGAGCAACATCCACAAGCGCGAGGCCTTCCGGCACCATTCCTACGTGTCGGCGGTGGCCGAGACGGTGATCGCCGGCGCCGGTCCCATCGGTTACGAGCTGGCGGTGCGGTACCTGGCAGATCGGTTGTCGCAGTGAGTGATCCGACGATCCATCCGCCGGCCGTGCGCCGGGCCGGGTTCCTGGTGGCTGCCGAAGGTGCGCTCGGCCTGATCGGCGCCGCGGTGTACGTGGTGCGCGGGTTGGCCGGCGCCGACCAGCACATCGTCAACGGTTACGGCAATGCGATCTGGCTGGTGTGCATCGGCGGGGCGGTGCTCGCCGGCGGCTGGGCACTGATCACCGGGCGCCGGTGGGGCCGTGGCATCGGGGTGTTCGCCAACCTCCTGCTGCTCGGCGTCGCCTGGTACGTCTTCCAATCCGGCCAGCTGCAGTACGCCATCGTCGTCGGGCTCGTCGCCATCGTCACGCTGGGGTTGTTGTTCAGCCCGTCCACGGTGGAGTGGATCTCGAAGCGGGAGTGACGGTTTCAGTCGGCACTCAGCAGGCGCCGGGCGTGGGCCCGGCGGTCTTCGATGATCCGGCCGAATTCCTGTAGCAGCACCGGATTCCGCTGTACCACCGTCTCGATGTGGTCGCGTTCGACGTGCACCACGGTGACTTCGTCGAGGGCGTGGGCATTGCCGATGACCGGCTGCCGGGTCAATGTGCTCTGGCCGAGATAGCTGCCGTTCTCGAGGATTCCGATCAAGGTCTCCGAGCCGTCGTCACCGCCGGCGGTCAGCTGAACACGTCCGGACAGGATGAACGTCATGCGTTCGGGTACCTCGCCGACCCGCTGGACCAGTTCGCCGATGCCGTAGCGTTCCAGGTTCGCCGCGCCCAGCAGTTCGCGTTGCTGGTCGGCGCTGAGCCGCAGGGTCGGTGCGACGACTTCGGCGACGGCCGCGGCCAGCCGTTCGGTCGTCGAGAAGACGTCCTCGGCCTCGTCGAGGTGCAGGCCTGCCCGCCGGGATGCATACCAGACCCATTGCAGGAAAAGCTTTTTCGTCTCTCCGTCGTCGGCGGGGGAGTGTAGGGGAATGGTGGTCTGATATTCGAGCCCGCCTGCGGGGGTCGACGAGACGGTGCCGTCAGGGCGCCGCATCGGCAGGTCTGCGGCCAGGCGTGTGAGCAACGCGCACACCTGGTTCGGCGGATCGTCGAGCGAGAAGATGGTTGTCACGGTGATCGAATGCGCGTCGGCCGGCCGGCTCAGGTTGGTGAACGACGCCCCGGCCAGCACCGAGTTCGGGGTGATCTGGGTTCCGGCGCCGGTCTCCAGATGCACTGCACGCCAATTGACTTCGACCACCCGGCCGCGTGCGGCGGCGGTGTCCAGCCAGTCGCCGATCTGGAACGGCTGCTCGAACAACATCAACAGGCCCGAGATGATCTGACCCACCGAATTCTGCAGTGTCAGGCCGATGACGATCGAGGTGATGCCCAGCGCCGTGAACAGGCCGCGGACGTTCGCTCCCCAGATGTAGGAGAAGATGACCGCCAGACCGACCGCGATGAGGACGAACCGGGCGACGTCGACGAAGATCGTCGGGACACGCTTGCGCCAGGTCCCCGCGGGTGCCCCCTGGAACAGCGTGGCGTTCACGCCGGACAGCAGCAGGATCAGCACGACGAACGCGAAAAGTGTTGCGACGGTGCGGACCGAGGTCGCTCCGGCCGGTATCTGCCGGGCCTCGGTCAACAGCAGCAGCAGCGCACCCAGCGGCAGCAGGTAGTTGCGCAGCACGGTCACCGGCCGCACCAGGAAGCTGTGCCTGCGGCGCAGCGCGTGCTGCCATTCGGTGAGCACGACCAGCCCGATCGGCAACCCGACCGCGATGCCCACGGCCCAGTAGAACCAGGCCGAGGTGAACACGTCGGCGATCATTCCGGCACCACCAGTCGCCAGATCGGCTCGTCCTGCCCGTCGACGGACATGGTGCCGGCAGACGTGAAGGTCATGGTGGCCTGCAGCGCCTGATAAACCCGGTCGGTGACATCGATTCCGGGTTGCGGTGAACCGCTCTTTACCTGGTACGCGACGTTGACCGCGGCGCCCCACATGTCGTAGACGACGGAGTACTCGCCGCCGAGACCACTGCTGACGGTGCCGGTGTCGATGCCGGCACGCAGGCCCAGATGGTTACCGGTCTCGCTGTTGAACCGGTCGATGATGCGTTGGCATTCCAGGGCGAAGTCGACGGTCCGCCGGACGTTGTCGAGCCTCGGGGTGTTGAGGCCGCAGCTGCCCAGGTAGCCGTTCCGGATCGCGCGGACGCGTTCGATGCCGAGGCTGTCTGCGGCCGCGTCGAATTGGCGCTCGAGCTCGGTGACCACAGCGAGTGACCCCTGTGACGTCAACTGCGCCTGCAGCCGGTCCAGTCCGATGACCTCGGTGAAGATCACCGTGACGTTCTGGTGCTCCTCCGGGGCGATCTCCTCGCCCTGCTGGTAGCGCTCGACGACCGGTTCGGGCATCAACAGCGTCAACAGCTTGGCGTTCTCCTTGCGCTGCTCGACGAGCAGCTCCTCCTTGACCGTCAGGCTCCGGCTCATCTCGTTGAAAGCCTCTGTCAGCTCGCCGATCTCGTCGCGCGTCTCGACGGGCACGTTGATGTTGTAGTCGCCGGCGCTGATCCGTTGCGCGCCCGCCTCCAGCCGCCGGATGGGCCGAACGAAGAGCTGAGCCAGGAACATCGCGGCGATGCACACCGCGAAGATGATGCCGACCGTCGTCAACACGATGGTCCTCGTGAACGCGGTCTCCCGCTGGAAAGCCTCCGACGTGTCGATCTTGCCGATGATGGTCCAGTGCAGTTCGGCGTCGGGAATTGTGATGGGGGCGTAGGCCAGCAGCACCTCGTGGCCGAGATAGTCGGTGGCCAGCCGGGTTCCGGACTCGCCTCGCAGGGCCTGCTTGTTGGTGGTCGAGGGCACCGGTTGCACCAGGGTGGTGCCGCCCAACTGGATGGCGCGGTCGGCGACGTCGGCCGGGGTGCCGGCCGCGACGACATCGTTCTTGTAGGCCTGCCGATCCTGCAGGAACATCCGGGAATCCGAGCGCATCAGGTCGTCGGGGCCGACCAGGAAGACTTCGCCGGTGTTGCCCAGGCCGGATTCCTTCCAGCGTTGGTCGAAAGTCATGAGCCGGTTGATCTTCGTGACCGGGAATTGCAGGGCGAGCGCACCCATCGCGCGCCCGGCGGTGACGATCGGGGTGATCATCCAGGCGGTGGGCACATTCTCCGCCGGCTGGTACACCTCGAAATCGGTGATGCCGACGTAGTCGACGGCGTTGGCGGACATCGCTTTCTCGTATGCGCCACGGAGTTTGGAGCCGCTGTACGGCCCGGTCAGGATGTTGGTGCCCAGGTCGACGTCCTTGTACGCGGTGTAGACCACGTTGCCGCGGCTGTCGAGCAGCAGCGCGTCCTGGAATTCGAACCGGGTGACGATCTGGCGGAAGAAGTCCTGATAGCGGGCGTTCGCCGCGGACCAGATGCTGCCGTCGTGGGCGTCGTCGACCTTGACCGCGGTGTCGTCGTCCTTCCGCACGGCGGTGTAGTTGGCCTGCAGGTACCGCTGGGCGTTGTCCCTCGGCAGCAGTTGATCGACGTTCAGCTTGGCGCCGCTGGACTGCTGCACCTCCTTGAGGAAGGTGTTGGTGTAGTAGTCGGTGATCGACTGCGACTGCGCCGGACTGATGGGCTTGTCCGCCAACGCGTCGAATCCCGCGGTGAATTCCGCCAGCGCGCCCTGGGTGTGGGCGCCGCGCGCGTAGATGATCATCGAGTTCTTCAGATCGGACAGCTGGTCCTTGAGTTCACGGGACTGCGACTGCCGAAGTTCGGTGAGCCGGTTCAGGACCGAGTCCCGAAGCGAGGCGCGACCGGCGCGGAACCCGATGACGCCGACGACGGTCGCCGCGATGATGGTGCACAGCACCAGCATCACCACGAGCTTCGACTGGATACTCACCCTGGACAGCAGTTGGCGACGCTGGAATCGCATTGCCGTCCCTTCGCCGGCCCGGCCTCATCGGTCGGGCCGCGGATCAACACCGATGGTGGCAGCCGAGGCCCACGTGCAGAAGGGAATTGGGGAAGAAATTTGCGCGGGACGTCAACGGCGGCCGGATCAGCCCTGGGCCAGGGCCGTCAGTTCGGGTCCGGACACCCGGTAGGTCGTCCACTCGGACTGCGGTTTGCCGCCGACCTCGTCGTACAGGGCGATGGCATTGACGTTCCAGTTCAGCACCGCCCACTGCAACCGCGTGTACCCGCGCTCAACGCATTCCTGCGCCAGCGTCGACAGGAGCTTGCGGGCCAGGCCGCGGCGCCGGAAGTCGGGGCGCACGAACAGGTCCTCGAGGTAGATGCCGGACACGCCGTCCCACGTCGAGAAGTTCAGGAACCACAGCGCGAACGCGGCGGGCCGGCCGTCGACCTCGACGAAATGACCCGAAACCGCGGCCTGGCCCGATTCCGCGCCGCCGAACAGCGCGGTCCGAATCTGGGCTTCGGTCACGGTGCACTGGTCGGCCGCCTTCTCGAACGCGGCCAGTTCGTGGATCATCGCGGTGATCTCGACTTCGTCGCCGGGCCGCACCGGGCGGATGATCGTCGTCATTTGTGGTGTCCCATCATTGCGCTACCCCCAGTGCGGTCAGCATCGTCCTGAATTTTGTTGTGGTCTCGGTGACTTCGTCATCGGGGTCCGATTCGGCGACGATACCGCCGCCGGCGCGGGCGTCGATGGACAGCCGGTCGGCGGACAGTTGTCCGCACCGGATCGACACCACCCACCGGCCGTCGCCGGCGCTGTCGCACCAGCCGACGGCGCCGGCATAGAACCCGCGGTCGCCTTCGAGTTCGTTGATCAGCCGCGCCGCCGCCGCGGTGGGAACCCCGCCGACGGCCGGCGTCGGATGCAGTGCGATGGCCAAATCCAGTGCGGTGGTGGATGTCTCGCGCAGCCGACCGGTGATCGGCGTGCTCAGATGCCAGACGGCCGTGGTGGCGCTCACCTGCGGCTCGGCGGCGATGTCGAGCTCGCTGCACAGCGGTTCGAGCGCCTCGCGCATGATGTCGACCACCAGCTGGTGCTCGTGCCGGTTCTTGGCCGACGCCGCCAGCGCGGCGCCGTTGGCGGCGTCCGTCTCGGGGTCGGCGGACCGCGGCGCCGAGCCGGCGAACGGTTTGCACGTCACCACATCGCCGCGGCGGGCCACCAGTAGTTCGGGGCTCGCGCCGAGCAGCGCGGTGCCGGAGTACGGCGCACCGGCGGCGCTGAGATCGGTGAAAAACGCTGTGGCGCTGTGGTCGTCGGCCAGACGGCTGAGCACCACGTAGGGGTCGAGGGCGTCGTCGGCGACGAGCTCGAGCGCCCGGGCCAGCACCACCTTGTGCAGGCCCGCCGCCGGGTCCCGCAGGGCCTGTACCGCGGCGGCGACCCGGGCCCGGTGTTCGTCGGGTGACGGCAGGCTGGCCGCGATCCGCACCGCCGGCAGCCGATCATCGGTGAACGGCAGCGCGTCGGCGTATGTGACGGTGGCCGGCGCCATCAACGCGGCGGGGGCGTCGAGGTCAAAAGGTAAGGCGCCCACCAGGATCGGTACGTCGTCGTCGGCCAGTGCCCGCCGGGCGTCGTCCAGATTCGGGAAGGCCTGCGCCGGCCCGTCCGCCAGCATCACCCCATCGGGACCTGCCAGCACGAAAATCGGGGTCACTCGGGCAGGCACGGGTTGGGGTGGCCGGTGAGACCGAGCGCGACCAACTGGCGCACGCGGTGCTCGAACCCGCACACCGAGATCGAGGCCGCCGCCATGGAGATCCGGATGCCGTCGGTCACCGGGAGCTCCATCCACCGCGTCATCACGGCCCGCGAGAAGTGGCCGTGCCCGACGAACACCGCGTCGC
The DNA here is from genome assembly GCF_000686745.1 of Mycobacterium sp. UNC410CL29Cvi84. NCBI lineage: Bacteria > Bacillati > Actinomycetota > Actinomycetes > Mycobacteriales > Mycobacteriaceae > Mycobacterium > Mycobacterium sp. UNC410CL29Cvi84. The sequence continues at coordinate 159,024 of NZ_JMLM01000011.1, forward strand.
GCGTCGCCATGTGGTCCAGGGCCAGCGCCACGGCGCGGTCGGCGCGGGCGCTGACGTCGGCCAGACTCTCGCCGCCGGGGCAGCCGTGCGTCCACACCAGCCAGTCGGGCACCTGCTCGCGAATCTGCGGCGTGGTCAGGCCTTCGTAGTCGCCGTAGTCCCACTCGGCCAGCAGTTCGGTGGTCTCGGCGACGTCCAGTCCGGCGAGTTCGGCGGTGACCACGGCCCGCTGCCGCGGGCTGCTGATCACCAAGGGGTTGTCGAGCTTGAGTTCGGCCAGCGCCGAGGCGGCGCTGCGGGCCTGCTGCCGGCCTTCCTCGGTCAGCTCGAGGTCGGTGCGTCCGGTGTGCCGGCCGCTGCGGGACCATTCGGTCTGGCCGTGCCGGAGCAGGATGAGCCGGTGTGTCAGCAGTTCGCCTGCCGGGTCGACGCCAATACTCACGACCGAGATTCTGCCCCACGGTGAGCGGCGCCACTTGGCCGCGTGTCAGGATGGGCACCGTGACACGGGTACTTGCGGTCGCCAACCAAAAAGGTGGGGTCGCAAAAACGACGACAGTGGCGTCGCTGGGTGCAGCGCTGACCGAAGAGGGGCAGCGCGTACTGCTCGTCGATCTCGATCCGCAGGGCTGTCTGACCTTCTCTCTGGGCCAGGACCCCGACAAGCTGCCGGTCTCGGTGCACGAGGTGCTGCTCGGCGACGTGGAACCCGACGTCGCGCTGGTCTCGACCGCTGAGGGCATGACGCTGCTGCCGGCCAACATCGACCTGGCCGGTGCCGAAGCGATGCTGCTGATGCGGGCCGGCCGCGAGTACGCGCTCAAGCGCGCGCTGGCGAAGATCGCCGACCAGTTCGACGTCGTCATCATCGACTGCCCGCCGTCACTGGGCGTGCTGACCCTCAACGGCCTGACCGCCGCAGGCGACGTCGTCGTGCCCCTGCAGTGCGAGACGCTGGCCCACCGCGGTGTCGGCCAGTTCCTGCGGACCGTCACCGACGTGCAGCAGATCACCAACCCTGACCTGCGACTGCTGGGCGCGCTGCCGACGCTGTACGACGCCCGCACCACGCACAGCCGCGACGTCCTGCTCGACGTGGCCGACCGCTACAGCCTCGTGGTGCTCGCCCCGCCGATCCCGCGGACGGTGCGGTTCGCCGAGGCCAGCGCGTCGGGTTCGTCCGTCCTCGCGGGCCGGAAGAACAAGGGCGCCATCGCCTATCGCGAACTGGCGCAGTCACTGCTCAAGCACTGGAAGAAGAACAAGGCGCTGCCCGTCTTCACCCCTGAGGTCTGATCCCTCGGGTCACTGACCCAGCGCCACCAACTGGCTGCCCCGCTGCTCCAGCAGCACCGAACCGGCCAGGGCCGGGATGACCGCGGAGTTGACCGGTTGCCGGGCGAGCGCGATGTGCGTCTGGCCGGCGCCGCTTTGCGCGTCGAACGTGTCGTAGCCGCTGGTCACCGGAACCAGCAGATGCCCGGCCAGCATGGTGGCCGGACCGATCGGTGCCTGCCCGCCCTGCGCGCTGACGGTGTACTTGTAGCGCAGCCCGTTGCTGTCGAAGACCAGCACCGAGTCGCCCGTGTACCAGGTGACGACGTCGCCGACGCGGGTCGTGGCCGTCACCGGCGTCGCGGCATGAGGCAGCAGCGTGCTGGCGATGGTGTTGCCGGTTTCGTCGATGATGTTCACGCACGGCTGCGGCGTCGGCAGGTAGACCGCGACCTTGGTCTCCGACACCGCGATGACCTGTGCGTCCGAGTCCACGCTGACGCCGGGCAGCGATACCCGCTTGACGTCCGGCTGGTCCTCTTCCTTGGCGGCCTTGAGCAGCGTCAGTCGCAGGTCGTTCTGCTTGGGACACGCCTCCATGACGGCCACCGAAGCCGAGCTGGCCGCGGCGGATACCAAGCGGCACAGGGGAGAGGCCGGGACGCCGGGTTTGACCACCGCGTCGAGGTAGCCGTAGCTGATCATCCGCACCAGGTCCGAACGCCACTGCTCCAGGCGGCTGTCGCCGTACGACAGGATCGTCGTCCCGTCGGTGGACAGCTTCACCTCGGCGTCGGCAAGGCTGCTGCGGGCGGGTCCGCGGCGTCCGGTGCTCGCGTCGATGGCGCTGGCCTGCCCGCAGCCGCGGCCGTCGGGGTACACCGCCACCGCGTACTGGTACACGGTGGTGACGCCGCACAGCTCGCGGGCGCGCGAGTAGCTCCACAAGGCGTTGCCGGTGGCCGGGTCGCGGCCCTGCATCTCATCGCCGTCGCCGGTCACCACGACACCGCCGACAACCGACGGCTGGGTGGTCTTGCCGCTGGCCGCGGTCCACAGTTCGCGCAGCGTCGAGGGCACCGTCTTGGCGGCGTGCAACGCCGGTGCGGGACGGTCGGCGGGCCGGCTGACGGTGGCCCGCGCATCGCTGTTCCACCAGATCAGCGCTGCGCCGACCGCGACCACCACGACGATGGCCGCGGCGGCGATCAGATCAGCTTTGGTACGTCGTTCCGGTTTGACCATAGGGCTCGGGCGGCCTGCGGCTATTCGGCGGCAGGTGCTGCCACGGCCGCGGCCTCGGGAGCCGCGGCCTTGCTCGGACGACGCCGCCGGCGGCGGCGACCCGAGTGGCTCGACTCGGCGGGGCTGTCGCCGGCCGGCGCACCGGCTTCGGCGGTGTCGCCCTCGGCTGCACCCGACGCCTCGACATGACCCGTGGCCGATTCACCGGCGCGGGTGCGGCGGCGGGACCGGCTGCGGCTGCGGGCCGGGCGGTCCTTGTCGGCGCTCGACTCGCGCTTGACCTCGGGATCAGACGACTTCTTGGCGGGCTTGGCCCGAGAGGCCCCGATCGAACCGGTGACGTCGGTCGGGATGTCCAGCTCTTCGTACAGGTGCGGCGAGCGGGAGTAGGTCTCGGCAGGATCCGGGCAATCCAGATTCAGGGCCTTGTCGATGAGCGCCCAGCGGGTCAGCTCGTCCCAGTCGACCAGCGTGACGGCGATACCGGTCTTGCCGGCGCGGCCGGTACGGCCGATGCGGTGCACGTAGGACATTTCGTCCTCGGGGATCTGGTAGTTGATGACGTGCGTGATGTCGTCGATGTCGATGCCGCGGGCCGCGACGTCGGTCGCGACCAGGACGTCGATATCCCCGTTGCGGAACGACTTGAGGGCCTTCTCGCGGGCGATCTGGCCCAGGTCACCGTGGACAGCACCGACCTTGAAGCCGCGTTCGGCGAGCTCGTCGGACACCTTCTGGGCGGTGCGCTTGGTGCGGGTGAAGATCATGGTCGCGCCGCGGCCGGTGGCCTGCAGGATGCGGCTGACCATCTCCACCTTGTCCAGCGCGTGGGCGCGGTAGACGTACTGCTTGGTGGAGTCGTGCGTGGCCGCCGAATGCGGGGCCTCGGCGCGGATATGCGTCGGCTGGTTCATGAAGGTGCGGGCCAGCGTGATGATCGGGTCCGGCATGGTGGCCGAGAACAGCATGGCCTGGCGCGAATCCGGGGTCAGCCGCAGGATGCGCTCGATGTCGGGCAGGAAGCCCAGGTCCAGCATCTCGTCGGCCTCGTCGAGGACCAGGACGCTGAGGCCGCCGAGCTGCAGGTGACCCTGCTGGGCCAGGTCCAGGAGCCGGCCCGGGGTACCGACGATGACATCTACGCCCTGCTGCAGGGCTTCGATCTGCGGCTCGTAGGGGCGGCCGCCGTAGATGGCTTCGACGCGGAGTTTGCGTTCCCCGTTCTCGCCGGCCTTGAGGTGTTTGCCGGCCATCGTCAGGTCGCCGTACACCTGGATGCAGAGCTCGCGGGTGGGGACCACGACGAGCGCGCGGGGGGTGCCGGTCAGCGGCAGCGAGGCGTCGGAGGCGACGCGGTGCAGCAGCGGCACACCGAACGCCAGGGTCTTGCCCATACCGGTGCGGGCCTGGCCGATCAGGTCGTCGCCGGCGAGCGCCAACGGGAGCGTCAGCTCCTGGATCGCGAACGGGTGGGCCTTGCCGTCTTCGGCGAGCGCCTGGACGATTTCGTCCCGAACGCCGAGGTCAGCGAATGTTTTTTCTTCGGTTGTCTTTGCAGTCAATGCGGTCATGAGGTGGCGTGGATGCCTTCCAGTGTCATCGGAGTCAGTGCTCGCTGTTTGTCCACGCGCGCACGAGTCTGACGATCAACACTTGGGCCCTCGGGGCGGTTCTGCCGAAATCAGCCGGGTGTTCCGGCGAGCTGGAGAACCGTCTACCGCGTCGGTCGCGGATGGAGGTGGGCCAACACGTGCACGCACATTTCCTTGGTCGCAGCCGGTCGCGCGTTGCCCGCGCCGGACCTTTTCCCGATCCGGAACTTGCCCGGAACTGGCTACAGCCGAGACCATTGTAGCTGGTCGCATCGCCGGTCGGCTGTGACGCGAGTCGCGGTCTACAGTTGGGGCCATGCCTTCCCCGTCGCCTTCGAGGTCCCAGGCGCTGCCCGAGCAGACGGCAACTCCGGAGCAGCCGGCGGTGTCCGGCGATCATCCCGGTATCAACGAGCTGTTCGCCCTGTTGGCGTACGGCGAGGTCGCCGCGTTCTACCGGCTGACCGAGGAGGCGCGGATGGCGCCGAACCTGGCAGGCCGCATCAACCTGGCGCGCATGGCCGCCGCCGAGATGGGGCACTTCGACGTGCTGCGCGAGGCGCTGCTGCGCCGTGGTGTCGACGTCGTCCCGGCGATGACGAAATACGCTCCGGCGCTGGAGAACTACCACCGGCTGACCACGCCGAGCACCTGGCTCGAAGCGCTCGTCAAGACCTATGTCGGCGACGCCCTGGCGGCCGATTTCTACCTGGAGATCGCCGGTTCGCTGCCCGCCGAGGCCGCCGACGTGGTGCGCGCGGTGCTGTCGGAAACCGGGCACTCCCAGTTCGTGGTGGCCGAGGTGCGGGCCGCGGTCAGCGCCAGCGACCGGCAGCGGCACCGGCTGGCGTTGTGGTCGCGGCGGCTGCTGGGGGAGGCCATCACACAGGCGCAGTTCGTGATGGCCGAGCACGACGAACTCGTCGACCTGGTGCTGTCCAGCGGCGAGGGTCTGACCCAGATGACCGAGTTCTTCGAGCGCCTGCAGGAGACACACAAGAACCGGGTGCGCGAACTCGGCCTCGGCTGAGCTCACACACCCGGTTCCGCGGTGCTGTGGTGATTACTTCGTGCAGGTGGTGATCATCGTGTTGTTGCTCTGCACGGCGATCGCCTGGCCCGAACCGTCGCTGATCGAGCAGTTCAGCTGACCGGTGACGCTGGTGGCGGTCACCGAACTCAGCGTGACACCCGGATTCAGCGTGACGGTCTTGGCCCACGGCAGCGCCACGTTGACGTCCGTCTGCAGCGCACCCTGCCCGTCGGTGTAGATCACCGTCACGAGGTCCAGCAGTGACTTGTTGCCGGTGATCCGGTAGGTGACCGTGTTCGGCAGCGGTGCCGCGGGCACGGCCGCGGGGTCGACCGGCGGGACGGCCTCGGCCGGCGTGGGAGCCGGTGCGGTCGGGGTGACGGTCGTGACGGTCTCGGGCGCCAGCGACGCGGTCGGCGGCGCCGCCGTCACGCGGGGACGCGGCGCGGCCGACGGCGCCGCGGAGGCGGTCGGCGTTGCCGACTGGCTCGTGCTGGGCGGCGTGATCGGCGCGGTGACGGGCCCGCTGTCGCCGCCGCCGAGGATCACGACGGTGCAGATGACCGCGACCAGCAGGATGGCGCCGGCGACGCCGGCCACCCACACCCAGCGCCGGTCGATGCCCTCGTCGTACTCGTAGATCTCGTCGTCGTCGTAGTCGTCGTACGCCGCGTCGGCGTCACCACCGGCGTAGTCCGCGTCGGCCGCGGTGAACCGATCGGTGTCGCCGTAGGTGCTGGTGTACTCGCGCGTGGGTCGGTCGGCCAGGTCGGTGGCCGAGCCGTACGAGCCGTACGAGCTGTACGAGCCGTACGAGTGGCTGCGGTCACCGGCGTAGTCGGTGCTGCCGTATCCACTGCCATAGGTGGTGGAGCCGTAGCTGTAGCCGCGGTCGTAGCCCTGGTGGTCAGGGGTGTCCCCGTAGCTGCCGGTGGACGCCCCCGACGGTGTTGAATATCGCGAATATGTCCTGCTCATGGCGACTTTCCCCGGTCGAGTATCACTTACCTCGTCGATGCTAATGGTGCGGAAGTTACGGATGAGGTCGGCTCGCTGGCCGTCGGATAACGGTCGGGACTCGGTTCGGTCGAGCGCGCCGAGACGACCTGTCGCGACCTCGAAGAGCGGTGCCGCCGGGCGGTGTTTCCGGGCCGACAACTGTGACGACGTCGTGACCTCCGGGCGTGGTTCGCGTACGGCGAACGTGCCCGCGGCCACCGGGGGCGCCGTCGTCCACTAGCCTCCTGAGGAGAGTTCGATAGCAGCTCGACTGAAGTCTTGAAAACGAATGAAAGGGGTCAGCGTGGAGGTCAAGATCGGTGTCACCGACAGCCCGCGCGAACTGTTCCTCAACAGCGCGCAGACTCCCGAGGAAGTGGAGAAGTTGGTGACCGACGCGCTCGGTAAGGAGGGCGTGCTCGCGCTGACCGACGAGAAGGGCCGCCGGTTCCTGGTGCAGACCGCCAAGATCGCCTACGTCGAGATCGGCGCGGCTGACGTCCGCCGGGTCGGCTTCGGCGTCACCGGCAAGGACTGACTCCGCCCGCACGCAAAAAACTGCCCCTTTCCACAACGGAAAGGGGCAGTTTTCTTGTTCGCGCCGCGTCAGCGGGTGAGTGGAACGTGTGACAGTCCGCCCCAGGCGAACTGCACCGTGCCGTCGACGGCTGCGTCCTTCGAGATCGGCCGGTCGTTGTTGATCCAGTAGCGGGCACAGTCGACGCTGATCGCGACGAGGCCGACGGCGATCATCCGGGCGCGATGGGGCTCCAACCCGGAATCGCTGCTCACCAGGTCGAACACGGCGTCGGTGCACGAATCGGTCGCGACCTTCACCTGGGCCGACACCTGCGGCTCAGTGACGTAGTCGTTCTCGAAGATCAGCCGGTAGCCCTGGCTGTCGTGCTCGATGAAGTCGAAGAAGGCCTCGACGGCCGCACGCAGGCGCAGCCGGTTGTCGGTGGTGGCGCTGAGCGCCCCTCGGACGCCCTGCAGCAGGTTGTCGACGTGCCGCTGCAGCACCGCCAGGTACAGCTCCAGCTTCGACGAAAAGTGTTGGTACAGGACGGGTTTGCTCACGCCGGCGCGTTCGGCGATCTCATCCATGCCGGCGGCGTGGTAGCCGCGGTCCACGAAGACGTCGCTCGCCGCGATCAGCAGCTGGCCGCGTCGTTCGTCCCGAGGCAGTCGGTTGCCCCGTCGATTCGTGGTCGGGCCGCCCTGCGTGCCGTCGGTTCCGGCTTGCGTGCCTCTGGCGTCTGAGGTGTTGGCAACCTCGCTCATTACGTCCTCAATCTGGCATTGTCCGGCACACATGTCCGTGACCAACTGTTCAGGGACCGGTCTGGACCCCTGTTGTTCATGGCCGCCCAACGTGTTGTTCAGGTTGACCGACCCGGCAGTTTATCGCCACGACACTACTACCGTTAGTTCGCGCCATCCGCGTGCTACCAGCGGTTCGGCGATTGTGTCCGGTCCCACTTGAACACCCGGTGGCGTGCCATTACCGGTGTACGCCCAGCTCTGTGCCATCCTGGTTCGGTGACCTACGACCCGGGCCGAGGCACCGGTCGCGTCCCTGTGGTGCGCAATGAGTGGCGTGAGCCCTTGCGTGCGCAGCGGGATCCGGTGGCCGAGGACTCCGGACGGCTGCGGTCCAACCGGGACGACCGGCAGCAGTGGCGCAAGCAGTCCTGGCTGGGTCGCTTCGTATCCACCTACGGGTGGCGCGCGTACGCCTTGCCCGCGCTGGCCGTCGTCACCGGAATCGTGGTCTACCAGGGCATCTCCGGTCCGAAACCGATCACGCCGGCGCATCCGCACGTGCCGATGGTCGGCCAGCCCACCATCAACTCGGCGAGCACCGCGATCGTCGGCGCGCCGCCCAAGGGCCTGACGCAGTTCGACGTCAATCTGCCCACCGGCATCCTCCCGGACGGCGGGCCGTTCACCGAGGCCGGCGCCAAGGCCTGGCACATCGTGCCGGGCACCACCGGCAAGATCGGTCAGGGCACCACCAAGTCGGTGACCTACACCGTCGAGGTGGAGGACGGCGTCGACACCACCAGTTTCGGCGGCGACGAGGCGTTTGCCCGGATGGTCGCCGAAACCCTCGCCAACCCGAAGAGCTGGACGCACGACGGGAAGTTCGCCTTCACCCGGCTCGACGCGTCGTCGCCGGAGACACCCGACTTCCGGGTGTCCCTGACCTCGCCGATGACGGTGCGCGAGGGCTGCGGCTACGACATCCAGCTGGAATCGTCGTGCTTCAACCCGGCGTACTTCCCGGCCGACGGCGGCAAGGCGCAGTCCCGCGTGTTCATCAACGAGGCGCGCTGGGTGCGCGGCGCGGTGCCGTTCCAGGGCGACATCGGCTCGTACCGCCAGTACCTGATCAACCATGAGGTCGGGCACGCCCTCGGCTTCCGGATGCACGAGCCCTGCGGTGACAACGGCGGGCTGGCGCCGATCATGATGCAGCAGACCTTCTCGACCAACAACAACGACGACGCCAAGTTCGACCCGGAGTCGGTCAAGCCCGACGGCAAGACCTGCCACGTCAACTCCTGGCCGTACCCCATTCCCTAGTCGTCTCTCCCGCGCGAGCCCCCTTTCCCGCGAGCGGCCGTGTTTGTACGCCAACACGCCGCTACTGGCGTACACGGAGCGCACCCTCGTCGCCGCCGAGCGGCCCCGAAATGTCATGTGAAGCCGCTGATTACTGTTGAGGGCATGGCATCCCCGTTGCCGCCGCTGGTGCAGCCGGCGGCCGAACTGACCCGCGACGAGGTGGCGCGGTACAGCCGCCACCTGATCATTCCGGACCTGGGCGTCGACGGGCAGAAACGGCTGAAGAACGCGCGCGTGCTCGTCATCGGCGCCGGGGGACTGGGTTCCCCGACACTGCTCTATCTGGCAGCGGCCGGCGTCGGCACCATCGGCATCGTCGAGTTCGACGTCGTCGACGAATCGAACCTGCAGCGGCAGATCATCCACGGTCAGTCCGACATCGGACGGCCCAAGGCGCAGAGCGCCCGCGAGTCGATCCTGGAGATCAACCCGCTGGTCACCGTCAATCTGCACGAGTTCCGGCTCGACGCCGACAACGCGGTGCCGCTGTTCGAGCAGTACGACCTGATCCTCGACGGCACCGACAACTTCGCCACCCGCTACCTCGTCAACGACGCCGCGGTGCTGGCCCACAAGCCGTACGTCTGGGGCTCGATCTACCGGTTCTCCGGCCAGGTGTCGGTGTTCTGGGAGGACGCCCCCGACGGGCGCGGGCTCAACTACCGCGACCTCTACCCGGAGCCGCCGGCCCCGGGCACGGTGCCGTCATGCGCCGAAGGCGGCGTGCTCGGGATCCTGTGCGCGTCCGTCGCCGCCGTGATGGGCACCGAGGCCATCAAGCTGATCACCGGCATCGGTGAGTCGCTGCTGGGCCGCCTGATGATCTACGACGCCCTCGACATGACCTACCGCACCATCGCGATTCGCAAGGACCCCGCGACCCCGAAGATCACCGAACTCATCGACTACGACGCGTTCTGCGGCGTGGTCTCCGACGCTGCGGCCGACGCGGCGGCCGACTCGACGGTGACGCCGCTCGAGCTGCGGGAGATGCTTGACGCCGGCAAGCCCGTCGCCCTGATCGACGTACGCGAACCCGCCGAGTGGGCCATCAACCACATCGCGGGCGCCGAACTGATCCCCAAGTCGACGCTCGACTCCGGCGCCGGCCTGTCCCGCGTGCCGCAGGACCGGATCGCGGTGCTGTACTGCAAGACCGGGATCCGCTCGGCCGAGGCCCTGCTCGCCCTCAAACAGGCCGGATTCGCCGACGCGCTGCATCTGCAGGGCGGAATCGTGGCCTGGGCCCGGCAACTCGAGCCCGACATGGTCATGTACTGACGTCAGGGATGGGCGGGCACACCTTAGTCTGATCGGGTGACCGTCGACCGTCCTCCCGAACATGTGCTCACGGCGTTCGGCCTGACCGGTCTCCGGCCGGTGCCGCTCGGCTCGAGCTGGGAGGGCGGCTGGCGCTGTGGCGAGGTGGTGCTGTCCATGGTCGCCGACAACGCGCGGGCGTCCTGGTCGGCCAAGGTGCGCGAGACGCTGTTCGTGGACGGCGTCCGGCTGGCCCGCCCGGTGCGTGCCACCGACGGCCGCTACGTCGTCGCCGGCTGGCGTGCCGACACGTTCGTCACCGGTACCCCGGAACCGCGGCACGACGAGATCGTCTCGGCGGCGGTGCGTCTGCACGAGGCGACGGCCAAGCTCGAGCGTCCGCGCTTCCTGACGCAGCCGCCCGCGGTGCCGTGGAGCGACGTCGACGTTTTCATCGCCGCCGACCGCGCCGCGTGGGAGGACCGGCCACTGCAGTCGTTGCCGCCCGGCTCACGGGTGGCGCCCGGCACCACCGATGGCCGTCGTTCGGTCGAACTGATCAATCAGCTTGCGTCGCTGCGCAAGCCGACCCGCAACCCGAGCCAGCTGGTGCACGGTGACCTCTACGGCACCGTGCTGTTCGCCGGCACCGCCGCGCCGGGCATCACCGACATCACGCCGTACTGGCGCCCGGCGTCGTGGGCCGCGGGTGTGGTCGTCGTCGACGCGCTGTCGTGGGGCGAGGCCGACGACGGTCTCATCGAACGCTGGGCATCGCTGCCGGAGTGGCCGCAGATGTTGTTGCGCGCCTTGATCTTCCGGCTCGCCGTGCACGCGCTGCACCCGCGGTCGACGGCGGCGGCCTTCCCGGGTCTGGCCCGCACCGCGGCCCTGGTCCGCCTGGTGCTGTAGCGGGCGCGCCGGCGTTCGAATGGCAGGGTGCCCGGTTCGGTGGGAAAGTTACCTCGCATGACGGCTGTTGAACCGACCACCGACGGGACCTACAAGGACCGGATCGCTGCGGTCGAACCGGGTGGCAACGAGTTCATCGCCGAGGCGGACCGGCACGGCAAGCCGAGTCAGCTGTTCTGGACGTGGACGTCGCCCAACATGGAATTCGCGACGGTGTTCGTCGGCATGCTGGCCGTCCTCGCGTTCGGCATGAGCTTCTGGCAGGCGGTCGCCGGGATCGTCATCGGTACGGGCCTGGGTGCCATCGCGCACTATTTCCTGTCCGCGCGCGGACCGCTGCACGGCGTGCCGCAGATGGTGCTGGGCCGAATGGCGTTCGGGTTCAAGGGCAATGCGCTGCCGGCGACGCTGATGTCGATCACCGCGGGCGTCGGGTGGTTCGCCACCAACAGTGTCAGCGGCGCGTTTGCCCTGTCCACCCTGTTCGGCTTCGGGCCACTGATCGGCCTGATCATCATCGTGGTGTTGCAGACCGCGTTCGCGTTCTTCGGCCACAATCTGGTGCAGGCATTCGAGCGGTGGTCGTTCCCCGCGCTCGTCATCGTCTTCGGCGCGGCATCGGTGGGCATTTTCGCGCATGCGAATCTGGGTGCGCCGGCGCCATCGGGTGGGGTCGGCGGACTCGGGGGCTTCCTGCTCACCGTCGGCACCTCGTTCGGTTACGCGGCCGGCTGGACCCCGTACGCCGCGGACTACACCCGCTATCTGCCGTCGGCGGTATCCACTTTCGCGACAGGGTTCTTCGCCTCCACGGGGTTGTTCATCTCGTGCGCGGTCCTGGAGATCGTCGGGGCGGCATCGGCGACGTTCGGCAGCGCGAGCCTGGCCAATCCGACCGCGTCGTTCACGGCCGAGCTCGGGCCGTGGCTTGCCAAGGCGACCCTGCTGGCCATCGCGATCGGTGCGATCGCCGCCAATGCGCTCAATATCTATTCCGGGGCAATGGCTTTCGTGACCATCGGGATCACGTTGCCGCCGCATATCGCGCGGGCGCTGGTGACCGTCTTCTTCGGCGTCGCCGGATTCCTGATCGCCTGGTGGGCGTTGCCCGACGCCGCGCACAGCTATGAAGCGTTCCTGCTGGTGATTGCCTACTGGATCGGGCCCTGGCTGGGTGTGGTGTTCGCCGATCAGTATCTGCGCCGCGGGCAACAGATCGCCGGGTATCTGTACGACCGCTCATACTCGAACTGGCCCGGGCTGTTGTCCTTCGCGCTGGGACTGGGTCTGTCGGTGCTGTTGTTCTCCAACCAGGAGAAGTTCGTCGGTTACATCGCCCGGGCGGTGCCGAAGCTCGGCGACATCACCTTCTTCGTCGGCTTCGTCATCGCGGGTGTCGCCTACCTGGTGTTGTGTCGAAAGAAGATCGCCGCGGAATGCGCCTCCGCATGACCCCTGAGCAGATGCTCGACGTCGCGGTCGCCGAAGCCCGAAAAGGGTTGGCCGAAGGCGGCATTCCGATCGGTGCGGCGTTGTTTCGTGCCGACGGTGAGCTGTTGGGCGCGGGCCACAACCGCCGGGTGCAGAACGACGACCCCTCCGTGCACGCCGAGACCGACGCGTTCCGCGCGGCCGGGCGCCAGCGCGGCTACGGCTCGACCATCATGGTGACGACGCTGTCGCCGTGCTGGTATTGCAGCGGGCTGGTGCGGCAGTTCGGCATCGGCGCGGTGGTGATCGGGGAGGCCCGCACGTTCCACGGCGGTCATGACTGGCTGGCCGAACATGGTGTGGCGGTGACGGTTCTGGACGACGAGCGGTGCGTGGCCATGATGGAGGAATTCATCGCGGCCCGCCCCGAATTGTGGGCGGAGGATATCGGCGAATGAGTGCCATTGCGACAGTGGATATTTCCCGCTGGTATGCCGGCGGAGCCGAGGCCGATGCGGTGGCCGCCGAAGTCGACGAGGGTCTGCAGCGAGCCGGTTTCATCGTGGTCACCGGTCATGGGGTGGACCAGGGGCTGGCGGCTGCGGTCCGCACGGCGAGCCGGGAGTTCTTCGCGCTGCCCGACGACGTGAAGCAGCGGTATTCGGTGCCGGTGGGCGGGCACGGCTGGATCGGCCCGGGCGCCGAGGCCAACGGTTACGCCGAGGGCACCGAGACACCACCCGATCTCAAGGAGAGTTTCAGTCTGGGCGCGGAAACCTCGACGGGGGACCCGGAGGTGGATCGAATCTGGTTCGCCCCCAACGTATGGCCCGCCGAGGTGCCGGCGCTGCAGACGTTGGTGGACGAATACACCGCCCAGATGCGCCGGCTGTCCGACGATCTGCTGGCCCTGTTCGCGCACGCGCTGGGGTTACCGGCGAATCCGTTTGACGCGCTGGCAGATCGGCCGACGTGGACCATGAACATCAACCACTACCCGCCCGTGAGCGTCGTCGGTGAACCCGAGCCCGGGCAGTTCCGCATCGGCCCGCACACCGATTTCGGCACCGTCACGGTGCTCGACCGCGAGCCCGGCGCCGGCGGGCTGCAGGTGTATTCGGACGCCGAGGGCTGGGAGGACGCCCCCTGGGAACCGGGCGCGCTGACGGTGAATATCGGTGACCTGCTGGAATATTGGAGCGGACGACGCTGGCCGTCCGGCCGCCACCGCGTGCTGCCGCCGCAACCGCACGCACCGGAAGAAGACCTGGTGTCGCTCATCTACTTCTACGAAGCCAACCACGACGCACTGATCACCCCGTTGCAGCCGCCCATCGGCGCGGTGTCGGGGCTGGCGCCGGTGGTCTCTGCGGACTTCATCAAGGAACGGTTGGACGCCATCACCGTCGGGTGAGCTGGGTCTCAGAACTCGTGCCGGTACTCGCGCAACCGAACCCGGCCGTCGACCGCCAGCACGCCCTCGGCGCGCAGCCGTTCCAGCTGCCGCGTCGCCAGATGCGCGGCCGGCCGGCCCGACGCGCTGATCACCCGGTGCCACGGTAGGTCCGAGGAATCGGTGCGCATGATCCAGCCGACGATCCGGGGGCTGGAAAGCCCTGCGGCATCGGCGATGTCGCCGTAGGTCGACACCCGGCCGGGCGGGATCGAGGCGACGAGGTCCCGCACCCTCTCCACCTGTTCGTCGGTGACAGCGGCCACGATCAGACCAGGTGGCGCCGGATCACATCGGCGGTTTCGGCGGGCATGGCGTGCGGCACCATGTGGTCGCAATCGAATTCGGTCAGCACGAAGTCGGCGCCGAGCCGGGCCTGCAAACCGGACACCAGTTCGCCGGTGACATAGGCCGGGTGCGTGCGTTTGGCCAGCACCAGCGTTGTCGGTGTGCCATGCGGCGGCAACACAATTGGGCGGGCCAGCTCACTCCAGTAGGACATCATGGCGGGCAGGCTGATGCGCCAGCCGACGCGTCCGCCCGGCAGGGCGACCAGGTGCTCGTCCAGGTCGCGCTCGAGTTCGCCGGGGTACTTCACCGAGACCTCACCCCACGATCCGTTCACCTTCTCGGCGTGGGCCTCGTGGCGGTCCGGGTAGTCGGGGGAGCCGAGCATGGCGTCGGCGATCTCGCTCATCCAGCTGCCGTCCAGCCCGGTCGCCGGGTCCAGCAGCACCAGGCCTGATACCAGATGCGGGTGGGCGGCAGCGAGATTGAGCGCTATCGCACCACCGAACGAATGCGCCACCACGACCACCGGCCCGTCGGCCTCGTCCTGGAGCAGGGTGGCCAGGGCCGCGACGTTCTCGTCGATGTTCCACGGCGCCGCCCACGACGAGTGGCCATGTCCCAGGAGATCGGGTGCCAGCACCGAATATTCGGCCAGATACCCGTCCGCCAGTGTCTGCCAGCGCTTTCCGTGGCCGGTCAGGCCGTGCAGGGCCAGGATCTGTGCCGGCCGCGCCGGTCCGTAGCGGTACACCTGCAAGCTCACCCCGTTGATGCTGCCAGACATCGCGGCCCGGTGTCGCCGTCGGCCGAACTTGTCGTACCCCCGTGGTTGCATTCCTGCCATGGCCGCCCCGCACTCCGCACTCACCGCGCCCGGCTCGGTTAATGCCCTGACCGAGCCCGGGCAGCGCGGTGTCGTGCGGGTGCTGGGCGGCCCCGGAACCGGCAAGACCGAGCTGCTGATCCGCACGGCGGCAACGCATATCGCGGCGGGGACCGATCCGGAGTCGGTGCTCCTGCTCACCGGTTCGGCACGGCTGGGCAGCCGGGTCCGCGGCGCCATCACGTCGGCGCTGCTGGGCGATACCGGCCAGGTCACCCGGGAGCCGCTGGTCCGCACACTGCACTCCTACGCGTTCGCCGTGTTGCGGCAGGCCGCGCAGCGCGCCGGTGACGCGCCGCCGCGCCTGATCACCAGCGCCGAGCAGGACGGCATCATCCGCGAGCTCCTCGCCGGTGATCTGGAGGACGGCGACGAGGCCAGCGTGGACTGGCCGCTGCACCTGCGGCCGGCGCTGGGCACCGCGGGGTTCGCGACCGAATTGCGGGACCTGTTGGCCCGCTGCACCGAACGCGGCGTCGACCCTGCGGATCTGCGCCGGATCGGGCGCAAGGCCGGCCGTCCGGAGTGGGTGGCGGCGGCGCGGTTCGCGCAGGTCTACGAGCAGGTGATGCTGCTGCGCAGCGCCGTCGGCATGGCGGCTCCGCAGGCGACGGTGCCGGCGCTGGGCGCGGCCGAGCTGGTCGGCGCCGCGCTCGAGGCCTTCGCCGTTGATCCCGCGCTGCTGGACGCCGAACGCGCCCGCATCAAGCTGCTGCTCGTCGACGATGCGCAGCACCTCGACCCGCAGGCTGCGCTGCTGGTGCGGGTGCTGGCGGCCGGCGCCCAGCTGACGGTCATCGCCGGTGACCCGAGCCAGACGGTGTTCGGCTACCGCGGCGCCGAGCCGACGCTGCTGTACGGCCCCGACGACCAGCCGCAGGTGGTGCTGACCGAGTCCTACCGGTGCTCGCCCGCGGTGGCCGGGGCGGTCGCGGCCGTCGCGCGGCGGCTGCCCGGCGTGGACGCGTCCCGGGCGCTGACGCCGGCGACGACGGATGAGCTCGGCTCGCTGTCGGTGCGTGTCGCGGGTTCGCCGCACGCCGAGTCCGCGTTGATCGCCGACGCTTTGCGTCGCGCGCACCTGGTCGACGGGGTGCCGTGGTCGCAGATGGCCGTCATCGTGCGATCGGTGCCGAGCGCCGGGACGGCGTTGGCCCGGGCTCTCACCGCCGCCGGGGTTCCGGTGCAGCAGCAGGCCGGGACCGCACCGCCGGCCCAGCATCCGGCCGTGGGCGCGCTGCTGACGGTGCTGGACTGCGTCGCCGATCAGCTGACCGGCGACCGGGCGCTGGCCCTGCTGACCGGCCCCATCGGTCGGGTGGACCCGGTGTCGCAGCGCCAGTTGCGCCGTGCACTGCGCCGCGCGGACGGCACCGGTCGCGATTTCGGTGACCTGCTCGTCGACGCGCTGACCGGGACTACCGATCATTCACTGCCCGACCAGCTGGCGCGGCCCGTGCGGCGGGTTCGTGCGGTCCTCGACGCGGCGCGCCGGTCGGCGACGGCGGGCCAGGATCCGCGATTCGTGCTGTGGCAGGCCTGGCACGCCAGTGGGCTGTCGCGCCGGTGGCAGGCCGCGGCCGGGCGCCCGGGTGCGGCCGGCGTTGCGGCAAACGCCGACCTGGATGCCGTCACCGCGCTGTTCGACACCGCCGATCAGTACGTGGCCCGCACCGCGGCGGCGTCCCTCGCCGGCCTGATCGACCACGTCCGCGCGCTCTCCTGGTCGGGTTCGGCCCCCGAGCGCGCCGAGGCCGACGAGGTTGCGGTCCTCAGTGCACACGCCGCGCTGGGGCGGGAATGGGATTTCGTGGTCATCGCGGGCCTGCAGGAAGGGTTGTGGCCCAACACCGTTCCGCGTGGAGGCGTACTCGGGACCCAGCAGCTGCTCGACATCGTCGACGGTGTGGGTGACGTCCGCGGCATGTCGGCCACCGCGCCGCTGCTGGCCGAGGAACGCCGGCTGCTGGTCGCCGCGCTGGGCCGGGCGCGCAACCGTGTGCTGGTGACGGCCGTCGACAGCGACAACGGCGACGAGGCGCTACTGCCGTCGACCTTCTTCGAGGAGCTGGGGGCCCTGGCCGGCGGCACCGACTCCGACGCCGACGAGCTCCCGGTGCACGCGCCTGCCGTGTTGTCGCCGGCGGCATTGGTCGGCCGGTTGCGATCGGTGGTGTGTGCGCCCGACGGCGCGGTCGAGGAGTCCGATCGGCTGTGTGCGGCAGCGCAATTGGCCCGGCTGGCCGAGGCCGGCGTGCCGGGCGCCGACCCGGCACAGTGGTACGCCAGCACGGAGCTGTCCACTGCCGAACCGCTGTGGTCCGGCGACGACCACGTCGTCACGGTGTCGCCGTCGACCGTGCAGACCCTGACCGACTGCCCGCTGCGCTGGATGCTGGAGCGCCACGGCGGCAGCGACGGCCGCGACCTGCGGTCAGCGTTGGGCTCGCTGGTGCACGCCCTGGTCGCCGATTCCGGTCGCAGCGAGGCCGAGCTGCGGGGTGAACTCGAAAAAGTCTGGCAGCAGCTGCCTTTCGACTCGAACTGGTACGCCGACAACGAGCTCGAGCGGTACCGCGCCATGCTCGCGACGTTCACGACGTGGCGGCAGGAGAGCCGCGGCGAGCTCACCGAGGTCGGCACCGAACTCGAGGTGGCCGGCACGATCGCCGACGAGGGGCTGCAGGTTCAGGTGAAGGGACGCATCGACCGGCTCGAGCGCGATCGCGACGGCCGTCTGGTCGTGGTGGACGTCAAGACCGGCAAGAGCCCCGCCACCAAGGCCGACGCCCAGGAGCACGCCCAGCTCGCGCTGTACCAGCTGGCCATCGCCGAAGGCGTTGTGCCGCACGGTGATCAGCCCGGTGGTGGCCGGCTGGTGTATCCGGCCAAACCCGCCAAGACCGGCGCCACCGAACGCGAGCAGGACCCGATGGGGGAGACGGCGCAGGCGCAGTGGCGGCAGCGGGTGACCGACGCCGCCGCGGCGACGGCCGGGCCGCACTTCGTCGCGCGCGTCGGCTCGGGGTGTGCGACGTGCCCGGTGCGGGCCATGTGTCCGGCACAAGGTACGAAGGGGGCATGCCCGTGACGTACAGCCCTGCCGACCTTGCCGAGGCGCTCGGGCTGTTCACCCCGACCGACGAGCAGGCTGCGGTCATCGCCGCGCCACCAGGACCACTGGTGGTGATCGCCGGCGCCGGTGCCGGGAAAACCGAGACCATGGCCGCGCGCGTGGTGTGGCTGGTGGCCAACGGCTACGCCACACCGTCGCAGGTGCTGGGATTGACGTTCACCCGCAAGGCCGCCGGACAGCTGTTGCGCCGCGTGCGCACCCGGCTGGCCCGTCTGGCGGGGTCGGGTCTGCTGCCCGGTGTCTCGCTGGCCGACGAGCACGCCACCGTCAGCACCTACCACGCCTTCGCGGGCACCCTGCTCCGCGAGTACGGGCTGCTGTTGCCCATCGAGCCGGCCACCCGGCTGGTCACCGAAACCGAGATGTGGCAGTTGGCTTTTCGGGTGGTGTCCGACTTCCCGGGCCAGTTGCAGACCGACAAGTCCCCGGCCGCCATCACCCAGATGGTGCTGCGCCTGGCCGGTCAGCTGTCCGAGCATCTCGTCGACACCGACGCCGTGCGGGACACCCATCACGAGCTGGAACGGCTCATCCTCACGCTCCCCGGGGGTCCGGGCCAGCGCGGCGGGCCCACCCAGTGGCTGCTGAACCTGCTGGCCACCCAGACCGAGCGGGCCGAGTTGGTGCCACTGATCGATGCCGTGCACCAGCGAATGCGGGATGCGCAGGTGATGGACTTCGGCAGCCAGATGTCGGCCGCGGCCCGCTTGGCCGAGCGCTTCCCACAGGTCGGCGCGCAGCTGCGCGAGCGGTATCGCGTGGTCCTGCTCGACGAATACCAGGACACCGGGCACGCCCAGCGGGTCGCGCTGTCGTCGCTGTTCGGCGGCGGCGTCGACGATGACCTGGCGCTGACGGCGGTCGGAGACCCCATCCAGTCGATCTACGGCTGGCGCGGCGCGTCGGCGACCAACCTGCCGCGATTCACCACCGACTTCCGCCTGTCGGACGGTTCACCGGCCCCGACCCTGGAACTACGGACCAGCTGGCGCAACCCGCCGCGGGCACTCAAGCTGGCCAACGAGGTGTCCGCCGAGGCCCGGCGTCGCAGCGTGAGCGTGCGCGAATTGCTGCCGCGGCCGGGCGCCGAGCCGGGAACCATTCAGTGCGCTCTGCTGGATGATGTTGTCGCCGAACGTGATTGGGTTGCCGATCACCTGGCCCGCCGGTACCTCGGTGCGGTGGCCGCAGGGGAGCCCGTGCCGACGGCCGCGGTCCTGGTACGCCGTAACGCCGACGCCGCGCCCATCGCCGAGGCGCTGACAGCCCGCGGGGTGCCCGTCGAGGTGGTCGGCCTGGCTGGGCTGCTGGCCATCCCCGAGGTCGCCGACGTCGTCGCGATGCTGCGCCTGGTCGCCGAACCGACCGCCGGGGTCGCCGCGATGCGGGTACTCACCAGCGCGCGTTGGCGGTTCGGCGCCGCCGACCTGGCCGCGCTGTGGCGCCGCGCATCGGAACTGGATGCGCCCGACCCGGCGCGGACGTCTGGGTCGGCCGCCGAGCAGGCCGTCGCGCAGGTCGCCCCCGACGCCGACCACGCCTGCCTGGCCGACGCGATCAGCGATCCGGGCCCGGCCGACCGCTATTCACCCGAAGGACACCGCCGGCTGCTGGCCCTGGCCGCCGAACTGAGCCAACTGCGCGCGCACCTGCACCAGCCGCTGCCGGATCTGGTTGCCGAAGTGCGTCGGGTTCTGGGTATCGACGCCGAAACCCGTGCCGCCAGTGGGGTTTCCGAGGGCTGGCGCGGCACCGAACATCTCGACGCCTTCGCCGACGTCGTCGCGGGATACGCCGCGCGGCCCGTAGACCCAGACGGCGCCGCGCCCATCGTCGGACTACTGGCATATCTGACGGCGGCCGCGGAGGTGGAGAACGGGCTGGCACCGGCACAGGTGACGGTGGCCTCGGACCGGGTCCAGATCCTGACGGTGCACGCGGCCAAGGGCCTGGAATGGCAGATCGTCGCGGTGCCACACCTTGTTGCCCGAGTGTTCCCGTCGACGGCGTCGCAGCGCACCTGGCTCACCGATGCGGGGGACCTGCCGCCGCTGCTGCGCGGCGACCGCGCCGAGCTGTCCGAACACGGCGTGCCGGTGCTCGACACCTCCGACGTCTACGACCGGAAGGTGTTGGCGGACAAGATCGCCGCGCACAAGGCCCTGCTCGACCAGCGGCGCACCGACGAGGAACGCCGCCTGCTCTACGTGGCCCTCACCCGCGCCGAGGACACCCTGCTGTTGTCCGGGTATCACTGGGGGACGACGGCCGGAAAACCCGCGGGACCCTCCGACTTCCTGATCGAGATGCGCGACATCATCGAACGCGCCGCGCAGGAGGGCGACCCCTGCGGCGAGATCGAGCAGTGGGCACCCGCACCCCCGGAGAATGCCGTCAACCCGTTGCGGGACAACGTCGTCGAGTGCTCGTGGCCCGTCGACCCGGCCGGTTCGCGACGCGCTGACGTCGACCGGGGTGCGGCCCTGGTGGCTGCCGCGCTCACCGCAGAAGCCGAGGAGCACGACGACCGGCACGGTTGGGCCGCCGACGTGGACGCGCTGCTGGCCGAGCGGGAACGGGCACAGGAGCGCGGTCCGCTCGAGCTGCCGCCGCAGTTGTCGGTGAGCACATTGGTCGACCTGGGTAGTGACCGGTCCGGCGCACTGCAGCGGCTGCAGCGACGGCTGCCGGCCCGGCCCGACCCGCAGGCGCTGCTGGGCACTGCGTTCCACGACTGGGTGCAGCGGTACTTCTCCGCCGAGCGGCTGTTCGACCTCGATGATCTGCCCGGTGCGGTCGACGCCGAGCTGGGGCAGGCCGTCGCCGAGGAGCTGGCCGACCTGCAGGCCGCGTTCGCCCTCTCGGAGTGGGCGGCCCGCACCCCGACCGACATCGAGGTGCCGTTCGACATGGTGATCGGCGACCGGGTGATCCGCGGCCGTATCGACGCGGTGTTCGCCGACGCCGACGGTGGTTACACCGTGCTCGACTGGAAGACCGGAGATCCGCCGTCGACCCAGGAAACCCTGCGCAACAAGGCCATTCAGCTGGCGGTGTACCGCCTGGCCTGGTCGTCCATCCAGGGCGTGCCCGTCGACTCGGTGCGGGCGGTCTTCCACTACGTGCGCGCCGGGCAGACGGTGGCACCCACCGACCTGCCCGGCGCCGACGAGCTGGCGGGCCTAGTTCGCCTGGGGTGAGTTGCGGTAGACCTTAAGCGCCTGGGTCACCATCGGCACCTGCAACGGCAGCCGGGCCAGTGCCGCGATGCGGGCCGGCCAGCCCTTGGGCCACCACAGCCGGACCATGTTGACGTTCGCCGGGAAGACGCTGATGAAAAGTGCGACAGCGGCCAGCGCGCCCAGCTTCCGGGTACGTGGCAGCAGAAGCGCGGCGCCGGTGGCTACTTCGGCGACGCCTGATGCGTACGTGTAAAACCGTGCGGTGCCGGGCAGTTCCTCCGGGACGATGCCGTCGAAAGGCTTGGGCGCGGCGAAATGCAGGGCGCCCATGCCGACGAGCAGCGCGCCCATCCGGTACGCGGGCGCCTGGCTGGCGGTGGTGTTGTCAGTGCTGTTGGCGGCGGTCATGGTTACATAGTGCTGTGCCGAGCCGTCTTGTGGTGAGTCTCCGCCAGATAATGGAGTCGCATGGCTCGCGTTAGGTTGTCGCGGCGCATGGCCGCGATGGAACAGAACCTCACGAGCCGCCAGAACGCGGATCTGGTTGATGTGCTGCAGATTCCGGAAGCGTTCGTCAGTCCGATCCGCCGGATCGTGCGCCGCGTCATCTACGCGTTGCTGGTGCTCGCCGCCGCGGTGCTCGTCGTGTACCTCGATCGCGACGGCTACCGCGACGCCCAGGAGAACGAGATGTCGCTCCTGGACTGCATCTACTACGCGACGGTGTCGCTGTCGACCACCGGCTATGGCGACATCACGCCGCTCACCCCGAGCGCGCGCCTGGTGAACGTCCTGGTGATCACGCCCATGCGGATCGCGTTCCTGATCGTGCTCATCGGTACGACCGTCGAGACGCTGACCACGCAGTCTCGTCAAGCCTTGAAGATTCAGCGATGGAGGAGCACCGTGCGCAACCACACCATCGTCGTCGGTTACGGGACCAAGGGCCGCACCGCGGTCCAGGCCATGGTCGGTGACGAGGTCGCACCCGGAGACATCGTCGTCGTCGACGAGAACCCGGCGGCACTGGACCGGGCGCGCGCCGCCGGACTGGTCACCGTGGTCGGCGACGCCACCAAGTCGGAGGTGCTGCGCCTGGCCGGGGCCCAGCATGCGAAGTCCATCGTGGTCGCGACCGACAAGGACGCCACCGCCGTGCTGGTCACGCTGACCGCCCGTGAGGTGGCACCCAAGGCCAAGATCGTCGCCTCGGCCCGCGAGGCCGAGAACCAGCACCTGCTACGGCAATCCGGCGCCGACTCGACGGTTGTGTCCTCGGAGACCGCCGGCCGGCTGCTGGGCATCGCGACCCAGACCCCGAGCGTCGTCGAGATGGTCGAAGACCTGCTCACCCCCGACGCCGGCTTCGCGATCTCCGAACGGGAGGTCGAGGTCAAGGAGCTCGGCGGCTCGCCGCGGCACCTGACCGACATCGTGCTCGGGGTGGTGCGCGACGGCCGGCTGCTGCGAGTCGACGCCCCTGAGGTCGACGCCCTGGCGGCCGGGGACCGGCTGCTCTACATCCGCAACGCCGAAGTCGAACGGTAACCGCGATGAGCGATTTCACCCTGCGTAACGTCCCGCTGCTGTCCCGCGTCGGCGCCGACCGGGCCGACACGCTGCGCACCGACGTCGACGCCGCGATCGCCGGCTGGAAGGACGCGCTGCTGCTGCGCGTGGATCGTCGCAATCAGGTGTTGATCTCCGGCGGCCAGGTGGTGCTCGGGCGCGCGGCGGAACTCGGCGACAAGCCCGACGAGCACGCGGTGTTCCTGGGCCGGATGCCCGACGGCCGCCACGTGTGGGGCGTGCGCGCCGCACTGGAAGAGCCGACGGGCGGGACGGACGCGCCTGTCGAGGTGCTCGACCTGCGCCGGGCCGGGACCATCTTCGACGACATCAGCGCCCAGCTCGTCTCCACGGCGACGGCACTGCTGAACTGGCATGACAGCGCCCGCTTCAGCGCCATCGACGGCGCGCCCACGAAGCCCGTAAAGGGCGGTTGGGCGCGGGTCAACAGCATCGGCGGCCACGAGGAGTTCCCGCGCATCGACCCGGCGATCATCTGCCTGGTGCACGACGGCCACGACCGCGCCGTGCTGGCCCGGCAGACGAACTGGCCCGAGCGGCTGTTCTCACTGCTGGCCGGTTTCGTCGAGGCCGGCGAGTCGTTCGAGTCCTGCGTGGTGCGCGAGATCTCCGAGGAGATCGGCCTGACCGTCACCGACGTCAAGTACCTGGGCAGCCAGCCCTGGCCGTTCCCGCGCTCGCTGATGGTCGGCTTCCACGCCATCGGCGATCGGGAGCAGCCGTTCTCGTTCAACGACGGTGAGATCGCCGAGGCCGACTGGTTCACCCGCGCCGAGGTGCGCGAAGCCCTCGAGCACGGCGACTGGAACAGCACGTCGGACACCCGGCTGCTGCTGCCCGGCTCGATCTCGATCGCCCGGGAGATCATCGAATCCTGGGCGGCTCAGTGATTTGTGCACGAAAATCCGCGCTCGGCGCGGAAAATCGTGCACAAATCACTAATTCAGCTTGGCTTTGACGTCCTTGATGCTGGGGTTGGTCAGCGTCGAGCCGTCGGGGAACTTCACCGTCGGAACCACATGGTTGCCGTTGTTGACCGAACCGACGAACTCGGCGGCCGCCGGGTCCTGCTCGATGTCGATCTCGGTGTAGGAGATGCCTTCGGCCTTCAGCGCGGTCTTGAGCCGCTTGCAGTAGCCGCACCAGGTCGTGCTGTACATGATCAGTGCACTCATAACGCGACTCAACGTATCCGATCGCCGGGTAATGCCGCCTGGCGGTGCCTCGTATGTCACACCCGGCTGCCATGATGGAGGCCATGCCAGCCGAGGCCCCGCCGTCCACGCTCCTCGAGGACCTCGACGACGAACAGCGTGAGGCCGTCCTCGCGCCCCGCGGCCCGGTATGTGTGCTGGCCGGCGCCGGCACGGGCAAGACCCGCACCATCACGCGCCGCATCGCGTATCTCGTCGCCGCCGGCCACGTCGCGCCGAGTCAGGTGCTGGCCGTGACGTTCACCCAGCGCGCCGCGGGCGAGATGCGCGGCCGGCTTCGCAGCCTGGAAAACGAGATCGACGGGGCACAAGGCACCGGGGCCGTCCAGGCCATGACGTTCCACGCCGCGGCACTGCGGCAACTGCGGTACTTCTGGCCGCGGGTGGTCGGCGACACCGGCTGGGAGCTGCTCGACAGCAAGTTCGCGGTCGTCGCGCAGGCGGCCAACCGGGCGGGCATCCAGGCCAGTACCGACGACGTGCGCGACCTGGCCGGGGAGATCGAATGGGCCAAGTCGTCCCTGATCAGTCCTGAGCTCTACCCGGAGCAGGTCGCCAAGATCGAGCGGGACATCCCGTTCGACGCCGCCAAGGTCGCCGCGGTCTATGCCGGGTACGAGGGCCTCAAGGCCCGGCGCGACGGATCGGCACTGCTGGATTTCGATGATCTGCTGCTGCACACCGCCGCCGCCATCGAGAACGACGACGCCGTCGCCGGCGAATTCCGCGACCGTTACCGCTGCTTCGTCGTCGACGAGTACCAGGACGTCACCCCGCTGCAGCAGCGCGTGCTCAACGCCTGGGTGGGGGAGCGCGACGACCTGACGGTGGTCGGTGACGCCAACCAGACCATCTACTCGTTCACCGGCGCCACCCCGCAATACCTCCTCGACTTCTCGCGGAGGTTCCCCGATGCGGCGCTGATCCGGCTGGAGCGCGACTACCGCAGCACGCCGCAGGTGGTGTCGCTGGCCAATCAGGTGATCTCGGCGGCGTCCGGCCGGATGGCGGCCAGCCGGTTGCAGCTCATCGGTCAGCGCGATCCGGGGCCCAAGCCGGTGTTCCGGGAACATCCCGACGAGGTCGCCGAGGCCAACGCCGTCGCCGCCGCCATCAAGAAGCTCATCCAATCCGGTACGGCCCCTTCGGAAATCGCCGTGCTGTACCGCATCAACGCGCAGTCCGAGGTGTACGAGGAAGCGCTCACCGCGGCCGGGGTGGCGTTCCAGGTGCGCGGCGGTGAGGGCTTCTTCAGCCGCCAGGAGATTCGGCAGTCGTTGCTGGCGTTGCAGCGCGCCGCGGGACACCAGGGTGACGTCGCCGGTGTCGAGCTGCCGCAGCTGGTCCGGGATCTGCTGGAACCGCTGGGCCTGACGGCCGAGCCGCCGGCCGGTACCAAGGCCCGGGAACGCTGGGATGCGTTGTTGGCCTTGGTCGAATTGGTCGAGCAGGAAGTCGCGGTGCGTCCCAACCTGGACCTGCAGGGCCTGCTCGTCGAGCTGCGCCAGCGCGCCGATTCGCGGCACCCACCGGTGGTGCAGGGCGTCACGCTGGCGTCGCTGCACGCCGCCAAGGGCCTGGAGTGGGACGCGGTGTTCCTGGTCGGCCTGGTCGACGGCACGCTGCCCATCTCGCACGCGCTGTCACACGGCGCGGACAGCGAACCCGTCGAGGAGGAGCGCCGCCTCTTCTACGTCGGAATCACCAGGGCCAGAGTGCATTTGACGATTTCGTGGGCGCTCGCTCGGGCCGCCGGCGGACGGCAGAGCCGCAAGCCCTCGCGGTTCCTCAACGGGCTGACACCGCAGAGTCGACGGGAACCCCAACAGCCGCAACGTAAACGGGGTCCGGCGCCGCGCTGCCGGGTTTGCAACGCGGCGTTGACGTCGTCGACCGCGATCCTGTTGCGGCGCTGCGAATCGTGCCCGTCGAACCTGGACGAGGAGCTGCTCGGCCGGCTCAAGGAGTGGCGCCTGCGTACCGCGCAGGAGATGAAGGTGCCCGCTTATGTGGTGTTCACCGACAACACCCTGATCGCGATCGCCGAGGCCCTGCCGGCCGACAATGCCGCACTGGTGGCCATTCCCGGGATCGGTGCGCGCAAGCTGGAGCAATACGGACCCGATGTGCTGGCGTTGGTGAACGCGTCCCGTTAGCCCCACTAAATTGCGCCAAACATGACGCAAATTGCGCCAAAACTGCTGGTCAAAAAATCGCTTGCCTGATTTTGGTGGTAACGTCTAGCCTCGAAGCCGCAACGAAATCCCGCGAATTCGCACCGTGCGAATCCGCAGTCGACCGCTGAGGAGGTGGCCCCGATGATCAGTTTTGATGCGTCCCGTGGCGCTGTCCTCGCTGTCTCTGGTTCCCGTGCGCCGTTGACCGCTGCCGCCTATGAGGCGGTATCGCGCGTCGGCGCCGGTTGGCATCAGATCGTCGACGTCCCCGCTGTTCCCGCTGTCGCTGCAGCCGCCGCTATGCCGGCGGCACGTCTCGCGACGGCTGGACATGTCGCCGACATCCCGCAGCGCAAGCGCAACGCCAAGACCTTCGCGTCCGTGAAGCGAGGCACTACTTAGGTAGCGCCTACAACAGCCAAAACCTGGCCACGGACCCGAAACCACCGGATCCGTGGCCAAAGTTTTTGGGGCACAACCTCAAAACCACCACCTGGTCACCGATCCATCAGACAGATGAGACGCAAGACGACCAGGAAGTAGGTGATGAGGACATGACTAGCCAGACTTGCCGACAAAGGCTGGCGGTGCCATGTCATGTCGGCGACCCCGATATGTGGTTCGCTGACAACCCCACTCAGCTGGAACAGGCGAAGGCGCTGTGCGCCGACTGCCCGATCCGGCTCCAGTGCCTCAACGAGGCGCTGGAACGTGAAGAGCCGTGGGGTGTTTGGGGCGGGGAGATCCTCGAACGGGGTGCCGTCATCGCACGCAAGCGTCCGCGCGGTCGTCCGCGTAAGGACGTCGTCGCGGCATGACCCCGCGGCCAAACCTTGGGGGGCACCAACCGCGAGCGGCCGTGTTTGTACACCGACACACCGTGTTTGGCGTGCATTACGCGGCCGCTCGTCGGCGCCGAGCGGCCGCGTAACCGCCGTTGATTACGGCGTGAAGCCCGGAACCAGTTCCGTGGCAATGGCTTTCACGGGGACGTGGGCGTCCAGCTGACAGCAGATCGCCACGGTCGATGCGATCACGCGCAGCGGAATGACCAGGTTCGGCGGCATGTCGAGCTGACGGGCCATCTTGATCTGGTTCACGCCGTTGTCCAACTGGCCCGCAGCCATTTTCATGATCCAGCGCCGCGTGTAGTGGAAGACATCGCTCTGGATCGGCTCGACGTACTGCCGCAGCATGTTGTCGACCTCGAAGATCGGGACCTCTTCGCCCGGCTGGATGAACCCGGCATCCTCCATCACCGGCAGCAGCTTCTCGTAGTTCTTGTCCCGCGCCAGGCTGATCATCTCGCCGATCGCGGTCGGCAGCCCACCGGGCAGCGGCGCCACCGCGCCGAAGTCGATGACGCCCATGCGGCCGTCGGGCAGCAGCATGAAATTCCCGGGGTGGGTGTCCCCGTGCATGATCTCCAGGCGCGCCGGCGCATCGAATGTCAGCTCCGACAGGCGGGTACCCATCAGGTCGCGCTGTTCGACGGTGCCCTCCCGGATGATCACCGACATCGGGATGCCGTCCATCCACTCGGCGATGACGACCTTCGGCGCGCTGGCCACGATCGCCGGCACCTTGAAATGCGGGTGCCCGGCGTACGCCTTGGCGAAGGCGCGCTGGTTGTCGGCCTCCAGCCGGTAGTCCAGCTCCATCTCGGTGCGGTCGATCAGTTCGTCGACGACGCCCTGGACGTCGGCGCCGGGCGCCAGCTGCTTGAAGACGCCGACCAGACGCTGAATGGTCTTCAGGTCGGCGCGCAGCGCCTCGTCGGCGCCGGGGTACTGGATTTTGACGGCGACCTCGCGACCGTCGGACCAGACGGCCTTGTGTACCTGCCCGATGCTGGCCGACGCGACCGGGGTGTCGTCGAAGGACTGGAAGCGGTCGCGCCATTTGGTGCCCAGCTGTGCGTCGAGTACGCGGTGCACCTTGGCGGCCGGCAGGGGCGGGGCTTCGCGCTGCAGCTTGGTCAGCGCCTCGCGGTACGGCTTGCCGTACTGCTCGGGTATCGCGGCCTCCATCACCGACAGGGCCTGGCCGACCTTCATCGCGCCGCCCTTGAGCTCGCCCAGCACGGTGAACAGCTGGTTGGCCGCCTTGTCCATCAGCTCGGCGGTCACCTCGTCCTTGGACTTGCCCGCCAGGCGCTTGCCCAAGCCCAGCGCCGCCCGTCCCGCCATGCCGCCGGCCAGACCGGCGAGCTTCGCGTTGCGTGCCACACTGCCCCGTTTGATATCAGCCACATTCACATCATCCATGACGTTGCTGAGTGCACGGCAGCGACATGGCAACGCGTGTTGTCACGAAAGTCGATCGCACCAGTCACACAACGGATGACGCGACCACCGGCGCACCACGGTGGTCCGCGAGCCGATGTCGAATTCGAGCGTGGCATCGAGCGTCGGCGGTGGCTCTATGCGGCTCCCGCCGCCGCGGATCGCGTCGATCACCCGGTCCACCTGGTTGAGCGCCACCGCCGCGGTGGCGAGCACGGTGGCACGGTCGCCGCTGCCGACGGTGCCCTCCAGCTGGGCGGCCAGCACCGGCCACGACGCGTCGCGGTCGCTGCGGTGGAGGTCGGCACAGTTCAGGCAGCTCGTCGCCCCGGGCAAAACGAGGGGACCGATCAGCCCGGTGCCATCCCGGATCCGCACCGGCAGATGCGGGACCCCGGCGCGGTGCAGGTCGCGCACCAGACGGCGGTCGGCGACCAGGAAATCGGACAGCACCACCAGATCGGCGGCGTCCCGCGTGACGGCCACGTGGCCGAATCGGCTGGTGCGCACCCGGGTTCCGGAACAATTCAAGGCGCCGGCCAACAGGTCCGCGAGGGGACCGCTGCCGTGAATGCGTACCGATACCGGTCGCCGGCCGGTATCCGGCGCCGTCTGTAACAGTCCCGCTGAGTTCAGGGCGTCGACCAAGCCGGTCCAGCCGTCGACGTCGGTCAGCCCGGCCGCCAGCGCGAGCGCCTGGCTGCTCTCGGCGTCGACGCCGCTCTGCATACCGCGCAGCAGGTCCGCCAGGTCACCGACCGTCAACCCGTCCGGTGGCCGAATGCCGATGGCGCGCCGCGGGTCCCAGCCGAGCTGCACCGTCCCGTCAGGCCGCTGCAACACCGGCATGGCCGGGTTCAGGGTCTGACGAGACGTGGTCATGGCCCAACTGTGCCAACAGCACGCCGATTCGGCGAATCAGTTATCCACAGGCACGCTCAGCTCTCGGCTGGGTCGTCTCCCGAGTCCCGCTTGAGGTCCTTTTCCAGGTCGGCCAGCGCCTGGTCCAGGTCCGAGGTGTCGCCGCCGAGTGCCCGGTCGATGAAGGCTGCGGGCTCGTCGAGATCGGCTGCGCCGGGCAGCAGGTCGGGGTGCTGCCAGACGGCGTCGCGCTTGTCGGCGCCGACGGCGTCGGTCAGCTTCTCCCACAGCGTGGCGGCCTCGCGCATCTTGCGCGGCCGCAGTTCCAGGCCCACGAGGGTTGCGAAGGTCTGCTCGGCCGGCCCGCCGGTGGCGCGACGACGACGCAGCGTCTCGCTCAGCGCCGACGTGCCGGGCAGCCGCTCACCGAGTGCGGCGGTGACGACGGTCTGCACCCAGCCCTCGATGAGCGCCAGCAGCGTCTCGAGCCGTTCGAGCGCCGCCGCCTGCTCGGGGGTGGCCTTCGGCTCGAACATGCCCTGGCTCAGCAGCTTCTCCATGGCGCCGGGGTCGCCCATCAGCGACGCCGGGTCCAGGCCGGAGGCCATTTCCTCGAAACCGCTCATGTCGATCTTCATGCCCTTGGCGAAGGCTTCGACGGCGCTGAGCAGCTGGCTGGCCAGCCACGGCACGTGGCTGAACAGGCGGTGGTGGGCAGCCTCACGCGCCGCGAGGAACGTCAGCACCTCGCTGCGCGGCTGCTCGAGGCCTTCGCCGAACGCCTCGACTGCCTCGGGCATCAGCGCGGCGACGCCGGACGGCCCCAGCGGCAGGCCGATGTCGGTCGACGTCAGCACCTCCTTGGACAGCGTCCCCAGCGCCTGGCCCAGCTGCGAGCCGAACGCCATGCCGCCCATCTGCGACATCATCGCCAGCAGCGGGCCGGCCATCGCTTTGGCCTCCTCGGGCAGCGCCGACACCCACACGGTCGACAGCTGCTCGGCGACCGGGTCGCACAGTCGCTTCCAGGTGTTGAGGGTGTTGTCGAGCCAGTCGCTCGGCGTCCATGCCACCGCGCGGGTGGTGCCGGCCGGCAGGGCGGTGACGCCATCGAGCCAGGTCTCCGCAAGGTGCACGGCGTCGGAGATGGCCGTCGCGGTCTGCTCGGGCACCGGCTTGACGAACCCGATCGAGTTCGACGCCAGCTTGCGGGCCAGGTCGTAGTTCACCGGGCCGGACTGCGGGTTGTTCATCGAGGCGCCCGCGCCGCTGAACATCGCGCCGAGCTGGGTGAAAATCTGGCCGAGGTCGGGCATGCCGGCGCCGCCGGGGCCGCCGAACGCGTTGCCGAACCCGAACGGGTCCGACGAGCCACCGGAAGAGCCAGGTCCAGGCTCTTTCTTGGATTTGTCGCGGTCGGGGTCGTCGCCGCTGGAGAAGCCGAAAGGCAGGTCAGCCATACCGTCAACGGTACTGCCAGCCCGGGCCTCGGGTCGCTTCGCGGGTCATGCTGTCAGCGAACTGAGCCACGAGCTTTACTGTTGGCGGCGTGAACAGGCGGATTTCTACGCTCGTGGTCGCTCTGGTGCCGATCATCGTGTTCGTCGTGCTGGTGTCGGTGGTGACCGTGCCGTTCGTCTCGCTGGGTCCCGGCCCGACGTTCGACACGCTCGGTGAGGTCGACGGCAAGAAGGTCGTCGACATCAAGGGCGACATCAAGGTGCACCCGACGTCGGGGCACCTGAACATGACGACGGTGTCGCAGAGCGACGGGCTGACGCTGGGGCAGGCGCTGGCGCTGTGGATGTCGGGCCGCGAGCAGCTGGTGCCGCGCGATCTGGTGTACCCGCCGGACAAGTCCAAGGAGCAGGTCGACAAGGCCAACAACGCCGACTTCAAGAACTCCGAGGAAGACGCCGAGTACGCGGCGTTGAGCTACCTGAAGTACCCGAAGGCGGTGACGGTCCAGGCCGTCGCCGATCCCGGGCCCTCGGCCGGTCAGTTGCGTCCCGGCGATGCCATCGACGCGGTCAACGGCGTTCCGGTGGCCAACGTCGAAGAGTTCACCGCACTGCTGAAGAAGACCAAGCCGGGGGACCACGTCGTGCTCGACTACCGGCGCAAGAACGCCGGGATCGGCGTCACGACGATCGCTTTGGGCGCCAACAAGGACCGTGACTACGGCTACCTCGGTACGACGGTGCTCAACGCGCCGTGGGCGCCGTTCGTCATCGACTTCAACCTGGCCAACATCGGTGGCCCGTCGGCCGGTCTGATGTTCAGCCTGGCCGTTGTCGACAAGCTGACCGACGGAAACCTCAACGGCGGCAAGTTCGTTGCGGGCACCGGCACCATCGGCGACGACGGCAAGGTGGGCCCGATCGGCGGCATCACGCACAAGATGCTGGCCGCCCGCGAAGCCGGCGCGACGGTGTTCATGGTGCCCGCCGAGAACTGCGCCGAAGCGGCTTCGGCCCACCTGGACGGACTCGGGCTGATCAAGGTCGAGAACCTCAGTGGTGCCGTCGACGCGCTGCACACCGTGTCCGCTGGTGGCGAACCTCCCCGCTGCTGAGCGTGCGATCACCCCTGGTTGCGTAGAGTCGTAGGTCAAGCTGGCCTTTTCGGATTTCATACAGACTTTTCAACAGACTGGAGCTGACGAGTGGGGATGCGGCCTGCGGCGAGGATGCCGAAGCTGACGCGACGAAGCCGAATCCTGGTCGGGATCGCGTTGCTGATCGTCGGTTTGTTGATGGTCGGCCCGCGACTGGTCGACGCCTACGTGGACTGGTTGTGGTTCGGCGAGATCGGTTTCCGCTCGGTGTTCAGCACCGTGCTGGTGACGCGCCTGGTGGTCTTCCTGGTGGCCGGCGTCTTCATCGGCGCCGTGGCGTTCGGGGGAATGGCACTGGCGTACCGGTCGCGTCCGGTGTTCGTGCCGGCGTCCGGACCGAACGACCCGGTGGCCCGCTACCGCGCCACCGTTCTGTCGCGGCTGCGGTTGTTCGCCATCGGGGTACCGGTGTTCATCGGCCTGCTGGCCGGATTCGTGGCGCAGACCTACTGGGTGCGCGTGCAGCTGTTCCTGCACGGCGGCTCGTTCGGCATCACCGATCCCGAATTCGGTAAGGACCTGGGCTTCTACGCGTTCGACCTGCCGTTCTACCGGCTGGTGCTCGGCTACCTGTTCGTCGGCGTCTTCCTGATGCTGGTCGGGAACCTGTTGGGCCACTACGTGTTCGGCGGCATCCGGTTGTCGGGCCGCCAGGGCGCGCTCAGCCGCGCGGCGCGCATGCAGCTGGTGTCGCTGGTGGGAATCCTGGTGCTGCTCAAGGCTGTTGCCTACTGGTTCGACCGGTACGAGCTGCTCAGCCACACCCGTGCCGGCAAGCCGTTCACCGGTGCCGGCTACACCGACATCAACGCGGTGCTGCCGGCGAAGCTGATCCTGCTGGCGATCGCGGTGATCTGCGCGGTGGCCGTCTTCTCGGCGCTGGTGTTGCGGGACTTGCGGATTCCCGCGATCGGCTTGGTCCTGCTGCTGCTGAGCTCGGTGATCGTCGGGGCCGGCTGGCCCATGCTGGTCGAGCAGTTCAGCGTCAAACCCAATGCGGCGCAGAAGGAACGCGACTACATCAGTCGCAGTATCACGGCGACGCGCGACGCATATGGGTTGACGGGCGATTCGGTGACCTACCGTGACTACAGCGGCAACGCGCCCGCCACCGCCGAGCAGGTCGCGGCCGACCGGGCCACGACGTCGAACATCCGGCTGCTCGACCCGACCATCGTCGGACCGGCCTTCACGCAGTTCCAGCAGGGCAAGAACTTCTACAGCTTCCCGGACCAGCTGTCCATCGACCGCTACAACGGGCCTGACGGCAAGCTGCGCGACTTCGTCGTCGCGGCACGGGAATTGAACCCGGACCGCCTGATCGACAACCAGCGCGACTGGATCAACAAGCACTCGGTCTACACCCACGGCAACGGCTTCATCGCCTCGCCCGCCAACACGGTGCGCGGTATCGCCAACGACCCCAACCAGAACGGCGGCTACCCGGAGTTCCTGGCCAGCGTGGTCGGCGCCAACGGCGCGGCCGTCTCGCCCGGTCCGGCGCCACTGGATCAGCCGCGCGTGTACTTCGGTCCGGTGATCGCCAGTGCACCATCGGATTACGCGATCGTCGGCAAGAACGGCGCCGACCGCGAGTACGACTACGAAACCAACACCGAGACGAAGAACTACACCTACGGTGGTACCGGCGGTGTGGACATCGGTAACTGGCTGGCCCGTTCGGTCTTCGCCGCGAAGTTCGCCGAGCGGAACTTCTTGTTCTCCAGCGTGATCGGGCCGAACAGCAAGATTCTGTTCAACCGTGACCCGGCCCACCGGGTCGAGGCGGTGGCGCCGTGGCTGACCACCGATTCGACCGTCTACCCGGCGATCGTCAACAAGCGCATGGTGTGGATCGTCGACGGCTACACCACCCTGGACAACTACCCGTACTCGGAGTTGACGTCGCTGTCGAGTGCGACCGCCGACTCCAATGAGGTTGCGGTCAACCGGATGTTGCCGGACAAGCAGGTGTCCTACATCCGGAACTCGGTGAAGGCCACCGTCGACGCCTACGACGGCACCGTCACGCTGTACGAGCAGGACGAGCACGACCCGGTGCTGCAGGCGTGGATGAAGGTGTTCCCGGACACCGTGAAGCCGAAGTCCGCTATCTCCAAGGAACTCGCCGAGCACCTGCGCTACCCCGAGGACCTGTTCAAGGTCCAGCGCATGCTGCTGGCCAAGTACCACGTGAACGACCCGGTGACGTTCTTCTCGACGTCCGACTTCTGGGACGTGCCGCTCGATCCCAACCCGACGGCCAGCAGTTTCCAGCCGCCGTACTACATCGTGGCGAAAGACCTTGCCACGGGCGGGGATTCGTCGTCGTTCCAGCTGACCACGGCGATGAACCGGTTCCGACGGGACTTCCTGGCCGCGTACATCAGCGCCAGCTCCGATCCGGCCACGTACGGCAAGATCACGGTGCTGACCATCCCGGGTCAGGTGAACGGCCCCAAGCTGGCGTTCAACGCGATCAGTACCGACACGGCCGTCAGCCAGGATCTCGGCGTCATCGGCCGGGACAACCAGAACCGGATCCGGTGGGGCAATCTCTTGACGCTGCCGGTCGGGCAGGGCGGGTTGCTCTATGTCGCACCGGTTTACGCCTCGCCAGGCGCCAGTGACGCGGCCTCGTCGTACCCGCGACTGATCCGCGTGGCGATGATGTACAACGACAAGGTCGGCTACGGCCCGACGGTCCGTGACGCCCTCAACGGCATCTTCGGCCCCGGTGCCGGTGCCACCGCGACCGGTCCGGCCCCGACCGATGTGCCGGCCGGCACGCCGCCTCCGGCGGCCGTTCCGGGGGCCGTCCAGCCGCCGGCCGCGGGACCGCAGCCCCCGCCGGTGGCGGTGCAATCACCTGGCGTGCCGCTCACGCTGTCGCCCGCGAAAGCGGCTGCCCTGCAAGATGTCAACGCGGCCCTCGACGGCATGCGTGCGGCCCAGCAGAGCGGCAATTTCGCCCAGTACGGTGCCGCGCTGCAGAAGCTCGACGACGCCATGGCCAAGTACCGCGACGCCAAGTAGTCCGGACGAGTCACAAAACTGCCCAACTCCTTCGGGAGTTGGGCAGTTCTGCGTCTGGTGGAAGTTCGGTAGGTAGTCGCAAAAACCCTGTCTGACCATACGATTTGGTTCATTCGGCAGCGTTGGGTAACGTTGTATTCACCGACGCGGGGTGGAGCAGCTCGGTAGCTCGCTGGGCTCATAACCCAGAGGTCGCAGGTTCGAATCCTGTCCCCGCTACTAGCGAGAAGGCCCCCGGAGAACTCTCCGGGGGCCTTCTTCATGTCCAGGTGAATCGGGGCGTCGAAGCCCGAGTCTCGGGTTGTCGGAATAGTGCGTCGCGAGCCCTGGTTTTGCATTCCGTGGACTCACTCGCGGGACATGCAGCCTGGTTCGGCCCCAACGCCCCCGGGTATGCCTGGAAATCAGTGGCCGACGTCGACCCGGTCGAAATCTTCCCAGGCATCACGGCCCGGCTGCTGTGGCAGGGCGAAGACGGCGCCAAGGCGGCGGTGACGACCATCGCCCCCGGTGCGGTATGGGGTGACGAGGACCACCACAGTCCAGGGCCAGAGGAGGTGTACGTCGTCTCCGGTGTGTTCAACGACGGCGTAAACGACTATCCCGCAGGGACTTTCCTGCACGCACCGGCGGGATCATGGCACGTTCCACAGTCGGCGTCGGGTTGTGTGTTGTTTCTCTTCTACCCGCAGGGCTAGCTGCGTCCGCAAGCCTGCGATTCAGAATCCCGAGAGTGACTGTGCCGCACGGCCTCAGGATCAGCCGGCAAGCTCGATCGTCCCGCCCGGGATCGCGTCGATCAGCATTCGGGTGTAGTCGGACGTCGGGTTCTCGTACACCTGATCGGTGGGTCCGGAATCCACCACCTCGCCGCGCGACATGACGATGACGTTGTGGGCGATCTCCTTCACCACCGCCAGGTCGTGGGTGATGAACAGGTAACTCAGGCCGAGCTCGTTCTGCAGATCGCGCAGCAGCGTCAGGATCTGCGCCTGCACCAAGACGTCCAGCGCCGACACTGCCTCATCGCACACCACTACCTCAGGGTTGAGGGCGAGCGCGCGGGCGATGGCGACGCGCTGCCGCTGACCGCCGGACAGCTCGTTGGGAAAACGCTGCATGACCGACTGCGGCAGTGCGACCAGATCCAGCAGTTCCTTCACCCGGGCGGTGCGGGCGGACTTGTCTCCGATGCCATGGATGTTCAGCGGCTCGGCGATCGCCCGGTAGATGGAGTACATCGGATCGAGTGACCCGTAGGGGTTTTGGAACACCGGCTGCACGCGGCGGCGGAACTCCTTCGCTGCCGCGCCGCGCAGCGAGGTGACGTCCTGCCCGTCGAAATGCACTGTGCCCGAGGTAGCTTCCAAGAGTCCCAGCACCATGCGCGCCACCGTCGACTTTCCCGAGCCGGACTCGCCGACCACCGCGGTGGTCGTCCCGCGCCGCAGGGTGAAACTGACGTCGTTCACGGCACGAAAGGTCGAGCCGCCGCGGAACGGGACGGCACCGCGGATCGGGAAGTCCTTGACCAGGTTCGCCGCGACCAGCACGTCCTGAGGGCCCGACGACACGTCCAGGCTGGATTCGGCGCTGGTGCCGGTGACCTTGGGCTGCAGCGCCTGGTCGCCAACGAGCTCGCCGTCGGCGCGCCGCGCGGCCAACGAGGGCGCCGCGCGGACCAGCCGCTTGGTGTACTCGTGGTGCGGGTCCTGCAGGATCTGTAGGGCGGGTCCCGACTCGACCACCCGCCCCTTGTACATAACGACAAGGTGGCTGGCGCGTTCCGCGGCCAGGCCGAGATCGTGCGTGATCAGTAGGACCGCCGTGCCGAGCTCGGTGGTCAACTCCTCGAGATGGTCCAGGATCTGACGCTGCACGGTCACATCCAGGGCCGAGGTCGGCTCGTCGGCGATCAGCAACTTGGGCCGGCACGCGAGTCCGATCGCGATCAGCGCCCGCTGGCGCATGCCGCCCGAGTACTCGTGCGGGAACTGATTGACCCGCTTGTCGGCGTCGCGCATCCCTGCCTCGCTCAGCAGAGCGATCGCGCGTTTGCGCGCGTCACCCCGCTTCGCCGCGCCATTGGCCTGCAAGGTTTCGCGGATCTGAAATCCGACGCGCCACACCGGGTTCAGGTTCGTGTTGGGGTCCTGCGGGACCAGACCCACGCCGCTGCCCCGGATCTTCTCGAAGTCGCGGCGCGACGCGGTGGCCAGGTCCTGGCCGTCGAACAGGATCTGACCGCCGGTCACCTTGCCGGTCCCCGGCAACAGTCCGAGCACCGCGGCGGCCGTCGTCGATTTGCCCGACCCGGACTCGCCGACGATGGCCACGGTCTGCCCTGGGTAGACGGTGAGGCTCACGCCTCGCACCGCCGGCACCGACTTGCCCTGCGCGCGGAAGTCGACCTGCAGGTCGCGGATGTCGAGCAGCGGCGCGGCGCCCTCGTTCGGCATCTGGGTCATCAGCGGGTCCTCGCCTTCGGGTCCAGCGCGTCGCGCAGCACGTCACCGAGCATCATGAAAGTGAGCACGGTGATCGCCAGCGCCGCCGCGGGGTAGAACAGGATCGGCGTGCCCTCGCGGAGCAATTGCTGCCCGGCCGCGATGTCGATGCCCCACGACACCGCCGTGGACGGTAGTCCGATACCGAGGTACGACAGCGTCGCCTCGGTGACGATGAAGATGCCCAGCGAGATGGTGCCGACGACGATCACCGGGCCCAGCGCGTTGGGTATGACGTGGGTGAACAGGGTGCGCACCCGGGACGCGCCCAGTGACCGCGACGCCGTGATGAACTCCTCGTTGCGGACCGCGATCGCGGCGGACCGGGCGATGCGCGCGATCTGCGGCCAGCTGAAGATCGCGAGCACGATCACCACCGTGAACACGGTGCGAGAACTGATCATCTGCATCGTGACCACCGCCGCGAGGATCAGCGGGATACCGAAGAAGATGTCCGACAGCCGCGCGATCACCGAGTCGATCCAGCCACCGAAGAACCCCGCGACGGCGCCGAGCAGGCCGCCGATCAGGACCACGACGATCGTGGTCAGCACGCCCACCGCCACCGAGGCACGGGCGCCGTAGATCGTTCGGGTGTAGATGTCGTAGCCCTGCCGGTCGGTCCCGAACCAGTGCGCGGAACTGGGCGGCAGTAGCGACTGCTCGAGCGAACCGTAATGCGGGTCCTGGCTGGTGAACAGTCCGGGAAAGAGCACGATGACCACGATCACGGCCAGCAGCACCATCGACACGATGAACTCCGGCTTGGTGCGCAGCTCCAGCCATGCCGACTTCCAGAAGCCGGCCGGATCCACATCGGCGGCGACCGCGTCGATCGCGGCGACGCTGACGACGTCCGGGCCCGCGACGAAACGCTCCTGACCGGGGTAGAGGGTGGGTTGCGTCTGGGGCTCAGGCATAGCGGATCCTCGGGTCGAGGGCGGCGTAGAGCAAGTCGACCACCACATTGGACGCCAGGTAGATGAGCACAAGCACGGTCACGAAAGACACGACGGTCGACGACTCGCCCCGGATCACCGCCTGATAGATGGTTCCGCCCACTCCCGGAATGTTGAAGATTCCTTCCGTCACGATCGCGCCGCCCATCAGCACACCGAGGTCGGCGCCGAGAAACGTCACCACGGGGATCAGCGAGTTGCGGAGTACGTGCACCAGGATCACCCGCGGGCGGGACAGCCCCTTCGCTGTGGCGGTCCGCACGTAGTCCGCCGAGAGGTTCTCCGCGATCGACGAACGGGTCAGCCGGACAACGTATGCGAACGACACCGCACCGAGCACGAATCCGGGCAGCAGCAGGTGATAGACGTCGAGGTGGCCGCCGACGGTGACGGGGAAGATCTGCCAGCGCACACCGAACAGGTACTGAGCCGCAAAGCCGATCACGAAGATCGGTACAGCGACGATGAGGAGCGTCACGATCAGGATCGTGGTGTCGAACCACTTGCCCTTGTTCAAACCCGCGAGCACGCCGAACGTCACACCGAACACCGCCTCGACGGCGAGCGCGATGAGCGCGAGGTCGACCGTGACGGGGAAGGCGCGTTTCATCACGTCGAACACCGGCTGGCCCGAGAAGGAGGTGCCGAAGTCCAACCGGAACACCCCGCTGATGTAGTGCCAGTACTGCAGGTAGAACGGCTGGTCCAGGTGGTACTGCGCGCGCAGCGTCCCGATCAGCGCGGGCGACATGGGTTTGCCGCCGCCCAGCGCGGAGATCGGGTCGGCGGG
Source organism: Mycobacterium sp. UNC410CL29Cvi84 (assembly GCF_000686745.1). NCBI lineage: Bacteria > Bacillati > Actinomycetota > Actinomycetes > Mycobacteriales > Mycobacteriaceae > Mycobacterium > Mycobacterium sp. UNC410CL29Cvi84. Next base: position 198,383 of record NZ_JMLM01000011.1, read on the forward strand.
CAGCAGGAAGACGAGCGCATAGATCAGGAACGTGGCGCCGAAGAACACGATCACCACCTGCCCGAGCCGGCTCAATCCGTATCTCAGCATCGGTTATCCCTTGGTGTTCTCGGCGTCGTCGCCCTTGGTGATCTGGGTGAAATCGGCCAGACCGTTCCAGGTCAGCTGGGCCGTGACACCCGGCCCGACGCCGCCCGCCGCGATGTAGTCCCAGAGCGGGATCACCGGGAGATCGTCCAGCAGGATCGCCTGGGCCTGATTGACCAGCGCATACGACTGATTCGGATCGAGCGCCCGTTCGGCCTCGACCAGTTTCGCGTCGAACGCCGGTGAGCTGTAGACGGGATCATTGGAGCCCGCGCCGGTCACGAACTGGGGCTGCAGGAACTCGATCATCGACGGATAGTCGCCCTGCCACCCGCTTCGGAATGCGGTGCGAATGGTCCGCTTGGTGATTTCGTCCCGGACCTGCTTGAACGTCGGCTGCGGAGCGCCGTGCGCGTCGATGCCGAGCGCGTTCTTCAACTGGTTCGACAACGCGTCCACCCACACCTGGTGATCGCCGTCGGAGTTGTACGCGACCTCGAACGATCCCGACCACGGCGCCATCGCGTCAGCCTGCGCCCACAGTTGTTTGGCTTTGACCGGGTCGAACTTCAGCACATCGTTGCCCGGGATGTTCGCGTCCCAGCCCGGTAATGACCGAGCGGTGAAGTCCTGTGCCGCGCCGCGGGCGCCGCGGAAGATCGCCTTGATGATCTCGGGCCGGTTGATCGCCATCGATATCGCCGCGCGTCGCAGGCGACCCTCCTCGCCGCTGAAATGCGGCAGGTAGTAGGGGATTCCGAGCTGCAAGTTCTGGGCGGTCGGTTTGGTCAACGCCCGTTTCCCGAGCACCTTCTGATACGTGCCCAACGCACTCACCGGCACCGTGTCGAGCACGTCGAGGTTGCCGGACTCGAGGTCGGTGTACGCGGTGTCGAAGCTGCTGTAGAAGATGAAGCTCAGGCCACCGTTCTTCGGCTTGTCCGGACCCTTGTAGTTCGGGTTGCGCACCACGTCGAGCTTGACGTTGTGCAGCCACGCGTCCGGGCCCTTCAGCATGTACGGGCCGTTCCCGACGGGGTGCTCGCCGAATTTGGCCGCGCCCTCGGTGAAGAACACATCGGGCAACGGCTTGAACGGCGTGAACCCGAGCCCCAGCTTGAAGTCGATGTTGGGGCTCGTGAGGCGCACCGTGAAGGTGTGGTCGTCCACCACTTTCACGCCCGACATCTCGGTCAGTCGGGAGCCCTCGGCGGCGACGGCGTCGTATCCCTCGATCGGCGAGAAGAAGCTCTGCTGCAGCTGCGCATTGACGGTCGCCGCACCGAAATTCCATGCGCGGACGTAGTTTTCGGCGCGTACCGGGGTGCCGTCGGTGAAGGTCCAGTCCCGTCTGAGGTGAACGGTGTAGTTCTGATTGTCGGTGGTGTCCACGGACTCCGCGTTCGCCAACACCGGCGTGCCGTCCGCGGTGTAGCTGTACAGCCCCGTGAACAACGAATCGACGATGCGACCGCCCATGTTCTCGTTGGTGTTGGTGGGCACCAGACCGTTCTGCGGTTCACCGCCGTTGACGGTGATGATCGCGTCCGGGCCGGTGCCATAGTTGCCGCGCGCGCCTTCCAGACTGCACGCCGACGCGGCCAGCACCACGCCCGTCGCCGCTGCGCACAGTGACCTTGCTGCCCATTTCACTTCGGACCTCCGATCGAGCGCCTCACATTTCCACAACTCGATTCCCTCGGCCAGACGAGGAACGTCAGGTCGTGAGGGCATCGAGCTTGTTCGGCAGTTTCGGCGGCTGTGACGTGCCACGATGGAGGCAGGGCGAACGATCGAGCGGTGTACCGATGAACGGTAGCGACAGGGCGTTGGGGCGCGTGGTCGCGCTGATCGTGCTGCTCTTCGTCGTGTCCCTGGCACTGCGCGGGTATCTGCCCGGCAGCGGCCACCCGCACCCTGACAAGCCGGCAAGCAGCACCGCGAGCCAGGTTGGCATCGACACGGTGCTCGTCGTCTCGGTGCTCATCGTCGCGATCGCCTTCATCGCGTCGCGCCGACGTCCGAGGACGGCCGGCGCGTCGGCGACCTTCCAGTTGCCGGGATCGTTCGACGGCAAGCTCACCTGGAAGCCCGTAGGCCGTCTGCTGCTGATCGGGGGCGGGGTACTCCTCGCCTGGCTGGTGATCCTTCTCCTGCTGTCACATCTGCAGCTGCTGCAGCTACCAGCTCTGCCCTTCGCGGAACCCCCGCAGAACAGAGCGCCGATCAACCCGGTGCCCTCACCGCCGCCGTCACCGGCACCGACACAGCCGCCGGCAGTACCTCGGCAACAAGAGCCCAGCGTCTTCGGTTACCTGCTCGCGGCAACCGTGATGATGCTGCTGTTGTGGGCTGTCGGCGGTGTCATGGTCCGCAGAAGCCGGCGCGGTTCTGAGCCGCAGCTGCCGGTCGCTGACGGCCCGGCACCGGTAGTGGGGGAGTCGACACCGGAATCCCTCACGCGGGCAGCGGAATTCGGCCTTGCCGAGATCGGCGACCGCAGCCGCGGGCCCCGCGAGTCCATCATCGCCTGCTATGCCGCGATGGAGCGTGCCCTCGCGGACGCTCCGGGCGCCGCACCGCAGGACTCGGACACGCCATCTGAAGTACTCGCCCGGGCCGTCGAACACCATGCGCTGCACGCGGGCAGCGCGACCGAGCTGGTCACCTTGTTCGCCGAGGCGCGTTTCAGCCCGCACGTCATGACCGAGTGCCATCGTGAGATCGCCGCCGGGGCGCTGCTCCGGGTGCTCGACGAGCTGCGGAGCCTGACATGAAGAGGCTTGGGATCGTTGGGATCACGTTGGTGATAGGGGCGGAGCTGCTCACGCTGATCCTCGGAGATCGCCGAGCGGTCGGGTGGGTCTCCGCGGCTGTGGCGGTGCTCGTGCTGTGGGCTGTCCGGCGCCGGCTGGTCGACCGCGGACCGCGATTCGTCGAACCGGCGCTAAACGACGCGGAAGAGTCGTTGCGGGACTGGATCGTTCGCACCGAAACGCTGATCCAGTGGTCGGAGACGACGCGCGGTGACTGGGATCAACACCTGCGGCCCACGTTGGCGCGGGAGTTCTTCATGGCGACCGGTCCGCAGCAGGCCAGGGATCCGGCCGCGATGCAAGCGACCGGGCGGATGGTGTTCGGCGATCAGTTGTGGCAGTGGGTGGATCCGCACGATGTCCGCCGGTCCAGCCGTGGCGAGCCGGGACCGGGCCGGGCCACGCTCGATGAAATCCTGCACCGATTGGAGCGGCTATGACGATGCCGGCAGAGCTGACGACAGCCCATTCCGAGGCGGTGCTCGACGAGATCGAGCGCGTGGTGGTGGGGAAGCGAGCCGCGCTGACCCTCATCCTGACCGCCGTGCTCGCGGGTGGCCACGTGCTCATCGAGGACCTCCCGGGACTGGGGAAGACGTTGATCGCCAAGTCTTTTGCGCGAGCATTGGGCCTGGCCTTCACCCGTGTGCAATTCACCCCGGACCTGCTGCCCGCCGATCTGCTCGGCTCGACCATCTACGACATGCAGTCCGGCCGGTTCGAGTTCCGGCGCGGGCCGATCTTCACCAACCTGCTGCTGGGCGACGAGATCAACCGGACGCCGCCGAAGACCCAGGCCGCGCTGCTGGAGGCCATGGCGGAAAGTCAGGTGAGCATCGACGGCGAAACTCACCGGCTGCCCGCGCCGTTCATCGTTCTCGCCACGGACAACCCCATCGAGTACGAGGGCACCTACCCGCTGCCGGAGGCACAGCTCGACAGATTCGCGGTCCGAGTCGAACTGAAGTACCTGTCCGGTGCCGACGAAACGGTGATGCTGCGCCGCCGTCTCGAACGTGGTTCCGCCGAACCGATGGTGAAACAGATTGTCGATGCCCATGATCTGCTTGCCATGCGCGAGTCGGTCGAGCAGGTGACGGTGCATGACGACGTCCTGCACTACGTGGTGTCGCTGGCGGCGGCCAGTCGCAGTCACCCACAGGTGGTCGTCGGCGCCAGCCCCCGGGCCGAGCTCGATCTCGTGCAACTCGCCCGTGCGCGTGCGCTGCTTTTCGGCCGGGATTACGTGATTCCCGAGGACGTCAAAGCGCTTGCCATTCCGGTGATTTCGCACCGGATCAGTCTCAAGCCGGAGATGTGGGTACGCAGCGTCCACGGCAGCGACATCGTGGCACAGCTGCTGCAACGTCTGCCCGTGCCGCGGACGCGCGGTGGGCCGTCGTGACGAGTGCGACCGAACCCCGCGAAGTCGAATTGCGTTGGTGCGCATCCTCGCTCACGAAGGCCATCGCCACCTGCACCGGCATCGCCCTCGCCGTGGCCGTGCTCGGCCCGCGGTGGCAGCTCATCGCCTTCGCGGCGCCGCTGCTCGGTGTGCTGTGCTCGATCAGCTGGCAGCGCCCGTCCGCCAAGGTGTACGTACAGGGGCGGCCCGGCCTCACCCGGTGCTTCGAGAACGACAAGACGGAGCTGACGGTCTGGGTGACGACGGACGCGCCGACCATCGCGGCCGAAGTGACGGTGTCCGTCGAATCAGGAATGGACATCGAGGTTCTCGAGGGCAGCGCCGCACCGCGGCAGAGCGTCTCGGTGCGGGCCGAGCGCTGGGGCCGATATCCGATCCGGGCCAGGGTCGACGCGGTGGCGGGCGGGGGACTACTGGCCGGGACGGGCACCGTCGAAGCCGCCGAAGTCTTCGTCTTTCCCGTTGCACCGCCTCAATCGACACCGATACCGCGCATCGAATTGCCCGACCGGCTCGGCACGCATCTCACCCGTCACGTCGGACCGGGCGTCGAGTACGCGGATGTCCGTGCCTACCTTCCCGGCGACCAGCTGCGCACGATCAACTGGCCGGTGAGCGCTCGGCGGGGCCGGCTTCATGTCACCGAACGGTTGACCCACCGCGCCGCGGACGTGATCGTGCTCATCGACACGAGCATGCAGCCTCTCGGACCGGCGTCCGCCGCCATGGAGCGGGTCGTGCTCGGCGCCGCGCAAGTGGTGCAGAGCGCGCTGCGCAACGGTGACCGCGCCGGCATCGTCGCGCTCGGTAGCGCGCGGCCGCGGTGGATCGGTGCCGACATCGGCCAGCGCCAGTTCTACCGCGTGCTCGATGCCGCGATGTGCGTGGGGCGTGAATACGAAACGACGACGGGCACATTGGCGCCGCGCGCGGCCGTCCCGCCCGGCGCGATCGTGTTCGCCTTCTCGACGTTGCTCGACACCGCATTCGCGTTGGCGCTCACCGAATTGCGGAACCGCCGGCACACCGTGGTGGCCGTCGACGTGCTGGAAGGGCCGCCGTTCGACGGCGAGCACGACGCGACGCTGGCCCGCATGTGGGCGCTGCAGCGTCACGCGATGTACCGCGACATGGGGATCGTCGGCGTCGACGTCGTGCCGTGGCCGTCGACCGCCACTCTGGACCAGGCGCTGCGGTTGATGCCGGCACCCCGGCGGGCCGCGAGGTGGTGACGCGATGACGACCGACGCGGCAACCCGGTTGGGTCAGCCTGGTGCCCGGACGCTTTCGACCGGCTTCGGCGTCCTCATGGTCGCGGTGGCCGGTATCCAGGCCCAGGGCATGGCTGTCATCGTTGCCGTTGCGGCACTGGCGGCGGTGGGTACCGGGCTGGCGTTCCGGGCTGCGGCGACGGGGGCTGTACTGCTCACGGTGGTGGTACTGGCTCTGTCCGACTCGCCGGCGCTGGTCGCGGCACTATCGGGACTGTCCGCGGCCGCGTACCTGCTGTTGCGACATGCGGCGGGCGCCGGGGCGGTCACCATGACCAGGCCGACACTGCTTGGCATGTTTGGTTTTACACTCATGGGCGTCGTCGCCACCGCGGTGAATCTGGACCTGCCGTGGCTGCCGCTGCTGGCGCCGCCGGCGGTGGTCGCGCTCTACTGGCTGGCGTTGGCTCCGCACACCGAGTCCAACCGCCGGAATCGGGTGTCTGATCTCAATACTGTTGCACCGTAAGCACATCGCACTGATATTGCTCAGTTGCCGCACGCGCCATACGACGGTCACCATGAATCTCTGCGAGGTGACGCCGATCCGGCGTAGTGTGGGGTAATCGGCGGTATTTCGCATACGGCTGTACGAAGCTGTTTCGTCGCCGAGTTGAACTGATCTGGCCGATTCCCGGCCGAGAGCGGAGCGTCGCGATGACGCCTCAAACTGCGGCGTCGACTGTCGTCGCGCATGCCTCGCCTGAACGTGTTTGACCGCAAGGCAACTCGCTGGCTCAACGCAGTCACGAGGAAAACGCTAGAGATTGGATTTTCATCATGACCGTCCACGTCACGCGCGACGGCGGTGCAGTAGACGAATTCGCACGCTTCGCTGACCGCTACATCAAGCACACCGACGGTTCGCTTGAGATCGTCCGCTCCGGGTCTGCGCAGACCAACAAGTACGGTGCGGGGTCCTGGGTCGACGTGACCGGAGACGAGAAGCAGCCGCGGCATGTGCGTTTTCGCGAGTGGGTCGCCCGGTTGGTCACGCGTGTCGGGGGCAGCGAGAAGCGTTAGGCCACTGCCTCGGCATGTTTCGGAGTCTGCGGGGCTAGGCGTCGACCAGCACGTCGGTCAGTCGCATCGCGATGGTCGCCCGCCGCGAGGCCAGCTGCCGCGCTGAGCGCTGAATCTCCGCAGTCTGCGCGGTCCGGACGGCCTGGTAGCGCTGGAGTGCCGCGGCGACATCACCGTCCTGAGCATCGGTCAGCTGACGCGCGAGCTCGGCACCGTCCTGGATCGCCTGATTGGCGCCCTGCCCGCCGAACGGCGTCATCGGGTGCGCGGCATCACCGAGCAGCGCGACGCGCGCGGTCGTCCAGCGCGCGATGGGGTCCCGGTCGTAGACCGGGTGCATGTACACCGGGCCGGCGGCGCCGCGGATCAGCTGACCCACGACGGTCTCGAAGTCATCGAATTGCCTTGCCAGCGCAGCCAAATCCGCACGCGCCGACCACAGGTGCAGCGGTGGTTCGTCGATACCGAGGGTCGCGTCGACCGCTACCTGCCGGCCCGCGCGCACCGGCATCGCGATGACGTGTCTGGCGTCGTCGGCCGAATGCCACGAGCGCAACCGGTCGTTCGGGCGGGCGCCCAGGCAGTCGACGGGGCTGACGGCGCGGAAGATCACCGAACCGCAGTAGTTGATCGAGTCATCGCTGAAAAGCCCACGCACAGTGGACCGCAGCCCGTCGGCGCCGATCACCAACTGCGTCGGGATGACGGCGCCGTCGGCGAACGTGAGATCGACGTGATCGTCATGCTCGACGAGACCGGTCAGCTGGTGGCGCAGCCGAACTCGGTCCCTGCCGAGATGCGCCACCATCAGGGCATGCAGGTCGGCCCGGTGGACGGTGCGCGGCGACAACTCGGCGTCGGCATATCCGAACCGGCCGTGTTCCGAACCGATTTCCGGGATTGCCGCGTAGTCGGCGACGGACTCGACGTGACCGGCCTGATCGTGCGTCTCGAAATAGCGCGTCGCAGAAGAGATCCGGTTGAACTGCTCGAGCATGCCCCATTCGCCGAACAGTCGTAGCGTCGGTGGTGAGATGCCGAGCGGGCCGCCGACCTCGCCGAGCTCGCGGGTCTTGTCCACCACGATGGCGTGGCGGCCGCTCTGCTGTAATGCGATCGCCGCGGCGAGTCCGCCGAGTCCGGCGCCGACGATGACGACGGGTGCAGTGATGTGGTCTGACACGGTGATGCCTTTCTAAAGATGGGGGAAGCGCGCCAGGCCCTCGGCGTCGAGTGCGAGTCGGGGCACGGTATCCGGTCGGTGGCTGACGACGGTGCGCACGTTGCCGATCGGCAGCCACAGCCCGTCATGGATGATGTGGGTCTGGATGCCGTGCACCAGCTTTCGGCGCTCGGCGGGTTCGGGGCAGTGCAACTGCGCGTCGAGCAGGTCGTCGAGCCGATCACGTTCCACGCGGCACATCGCGTTGCGTTGATCGATCGCGAACTGATACCGCAACGCATCGGGATCGATTGCCGTGTAATAGAAGAACCGGAAATCGTAGGCCCCCGTCTGCTGCCGCGACCGGAGCTCGCCGAAGTCGACGTCGTGCAGCACCAGCTCGACACCATGGTCCGCCCATTGGTCGGCAACCGCGGACAACAGTTCGGCGTCGACGGGGGAGAACGAGCTGTTGAACACCACCTCGAACCGCAACCCGTCGGCGGCGGCCGCATCGAGCAACCGGTGTGCCGCTGCCGGTTCGTGCCGCAACTGGGCCGAGCAGTCGAGGTAGTGCAGCGTGGTCGGCGTAAGCACCGAGCCGGCCACGGTGTAGCCGCACGACTCCAGGATCGGGCGCAGTCGCTCCCGATCGATCAGCAGAGACAGCGCGCGCCGGATCCGTGCATCGGCAAGGGGACCGCGGGATGCGTTGGGGCACAGACCGTAACTGATCCCCGGGTTGTGGATATCGGCCGTCGCGAAGCCGTCCGTGCTACCGGCGCGCACCGCGGCGGATCCGTCGTCGTGCGCGTCGAACAGCAGACGATGCCTGCCATCGGCGAGGCACCCCGACTCCGCGGGCACCCACGAGCCGGTGCCGAGCCGCATGTCGCCGGTAGACGGCTTGCTGACCGCCAAGTTCACACCCGCGAGGCTGTGCAGGAACGCGGCGTTGTGCCGCTCGAACCGGAAGACGACCGTCTCGCCGAGCGATTCCACAGCTGACAGCCCGGTGAGGGCGGCAACCGCCGACGGTAGGGGAGTGACATCCGCAAGGTCAGTCATGATGTCGCGGAAGCTGTTTCGGACCGAGTCTGCGGTGAGCGGCGTGCCGTCAGAGAAGTGCCGTCCGGGCGGGATGGTCAGCTCCACGGTGCGCGGATCGGGGCGACGCCACGCCGACGCCAGCCACGGCCTCAGCTGGGCGGTCACCGGGTCGACGTCGACGAGGCTCTCGAACACCTGTCGCACATAGGTTTTCGAGATTCCGTTGTAGGCCAGGCGCGGGTCCGTGGTGAGCTGTCCGGGTGGCCAGGCGAAAGTGATATCGCGCATCAGCGTGCAGCCTCCACACGAGTGGTGACGGCCGGCCGCGCCGCGACAGACGCGATGACGCCGACGACGGCGATCAACACCCCGGCGAAGACGAACAGGCGGTGCGGGTCCGCGAAACCGCCGATTGCCGTCGCCCCTACCGACACGCCGATGGCCGCTCCCAACGCCCGCAGGTAGTGGTACACCGCGGAATCGAACGTCACCCGGCCGGAACTCGTCAGCACGTTGGTGGCCAGTGAACTCCACAGGAAGCCCATGGCGCCGCCCATCACGGTGGCACTGATCAGCGACGAACCCACATGGTCGGCGCTCACCGCGACCCAGCAACCGGCCAGCGCCAGGCACGCCGCACCGTAAGCCACCAACCGGGTGTTCTTCGCGGCATCGCCGGGGCGGCCGAACCTCGAGATCGGCAACAGGCCCGCGACCACCGCCATGGGCAAGAGAACGAGCGCGGCCCGGTAGGAGCTGAACGACTGCACCCGTTGCAGGACGTAGATCACCACCAAGGTGAAGACGTTGGTCGCGATGCCGGCCACGAAGACGATCAGGAAGCTGCGATACAGAATCGGCCGGCGGGCTCCGTCTCCGGCCGATGATCGGCAGGCGCCGATGACCGCGACGCCCAGCGCCGTCGCCAGCAGGCTCAACAGGACCTTGGTCGTCAGCTCGGTGGTGGCCCCGGCCACGAGGAAGATGACGACCTGCGCCAGCCCGAAACCAACGATCAAACCCGCACCCCGGTGCGAGCTCTCGGGCACAGTGTCGGCCTCGGGTACCTGCGCCCGCGCGCCCCACGCCAGTAGCGGAATCGACACGACCGTCGTCAGCACCGTCTCGTACGGGAAGGCCCGCCACCCCCACGCGTCGTTGAGCACGGCGGTGATCAGCGGTGAACACAGCGCTGACGCCGACACCACGAGCCCCCAGGTGCCGAGGAACGCGGTGTGGTGATCGGGATAGAACTGCTGTCGCGCGATCCGGAACAGCTGCGGTGCCAGCACGGCCGACGCCGCGCCCTGCAGGAACCGGACCACGATGAGCACCCAGAACGACGGGCTGAGGCTCGCGGCGATGCCGAGTATCGCGAGCGCTGCCGAACTGACGTAGAACGTGGTGATCGGACGGCAGCGGTGCAGCAGCAGACCGGCTGGCAGCAGGGTCGCGCAGAACCCAGCCAGGAAGGCCACGCCGACGTTCGCGGCCAGGCCATAGGGCAGGTGGAAGAAGTCCGCGATCGACGCGTTCAAGAGAACGGTCGCGGACGAGTTCGAATAGAGGGTGTACTCAGCGAGGTACAGCGACGCCGCAACGGCGTAGAGAGATGGCTTCATTTTTCATCACGGGAACTGGAGGTGTGAACATTCGGGCAGCGAGAATCAGCGCGCGAATTTGTTCAGCGGCGCCAGGCGGGCGCGGTTCCAGATCGAGGAGAGAAACGACGGGGTGCACGACGAGTGCGCCCGCACCGTGGGTGCGGGAGCCTGGTCAGAATGCGCACCCACGCCGGCGACTATACCGGTCAGCGCGGTGAGCACCCCGGTCATCGGACGGCGGAATCTAGCGTTTGAGGTTTGCCGGAAACCTGCTCCGGCGGCGTATGTGGGCGGTGCGCTGATTGCTGCGTGATGAATATTTGCTGGTCAGGCGTTTGTCTTACTTTCCTGCCTGCGGGTAAGATGCGGAGATGCTGTTTCGCCACGTACCTCGCTCGATCGTTGCTGGCGCTGTCGCTCTGCTCACGGTGGCGGGCCCACTCGTCATCGCGGGTGTGGCGCCGGTGGCCGCTGCCGATGACTGCCCCGACGCCGAAGTCATCTTCGCGCGTGGCACCGACGAGCCGGCGGGTATGGGCCGGGTCGGGGATGCCCTTGTCGATGCGCTGCGCAAACAGGCCGGCGGCTTGACCATCAGGTCGTACGCGGTGGACTACAAGGCCACCATCACGCAGCGGCACAGCGGCGAGGGCGCCAAGGACGCGATCGCTCACATCAAGTCCACGGCGTCGGCTTGCCCCAATACCAAGATCGTTCTGGGTGGCTACTCGCAAGGCGCGAGCGTCGTCAACATCGTGGCCGGCTTCTCCGGTATCAACTGGGGTGATCCGTTGCCGCCGGAGTACAACAAGAACATCGCGGCCGTCGCTACTTTCGGCAACCAGGCAGATCGCACCGACGGAGCGCCACCGACCCAGAACTCACCGCTGAGTCCCAAAGCGATCGACCTCTGTAATCCCGCCGACCCGATCTGTCACTCGGGTGCGGGCAACTCTTGGAGTGGCCACACGCAGGGTTATGTCCCCGCGTACACGGACCAGGCAGCGGCTTTCGTAATGTCGAAGCTCCTTGCCGGCTCGCCTCTGACGCTGCCCGGGTACGGCTCGCAGTTCCCGGCGTATGGCCCGCAACCCGGCCCCAATCCCCAGATGGGCTACGGAGCATTGCCCGGACCTCCGCAGACGTACGGCACACCGCCCGGCCCGCAGGCCGGCTACGGTTTGCAGCCTCCCAGTTCGGTTCCGTCGAGCTCCACGCCGACATCGCCGACTCCCGGACCCGCTTTGTCCTAGCGCCGCCCTCGGGTGCAATAGTCCTTGCGCACAACAGGTTTCGCGGTTTTCGACGAACCCGGCGCTCGGCGTCATGAGCACCACGATGGCGCATTCGGTTGCAAGCGGCAGGTTTTCGTACAACACATTGCGCGCAGACGGCCTCGACGGGCATGAGAACCCGATCGTCACGCGCAAACCCCGTCGCGCCAGAACTACTGGGGAACAACGGGTCTAGCGTGCCGCGGCATTGACGCGGTCGTGATAAAACCAACGAAAGTCGGTTTGCGGTAAGCATGGCAAAGTCCTGAAGAATTGCTGTACGTCACGCATCACGCGGCGTACGCTTTTTCCAGCTGCGCCGGGTGCGGCCTGCCTCGGCGCAGTGCGAACTTCGGGAGCAACCATGTTGGCCCAGGGATTTGACGTCGTCATCGTCGGCGCTCGGTGTGCCGGCTCGCCGCTGGCCACGATGCTGGCGCGGCAGGGCGTGAACGTTGCGGTAGTCGAACGTGCGACGTTTCCGCGGGACACCCTGTCGACCCACATCTTCGAGACGGACGGCTTGGCGTTCCTCGATCGGCTCGGTGTGACGGACCAGCTCCGCGCCACCGGTGCACCATTCATGAAGCGGTCCAACTCTCGCGCTGACTCTTTCCAGTTCAACGCGCCGTGGCCGCTCCGCAGCGGCGACATCGGCGGCGGCGCATCGGTCCGGCGCACGGTGCTCGACCCGATACTGGCCGGCGCCGCCGAGGAGGCCGGCGCCGAGGTCCGGATGGCGACTGAGGTAACCGGAATGATCTGGGAAGGCAGCCGGGTCACCGGGGTACGGGTAAAAACGCACGGCCGGGAGGAGGAACTGCGGGCGCGGCTGGTCGTCGGCGCCGACGGGCGTAACTCCACTGTCGGAAATCTCGTGGCAGCGCGCAAATACAACGTGGTCCCCGGCCAGCGGTTCGCCTACTGGGCGTTTTTCAGTGGCGCGCACATGCCGGCCGAGCCGTCCAACGTTTTTCACCGGTGGGACGACAAGTTCGTGATTGCCGCGCCGTGCGACGAGGGCCTGTACCAAGTGATCGTCGTCCCCGAATTTTCTCAGCTCCAGCGATACCGCGCCGACCTTGATGGCAGTTTCATGGCCGACGCACTGACCTGTGAGCCGGTGGCGGAGGCGCTGGCGGGCGCGCAGCGGGTGAGCAAGTACTTCGGGATGTTGCACTGGACCGGCTTCTTCCGAGATCCGTCGGGGCCAGGCTGGGCGCTCGTCGGCGATGCCGGCCACTTCAAGGACCCGTCGGCAGGGCGGGGGATCAGCGACGCGTTCTCTCAAGTCGATGCGCTGGTACCGGCGGTGGTCGAGGGCCTGGGTGGCTCGCCGGAAGCGCAGGATGCGGCGCTGGCGCGCTGGGGCCGGTGGCGCGATCACGAGTTTTCCGATCATTACTGGTTCGCCAACGATCTCGGCAAGTCCGGTGCGGTTCCGACGGTGTTCGCGCAGATGGTCGCGGACCTGCACGCCAGGGGGGAAATCGGGCGGTTCCTCGATCTGTTCAACCACCGCGAAAGGCCGTCGCAGGTGTTGAGTGCATCGCGCTTGTTCGGCTCGGCAGGCCGGCTCCTGCGGCATCAACATCAGGGCAGGCGTGCCCTGCTGAACGAAATACGCACGCTGGTCGGCGAGAATGCGCGTCACCAGTTCCTCAACCACCGCCACGCGTACATCACGGCGGCAGAAGCGATGAAACCTGCTGGGGCAACTGAAGTCGATGAGAGCAGCGTGGCCTGAACGGCGTCAGTTCACCACATACGACGTCATCGACAGCGACCCGTAGGTATAGCCGTCGACGAGCACGTGCGCGGGCGTGTCGGCGGCTGCGCACAACCCGGCAAAATAGAGCATCGGGATGAAATGATCCGGCGTCGGCGCGGCGGCGGCGAAGTCGGGATGTTCCCGTAGCCGCAGAATGTCGGCCGGTGCCGCGGTCAGCAGATCGGCTGCCGCGTCGTCAAACCTTGTGGCCCAATCGAATCCGCTGTCGGGAAGCCGCGCGTTCATGGCGCGCAGGTTGTGCACGATATTGCCGCTGCCGACGATCAGCACTCCGCGGCTGCGTAATTCGGCCAGTTGCGCGCCGAGCGCGATGTGTTCCTCCAGCGGTTTCTCGGCGTTGATCGACAATTGCACCACCGGGATCGAGGCATCCGGGAAGGCGTGCACCAACACCGACCACGTGCCGTGGTCGATGCCCCAGCTGTCCCGGTCAGAACCGATCCACGTCGGTTTGACGGTCTCGGCGATCTCGTCGGCCAGCTCGGGCAGTCCGGGTGCCGGGTATTGCACGTCGAACAACTCCTGCGGGAAGCCGTAGAAGTCGTGGATGGTGCGGGGATGGGCCATGGCGGTGACCGCGGTGGCGTTGATGTACCAGTGCGCACTGACCACCAGGATCGCCCGCGGCCGTGGCACCGACTGGCCGAACTCCGTCCACGCGGCCGTGTACTGGTTGCGTTCCACGGCGTTCATCGGGCTGCCGTGACCGATGAACGCGGCGGGCATGATGGTGGGCAGGTCGGCTGATCCGGTCATTACGTGCAACGCTACCGGGATTGCGCTCCGGTCGCCGCTACGGCAGCGGCTCGCCCTGCACGCCGGCCGAAGAATGAACCGGCACCCAGCTGGGTGCCGCTGGAGTACCCCTTGGCGTCCTGCGCGATGGTGGAGGCGCAGGCGCCGGCGGCGTAGAGCCCGGCAATGGCAGTGCCGTCGTCGCGAAGTACCTCACCGTCGACGGAGATCGCCAGGCCGCCGAGGGTGAAACCGCTGTAGAACGCCTTGCCCAGACTCAAGTCGAATGCGGCCCACGGGCCGACGTCCTGGGGCTCCAGATACGTTGCCGCCTTGTGGAAATCGGGGTCCTCGCCCCGTGCCGCGTTCGCGTTGTACCTGTCGAGTGAGGACTGCAACCGCCCGGCCGGTATGCCGAGGGCCGCTTCCATCTCGGCGACATCTTCCCACCCATCGATCAACTGAACCAACGGCATCGTCGGCATCTCGACATGTCGGGAATCGACGACGAGGTACGCGACACTGTCCGGCTGTTCGAGGGCGAAGGCGGAAGTTCTCGCGTGATAAGAGTCTTCGGCGACGAACCGGTCTCCGTTGCGATTAACGATGAGGCCGGTGAGCAGTGTGGCAGGCGGATACACCGGCGCGGTCATGAACGCCTGATCCAGGTATTTGGTCGCGGCGCCGACCGATTGGCCCATGCGGATACCGCTGCCGTCGTCGTAGGTGCTGCCCAGCGCGAAAACGCGATCATCGGCCAGTCGGGGAACATGCTGCGCCAGCATCTCGCGGTTCATCACGAAGCCACCGGTGGCCAGGACGACGGACTTCGCCCGTACGGCGCCCGTCTCGCCGAAGTGCTTCCACGTTGCGCCGACGACTCGGTCGTCATCAATGACGAGTGCGGATACACCTGTCTCGTAACGGATTTCCGCGCCGAGCTCGCCTAGTCGCTCGACGAGAAGCTTGACCACCATGCCCGCGCCGCCGGTATCGCCGGGTACCGGGACCTTGTGGCCCCGCGGCGCCGGAACCGCCTGCTCGCGGAACGGCCACACCTGCTCGTTGCCGGTGTACATCAAGCCCTGTGTCTCCGGCTGAATGACAGCCTTGTGCGGGTAATAACTGCGCTCGAACTCGAAGCCCAGGGCCTCCAGCCATCGGAGATGTTCGGCGCTGCCTTCACAGTAGGCGTTGATCAGTTCCGGCACAGGCTCTTTCGAGACCGCGGTCAGATAAGCGGCCATCTGAGCGGCTGAGTCCTCCTGGCCGGTGGCCTCCTGAACCGCGGTGCCACCGCCTAAGTAGAAGTGGCCGCCGGCCATCGCGGTGGTGCCGCCGGCCACCGCGGCACGTTCGAGCACGAGCACGCGGGCGCCCGACGCGGCTGCTTCGACCGCTGCGCATCCGCCTGCCATGCCGAGCCCGACAACCAGGACATCGACCTCGTCAGAGAACGACGAAACACTGTGTGCTGATACGGTTTCCGGGGTCATCAGGCGCCCTTCGCGGCCGTCTTGATGTGCTCGAACATCGCGCGAATCTCGGGGCTGAACTTGCCGAGTTCGATATACGGCACCCCGGCCGAGGCTCCGTCCATATACGCGAAACGCATCAACCCGCCGGACATCTCACCTTCCTGCACGATCGGCAGACCTTGCTCCTGCGCCGATGCCACGGCGGCGTCGAAATCGCCTGGCTCGAAACACACGTGGTGCAGGCCCGGGCCGCTGCGAGCCAGGAATTCGGTGTAGATGCTGTCGCCGCGCACCGGTTGGATCAGCTCCAACTGCATGTCGCCCGAATAGGACAAGGAGATGTGGGCCGTGAAGTCGGCGGGCTCGCCGTGCAGGCGGCAGGTCTGCGGCCCGAACTCGATGTTGGGCATCCGGACCCATCCGCCGACGCCGAACTGCTTGCTCAGCAGCTGTTCGGTGGCCTCGATGTCCTCAGTGACCCAGGCGATTTGGCAGATCGGTCCATACGCGACGGTCATGGGATTCCTTCCGAGGGGCCCGCTGCGTGACGGGACGAATCACTTCAAACTAAGCGTATTCGCTTAATTGGTCAAGCATTAGTGATTGCAATCTGAAGCGCACGAACTACACTGAGACCCGTGAATCGGCCTGGTGCGCGCACGGAGCTGCTTCTCGCCGGTGAACGCCTGATCGCGGAATTCGGCCCGGAAGTGTCGCTACGCGACGTTGCGGTGGCTGCGGGGCAGCGGAACAATTCGGCTGTCCACTATCACTTCGGATCGCGAGATGGCTTGATCAAGGCCATCATTGGTCATCGCCAGGCTCCACTGGAGCAGGCCCGGCTGGCGCTGCTGGCCGAGCACGAAAGCGCCGGGGAGCCTGACGACAGCATCACCGCTCTGGTCACCATCCTGGTTGAGCCGCTGTTCGACACTCCGTATTCCGATGGGTCGAGCCACTACGCGCGCTTTCTCGAACGCGTCCGCAGTCACCCCGTCATGGCCGAGCTCACGCTCACGTCGGAGCAGTGGCCGGCCACCCGAATCCTCACCACCCGGTTGCTGCGGGCCCTCGATCACCTACCGGAAGCGCTTCGGCGCCAACGCATGGCGGCGATGGCCTCGGTCATGTACACCCTGCTCGCCGACCATGAACGCCAAGTGGATGAGCGTCGCGACGCGGTCCGCGGTGCCCTGAGTGAGGCCGAGGCGAGGGACAACATCGTCGCGATGGTCGTCGGTCTGCTCACCGCGCCGATGCCCGCACTGATTGACCCGCGGTGAAACAACGATGGAGTAGCGCATGTCGGTCGCAGATCAGGAGCTGACGGAGATCCGGCAGATCGAGGCGGGGGAGAACCCGACCAGGTTCGCTCGCGGCTGGCACTGCCTCGGCCTGATCCGGGACTTCAACGACGGTGCGCCCCATCAGATCGACGCGTTCGGCACGTCATTGGTGGTCTTCGCGGACAGCCAGGGCCGGCTGAACGTGCTCGACGCCTACTGCCGGCACATGGGTGGCAACCTGGCGTACGGCACCGTCAAAGGGGACTCGATCGCGTGCCCGTTCCACGACTGGCGCTGGGGCGGCGACGGCAAGTGCACGTTGGTGCCCTACGCCAAGCGGACGCCGCGGTTGGCGCGGACCCGCTCCTGGCTGACACTCGAACGCAACGGACACCTGTTCGTCTGGAACGACCCGCAGGGCAACACCCCGCCGCCGGAAGTCGACATCCCCGAGATCGAGGGGTACGGCACGGACGCCTGGACCGACTGGACCTGGAACATTCAGGTGATCGAAGGTTCGCACTGCCGCGAGATCATCGACAACAACGTCGACATGGCGCATTTCTTCTACGTGCACTACGCATTTCCCCGGAACTTCAAGAACATCTTCGAAGGTCATATCGCCACCCAGGTGATGGATTCGACGCCCCGCGACGACATGGTCGTCAGTACGTTCCATGACCCGACGTCCATACTGTATTCGGAGGCTTCGTATTTCGGGCCGTCGTACATGATCGACCGGCTGCGCAGCGTGGCCAACGGCATGACCGTTGAGACCATCCTGATCAACTCGCATTATCCGGTCAGCCCGAACTCGTTCGTGTTGCAGTACGGGGCCATCGTGAAGAAGCTCCCGACGATGAGCGACGAGGAAAATGCCGAACTGGCAAGGACTTTCATCGAGGGTGTGCAGACCGGCTTCGAGCAGGACGTCGAGATCTGGAAGCACAAGGCCCGCATCGACAACCCACTGCTCACCGAGGAAGACGGCCCGGTGTATCAGCAGCGCCGCTGGTACGAGCAGTTCTATGTCGACGTCGAAGATGTGACGCCGGATATGACGGACCGCTTCGAGTTCGAGATCGACACCACGCATTCCATCGAGAGCTGGGAGGCCGAGGTGGCGGAGAACCTGGCTGCGCACGCCGCCGGTTGATCCCGCACCGAGGGTCTGCTACTCGGAATCTGGCGCCGCGGCGGCAGTGTCAGCGGCTGTGGCCGAGGAACGCCGCCACCAACTCGAGGGCGGTGTCGATTTCCGGTGGCCCACCGCCCAAGAGTGGGGCGTAGAGGTGGGCGTCGCACATCCGGATGAGCGCCAGTCCGAAAGTGGCTGCGGGAAGCGGTAATTCCATCCGGCCGGCGGCCACTTCGGCCTCCAACAATTCGCCGATCAGGCGTCCGGCCGTCTGCTCCACGAGTCCGGGGAGCAGCATGAGCCGCACGATCAGCAATGGCTCGCGTTGCGATACCGCCTGCAGGGGTTTGGCGTCGGCGACCGAGTTGAGGAAGTGCTCCATCACCGCCAGGAGCATGTCGGCGCCCGCCGGGTGCGCGTTGCTCGCGCTCACCTTGGCGACCGACCGACGAAAGGTTCGTTCCGTTGCCTCGGCAAGCACGGTGCTGAGCAGGTCTTCCCGATTGCCGACGAGCCGATAGAGGGTTGACCGGCCGATCCCGAGTTCGGTGGCAAGCGCCGACATGTCAACCGGCTCGCCCGCCAGATACAGCCGGGTCGCAGCGTCGACCGCGGCTTGGCGGCTCAATGCCGTCCCCAGTCGCGGGGAGTGCGTCGTCGATTCTGCGGACATTCGCCCATTATGGGACATTGCGCCGGTATGTGCCAGTGTGGCACACTTCGCCTATGTGTCCCACTGGTGGGGCCATGTCCCGCCAACCCACGAGGAAGTTGACATGAGCACGCGATTCGAAGGAAAGACCGCGATCGTCACGGGTGCCAGTCGTGGCATCGGTTTCGCCATCGCCCAGCGTCTGGTGGACGAAGGCGCGAAGGTGGTGATCACGGCCCGCAAGCAGGAAGCGCTCGACGCCGCCGTCGAGACCCTCGGCGGACCGGACGTTGCGCTGGCCGTCGCCGGCCGCGGCGACGACACCGAGCATCAGGATGTCGTGGTGGCCAAGGCGGTCGAAACCTTCGGCAGCGCCGACCTTTTCGTCAACAACACCGGCATCAACCCGGTGTACGGACCGCTCATGGACATCGACATGGACGCCGCGCGCAAGATTCTCGAAGTCAACGTGCTGTCGGCGCTCTCGTGGGTGCAGAAGGTGAACCGGGCCTGGCAGGGTGAGCACGGCGGCGCGATCGTCAACGTCGCATCGATCGCCGGGCTGCGACCTGCCCCGGGCATCGCCTTCTACGGCGTCTCGAAGGCCGCGGTCATCCACCTCACCGAGGAGCTGGCCGTCGAGCTGGGCCCGAACATCCGCGTCAACGCCGTCGCACCCGCCGTCGTCAAAACCCGCTTCGCGACCGCGCTCTACGAAGGCCGTGAAGAAGAGGTCAGCTCGCACTATGCGCTGAAACGTCTTGGGGTGCCGGAGGATATCGGCTCGGTGGTGGCGTTCCTGCTGTCGGATGACGCCGGCTGGATGACCGGCCAGACCCTGACGATCGACGGCGGCGTGCTCCTGGGTGGTGGCGTCTGATGGCCGCCGGCGCACATGTCGAACTGCCGGGGCTGGACCTGGATCGGCTCGGTGCGTGGCTGTCGTCCACCGTGCCCGGTGCCGGCGCCACGCTGTCGGCGACGTTGATCGCCGGTGGCAAATCGAACCTGACTTACCGTGTCACCGATGGTGATTCGTCATGGATCGTCCGTCGTCCGCCGGTCGGTGAACTCCTCGCCACCGCGCACGACATGAGCCGCGAGTACCGGATGATGTCGGCGCTGGCACCCACCGCGGTACCCGTTCCCGTCATGTACGGCTTCTGCGATGACACATCGGTACTTGGCGCCCCCTTCTATGTGATGGCCGAAATCGACGGCACGCCGTACCGGCAAGCCGCCGAACTGAAGGACCTGGGAGCCGAGCGCACCCGCCTCATTTCGGAACGGCTCGTCGACACCCTGGTCGCGGTCCATTCCGTCGATCCCGCATCGGTGGGGCTCACGGACTTCGGCCGGCCCGAAGGCTTCCTCGGGCGCCAGGTCGGGCGGTGGCACAAGCAGTTTCTCGCCGCCCGAACCCGGGACCTGCCCGTCATGGAGCAGCTCTATCAGGCTTTGTCGGGGCGGGTTCCGGCCGACTCGGCACCGGGCATCGTGCACGGTGACTACCGGCTGGACAACGTGCTTTTCGACTCCGGGGACCGTCCTGCCGCGGTGATCGACTGGGAGCTGGCCACCATCGGCGACTCGCTCACCGACTTGGCCTTGATGGTGGCCTACGGGCGGTTGGCCGCATCGGGCAACGGGGAGGTCTCCGATGTCAGTGAAGCGCCAGGCTTCCTCTCCGAACAGGAGATCATCGACCGCTACCGCGTCGGAATCGACCGTTCACTCGGCGATTTCGGCTTCTACCTGGGTCTCGCCTTCTTCAAGATGGCGGGCATCTTCGAAGGTATCCACTACCGCTATGTCAACGGACAGACCGTCGGTGACGGATTCTCGTTCGCCGGCGACGCGGTGCACTTCCTGCTGGATGCCGGCCTCAACGCACTCAAGGAGCACTGACATGGAATTCGCCTACGACGCCAAGACCAACGAGATGGTCGCCGAACTGACTGCGTTCATGGACAGTCATGTCTATCCGGCCGAGAAGACGTTCCACGAGCAGCTCAATGCCCTGGACAACCGCTGGGCCTGGGACAGCGTTCCGGTGCTCACCGAGCTGCGCGCCGAGGCGCGCAGCCGCGGGTTGTGGAACCTGTTCCTGCCCGGTGCCAAGGGCGCCGGCCTGACCAACCTGCAGTACGCGCCGTTGGCCGAAATCACCGGCCGCAGTATCCAATTGGCACCCGCGGTCTTCAACTGCGCCGCACCGGACACCGGAAACATGGAGGTGCTCAACGAATTCGGCACCGACGAGCAGCAGCGCCGGTGGCTGGATCCGTTGCTGGCGGGCGAGATTCGGTCCGCTTTCGCCATGACCGAACCCGACGTGGCGAGCTCGGACGCCACCAACGTCGAGCTGTCGATCGTTCGGGACGGCGACGAGTACGTGATCAATGGCCGCAAGTGGTGGATCACCGGAGCGATGAATCCCAACTGTGCCGTCTTCATCGTGATGGGCAAGACGGATCCCAGTTCGGAACGTCACCGTCAGCAGTCGCAGATCCTGGTGCCCCGCGACACCCCGGGCCTCGAGGTGCTGCGCGGCATGGAGGTGTTCGGGTACGACGACCACGACCATGGCGGGCACGCCGAGCTGCGCTTCACCGACGTGCGGGTACCGGTGTCCAACCTGATCGGTGAAGAGGGCGGCGGGTTCGCCATCGCCCAGGCACGTCTCGGGCCGGGCCGCATCCACCACTGCATGCGTGCGATCGGCGTCGCCGAGCGTGCCGTCGAGATGATGTGTCAGCGAGCCGCGAGCCGGGTCGCGTTCGGCAAGTCACTGGCCGAGCAGGGCGTGATCCGCGACTGGATCGCCGAATCGCGCGTGCGGATCGAGCAGTTGCGGCTGCTGGTGCTCAAGACTGCCTGGCTGATGGACACCGTCGGAAATCGCGGTGCGCACACCGAGATTCAGTCCATCAAGATCGCCACGCCGCTCACCGTGCAGTGGATTCTGGACAAGGCCATCCAGGTGCACGGCGCCGGCGGGGTGTCCCAGGACTTCCCGCTCGCCGCGATGTACGCGGGCATCCGCACCCTGCGCTTCGCCGACGGGCCCGACGAGGTGCACAAGAACGCCCTCGCCCGCACGGAGCTCAAGAAGCACCTGGTGAGCTGACCCAGCAAGCCGCCGGCGCTTTATTTGCATCAGAAATGACGATTAAATAGCGTGGTCGTGTGCGGTTGACCGGTTTCAGTGACGTCGGGCTGCGGATCTTGATCCGGCTCGCCGCCGAAGACGGCCGGCAACGCATTTCGACGCGGCAGATCGCCGAGGACATGCAAATCTCGTACACGCACGCGACCAAAGCGTGTGCGCACCTGGCGACGTCCGGGTGGCTGGAGGCTGACCGCGGTCGCGGCGGCGGGCTTGCCCTCACCGCGGCCGGCCGTACCGCCCGTCTGGGCGACGTGGTGCGGTCGCTGGAAGACGACGGTGACACCGAGCTGGTCGACTGCAGTGGGCTGGATTGCCCACTGCAGTCGGCATGCCGGCTCCGTGCGGCGCTGGCGCAGGCCAAAGCGGCGTTCTATGCGTCGCTGAACACCACCACGGTCGCCGACCTCGCGCTGCCGCCGACCAGGAACCTGCTCATCAGCCTCGGCGCACTGGCTGCGCCGATCGATTCCCGTGCCGATTGAACCGAGTGGCCCGCTGGATCGTGGTACCCGTACACCGCTGCGCAAGGGGATCACGATGCAACTGTCCGCACGCCTGCCCACTGCTCTTGCCGCGACCGCTGTTGCCGTGGCCGTCATCGCGCCGGCGCCACCCGCCCCGCCTGCCGCCGGCGATCCCTCGCCGCCGGCTGTGACACGGGAAATCCGTTTGACCGCAACAGTTCCGCCGGGCGGACTGATCACCAGCTTCGTGAAGAACCAGGGGATCTACTGCTCCATCATCTGTCCGCTGCTGGCGCAGACCGTCACGACAGGTGTCACCACCACGCTGCAGGAGCCGGCCGTCTTCCTCGCCGCGTTGCCGGCGAACGGACCGCTCAAGGCCCTCGGTATCGCCGCGGCGTCGATGACGGGACCCACGGCCGCCGCCATGGACAAGGCGATCGACGCCGACGCCGCCATTCCGGCGAAGCGGGCGCTCAACGCGTTCGAGGTCGGCGTGGTGGGTCTGCTCAACATTCCGCCCGCGATCCCCGCCGGCCCGGGCGCGGTGCTCAACGCATTCCAGCAGTTCCGCCAGCAGACCTACGACGCGCTCAACGCGCCCGTCGTGCGGAACCCCGAACCGACCGTCATGCCGCGCGGAGTCTTCCAGGTCGCGGTCATCGGCGTCATCAATGTGGTTGCGGCAGTGATCTTCCCGGGCTTCAACTTCTTCCTCGCCGGCGCGTTCCACGTGCCTGACGCGGTGGCTCAGGAACTGGCGAAAAGCGGCAATCCGCTCCGTGCGGCGATGGCGGGTGTCCAGACCGCCGTCGGCGTGGTGACCAACGCCGGCAACGTCGTCGCGAACACCATCGTCACCGAGGTCAACAAGGTCCGGACAGCGGCCATGCAGCCCGGTGGCTTCACACCGGTGGCGGCGCCGAAGTCCGTCACGACGTTGGCTGTCACCCCCGATGTATCCCAGACGCCGCCGAAGAAGCCGAAGAAGACGCCGCCGTCGCAGACATTCGGGCAGCTACCCAACCCGCTGGCCGGGCTCACCAAGGGTCTGACGAAAGCGACGAATGCGCTGACGCCCAAGCCCAAGCCCAAGCCCACGCCCAAGCCCAAGCCCAACCCCAAGCCGAAGCCGGACGGCAAGGCCGGACTTCAGTCCAGCGACCGCGGCGCCCAAACCGGACTGCCGTCGCGACCGGCCTTGCGTGCCAACCGGTGATTGCGCCCCCGCAGCAGTCGTAGCTGCAAGAGCGACTCGGTCCAGAACGCCGAGCGCGGCGCCGACGTCCAGGTCGAGTCGAACAGCTTCTTGGTGGCTGCCAGTGCGTCGGGGGACCGCTCGATCAGTTGGGCGGCCAGCTCCTCTGCGGCCAGCAACGGGTCGTCGGCGACGGCGGTGACCAGTCCATAGCCCAGCGCATCAGTCCCGGAAAACACTTCGGCGGTCATGGTGAGCCGCTTGGCCACATCCATCGGCAGGAGCTCGCGCAGTGTCACCGACCCCGTCATGTCCGGGATCAGGCCCCAGCGGGCCTCCATGACCGACAGCTTGCAGTCCGGCGTCGCGATCCGGAAGTCCGCGGCGAGAGCTACCTGCAGTCCGCCGCCGTAGCAGTGGCCATGCACGGCCGCGATGACCGGTACCGGCAACTCGCGCCAGGCCCAGCAGGCCTTCTGGAACAGGTTCGTCTTCTGCCCGGGGAACTTGCCGAAGTTGCGCACGGCGCTCAAGCCCTGCAACTTTGCCCCGGCGAAGTCGAGACCGGTACAGAACGCGCGCCCGTCGCCACGCAGAATCACGACGCGCACCGAACGGTCGCGCGCCAGTCGGTCAGGGACCGTGGCGAGCGCCTCCAGCATCGGCAGATCCAGGCTGTTCATCTTGTCGGCCCGGTTGAGCGTCGCGTAGGCGATGCCATCTCGAACTTCGACGGTGATCCGATCCATTGCCATGGGGGCAGGATAGTGCGGCGCCGCCGCCTATCACGGCGCCGGCCGAAGCTGTGGGTATTTCGTGAAAATGGCCAAACGGCCCCGTCGTGGAGTAACCCGCCCTACTGTGCAGCGGCAACCTCAAGTGCGGAATTCAGCAAACCGGCGCAGCCCAAACGTTTACTCGCGAGACAATTCATTCCGTTTCGCGAAGAGTGTGTCCCAAACCGGAATCGATACGCTACTGTGATCCGCGTGACAGGCGAGGTGCGCGCGACCATGGCGGAACGCCAGCGTGCGAAACGCGCCGAGTTGGTGCGGGAAGAGGTCATCGACGCGGCGTTGGCGGAGTTCGCTGAGCGCGGATATCACCAGACGTCGATCAGCCACATCGCCAAGCGCCTCGGCTCCGGGCACTCGATGTTCTACCGCTACTTCGAGAACAAGCGCGACATCGTCGACCACGCGGTGCGCCAGGTGAACGCCCGCGTGCTCGCCGCGATCGGTGACTCGAGGCCGGGGCAGCTGACGTCCATCACCGAGTTCCGTGATCACCTTCTCGGTATCGGCATGGCCTACAGCGAACTGCTGGCCGACGAACCGCGGCTGATGCAGTTGATCGTCGTGCAGGCCGCCGGCGTCGATCAGCAGATGACCGAGGAATTCCAGCGTCTCTTCGATGACGGCGCCCGCGTGCTCGCCACCATGCTTCGGGACGGTATCAAGCAGGGCTACATCCGGGCCGACGTCGACGTGCGTGCCACCGCCCAGACCATCTGCGCCATCCCGTTCGGGATCGCCCTTCGCTACGGACAGAAGCCCAGCCGCGAGGAGTTGCTCGCGCAGACCCTCGCAAGCAATGAACTGGTGTGCCGCGGCATCGCCACCGAGTGGCCGGTGTCCGGCAAGGAAGCGGCGGCTCGATGACCGACCAGGCACAACCACGGGGACTGGCGAAGTGGGGCGCCATCGCCGAGGCCATCGACTGGGTCAAGCGTTATCTGCAGAACCACCCGATCGCATCGCTGAGCACCGCCGGCGGGCAGATCGTGCTCGGCCTGCGGACGCTGGAGTACTTGTTCACCGACATCGTCAAGGGCCGCTTCCAGGTGCGCGAGTTCCTCGACCAGGCCGCGTTCATGGCCGGAACCGCCTTCACCCCAACGGTTCTGGTGACCATCCCGATCAGCGTGACGCTGTCGATCCAGTTCGCGTTGCTGGCCGGTCAGGTCGGCGCATCATCGCTGTCGGGTGCGGCGACAGGACTCGTGGTCATCCGGCAGGGCGCTCCGCTGGTCGCCTCGCTGCTGCTGGCGACGGCGGTCGGTTCGGCCGTCTGCGCGGACCTCGGTTCGCGCACCATGCGTGAGGAAATCTCCGCCATGGAGGTCATGGGCGTGTCCCCGATCCAGCGCCTCGTCGTGCCGCGCCTGGTCGCCCTGGTTCTCATCGGTGTGCTGCTGACCGGCGTCACCAGCTTCGTCGGCTACCTGGCGAGCTACATGTTCAACGTCTATCTGCAGAACGGCACACCGGGCTCGTTCATCGCCACGTTCTCGTCGTTCTCCACCGTCGGCGATCTTGCGCTGGCCATGGTGAAGGCCATCGTCTTCGGTGTCATCGTGGCGGTGATCAGTTGCCACAAGGGCCTGGACACCCGCGGCGGTCCGGCCGGTGTGGCCAACTCGGTCAACGCCGCGGTGGTGGAGTCGGTGCTGCTGATGATGATCGTCAACGTCGTGATGAGCCAGCTGTACGTCATCGTGTTCCCGAAGACGTCGATCTGACATGGCTGCTCCCTCAACATTCACCCCGGGCCTGCTCCGGCCGTTCACCGCGGTCGGCAGCGGGCTGCTGAAGGCGGCCGGGCGCACCGGCCACATGGTCGAGTTCTTCGGCAAGGTCGTGCTGGCCGTGCCGACGATGTGGCTGCGCTACCGTAAGGAACTGCTGCGGCTGCTGTCCGACATCACCTGGGGCAACGGCTCCATCGTGGTGGGCGGCGGCACGTTGAATGTGGCCGGTGTACTTGGCGTTACGGCCGGCGCGCTGGTCGCGGTCGAGGGCTACAACGCCCTGAACCTGTTGGGTCTCGGGCCTGCCACCGGCCTGGTCTCGTCCTTCGCGACAACCCGAGAACTGGCGCCGGCGATGATCGCGATGGCCTTCATCGCGCAGGCCGGCTGCCGGTTCACCGCCCAGCTCGGCGCCATGCGGATCAATGACGAGATCGACGCGCTCGACACCCTCGGCATCAACTCGGTGGCCTATCTGGTGGCGACGCGCGTGGTGGCCTCGGTGATCGCGGTGGTCCCGCTGTTCCTGGCGGCCCTGGCCCTGGCCTACCTGTCGTGCCAGCTGGTCAGCGTCGTCGCCGGCCAGTCCACAGGTACCTACCTGCACTACTTCGGACTGTTCCTCGAGGGCCGCGACGTGCTGTTCGCCACCGTCAAAGCGGTGATCTTCGTGTTCATCTCGTCGACGATCCAGTGCTACTACGGCTATTTCGCCTCGGGCGGCCCGGCCGGTGTCGGCGTGGCGGCCGGGCGCGCGATGCGCGGCAGTGTCACCGT
The DNA here is from genome assembly GCF_000686745.1 of Mycobacterium sp. UNC410CL29Cvi84. Taxonomy (NCBI): domain Bacteria; kingdom Bacillati; phylum Actinomycetota; class Actinomycetes; order Mycobacteriales; family Mycobacteriaceae; genus Mycobacterium; species Mycobacterium sp. UNC410CL29Cvi84. The sequence goes on from NZ_JMLM01000011.1 coordinate 225,318, forward strand.
CGTGATGATCGTCAACATGCTGCTCACCATGGCGCTGTGGGGCGTCATCAGCGGCGCAAGGTTCGGTGGCTGATGGCCAACTCGTTCGACCACGACCCCCGCGGCTCAACCGACCGCAAGCTGGGTGTCATCGGCCTGTGCTTCGCGGTGATCGCCTCGTTCGCCGCAGTCCTCATGGTGGTGAAATCGCAAGGCAAGCTGGACGATTTCGTCCGGGTGGAGCTCAAGCTCATCAACATCGGTGACGGCCTGCCGGAACGCTCTGACGTCAAGTTCCGCGGCGTCATCGTCGGCATGGTGTCGGGTGTGACGCCGTCGCAGCACGGTCAGCCGAACGTGGTGCACGTCAACGTCCAGCCGCAGTTCGCCGCGCAGATCCCCGAAAACGTGACCGCGCGCGTGGTGCCCGCCAACATCTTTGCGGTGTCGGCGGTGCAGTTGGTGCAGAACGGCGACGGGGCGCGTCCCATCCGTTCCGGTGACGTCGTGCTCGAAGACCAGACCTTGCCGACGGTGCTGTTCCAGAACGTGCTGGCCAAGCTGCGTCAGCTGCTCAAGGCCGTCGGGCAGTCACCCGATGCCAACAATGTCGGTGTCTTCGCGGCTATTTCCGAGGCCACCCACGGCCGGGGACAGAAGATCACCGATGCCGGGCATGACGTGAACGAGATCATGCAGCAGCTGAATACGGTCGTGAAGTCCGACGACACCGGTCCGACGACCCTGTCCGCGCTGAAGGCGGCGGCCGAGAGTCTGCGTACCGTGTCGCCGGAGCTGTTCACCGCGCTGGACAGTTCGGTGCAGCCGATGCGGACGTTCGCCGAGAAGCGCACGCAGCTGACCAATTTCCTGTCGGGTGGCCTGAATACCACCGGCACGCTGGGGGATGCGTTCGAGCACCAGAGTGACCGGATGATTCAGGTCAGTACCGGGCTGACGCCGGCGATCGGTGTGCTCGCCGATCACGCCGGCGAGTTCCACGGCGTCTCAACACGATTGCAGGCGCTGGCCAACAAAATCTACGACGAGGGTGTCAACCAGGACACCGGCCACATCATCTGGAAAGCAGTCATCTCGATGAACCCCTCGCGGCAGTACACCCGGGCGGACTGCCCGCGGTACGGCGCGATGGAGGGGCCGAGCTGCAAGACCGCACCGGAAACCCCGACCGCGCCCGACCTCAAGCCCGGCCTGGAATCGATGGGTATGGCGACCCCACCGTGGGTGACCGAGAACCGTCCCAACATTGCGCCGCCGCGCTTTTCGGTTCCGATCGTGCCGGAATTTCCGGGTCCGCCGGACCCCAACGCGCCACCCGCGCCGCAGGCCGCGCCCGCGCCTGGCCCGCCGGTTGCGCCCGCACCTCCCGGCCCGCCGCTGCCCGCCGAAGCCGGCGCACCCGGCCAGGTTCAGCAGCAGTCCGCGCCGCTCTACGGCGGCACCGTCGGGCCCGTCGGTAGCCAGAACGAGAAGGACCAGTTGAGCCAGATCGTCGGTGGCCCAGCCACATCCGCCACTCAGTTACTGTTGGGCCCGGTGGCCCGGGGGCAGGACGTGCACGTCGCTCCGATCCCGGAGGGACAGCCATGAAATTGAAGCGCAGCACCGTCGTGTTCCTCACGCTGTTCCTGGTCTTCTCCGTGGCCGTCACCTGGATGGTCTTCGCGACCTTGCAGCGCAACGTCGCCGGCCCCACCTCGAGCTATTCGGCGATCTTCAGTGATGTGTCGGGATTGGCTGAAGGCGACGATGTCCGGGTGGCCGGCGTGCGGGTTGGCCGGGTCGACAAGATCGAGCTGACGCCGGACAACCAGGCCAAGGTCTCGTTCCAGGTACGCAGCAACCAGACGCTGTACACCAACACGCTGGCCTCGGTGACCTACCAGAACATCATCGGGCAGCGGTACCTCGGCCTGAGCCAGGGTGAGGGCGACAAGCGCAAACTGGCTGTCGGAGCGCAGATTCCGGAGAGCCGGACCAATCCGTCGTTCGACATCTCCTATATGCTCAACGGTTTCGAGCCGCTGTTCACCGAGCTCGACCCGCAGCAGGTGGACAACTTGACCAACGCCATCATCAAGGCGTTCCAGGGCAACGAGGGCTCGATCCTGACCCTGACGACCCAGGCCTCGGTGCTGACGCAGACGCTGGCGGGTCCCGATGCGGCACTTGGGGATTTGATTGCGAACCTGGACCGGCTGATGACGACACTGGCCGCGCAGAGCACCAACCTGCAGACGATGCTGCACGAAACCTCGGCGTCGATCGCCGCCCTGAACAGCCGGCGCGACGAACTGGTCTCCTCGGTGGGGTCCATCACCGCCAACGTGACGCGACTCTCGGCGATCGTCAACGCGATCACCCCGCAAATGCAGCAGTTCATCGACCGCGATCCGGGCTTCCTGAAGTACAGCGTGACCGACGGCAAGGCCCGCCTGGCGTACGCAGTGGCCAATGTGCCGTTGCTGCTCAAGGGACTTGCGCGCGCGGGCCAGGAGGGCACCTACATCGACGTCTACGTCTGCGACCTCGATTTCGGCCTGTGGCGCGGCCTGCTCAACTGGTTCCGCCGGTTCGTCGTCGCGGCCACGCCGGGCAACGGCAACGAGACCTGGCACACGGCGGTGTGCCGATGAGCAGCCTGTTCGGTGGCCCGCTCCGCCCGAAGAACATCCCGGGTGGGCGCAAGCGAGTCCTGGAGGACTACAACAAATTCTGGCTCGGCGTCATCGGCCTGACGGTCATCATCGTCATGGTCGCCGCCGTGGTGCTGGTCAGCATCCTGGACATCGGCAAGAAGCAATACACCGCCGAGTTCGCTCAGGCCGCCGCGATCAAATCCGGCAACGCGGTGACCATCGCGGGCATCAACGTCGGTGAGGTGCAGAACGTCGAGCTGGCCGGCGACCACGTGGTGGTGACGTTCAAAGCCGACAAGAACGTCCGGCTGGGCACAGAAACGCATGCGGCCATCAAGCTCACGACCATCTTGGGCTCGCGGTACCTGGAGATCAGCCCGGCCGGTGCGGGCCATCTCCCCGGCAACACCATCAAATTGAGTCATACCGAGGTGCCGTATGACCTGCAGAAGACGCTCGAGGGTGCGACCAGCACCCTGTCGCCGCTCGATGCGGACAAGATCGCGGAGTCGGTGCGCGTGATGAGCGGCAGTCTGCAGGGTGTGCCCGACGCCCTGCCGGAGGCGCTCACCAACCTCAAGTCACTGGCCGGGGTCATCCAGTCGCGCCGCGACCAGCTCGGCACGCTGATCACCAACGCCGACACAATCGCCGCGCTGTTGCATAGGCAGAAGGCCGACCTCGGCGCACTTGTGTTGCAGGGCAATCAGATTCTCGGTGAGATCACCACCCGGCGAGCTGCGATGCAACGGCTGTTCGACGGTGTGACACTGCTTGCCGACCGCGCGCATACGCTTCTGGCCAACGAGCCGCAACTCGACGCACTGATCGCCAACCTGCACGAGTTCGCCAAGCTGCTTGCCGATCACGACGCTTTGGTCCGCAGCATCCTGCAGGTCGCGCCGGTCACCGCACGCAACATCGCCAATCTGACCGGTAGCGGCAACGGTGCCGACATCACCCTGCCCGCGGGCATCATGGTCGACTCCTGGATGTGCGCGATCAGCGGCCGGGCCCGCCAGTTCAACATCGTCGAATACTTCAAGGACTGCAAATGAGTAAGCGCGCCTTGATGATCGGGGCGATCGCTGTTATCGCGATCGTCGCCCTGGTGACGACCGCGGCCGCCGTGGCGCCGCGCATGTGGCACCGCAACATCACCGTGACGGCGCACTTCCAGGATGCCGTTGGGTTGTATCCCGGCAACGCGGTGTCGGTGCTCGGCATGCAAGTGGGCAAGGTCGACTCGGTGGTGAACAAGGGTGGCTACATCGAGGTCACCATGGACATCGACAAGAAGGTCCCGATCCCCAGCGACGTCACGGCCGCCACGGTCTCCGCCTCGATCCTCACCGACCGGCACGTCGAGCTGACCCCGCCCTACCGCGGCGGAAACAAACTGCGCGACGGTGACCTGATCGCGTTGGGCCACACCAGGACTCCGGTGGAGTTCGACAAGACGCTGTCGATGATCGACAAACTGGGTACCGCTCTGAAGGGCAACCCGCAGGGCGGTGGGCCGCTGGGCGATCTGGTGGACTTGGGGTCTCGGATCAGTTCCGAGAACAGCACCCAGATCAAGTCGACGCTGACCAAGTTGTCGGAGGCCCTCAAGGTGGGTCCCGATGGTGGCGCCAAGACCGAGAAGAACCTGCAGGAAATCATTCGCAGTGTCTCCGATCTGACCCAGTCCGCGGCCGAGAACGATGACGCCATCCGCAAGTTCGGCGGCAACGTTCATCAGCTGAGCGATATCCTCGCCGACCAGAATCTCGGCTCGGGGCGCACCGGAGCCAAGGCCAACGAGATCCTCGAAGAGGTCAGCGGGTTGCTCGAGCGCCACCGCGATCAACTCAAAGGCTCGTTCGGTGATCTGAACACCGTGGTCCGGTCGCTGTCGGACAACAAGCGTGAGCTGGAAGAGACGCTGGACGTTCTGCCGCTGACCCTGGACAACGTCTACAACGTCCTGGATCCGGTGGGCGGTAGCATCCGCGGACACCTGGTTACCGACAAGCTGTTGGCGTACAACCAACTGAACAAAGAACTCTGCAACCTGATGGGCCTGAAGCAATTGGGCTGTGCCACCGGCACATTGCAGGACTACGGCCCCGACTTCGGCTTGACCTCGATGATGGATCTGATGGCCAACGGTATTGGCCCGTCCGGTCAGGGCGAACCGCCCAAGCCAGGTGCTGCCGCGGCCACGCCGTCGCCCGCGCCGGCCGCGCCCGCGCCGGGAGGACCGACGCGATGAGCGTGAAATCTGTTGTGCGGGGCGCACGCTGGACAGGAGTCCTCGGCAGTGTCCTGTTGATGACCGGCTGCGCCGCGGGCCTGGACAGCGTACCGTTGCCGTCCCCGGGATCCAGGGGCGGGACCTACGAACTCAATGCGGTGTTCACAGACGCTCTGAACCTGCCGTCGAAGGCGAAGGTGCGCTTATACGGGGCGGACATCGGCGAGGTCACGTCGATCGATGCCGTGGACTTCACCGCGAAGGTGTCCATGCGGATCCGTCAGGATGTGCCGCTGCCGGTGGGCAGTACTGCCGAATTGCGTTCGGCCACACCGCTGGGCGACGTGTTCCTCCAGATTCGCCCGCCCGAAGATCAAGCGCCGGGCAAGCCCGCGACAGAGCCTCGCGGGTTGCTGCGGGGCGGCGACACCATCCCGCTGGGGTCGACGGCGGCGGCCCCGACAGTCGAGGAACTCCTCAATTCCCTGGCGATGCTGGTCAACGGAGGTGCCATCCGCGCCCTGACCACCGATGTCAACGGCGCCGGTCGGGTTGTCGGTGGCCGCGGCGACAAGCTGGCCAGCCTGATATCGGAGACCAACCAGTTCCTGGCGAAGATGACGGCGCGGACGGCGCAGTTGGACGCGACGTTGCGCAGCACGTCGAACATGGCGGCCGAGGTGTCCCGGCACCAGCAGAGCATCGACACGGCGCTCTCCGCCGGTGCCCCCGCCCTGGCGGTCATCTCCGACAACACCACTCGGATCATGGACGTGGTCGACAACGTCGGCCGGATCACGCGGCAGCTGTCCAAGTTCCCGTCGATGCAGGGCACCGACACCCGCAGCGTCGCGGCCGACGTGAACAAGCTGTCGGCGGTGTTCAACGAGATCGCCATGGACCCGAACATCTCGCTGACCGCCTTCAACCGGCTGATCGGCATCCTGGTCAAGGCCACCACTTCCACCGCGGTGCACGTGGAGGCGGAGATCTCGAAAATTGCGATCGGTGCGCTGCCCGACAAGAACTACGCGGGCGACCCCGGCATCCACGGACCCGACGGCACCGACTGGCACCTGATGATCGGCAGCCTGCGTTACGAGTGGAACATGCTGCTCGGCCGCATCTACGGATCGGACCGCACCCGATGAACGCGCTGAACAGCCTGGTGGCGTTTATCATTCGGATCGTCAAAGCGGTGGCGAGCCGCAAGGTCGTGCTGGCCCTGTTCGGCCTGCTGCTCACCGCGGTGATCGCATTCGGCTACATCGCCATCGACGGCCTGCGGTTCAACCCGTTCCACCGGACCATCGCCATCCGGATCATGCTGCCCGAATCCGGTGGCCTGCTGGCCAATCAGGACGTCACGTTGCGCGGCATCCCGATCGGTCACGTCGCGGCGGTCAACCTGACCAAGAACGGCGTCGAGGCGGTCGCCTCGGTGGACTCATCGGCCCACATCCCGACCGACAGCCCGGTGCGGGTCTCCGGCCTGTCGGCGGCGGGGGAGCAGTACCTCGACTTCCGGCCGGAGCACGGCGGCGGACCGTATCTCACCGACGGTGCGGTCATTTCGGGCAAGCAGGCCAGCATCCCGGTGACCCTGCCGCACATCATCGACCACAGCCGCGGCGCGCTGGCGCAGCTCGATGCCGAGAAGCTCGGCAAGATGTTCAACGAGTTGCACGTCACGAAGGACGGCCCGCGCAAGCTGGCCGCGATCCTGGACGGCGCGAGCTTGTTGGCCAACACCGTGGATTCGGTGCTGCCGGAGACCGTGAGCATGATTCGCACCACCCGCGTCGTGTTCAGCACCGTCGCCGATGTCCGTCCGGGCCTGGCGGCCACGACCAACGACCTGACCAAAGTGCTCGACGGCGTGAACAAGATGGACGGCGGTTTCCGCACCCTCGTCGAGCGCGGAGAGTCACAGCTGGCGACGCTGGACAACCTGATCGCCGACAACCGGCAGAACGTGGTGCAGATCCTCGGCAACCTGACCACGACGTCGCAGGTGATCTACCAACGCATTCCGGGCCTGGAGTACATCTGGCGGCCCGACCGGGACCCGTTCATCGATCGGTTCGCCTCGGTCGTTCACGATGGCGGCGTCTGGGCGATCGGTGACATCTACCCGAAGTACCGGTGCGACTACAACCTGCCGCGGCACGCCCCGTCGGACGCGAGTTTCCCCGAGCCGTACAAGTACACCTACTGTGAGGATCAGGATCCATCGCTGTTGGTTCGCGGCGCCCGCAACGCGCCACGGCCGCCGGGTGACGACACCGCCGGTCCGCCGCCGGGATATGACCCCCACGCGGTGACCGACAAGACGCCGCACTACCCGGGCTACACGATCGACACCCCATACGGCGGTGCGGCGTACCCGTATCCGACGCCGAATTGACGGTCCACGAGACACGCGAGAAGTGATGAGTAAACGAACTGCAAGTACCGACGTGTTCGATCAGGTGCACGACACCGAAAGCGAAGCGGCCGAACCGTCGGTCGAGTCCGATGCCGCCGATGTGACGGAGACGAATTCGGCCGTGGAGAGCGCGGAACCTGCCGCGGCATCGAAGCGGCGGGTCGGTCTGGCCGCAGTGGTGTGCGCGTTGCTGTTCACGATTCTGGTGGCAGCACTGGGCTTCCTGGGCTGGCGGCAGTACGAGCAGTACCGCGTCAACGCCGCGAGTGACGCGGCACTGCAGGCAGCCAAGGACTACGCCGTGGTGCTGACGACGTTGGACGCCAAGAACATCGACGAGAACTACCGCAAGTCGCTCGACGGTTCCACCGGTGAGTTCAAGGACGCCTACAGCCAGGGCGCCACACAGCTGCGGCAGGTGCTGATCGACAACAAGGCCTCCGGCACGGGCATCGTGGTCGCGGCGGCGGTCAAGTCGGCAACGCCCGACAAAGTCGAGGTGCTGCTGTTCGTCGACCAGTCGATCACCAACGCCAACAACCCGAGCCCACGCATCGACCGCAACCGCATCGACATGACCATGGAGAAGGTCGGCGACCGCTGGCTGGCCAGCAGGGTCGAAATCCTGTGACCCACAAGGAGACCGAGGTCACCGACGTCGACGAGGCCCTCGAGGCCGACCCATCCACGCCGCCGGATGCCGCCGAGCCCAAGGCCCCGAAGACGTATACCATCCGGCGCAGCCTCTGCTGGGCCGTGGCCGTCGTGATCATCGCGCTGTCGGCCGCGGCGGGCACCGCGTGGGCACTGGTATACACCCAGCATCAACGAGACGCCGAGGCGGCAGAAGCGCTCACAGCAGCGCGCGCATACGCCGTCACGTTGACCACCACCGACCAGAACACGATCGACAAGAACTTCGCCGATGTGCTGGGTGGGGCGACGGGCGAGTTCAAGGACGCTTACAGCAAGGCCGCGGCGACCATGCGAAAGATGTTGATCGACAACAAGGTCAGCACGACGGGTGTGGTCGAGGACGCGGCAGTCAAGGACGTGCGGGGCGACGACGTCGACGTGCTGCTGTCGGTGAAGCAGGACGTCACCAGTGCCGGCGCGAAAGAGAAGCGGACCGACTACGTCAGCGTGTCGATGACGATGCGCAAGGTCGGCGACAGATGGCTGGCGGCCGACGTGCTGCTTGCCGGAGCGGACGGTAAACGTGGCAAGTAGAGTCCGGGCGGCCCTGGCTGCCTTGGGTGCAACAGTGGTTGCTACGACGTCTTTGACCGGTGCGCCCGCCGCCGAGGCGGCGATCGACAGTTTCTGCTCCGGGCTCGGCGCAGTCTGGGACGGCAATGCGTGCACCGCCGTCGTCAAATCCCAGCGGGAAGCGGAAATGCTTCTGACGCTGCGGGTTCCGGCCGAACTGATCGACAACCCGACCGCCGGGCCTGTGTTGCGCGACTACTACACCCGACTGTTCAACGGCTGGCGTGCTACCGGTAACACCACGCCTCGTGACAGCAGTGCGCGTGCCGACTACGAGATCATTCCGGGTCCCGGCGGTCTGCAATCGGTGGTGGTGCACGAGACGTTCGAGCCCTTCGGTATCCAGTCCAACAATGCCTACCGATCTTTTCTCTTCGACATGAACAGCGGCCGCCGGCTGTACCTTCCCGATCTGTTCCGGCCGGGAGTCAATGCGAACCAGGCGGTTTCGGCCGCGGCCGCGCCGGTCCTGCCGCCGGTACTCGACGCCGCCGCGCCGCCGCACGCCCCCGGCACCTATCCGTTCACGGTGGAGGAGTTCCAGCCCGACGGAGACGGCCCCGGGTACTCGGGCAACTACCGCGCCTTCGCGCTCACCGGTGATTCACTGCGTCTCTACATGCCGGACCAGCCGATGTCCCGCGAAAGCCCAAGTCCACGAGACCGTTTCAGTTGGTCCATGGATGGGGGCACTGTCGTCGCCAACGTCCCGCTGGCCTCGTTGGCTGGTCAGCTGAAGCCGCAGTACGGCGGCTGAGGCTGGGCGCGGATCAAGGCTGCCATGACGTGTGTGCGAGTCGGTCCCATAGGCCAGTTCGATTCCGGCGCTCAGGGATGCAACCCGGGCGACCCATCGACCGCCGGAGGCGTTGATCCGGGTCGCGGGCCGAGGGGTGAACGCGGCAACCCTGCCGAGGTCGGGGTGAAAATGATGATCGGGCATGGCATTGCACCCATCCTGATTGGCCCTCGCAGGCTGACACGGTAGTGGCCACAGTGTTTCCATTATTGGGGTGCGCTGTCAAGTACGGTCATACTGCCTGTATGGCACGAACATCGCGCACGCCCGTCGACGCGGCGGCAACTCCCGCAGTCCGCTCGCCCGGCCGCCCCAAAGTTCCGTTTGATCGGATCGTCGCGACCGCACTGCAAATCGTCGACGACGAGGGCGCCGACGCGTTGTCGATGCGCGTCTTGGCTCAGCGGCTCGACTCGGGAACCGCGACCCTGTATCGACACGTCTCGAACCGGGCCGAGTTGATCGCGCATGTCATTGATCGCGTTCTCGGTGAGATCGAATACCCGCCGGATGATTCTGGTGGTCGGACGTGGCAGGAAGACTGCGCCGCCGGCGCGCACGCCATGTTCGACGCGCTCAGTCGGCACAAGAACGTCGCACCCCTGCTGGCCGACCATGTGCCGATAGGGCCGAACGCGATGTTGCATCGCGAACGGGTGTTGTCGCGATTGCTCGCGAGTGGCTTTACGCCAGAATTGGCGGCCAAAACGCATGCGACGGTCGCGCGATACGTCTTGGGTTTCGCGGTGCAGCTGCGAGGAGACGACGCCTCCAACGCGCAGGAATCTGCGGACCTGTCGGCGCACTTCCACTATCTGGACCCGGAGTCGTTTCCCTCGACGTATGCGGTCGCCGATGTGCTGCCGATTCCACTGCACGACGAGTTCGAATTCGGCTTGCGGATGATCATTTCCGGCGTGACGGACCTGTACGACGGCCGCGATCGCCACGCGCGCGGCGGCAAGGCAGTCCGAAGCCGCAAGAAGCCGGAGTAAGCCACGCGGAGCCCCGGCGGGCTCTATCGCGCTACTGCACCCAGATTCGCTGATCCGAATAGGCTCGCGGCGGCCCTGTCTGCCGGGCCCGAATCCGCCGTGAATGTGGCGGACGTGCTGGAGGGTTGTGGCGGCGCCCCTTGGTCCTGTAATAATGGTAACTGTGTTGCCAAAATTAGCGGGTCGCGCACCCGCCGCACCGCCGGACCGCGAAACCGGTTCCCGCCGAGCAGTTCCGGCGTTCCTGTTGGCTTACGCTTTCGCGGCGATCATGGCCGGCACGACCCTGCCGACGCCGATGTACTCGCTCTACGCCCAGCAGATTCATTTTTCGGTGTTGACGACCACCGTTGTCTATGCCGTGTACGCGGGCGGTGTTCTGTTCGCGCTGCTGGCTTTTGGTCGTTGGTCCGATGTCATCGGGCGTAGGCCGGTGTTGATCGCCGGAGTTGCTGCAGCCATTGTCAGTGCGGGAGTGTTTCTTGACGCTGATACCGTGCCGCTGCTCCTGGTCGGTCGCGCGTTGTCGGGATTGTCCGCCGGATTGTTCACTGGCGCCGCGACGGCCGCGATCATCGAAGCCGCACCATCACGCTGGCGTTCCCACAGTTCAGCGATTGCGACTATCGCAAACATCGGCGGCTTGGGAGTCGGGCCGGTACTGTCCGGCATTCTGGTCGAATATGCACCCGCGCCATTGCATCTGACTTTCGTCGTTCACATTGCCTTCGCACTGCTGGCTGGACTGGCGGTGCTGGTGGTGCCGGAAACCTCCACGCGTACTGGTCAACTCAGATTCCAGCCGCCTTCCGTGCCCCCACGGCTGCGACGCGTGTTTGCCATTTCGGCGGCCGCGGGGTTTTGCGGTTTCGCCGTGATGGGGTTGTTCACCGCCGTCGCTCCAACATTCCTCACGAGCCTGATCGGTGTCACCAATCACGCGGTCGCCGGGCTGATCGTCGCGTCGATCTACAGCGCTTCGGCTCTGGCCCAGATTGCCACGGCTCGAGCAGCGCCGCAGCGCGCGATCATGTTCGGTTGCGCCGCCCTGGTCCTGGGCATGCTGATTCTCGCTCTGGCCCTGCAATTTTCGTCCGTGATGGCCCTCATTGCCGCGGCGCTGATGTGCGGCGCAGGCCAGGGCATCAGCTTCAGCAGGGGATTGGCAATGGTTACCGCAGAGGCTCTACCTGAACAGCGAGCCGGGGTCAGCTCGACATATTTCGTTGTGGCCTACGTTGCGATCTCGATACCAGTGATAGGCGAGGGCTTCGCCGCGCACGTATGGGGCTTGCGCACCGCCGGAATGTGTTTCGCTGCGGCGGTCGCCGCTCTTGCATGCCTGTGCCTGTTGATGAGTATCACGGAAAGCCGGCGCGCTACGCACTGAAGATTCCGCTGTCGGGTGAGCAAGCCGTGGGGAAGCCATCGGGCGACCGACAATTGGGCAGCGCCGCTGCCTCGAGGTGAATGGAATAGGTATGAATGTCGAACTGGTCCGGACCATCGTGGCTGTCACCTTCGCCGTGGTGTGCGCCGGCTCCGCTGTGCCAACCCTGGCCGGTGCGCCGCCGATGCGGGATGCTGCACAGCATTTCGGCATCCCTTGGTCGCGCTATCGCTTGACCGGTGTCGCACTGCTCGCGGCCGCAGTGGGCATCGCCGCTGGGTTCCGTTGGCCCGTATGTGGGTTTTTCGCCGCATCGGGCATGGTGCTCTTGCTCTTCGGCGCCGTGTACTTTCATTTCAGGGCGCGCGACCCTCTGGTGAAACTGCTTCCGGCGGTGGTGACCTTGGCCATCGCCACCGCCTACCTTGCCGGCTTCGCGGCCTAGAGGCAGCTCGCGAGCAGCGAATCCTTCTCTGCTGGACCAGGATCTGCACCGGTCCCCGGCGCTGCGCGGCCCTAGCCGCCGTTGATGAAATCCAGAAGGGCACTGGCAGGCTCCAAGGCCGAATCCACACTGGCTGCGACGACCACAAGGACTGCGGCGACAACGACAACAGCGGCGATACCGAAGCCAAGGGCAGTGAACTTGCGCCTGAGATCTGCCCTGTCGATGCTGACGAACGCCCTCCATGCGAACACGCCCGCGCCGGCCATCACTGCAGCGACGACAGAGCCGGCTAGGACCAGCGTCCAGAGATATCGGGCATAGCTACCCACCATCACCGCCAGAGCAGGCCTGTCACCCTCAGGGCTGCCCGGGTCGGCAAGACCCTGCCGAATCTGGCCCAACGTGTGCTCGAGCTCTCCACGTGGCGGATCCACGGGGAGCAACCCGAGCAACGCCGACAGCGGCTCCACCGTCGACTGCACGTTCGCCACCAACACGGCGACCCCGAACAGTGCCAGCACGGTGACCACCGCAGCGGTGACTATGCAACCCACCGCCGAACGGCTGGTACCAGCGCGAAGAAAGCGCTGCCACAACACCGTCGCAAGCAGCGCGAGAACACAAGTCAACGATACCGAAATCAGGACCTTGACGAGGTGCCAGCGGCGCCAATAGTCAACGAGGTCAGCCATCCCGGGAGTCAGGGCCCCGTTACCGCTGTTCCAGTATGCGACCAGGTTGACACCCAGTGCGTGGGTCAAAGGCGCCGCGTCATCGAAGCCGCCGTACCCGCCACCGGCCACCGTGGCAGGGGCAACCCTGAACGCCGCCACGAGCACGACGACGGCACCAACGAGCCACACAATGGCAAAACGGGACCTCACAGGCCCAGACCATATCCCGCGCGAACCGACTATCACACCGGGTCGGTATCCACCCCAGACGCTGCGCTTCCGTGGTCAGCGCATGGTTCGCCTGATGGTGGGTTTGTGGGCCGGGGGAGCAAGCGCGGTGACCGCGGCGGCCGTGACGGCAGCGCTGCCGTCACGGGTCGCGATGCTGGCGATGTAGCCATCGGGCCGGATGAGAATCAGTGTGTCACTGTTGATTCCGTATGCCTTGCGCAGCTTTCCGGCGGTGTCACGCAGATTCTGGGTGTTGTCGTCGAGTCGGGAAGGCGCGTCGACGGTGATGCGTCGCAGTGGGGCGCCACGGTCCGGCCAGGCAAGTTCTGCGAGTTCGCCGGCCGCCTCGGCCCCAACGGCCAGCGCGGTGAAATGCGGCCCGCGATAGAGATCGAACAACCTGACCGATGCGCCTTTGTCATCATGCAGGGACGCGTCGGGGGCGCGGTCGCCGACGTGCAGCGTAGCGGTGTGTTGAGCAGTCGACGGTGCCAGCGGGCCGCAGCGGTAGCTCAGGGCGATCTGTTGTTCGTCCTTGCCCCGGGTCAGGCTCGAGGGGTCGAGTTTCGTCATGCCGTCGTACTTTTTCGTGGCCAGACCCAGCACTGCCGACGCGATCGGTTGGCGTTCGGCTTCGTAGGTATCGAGCAGCTGTGCATCAGCTCCGGCGAGTACCTGCGCGAGCTTCCAGCCCAGGTTGTACGCGTCCTGGACACCGGTGTTGAGGCCCTGGGCGCCAGTGGGGGGATGAACGTGGGCGGCGTCACCGGCCAGGAAAATCCTTCCGCGGCGGTAGTTTTCGGCAAGCCGGATGTTCGGTCGGAACACCGACGTCCACGTGATGCTGTGCACCGCAAGGCGTTTGTTGCCGGTGCGAGCGCGCACGAACGCGGTAGTCGCGTCCTCGCCTACCGGCGGTGCTTCGTTGGGCTCCAATTTGATCATCCATTGGAACTGGTCACCGTGGGGCAGCGGGCAGGCGCCGGTGAATTGGCTGAGATTGGGGAAGCGTCCCGGCCAGACATGCCAGCGGTTCCGGGAAAGACCTCCACTGACGTCGGCATCGAAGATGAACATCCGGTCGGCCTCGTCGGTGGAGCCGAGGAATTCGATTCCGGCGATCTTGCGTACCGCGCTTGCACCGCCGTCGGCGCCCACCAGGTAGCGGGCGGTGAGCGTTTCGGTGCCTGACGGCGTCGTGATCGAAGCGGTCACGCCGTCGGATGTTTCGGTGACGGTGGTCAATTCGTGGCCGTAGTCGATGTCGACGCCGAGAGTCCGCAAGCGATCGTGCAGGGCTCGGTCGGTGCTGAATTGTGGGCTCAGCAAGGTATGCGGGTACGGGACGGTGTCGTCGCCGGCGTACGGGCTACGCAGCATGCGCAGCGGCACCGTGAACGGCCCCAGGTGGAATCCTATCAGCGGGTAGGACGATCCTCTGGTGACGACATCGTCGAGGACACCGAGGTCGTCGAAGACTTCCAGAGTGCGTGGCTGCACACCCTTGGCGCGCGAGCCGTCAAAACTGTGCGTGGCTTTATCGATGATGCGCACGGCCACGCCGCGGCGGATCAGATCGATCGCAAGGGCGCTGCCTACCGGGCCGGCGCCGACGATCAGGACATCGACGGTTTGTTGTTTCATGTGGTGCTCCGATCGGATTGGGCGGCGAGAAATGCCACCAGATGATCAGCGGCTTCGATGGGCCGCTCGTAGGGCGCCATGTGGCCGCAGTCCAGGACGTGTGTTTGTTTGGGGCGCAGGGTTTCCTGCGCGGTATCCCAGCCGGTGATGGGGGTGACGTGATCGTCGGCGCCCCACATCAGCAAGGTCGGGATCTCGCGTCGGCCGGCGGTACGGAACAGTGCGGTGCGGTTCGACAGCGGGAAGTTCTGCAGTGTGGAGAAGAACCCGTACATCGAGCCTTCGTAGCGGTACGCATCGGCGATCATGGCGGTCAGCGGCGCGGTAAGGGCGGGGTCGGCGACGTTGTGCCCGAGATGCCCGAGAAGGATTCGCCGACCGAACAACTGGGCGACGATACGGGCGATCACATCGTTGCGCAGCAGTCGTTGTACACGTGCGTTGTCGGCGCCCAATCCCGCAGGACCTACCAGCGTCAGACTCGCGACGCCGGCGGGGTGATTGACGACGTGGCCCAGCGCGACCAGGGCCCCCATCGAGGTGCCCACGAGGTGCACGTGCTCCGGGATATCAAGAGCCGCAAGTAATTCTTGCAACTGACGACCGAACAGGGCCTCGTCGTAGGCGGTGGCTACGCGGTCGGAGTAGCCGCGCCCGTAGGCGCTGAAGGCCAATGTCTGCAAACCGCGGGCGTGCAGTTCTCCGGCGAAGGTATCCCAATAGGACAAGGGGATGGTCAGCCCCGGCACGAGGACCACCAGCGGTCCGTCGGTGGGTCCGCGTAGTTCGTGGTGGGTGACGCCGTCGGTGAGTCTGATGAAGCTGCCGCGCAGCCCGGTGCGGGTTCCGGCGTTGAGCTTGCGGTCCTCGGAGGCCACGGTGAAGTACTTCATGGTCAGTTCCTTGGGAGGGTCGACAGGAACCCGATGACCTGTTCGGTGAACCAGTCGGGGTCTTCTTCGGGCAACAGGTGACCGGTGTCGGGGTTGACGGCCTGGCGGGCATGGGGGATGTCGCGGGCGAAATGTTGCCCGTCGATGCTTGCGCTGCGCAGCACGAGGGTGGGTACCTGGATGCGGCCGAGTTCGCAAGTGCGGTCGGGTTGGTCGGTGTTGACGAAATCAACGAATGCCCCGCGGTTGCCGTTGTGGTTCCACAACCGGTACACGCGATCGACCATCGCGTCATCGACGATGGTGGACTGCGGACCCACCGCCTGTCGCAGGCCGCCTTCGACCATGCGCCGCGGCATGGCCCTCCGCATCAGCTGTGCCACCGCGGGGTTGCGCGCGAGCCGCATGCCAAGAGGCAACGCCTTCTCGGGGTAGCCGGTTGCGTTGACCAGCACCAGCGCTCGCACCCGGTCGGGGTAGTCCAACGCAAGGTTCCAGGCGACGTTGCCGCCCAACGAATTACCCGCAATCGCGTACCGATCGATACCCAGCTGCGCCATGAATCCAGCGACCGTTCTTGCATAGGTCCGGATCCGGTAGTCGCGGTCGTTCCGTGCCCCGGTGAGGCCGAAACCGGGCAGGTCGGGACGGATCACGTCGAAGTGCCTGTCCAAGATGTCCGTCGCCCGATCGAAGTGCTCGAGCGAGGACGTGCTGCCATGCAACAGGAGCAGGGGCTGCCCGTCGCCTGAGCGCTGGTAGTGAACTCTTACGCCGTCCACGGTCTCGTACAGCGGCTGCTGCGAGTCTCCGTTTTTCATAATGGATACAGTGTGTCCGTAATTAGTGTTGGTGTCAACAGTCCGCTGGTGGGGCGTCGGACACACCTGTCGGGAGTCGGCGATGGCCGCTAACAAATACGCTGTATCCATTGGCCATCCGCGCGCCAATCGGTCTCGGCGACGGACAGACGAATTGGGAGACCTTTGAAGAGCTACATCTCCATTGCCGTGGTCGCGGCGGCATGCGCACTGTCGGTGGCCGACATTCCCGCACCGTCCGCCTCCGCTGCCGAATGCCCGGATATCGAGGTGGTGTTCGCCCGCGGGACAACACAACCGCCGGGGCTCGGCGAAGTGGGACAGGCTTTCGTTGATTCGCTCGCCTCGCACGTGGGCACACGCTCGGTCGAGGCCTACGCCGTCGACTACCCGGCCACGTGGGATTTCGACACCGGGATGCCCGCCGGATCCGCTGATGCGAGCGGTCACATTCAATCCGTCGTCACGACCTGCCCCAAAACCCGGATGGTGCTGGGCGGCTACTCACAAGGCGCGGGCGTCATCAGTATGGCCACCGCGGGGATGCCCCCGCAGATCGCGGACCACGTTGCCGCGGTGGTGCTGTTCGGCAATCTCCGGAGCGCCTACGCGGCCACGCTCATGCATGCCCAGTTGCCCACCGTCGGCACGGCGTATACCGGCAAGACCCTCGACCTCTGTCTGCCCGACGACTTGATCTGCTCTGACGGCCAGGACTGGGGCGCGCACACCGCCTATGTCCGCACCGGCATGGCCGACCAGGCAGCCGGTTTCGCTGCGAGTCGACTCTGAGTGGTCGGTCGAGCTTGTGACTCTCGATCGTGTCGTCGGGCCGCGTTGCTAGCTCTCGGAGCGAGCTTGGTGCCGAAGGTGTCGGCGCACGATCGTGCGGACGACGCGGCGTCGGGTTCGGGCAAGCGGGCCGGTCGCGCGGATCTTGTGGGCGAACCGTTCTCCCGACTCCTGTAGCCGGTCCTTGACTTCATCGATGTCGGTTTCGATCAAGGTGTGGTGCCGCTTGCGCCAGCGCCCGGCGACCATGACCGCTTCGATGTTGGCGATGCTGGCGTGCAGCGCCGCGGTGACCGGGTCATGGGCCGGCCACAGGTTCAGTGCCCGGGCGTCGATGACGACGATGTCGGCTTGCATCCCGGGGGAGAGGTGGCCGACCTTGTCGGCCAGGCCGAGGGCGCGTGCGCCATGGACGGTTGCCCACGACAGCGCCTGTTTGCTGGTGAGCCCCGCGGTGGCCGCGCCCATGCCGGTGCGGTGGAATTCCTGCTCGTGTGCCAGGCCTCGTTGGCGGGCCAGGGTGATGCGGGCAGCGGTGAGGACTTCACCCGATACGGCCGTTTCGGTGTCGGTGCCGAGCGACGGCGCTCCGCCGGCACGCACGAGTTGTTCGGTGATTGCCGTGCAATGTCCTTGACCCAGTTCGTTTTCCGGCGTGGTCGTGAACGTGACTCCGGCGTCGGTGAGCTTCTTCACCCAGTCGTCGGTCAGTCCGGTGCCGTGCACGATGTTGGCGTGTGGACCCCACAGTCCGGTAGCGCCGACCGCGCTCCAGCCGGGTCCGGGCGTTCCGGCGCTCTGGTGCATCGATGCGGTCACGCCGCGTTCGACGGCGGCCCGGAGGTCCGCGATCACCACGTCGGAAGCGGACAATTGCGGACCCTTGATCGCCATTCCCGCGGCAAGCAGCGTGCTGTGGGCGATGGGACCGTTGATGAGGCGGTCGACCTCGGACACGTCATGGGGTTTGGTGGGGCCGCCGTGGGGTGTGCCGTGAAAGAAGACCGCGCGGATGCCGGCAACGTTCAGTGCGTCGATGGCGGCATCGGCGTGCTCCGGAGTCAGGCAGTTGTGGCACCAGTCGCCCACAGTAGTTGTGCCGCAATTGATTTGGTTCAACGCGCCGGCCAGCGTCCCGATGTGCATGTCGTCGGGGCCGTATCTGCGGGCGACGTGACCGTGAGTGTGGGCCAGGTATTCCAGCAGCGACCAGTCACCGCCGACGAACCGTAGTGCGGACTGCCACGTGTGCAGGTGGGCGTTGACGAGTCCGGGGATGACGATGTGGTTCTTGAGGTCGACAACGTCGGCGCCGGTCGGATCGAGGTGGTCGCCCATCGCCGCGATGCGATCGTCCTCGACGAGGATGTCGATGCGTTCGGTGTCGGGGCGATGCGGGGCCATGGTGATGACCTGTGCACCGCGTAGCAATATTCGGCTCACCGTTGTCTCCGATTCTGCGGCTGGGAGTCTCGTCACAGACTGCGCCCTCACGTCGTAGGTGAATCGGGGGCAGCGCGGCGCAACCAGTTGTGGATACACTGTATCCATTAATCTGTCGATGCGTCAACCACTGCTTGGGCTGGCCGCTACCGTCACGTCGGAGTCGTGCCGGCTATCGGCTTGTCAGGCCTTGTCAGGCCTTGTCACCGTCCGGCCCCGTGGCGGGCGGGTAGGTCTGGAAGACGAACACCTGTGCACCGACTCGAATGGTGTCGCCGTCGTGGAGTTCAGCCGTGGCGCGGATGCGCTCGCCGTTGACATGGACTCCGTTGGCAGATCCGAGGTCGGTGATGATGTGGGTGGAGCCGGCATTGTTGATGACGGCGTGGTGCCGGCTGACCTTGTCGTCGGCCACGACAAGGTCATTGTCGGGGCTGCGCCCGATGCGGGTGGCCGCACCCTTGAGCCGATGAAGGCGATCGTGCACGTCGCGCAGGGCCGCGGTGACAGGGTCGATCAGGGTCGTCACAGCGGGTTCGAAGGCGATGATCGTCTGGGCCGCGGCCTGGGCATTGCGCTGTACGTCGAGTGGTTCCTGACGCAGGATTTGCTCGTACAGGGTGCGCAGCGCCGGCGCGGGGTCGATTCCGAGGTCATCGGACAACGTTGTCTTGAGCCGGTGATAGGTGTCGAGTGCATCGGATTGGCGGTCGGTGAGGTAATACGCCGTGATCAGTTGTGCCCAGAGGGGTTCGCGGTAGGGATGTTCGCCGACCAGAGTTTCGAGCTCACGAACGACGGTATGGGCTCGGCCACAAGCGATCTCGGCGTGGGCGCGTGCGGTCTGCGCAACGATTTTGTCCTCGGCTAACGCGTTGCTCAGCGCCTCTGTGAAGGCGAAGTCGCGCAGGTCGTCGAGGACGGCGCCGCGCCACTGACGCAGTGCCGTCGTGAGGTGAGTGCTGGCGGCTTCGAAGCGTCCGGCGGCCGCGGCGTTGATCCCGGCTTGCTGTTCGGTGGCAAACCGGGCCAGATCGCTTTGTTCGGGGGTGATTTCGAGTCGGTAGCCGTGGGGTGCGGTCGATACGACGGCATGGGCGTCGATGCCTGCCTCGGTGAGGATGCGGCGCAGATTCGACACGTACGCACTCACGGAGATGCGCGCGGCGGCGGGTGGCTCGTCTTCCCAAATTGCGGTGATCAAGTCAGCGGCACTGACGGCGCGGTTGGCGTTCGCGACCAACATGGCAAGTACCGCGCGCTGTTTCGGCGTCCCGACCTGAATCGGCCTCGACGCGACGGTCACCTGCAGCGGGCCCAGCACCCCGAATTGGATGTCGTGTGCGGCGCCACCGCGCTGAGGTGCGGGCGCCATCGGTGTGTGGCCACCCATCACCTGCTCCTTGCCTGGCCGTACCTACCCGATCGCACGGGTAGAGGGTTGCACACCCAGCTCGCTCAGGACGGCCGAATCATCCCGGCTAGAGGTGGCGCGCGATGAGGTCCTTCATGACTTCGTTGGCGCCGGCATAGATCCGTGAGATCCGACTGTCGACGAACAGTCGGGAGATGGGGTATTCCTCCATGTAGCCATAGCCGCCATGTAGCTGCAGGCAGCGGTCGACGATTTGTGTCTGTTGGTCGGAGCACCAGAGTTTGACCTGCGCGGCTCGTTTGACGTCGAGGTCGCCGCGGACGTGACGCTGGATCGCGTCGTCGACGAACGTACGCATGACGTCGACCACGGTGGCGATCTCGGCCAGTTCGAAACGGGTGTTCTGCAGGGCGAAAAGCGGCTTCCCGAACACGTGGCGCTCCTTGACGTACGCCAGCGTGTGGTCGTACGCGGCCTCGACCGCGCCCAGCGCGGCGACGCCCACGATCAGGCGCTCCTGCGGCAACTGCTGCATCAGCTGGACGAAGCCGCGACCTTCGACGCCGCCGAGCAGGTTCTCCGCGGGGACGCGAAGTTCATCGAAGAACAGTTCGGTGGTGTCCTGCCCTTTCTGGCCGATCTTCTTCAGCTTGCGGCCGCGCTGGAATCCCGGAGTGTCGTCGCGAACTTCGGCAGCGAACAGCGACAACCCGGCCGCACCCTGCTGCGGATCGGTCTTGGCCGCGATGATGATGAGGTCGCACGTCGCGCCGTTCGAAATGAACGTCTTGGCGCCGGAGATCACGTACTCGTCTCCCACGCGAACGGCTCGCGTCGAAATGGCCTGCAGATCCGATCCGGTACCGGGCTCGGTCATGGCAATCGCGCCGATCCAGTCACCGGCAGCGAGTTTGGGCAGCCAGCGCAGCTTCTGCTCGGGGGTGGCGTAGGCGTTCAGGTAGTGCGGGACGATGCCCGTGTGGACACCCAACTGCATGGACAGATCGCCTGCATAGGCCTGCTCCCGGAACAGAACCGCCTCGTGTGCGAAAGTTGCACCACCGCCGCCGAATTCCTCCGGGATCGACATCAGTAGCAACCCGAGGTCGCCGGCACGGCGATACAACGCACGGTCGGGCTCTCCGGCAGCGGCGAATTCCTCGTGACGCGGAGCGACTTCCTTGGTGAAGAAGTCGCGGGCCAAACCGGACAGGTCGGCAAGTTCGGTTGTCGATGCGGGGGTCACTGTCTTTTTCCTCTCCTTCAACGCGTGTAGAGCGCGTCGATCTCTGCGGCGTATTTTTCGGCGATGGGTGCGCGGCGCAGCTTGAGCGTCGGCGTCAGTTCATCCCCGCCGGGAATCCAGTACTGCGGCAGGACTTTCCAGCTCCGAATCTGCTCTACCCGGGATAGCCGGGTATTCGCCGACGCCACCGCATCAGACACAGCCTGCTGTGTCGCCTCGTGGTCGACCATCTCGTCGACGGTGGCGCCGGCGAATCCATGCCGGGAGGCGAAGTCAGCGGCCGCATCGGGGTCGAGCGTGATCAGCGCGGCGATGTGCGGACGGTTGTCACCAATGGCAGCGACAGCGCCGATCAGCGGGCTGGCCGCTTTCAGTGCTCCCTCGATGTTGCTGGGGGACATGTTCTTTCCGCCGGAGTTGATGATCAACTCCTTCTTACGGTCGACGATACGCAGATACCCGTCGGCATCGAGCGAGCCGATGTCGCCCGTGTGGATCCAGCCGTCGACATCGAGGATTTCCGCGGTGCGACCGGGATCGCGGTGGTATCCGCGCATCACCCCACATCCGCGGACCAGAATCTCGCCGTCGGTAGCCAGTTTGATTTGTGTGCCGGGGATTGGTCTACCCACCGTGCCGAGCTTGAGCCGGTCTCTGGGATTGACGGTCGTGACCGCGGAGGTCTCCGACATGCCCCATGCCTCCAACACGGGAACACCGATCGCAAGCATGAACTCGAGTACGGAGACATCGATGGGCGCAGCGCCCGACACGGCCGCGCTCAGTTGGTCCATTCCTAGGCGTGCGCGAATCTTGGATAACACCAACACGTCTGCCGCGGCGGCGGCTGCTTCGTCGAGTAGTCCCAACCGGCCTCCCACCAGGGTGGCTCCCGCCTTCTTCTTGCCGGCTGCCAGAGCCCACCGCGCGAGCGCGCCTGCTGGTCCAGTCTGCACCGCGATGAGTGCCTCGACACGAGCCCGAATCTTGTACCAGAGCATCGGTACCGCGACGAAGAACGTCGGATGCACGCGGCCCAGTATGTCGATCAGTATCTTCGGGTCATCGACGTCGGTGACCGTGATACCGAAGTACATCGGCGCGTATTGGCCGATCCAACGATTGATCAGGTGCGCATCCGGCAGATAGGACAGCACTCGACCCCCAGTGAGATTGCCGACCACACTCGGGATCACCTCCAGCTGGTACAGCAGGTTGCCGTGCGTCAGCTCTACACCTTTGGGATGCCCTGTGGTCCCACTGGTGTAAATGAGGGTCAGGATGTCGTCGCGCTGAATGGCTTTCCAAGCGGCGTCGAAGTCGAAATCCTCAGCACCACCATCTACTAACTCATCGAGGGTGAGCACACCGTGGTTCGGCTCGTCGACCGAGATGACTTGGCGCACAGCGGTGCCCGATGAGGCAGCGAGCACCTTCTCCAGATATTGCGCCTCACTGACCACGACTGCCGGCTGGGCGTTGTCGAACAGGTACGTGATCTGCGCCGCGGCGCTGGTGTTGTAGACCGAAAAGCCGATCGCACCGAGATGCATCACCGCGGCGTCGACAACGTGGAACTCGGGGCGATTGGTGAGCATCATCGCCACCACATCGCCCCGCCGCACGCCCAGCGCGGCCAGACCCGCTGCCACCCGTCGAACTTGATTGCCGTACTCCGACCAGGTCAACGCCACCGTGCCGTCGGCGCGGCAAATCGCCGCGATGTCACCGAGCTCGGCAACGCGCCGCTGGAAGTGCGCGCACAGACTTTCGCTCATCACAACCCTTCTCACAGCAGTGCCGTGCGGCGTCCGGACCGGGTGCGGCCGCAACGGCTCAGGCTGAAACAGTAGAACATATTGCGTATGATTGTTTCAATCGCAAAAGATGGGGCGATCCCGCGCGCGTCGTCCGATGCCTGCTGTGTTTCGTGAAATACCTTGCCCGACAGAAGGAGAGCCGTGATGTTGGCAACCCGACGTCAACCGAACGGCACGTGCTGCCAGGCGAGTCCGACTGCCACCGACAGTCCGAGCGCTACCGGTCGTGATCGAACGACGATCACCAATCGTGGTGATCACGCCCGTACGGCAATTTTGACAGCGCTACGCGAATTGTTGGATCGAAACCCGATTACGGAGGTTTCAGTACAGGCGATCACTCGGCAGGCCGGTGTCACGCGAACCGCGTTCTATTTCTATTTCGAATCCAAGTACTCCGCCTTGGCGGAACTGTTGCATGGACGCACCACTGCCGCGATGCTCGATCAGTCGTTCGCGTTGCGGACACCGGGGGAGTCCACTCCGGCATTGATCGCACGTGTCATCGCCGGTATCCGTGCCGCCCTGGCTGCCGACGACCCGGTGTGGGCCTCGTGTCGCGCATCAGCAGGCTACGAACCGGAGATCGCCGAGATCGTCGCGGCCGTGGAGGACGCGATCACTCGCCGCATCGTGGAGATTGTGTCGGCCGAGGTCTATCAAGGCGCCCAACCGATCTCGACCGACCTCCCCGCTCTGGTGCGTGTCCTGACCACCGCGACGGTCGTCGGCAGCGCACCCGCGGGTGTCGGTGCGCAATCCGGCCACCTCGATCGCACTACCGATGCGGTGTCAGCCCTGTGGCGGAACGCATTGTGGCCCAGGTAGTTCGAGAATTTGTGCCTTACCGGGACCTGCCGCACGTCGTTGTCGTCCACAGCTCGCGTCCCAGGTCGGACAGGCGCAGACTGAGCCGTTCCACTCGAGTGGACTGCCGCGCCTTCTGCGCATCGGCGACGGCGCGCCTGACGCTTGGTTCGGCCATGAGCACCTCGTAGCCGGGCTCGGATCCGTCTGCGTGGGGTCCGATTTCAACCAGACCGAGCCGCAACAGGTTCGCGACGTAGATCGGCACCATGGTCGGCAGCGTCGCGCCCGCGGTGCGGCCGATCAGCGAGGTGTTGGTAAGGACGGCTCGAGGCAAGGACCACCGCCGAGACTGCGCATAGACGTTGACCAGGGGAGAGGTGGTGCCGTCCGAAAGTGCACGGAGAATCCTCGCCTCGTCGGCAACAAGCTGGTCGACGATGCGGTCGTAGAGCTCCAGCCGCGTCTCGCCCGTGCTCTGGTCCAGTGAGCGGTCCAACAACTCGGCCATTTTGGTGCGCAACGATTCCTTCGACTGCGACGAATCATTCTGTGTCGCGACGCCGGTATCGGCCGGCCGCGATGGCGCGTGCGGCGGCCCGCCGGCCTGCTCGCACGACGGCACCTCCCGCACGGGGATGTCGGCTCGCCCCGCCACGGATAGGCCGCGCCGGGCGAATGTCGTGGCGGTCGCGATCAGGCCGTGCACGTCGGAGGTGGTGACCATCGTTTCATCTCTCTTCTGGAGGGCGGTTCTTTCGGCTGGTGCGGGTTGATAATCTGGCTTCTGTTGCGAGACAGCGTGTTATCGCTCCAGTTGCCGGATGATGGCGGCTACCGTCTGGTTGGCCGCGAGTTGCTGATCGAGGATCAGGTTGATGACACCGCGAAGCCAGGCGTAGGGGATCCATGCGCGCGGCACGGTGCTGCTGGCTCTGCGCCGGCCGACTGCGTCGACAATGCTGGCGGCGGCGTGGCCGGCGTCGATGCGCTTGTTCAACGGCCAGGGCAACAGTTCGCCGATGCGTTGGCCCATCGGATCGTCATCGAGTGTGGTGCGGGCCAGCGCCGTGTCGACGATTCCGAAGTAGGAGATTCCGACCGTCACCTGGTGGGTCGCGAGCTCGATCCGCAACGCTCGCCCGAGCTGTTCGACACCGGCTTTGCTGATCATGTACGCCGCACCGCCCATGCCCGGTGCGAACGCGGCGCATGACCCGACCAGCTGAATGTGTCCGCTACTGGAGATGATGTGCTCGGTGGTCGCGCGCACGGTATGCACCGCGCCGAGCAGATTGATGTCGATAACCCGTTGGAACGCATCGGGTTCGATGGTGCGCAGGGTTGCCGGCGGCGGTGTGACGCCGGCGTTGGCGACCACCACATCGATGCGTCCCCAGGTGTGCACCGCCTGGTCGGCCGCGGCGGTCAACGCGGCGGCATCGCGCACATCGGCGACGATGCCGATGGTGTCGATCCCCAGCTGTTCCTGTGCTTTCCCGAGTTTCTCTTCGTCGACGTCGACGAGGACCACTCGCGATCCGGCCGCCACGAAACGGGAGGCCGCTTCGAACCCGATGCCCTGTGCCGCGCCGGTGATGAAAACCACTGCACCAGCAAGAGGCATCGCTGCACGTGCGGTCATCGTCCGACCAGCAACTCGGCGTGGGCGGATTCGGGCGGCACTGTCGCGTAACGGATATCGAACTCCGCGAGGCGAATTCGGCGCATCTGGCGTCGGAATGTGAAGACGAAGCCAGGCCAGAAGGTGAAGTTGCGGCCAGACGGACTCAAGTAGTAGCTGTGACAACCACCGGAGTTCCACACCGAGTGCGCAAGACGCCGGTCGACGTGCGCGACAAAATTGTCGAGAGTGTCGTTCGAAACCTCGATACTGCGGATCTGACGGCGCTGCATCTGCGCGATGGCGTCGAGTACGAAGTCGAGCTGCGCCTCGATCGTCACGATCTGCGACGTGTACACCACCGAGTTCGGGCCGAGGATCATGAACAGATTCGGAAAGCCCGGAATGACGGTGCCCAAGTGCGCCTTCATCTCTCCGCCGGCCCACACCTCCGCGAGGCTGCGGCCATCTCGGCCGTGGATTCGGGTGAATCCTTCGTTATGGGCCAGTTTGAACCCGGTTCCGAAAACGATGGCGTCGAGGCGATGGTGGTGCCCGTCGGCGGTTTCGATCCCGTCTCTGGTGACCCGCCGGATCGCGGTGGTTTCCACGACGGTGTTGTCCGCGGCCAGCGCGGGGTAATACGTGTTGGAGAACGTCGGTCGTTTGCATCCGAACGCATACCGCGGTGTCAGCTTTTCCCGCAGGTTCTCGTCGCGGACCTGCCTGCGGAGATGCCACGTGCCGACGGCCGCCATCGGCTGGAGCAGCGCCGGGAGATGGACCAGGCCAGGCACCATCGCTTCCTGGACGAGGCTGACCGCCGAACGGGCTGCGCGCTGGACGAGCGGGGCCGTGCGGAACACCGAACGCACCGCGGGCCCGACCGGGCGGTCCGGATGGGGCAAGATCCACGTCGGAGTTCGTTGAAACACAACCAGTTCGGCGGCGTCAGGCTGAATCCGGGGGATGAACTGCACGGCCGAAGCGCCGGTGCCGATGACACCGACCGCCTTTCCGCGCAGGTCGACGTCATGACGCCACCCCGCCGAGTGAAAGGCCGGACCCGAGAAGTCTTCGAGGCCCGGAAGATTCGGGATCGACGGCTCACTGAATGGTCCGGTGGCGAGGACCACGACGGTGGCGGTGAAATGTTGGCCACCTGCGATGATCTGCCACACCTGGGCCAGGTCGTCCCATGAGGCGTCGGTGACGTCGTGCCCCAGCCGAATGCGCGACCGGATGCCGCTGTCATCGACACATCTTTCGATGTAGGCCTTTAGTTCTCGCTGCAGCGGATACAGGCGCGTCCAATCGGGGTTCGGGGCAAACGAGTACGAGTACAGCACCGACGGGATGTCGCACTGCGCTCCCGGATAGGTGTTCGCCTGCCATGTTCCGCCGATGTCGCTGGCCCGCTCGAATACGAGGAAGTCGTTGTCGCCGGAATCCTTGAGTCGCATCGCCGCGCCGATCCCGCCGAAGCCGGCACCGATGATCGCGGTATGGACATGTGTGGGAGTGGGTTTGGTCATGGGTGTGTCCTTGGTGAGTGCCGGTGGCTGGCTAGAGCGCGACGGAGATCGAGTCACCCTGGGCGCGGGAAACGCAGATCATCATCGAGTCGTCGTGCTGGTCGGGCGTCAGCACCCGATCTCGGTGCTCGACAACGCCGTCCACCAGTCGCACGCGACAAGCGCCACAGAAACCCTGCTGGCACGAATACTGCACGTCCGGTTTGACCCGGCGGATCGCAGCGAGGGCCGACTCATCGGCTGCGACGTCGACAGTGAGCCCCGATTCGGTCAGCTGCACAGTGAACGCTCTGCCGTCGACGATCGGTGCGGCGGTGAAACGTTCGCTGTGGAATTCTGCGGTACGGCCCGGCGCAGTCGCGGCGGCGACATCGCGAGCCCGTTCGATCATGGCGGGAGGGCCACACACATAGAACGCCGCGCGGGATGAAGCGGCCGTACACAATTCGGCCAGATCCGGTGTGCCGTAATGGTCGTCGGGCCGGATGAGCACCCGGTCGTGCCCGAGTTCGGTGAGCTCGTCGATGAAGGGCATCGATGCGCGCGAACGCCCGGTGTACACCAGGCGCCAGGGGGCCGGGCCGGATGCCGCCGCACGCACCATCGGCAGGATCGGCGTGATGCCGATCCCACCGGCGATGAACACGTACTCGTCAGCGGGGGCCATGCTGAACGCGTTGCGGGGACCCCGGATACGCAGCGTATCGCCGACCCGGACGCGGTGCAGCTCGGCCGAACCCGAGCCGTCGGGGATCCGCCGCACGGCGATTCGATAGTGGAGGGGGTCGAATTGGTCACCGACCAGCGAGTAGTGCCGTTGCCGGCCGGCCGGGGTGAACACGTCGATGTGCGCGCCCGGCGTCCAGCGCGGGAGCGGTGAACGGTCGGCCCGGCTCAAGGTCAGGCTGACGACGTCGTCGGCTACGCGTTCCGCCGCAACAACTTCGAGGCGCGCGTCGTATCCGGCCCGGCGTACCGGACGGCCCGGTGACAAGCGGTCCGCGATCCGGCTCTCGGTGAACAACCGCGAATAGCCGCGGGCCAACTGCCCCATGGCCCTGAGCGCTGGCGTCGGGTCATCGACAGATGTGGGTTGGTCGAGTAGTTCGTTCATGCGTGTGCCGCCTGCGCCGCGGGCGATACCGCCAGGTACCGCACTGCCTTGCTGATGTCGCCCATCGTCGACGGGTGAAAACCCGGTCGTAGGTAGAAGTACATCTGCGAGAAAAGGAAAGACACCCCCGGCACCAATCCATGATGGGCGGCGCGGATGTACTCGAAGGGCCACGGACGACGACGCTGCACCGTCGCGTCGTTGCGGTACAGATGCGATGCCGTCGAAAACCAGAGCAGCGCAAGGCCCGAACATGCGATGAGGGCCGTGCGCGCACGGCGGGCATAGCCACCGTCGACGTACTGGTAGGCATCGAACGCGACATTGCGATGTTCGAGTTCTTCAGCGCCGTGCCATCGCAGCAAGTCGAGCATCGTCGGGTCGATGCCGGCGCGATCGAAGGCCTCGTTGTCCAACAGCCATTCGCCGATGACGGCGGTGAAATGCTCTGCCGCTGCGTAGACCCCGAGGCGCTCGCTCAGCCACGCCTTGCGCGCGGGACCGGTGATCCCGTGGTCGCCGAAAATCTTCTCTACCGCGAACTCGATGCGCCGCAGGACCACACCGACGTCGACACCGTGTGCGCGCAGGTAGTTGCGGAAGCCCTCGTGCGACGCCGCGTGCGTCGCCTCCTGTCCAACGAATCCGATGACTTCCTCTTTGAGGCGCTCGTCGTCGATGTACGGCAATGCCTGACTGAAGACGTCGGCCATGGCCCGCTCACCTTCTGGCAAGACCAGGTGCATGACGTTCCAGAAATGGGTGGCATAGGCCTCGCCAGGGATGTATTCCAACGGGACGCCGGACCAATCGAAGTGGACGTGGCGGGCGTTGATCGCCAGCGCCTCGTCGTTGTACTCGCGCACCACTCGTCCCGGTTTTTTGCTCGCCATCACACGCCTTCCTCGGCTCTGAGTCCTTCGTGCTACAGTGAAACACAATACATACAATTGTTTCAATGTTGCAGCGTCGACTATGGTCAGGTGCGTGCATACCGATCTGTTCGCGCTCGACACGGCCCGTGATGAGGGTGTCGAAGAGATCCTCGACGCCGCGTTGGACGTCTTCGCCAAGATCGGGATCCGGCGGGCGACCGTCGATGAAATTGCTCAACGCGCGGGGCTCGGCCGCGTCACGATCTATCGACGGGTCGGAGGGAAGAACGAGATCGTCTCGGCGGTGCTCATCCGCGAATCCCAGAAGCTGTTCGAAGCGGTGCGCGCCGCGGCGGCGCGTACGGACAATTTCGCGGATCGCGTGGTCCACAGTTTTGCCACGACGATCGAGACGGTGCGCACGAACGCGGTCTGGAACCGGCTTCTCGACATCGAGCCCGACACCGTGCTGCCTCGACTGACCCTCGAAGCCTCACCGCTGCTGGCCGGCGCCGTCGCGGCGACCGCCGAAGTGCTCCGTGGCCCTGACGTGGCGGCAGTCCCGGAACCCGAGCTGCTCGCACGAGCCGAAATCCTCGTCCGCATCACCCATTCGATCCTGCTCACGCCTGCGGTGCTGGCGCCATTGGAGACCTATGAACAGGTCGAACAATTCGCGCGGCAAAGTCTGCTGCCGATCGCGTCAACGCCGAAACCGTAGTTGCCGCAAGGCGGGCTTCAGCCTGCGGTTGTGCAGGCGAGCGACACCGCCCGGGCGTGGGGCGTGAGGAACGCCATCAACGTATCGGTGTCCGCGACGCGGTGCGAGGGCGCCGACGCTGCCAAGACGGCGATGAGACTGTCGTCGGCGCTCCGGATCGGGAGAGCCAGGCAGCCATGTCCGGGCACCAGAATCCCTCGCTGGGTGGAGAACGCCGGGCGTTCACCGCGGGCGTCTGCGGCGACGATCCGTCCGATGGCGGCGGCGGGAGCGGCTGTATGGGCGTCGTACCACCTGTTGCGGACCCGACTCGGGGGTGTGGTCGGCAACCAGCCTTTCGAATGGCCGCGACTCGCTGTCTGGATCGTGGT
Source organism: Mycobacterium sp. UNC410CL29Cvi84 (assembly GCF_000686745.1). Lineage (NCBI taxonomy): Bacteria > Bacillati > Actinomycetota > Actinomycetes > Mycobacteriales > Mycobacteriaceae > Mycobacterium > Mycobacterium sp. UNC410CL29Cvi84. The sequence goes on from NZ_JMLM01000011.1 coordinate 255,511, forward strand.
GTGCAGCAGCATGATTCCTGCCGGCGGATTGATCGGACTCGCGTTGGTCGTGCTGAGCATCCTGGCGCTTGCCGAGTTCATGCCGGGTTTGTGAAACTCTTGCCGACAAGTAGACCGATCGGTATATTCAGCGTATCGGGTTCAACGCCATGGCCGGAAAGGAGGATGTTTCGTGGGGACAGCGCATACTCGCGCCGAACAACGACAGTTCCGGGTGTTCCGCGCAATCGGGCGTTACCTGCTCAATCCGACGGTGCGGGGTCTGGCTCGACTCGGCGCCGTCCGCCCAACGCAGGTAAGCGAATTGGAGACCCTCGGCCGCAAAACTGGGCAGCTGCGACGGGTACCGGTTTCGCCGATCTTCGATGAAACCGGGGCCTGGGTCATCTGCGGTCACGGTACGTTGTCTGGCTGGGGCGCCAACATCGAGGCCAACCCGAATGTTCGCATCCAGCAAGGAGATCGCTGGCGTGCCGGCATCGCGACGTTCGTTCCGGACGACGATGTGCGTGCCCGGGTGCGGCAATCCGGCGCGGCCGGACCGAAAATCGCGTCCTACGGAACCGCGCCGGTGTCTGTGCGCATCGTATTCACCGACTAGACCGTTCGCAGTGCCGGGCAGAAGCCTGGAACTCAAACCATCGGATCAGACGGATCGAAACGCATCGCGTCGGCGCGACCGTTGCCGAATTACTGCAGGTCTGCGGCGATTCGGGTGGTGATCTTGATGCGGAGCTGACGACGCGGTGACGCCCTTGGCCTGCCGGATCCCCTCTGTACCGGTGTTACGTTGCGGCCGTTACGCAGGTCTGCAAGGGAAGATGGATGGTATCGGCACCCGCACGCGGTTCTGGCGCGCTCAGCTCGAGCGGCGTGCCCACAGCAGTTCGACCGAGCAGTACGGCCGGAGCCGAACGACGCCGACGCGACCGCGGTGAGCTTGCCCGGGTGGCGCTGTTGTCCGCTTTGCCGATCCTGAGCCTCGTCGCCGTCATCATCGGCTGGGACGCCGCGGTGCGGTTCGAACTCTTCTCCGCCCGGCTCTTGCCCGCGCCCGCACAGGTTGTGCACGCCGCGCGTGAGATGTACAGCGACGGAACGCTGTTCGCCGACTCGGCCGCGAGCTTTCGACGGGCTCTCCAAGGGTTTGTCGTCGGATCGCTGATCGCCATCGTGGTGGGCACCCTCACCGGCCGCTCACGTATTGCCCGGGGCCTGTTGGAACCCACCATCCAGATCGTTCGGCCCATCCCGGCCATTGCGCTGGTGCCGTTGGCGATCCTGTGGTTCGGCATCGGTGAAGAGTCCAAACTGTTCCTCACCAGCCTCGGCGTCTTCTTCCCGGTCTGGGTCAACACGCACGCCGGGATCGCCGCGACGCGCGACGACTATCTGCGGGTCGCGGCATCGCTGGGCTCGTCAAAGTTGTTGACGTTCACCAACGTCGTCCTGCCGGGCGCCCTGCCATCGGTGCTCACCGGCCTGCGCCAGGGGATCGCGACATCCCTCATCCTGATCGTGGCATCCGAGCAATCCGGTGTCACCGAGGGACTCGGCTTCCGGCTCGACCAGGCGCGCCTGTTCAGCCAACCCGACCGGTTGTTCGTCTGTCTCGCTGCGCTGGGCATCGTCGGTGCCCTCGCCGATCAGCTGTTCCACCAGGCCACGCGTCACACCGTGCGCTGGGCGAAGGAACAATCGTGACCGCCGGCGACATCGCGGTCGAGTCGCTGACAGTGCGGTACCCCGGAGCGGACCGTTCGGTCGTCGACGGCCTCGACCTCACCATCGAGTCCGGAGCGTTCCTGACGATCCTCGGACCGTCGGGTTGCGGCAAGTCGACCCTGCTGAACGTCATCGCCGGATTCGTCCGGCCGACAACAGGTTCGGTGACGTTCGGAGGCGAGCCGGTGACCGGACCGGGGCGTGAGCGGGGCGTCGTGTTCCAGCGCGACGTGCTGTTCCCGTGGGCCTCTGTCGGGAGCAACATCGGCTTCGCGCTACGCGCGGCGAAGGTGCCCCGAACACAGCGGCGCGACCGGATCGCCGAGTTGATCAGTGCGGTCGGTCTGGCAGCGGACGTCGTGCACAAGCGGCCACACGAGCTGTCGGGTGGCATGCGGCAACGCGTCGGCATCGCGCGTGCCCTGGCGAACAGCCCGCGAGTGTTGTTGATGGACGAGCCATTCGGTGCACTGGACGCCTTGACCCGCCAGCAGATGCAGGACCTGGTGGTCGAACTGTGGGAGCGCAGCCGGCCGACCGTCGTCTTCGTCACGCACGATGTCGACGAGGCAATCCGCATCGCGTCCTCGATCGTCGTGATGGATCACACCGGCGCCATCGCCGATCACCTCGGCAACCCGCTGCCGCGGCCGCGGCCCGCCAGCCGCCTCGGCGAATTCGACGATTACGCGGCACTGCGCCGCCGACTGCACGACCTGTTGCACGGACAGCAACCGGCCCTCACATCGGGAGACCACGGATGAATACACATCGGAAGATTGCCGCGATAGTCGTTGCCGCGCTTGCGGTTCTGGGGGTTGTCGGCTGCAGTAGTTCGAGCAGCAAGGACAGCGCGGCCGACTCGCTCACCGTGGCGTGGGTGGTCGACCCGTCGTGGGCGCAGGTGCCCGTCGCCAATGACCTCGGATACTTCAAACAGCATGGGGTCAACGTCAAGATCGTTCCGTTCCCGACGGGCGCCGCAGCGCTCGAGGCGCTGGCGGGCGGCGCCGTGGATGTCGCCAATGGCGGTGATGTGCCCACATCCGCTGCGGCACTGAAGAATCCGAATCTTCGGATCTTCGCCGACGGCGCCATCTGGCCGGAGGGGCGATTCGTCGCGCGCCGCTCAGCCGGGATCAACTCGGTCGCCGACTTGGCCGGCCGCAAGATCGCGGTGCCCTTGGGCAGCAGCGCTCACTACTTCGCGAGCCGGTTCCTGACCGAAGCGAACGTGAAGGCGGACCTGATCCAGACCGGACCGGCGGAGATCGTCACGGCGATCACCAATCACAACGTCGACGCGATCGCCGTCTTCCAGCCGGCACTGGCGAAAGCGGTTGCGGCACTGGGCAGCGACGCGATCGAGCTGCAGGGCAAGCAGAAGTACAACCAGCACAGCCTCTACCTGGCCAACCAGAACGTCCTCGACTCGAAGAAGCAGGCTGTTGGAAAGTTTGTCGGGGCGATCCGCAATGCCGATGGTCCGCTGTCCGGCAAGGACCCGGCCGCCCTCGCCGCGGTCGCGAAAGCAACAGGGCTGGACAACAACCTGATCAGCCAGGTCACCTCGGAGTTCAAGTACCAGACGCACCTCGGGCCGGAACTCGCCGGCGACCTCGCCGACCGCGCCCGCTGGGCGCAGAGCATCGGTCGCATCCCTGCCGACCAGCACATCCCCGACTACCAGAACATCATCGCCGGATCGTTTGTGACGGAGAGCAATTCATGAGCGGGGCATACCTGATCGGCTTGGGCGGCACCATCTCCATGCACCAGACCGCGCAGGGCGCGGTACCCGTCACCGGAGCGCAGGAGCTGGCGGAGACGGTCGCCGGGTTCGCCGGTGCGGAGAGCCTTGCGTTGGTCGGTGGGTCCGAGGTCGACTTCGACCTGCTGGAACGCCTGGTCGTCCGGGCTCGCGAACTGGTCGCCGACGGCGCCGACGGCATCGTCGTGACGACGGGCACGGACTCCATCGAGGAGGTGGCGGCCTGGCTGGCCTACCGGGAGAACTGGTCGGTGCCGGTCGTGGTCACCGGTTCGATGATCCTCGGCACCCGGCATGACAGCGACGGCCGCGCCAACCTCGCGGACGCGCTCGCGGTGGCGTCGTCTGGAGCGGACATCGATCCGGTGGTGGTGTTCGCCGGCAAGATCTTCGACGGCCGTGAGGCCGTGAAGGTTTCGGGAGTCGTGCGTGATGCGTTCGACGCGCCGGGACGCGGGCCCATCGGCTATGTCGTCGGCGGCCAGGTCCAGTGGCACCGGACTCAGAAACGCCGCACGAGTCATGGCGATCCCACCGGTCCGATCCGGCCGGTACCCGTGCTGCTGGCTGCGCTGGGTGACGACGGCACGGTGTTCCGAGCCGCCGGGGACGCCCAGCCGGCCATCGTGGTGGCGGCGAACGGGGCCGGTAATCTGCCTCCGAAACAGGCTGCGGCAGTGGAGGAACTCATCGACGGCGGCAGGTTCGTCGTGCTCACCACTCGCGCTGCGGACGGTCGCGTCGCTCCGGTGTACGGATACCCCGGTGGAGTGGCCGGTCTCGTCGAACACGGTGCACAACTGGCTGCCGGCATTTCACCCCACCGCGCACGCCTCTTGGTGACGCTCGGGCTGGCACAGGGCCGGGACAACGACGGCTTGCGGGCGTTGATCGACAGCGAGATTCGCGCATGACCCACGCTGCGGTCGGCGCCGCGGTGGACCGGCGCGAACTCGTCGAACTCACCACTCGTCTGGTGGCCGCCGGCCAGCCGTGGTGCGAGAACAGCCTTGACGGCCCGAGTCGCCCGCCAGAGGAAGAGCGCATCGCCCGCCCGGTGGGTGACCTGTTGCGCGAGTGGGGATTCACCGTCGAGCTGGTGGGCCGCACCCCGCAGCGGCCGAATGTGGTGGCCACGAAGCGCTTCGGCGCCGGTCCGTCCCTCATGCTCAACGATCACCTCGACACCTACCCGTCGGGGCCGCCGAGCCGCTGGCGCGTATGCGCCGGAAACCCTTATTCGGCAGTCGAATTGGACGGCCGGATCTATGCGCGCGGCACCTCGGATACGCGCGCCAACCTGGCGGCACTCTTGACCGCCGCCAAACGCATTGTCGACGACCCGCCGGAGTACGGGACCCTGCTGGTGGTCCTGACCGTCGACGAGGAACGCAACGGCATCGAAGGATCCAAGTACCTGGTCGACGAACATGGTTTGCGCCCCGACGCCTCCATCACGGTCGAACCGACCGCGTGGACCGACGATGGCCGCAGCGGTATCGCCCTCGCCGTCGCGCAGACCGGTCACGCACTGCTGGACATCACTGCCCGCGGGCGGTCCAGCCATATTTGGTGGCCTGATACCGGTGTCAACCCGGCGCTGTTCCTCGCCGAGTTCCTGGCCGACATTGCCGCCGATCCCGTTGGCGATTGGCCGGTTTCGGTGGTGGGACTGCACGCGGGGGAGACCGGCATGGCGCAGTTCACGCCGTTGGAGGCGAGCGCACGCGTTGCGGCCGTCAACATCGGTCCGGATGTCGTCGCCGGCCGGCTGCTCGAGGAGTTTCACCGCCGCCTGACCGCGGCCCGGCCCGAAGGTATCGAGGTCGACGTCGAGTTCGCGCCCGGTCCGACGTTCGTCGCGGGCACCGTGCCGTTGACGGACGTCGATCCGCTTGTCGCCGCGATCCGGAGCGCGTACCGCGGTGTCACGGGCGAGGACGTCCGCACCTACACGAAGCCTGCGTTCAACGACACCATCCGCTTCCGTCACGTGGGCATTCCGGCCGTCACGTTCGGCCCGGGCGACGACGGGTGGGCCGTGTACGACGAGAGCATCAGCATCGACAGAATGGCCACCGCCGTACAGGTCATCGAAGCCGCTGTGCGGCAGTATTTTTCGGCTGCCGGCCCTACCTAGGGTGTCGCCAGGTGGTCATGGACACAGGCGATGAACGCCTGGCAGGCCGCCGAGCGCAGGTGGGGTCTGGGTGCCACCAGGTGCACCTGGCGGTGCATCTGGACGCCGGTGACAGGGCGGAGCGCCAGGGTGCTGTCGCTGTCGGCGCGGGTTCGCGCAACCGATTCCGGCAGCAGCGCCACCCCGAGGTTCTGCCGCACGAAGTGCACGACCTCGTCGACACGGGTGACCTCGAAGGCCACCCGTCGCGGCACGCCCGCGAAGCCGCGGTCGGTTTCGTGCCGAAGGCCGTAACCGAGCGGAAAGTCGATGAACGGCAACGCCGCCAGTTCGGTCAGCGACACCGCCCGCTGTCTGGTCAGCGGATGGTCGCGCGGCATGACCGCGATCAACGACTCGGTGAACAAGTGGGTGAAATCCAACTGGTCGCTGGCCGGGGAGACATTGGAGCCGACAATGGCGGCATCGAGCTTGCGGTCGCGGGTCGCGGTCAGCAGGATGTCGCTGCCACCGCTGCGCAGGGTCACGCTCACGTCCGGGTAGCGGGAGTGGAATGTCGCCATCAGTGTTGCGACGTCGAGGCTTTCGGACGGCACCTCCATCATGCCGACGGTCAGGCGGCCGGTCACGGTCCCGCTGAGCGCCTGGGCGTCGACTTTGAGCTGGTCGATGCCGGCGACCACCTGGTGCACCAGCGGCAGGAGCGCCTCACCTGCCGGGGTGAGCGAGACGGCCCGGGTGGTGCGCTCGAAGAGCGTCACGCCGAGCTCTTCTTCGAACTTCCGCACCTGCTGGCTGAGCGCCGACTGCACGACAAACGAGGTCTCGGCCGCCTTGGTGAAGCTCTTCGCTTCGGCCAGGGCGACCACGTAATGGAGCTGCTGCAGGTTCATCGTTCTTCACTTTCAATGATGAATCGGATCATATCTATTAACTGGACTCCTAGGTGCATTGCCGAAAGGATGGGTTGATGTCCCGCGCGATTCCCGTCCGTCCGCAGAACCCGTTGAGCAGCAACGACTGCTCGGTGGCTGCGGTGCGCGACGCCATCACCGCGGAATTCGACGCGATTCCCTTCCTCGGCGAGCTGTGGTGCTCGCACACGTCGGTGGTGGCCGGAGCCGTGGAGGAGATCGTCTACACCTACACGGTCGGCCGCTCGGGTATCGCCGACAGCGGCTGGCTCAAGTTGTGCTTCCGCTACTACTCCGACTGGGACCTGCAGACCGCCGATCCCGCCGGGCGCGACTACGCCAGCGCGCGGCTGGTCAGCCGATCGCTGGTGGGGCGTGCGTCCGAAGCCGGCGGGGCCACCGTCCAGCAGCTGGCCGTCCGTTATGACGTCAAGGGCGGCGAGCGGCCGTTCCAGAAATCGCTGCTCATCCACGCGGTCGACGGCTACCTCCGGCCCGGCGATGTGATCGAAATCCGATTGGGGGACCGCCGATTCGGCGGTCCGGGTACCCGGGTTCAGACTTTCGTCGAGGACGCGTTCGAGGTGCATCTGTTCGTCGACCCGTTGGGCACCTCCCGGATGGCCCGGGCCGGCGTCAATCACCTCGCGATCCGGCCCGGGCCGCCTGAGCAGGTGGTGGTCCGCGGACCGCGACTGGTGCGCAGTGACGCCGGTGCCGTCACGCTCCGCGCTCACCTGCAGGATCGGTGGGGCAACGCCTGCGCGGATACCGCTGTCACATTGCGCGCGCACATCGACGACGCAGTCGTGGCCGAGGCGCAGACGCCGTCCGCTGGTTGGGCCAGTGTGTCGCTGGAAGTGCCGGCGCGCGCCGCGCACATCCGGGTCGTCGACGAAACGCACGCGGAGGTGCGGGCCGCCGAGACCATCGTCGACGTGATCGACGACCTGCCCGCCCCGCGCGCGTTCTTCACCGACCTGCACGTACATTCCAACGACACCGTCGGCACTCAGGACACGGCGTGGAACCTGCGCTATGCGCGCGACATCGGCGCGCTCGACGTTGTCGGATACACCGCCAACGACTTTCAGATCACCGACGAGGCCTGGATCGACGTCGTCGCCGCCTGCCGGGCCATCTCGGACGACGGCAGCCTGGTCTGCTACCCGGGTGTCGAATGGTGTGGCACCGCTGGTGTCGGTGGCGATCACAACGTCGTCTTTATCGGCGACGACACCACGCTGGCGCGTTCGCTGGAGTGGCACCAGGGCATGGCCAGCACCGTGCCGACGCCCCAAACCTGGCCCATCACAGCGCTTTACGCCGCCTACGAAAAGGACCCGGATTCGTACCTGCTGATCCCGCACGTGGGTGGCCGCCGCGCGATCCTGGACTGGCACCACCCCGAGCTGGAACGGCTGATCGAAGTGCACTCGTCGTGGGGGAGCAGTCCCTGGTTCCTGGAAGATGCGCTGGCCCGCGGTCTTCGTCTGGGCGCCAGCGCCGCCAGTGACGAGCACCGTGGCCGCCCCGGAGGCGGGGCGCCGGGAGCGAACATCTTCGGCGGATTCGGCGGTCTGACAGGCATTCTCGCGCCGGAACTCACGAAAGGCGACGTGGGACGCGCGCTGCGCGCCCGCCGGACGTGGGCGACCACCGGAGCGCGTGCCGTCGCGCTGCTGCGCAGTGGCGACGCCTGGATGGGCGATGAAATCGATACTGAAGAAACCCAATTGACCGTTGACTACGCGCTGTACGGCACGTCCGGCTGGGACGAGATCGCCGTTCATGACAGCACGGGGCGGCTGTGGCAGCGCAACCTGCACATCGAGGCCGGACTGTCCGACGAGCTCGTGCGCATCCGGTGGGGTGGTGCCCGGCACCGCGACCGCTACCGGTGGGCGACGTGGTCCGGCGAATTGCGGCTGGCCGGAACCGACTTGCTCGACGTGACACCCTGGGCCGCAGCGCATCCGGAACAAAGGTTCGATGTTGCCGGCGACACCGTGCGCTGGCGGACCACCACGTACGGTTCGGACACGGGCATCGTGGTGCGGTTGGCGGACCTCGCGGCGGCCGAGTTCCGCATCCAAGCGTCGGTGCACGAGGACGGTCTGCGCATGGAACGCGAGTTCTCGGGTGCCGAGTTGATCCGCGCCGGTCACGTCGAAACGGCAGTGGGTGGACTGAATCTGCGGTTGCGTGCCGAACGGGTGGCCGAGTTCTCCGCGCTGCCCACCACGGTGACCGGTGACCTCGAGCTCGGCCTGCCCCACGGCACCAGCGCCACGTACGTGCGCGCCACCCAGTCCGACGGCCATCAGGTGTGGACCAGCCCGCTGTTCGTCACGCGTTCGAGCGGCCAGACGCGATGTCCCGAGCAGGCCTGACCTCGCGTCTCATCCGCTCGATCGACATCAAGGAAAACCGTGTTCTCTCATCGTCATTTCACCAGGCTGCTCGCTCTGGGCGCGGCCATCACCGCCATCGCCGCGATGGCCGGATGCTCGTCGTCGACCAAGTCGGCGTCGTCGTCTCCGGTACCGTTGCGGCTGGGCTATCTGACTCGTGTCACTCACGCGCCGGCGCTCATCGGAGTCAATGACGGGCTGTTCGCAAAGCAGCTCGGATCTGACGTCACCTTCGCGGCGCAACCGTTCAGCACCGGCACCGAAGAGATCACTGCGCTGTTGTCGGGACATCTCGACGCCGCGTACGTGGGACCCAACCCCGCATTCAACGCCTGGCAGAAATCGAATGGCAAAGCCATCAAGATCATTTCGGGCGCGGCCAGCGGCGGCACCTCGTTCGTCGTCCAACCCGGCATCACGTCTGCCCAGGGCCTCAGGGGCAAGACGGTGGCCGATCCCGCCCTCGGCGGCAACCAGGACGTCAGCCTCCGCGACTGGCTTGCCAAGAACGGCTTGAAGACCGATACCCAAGGTGGCGGCGATGTTTCGGTCAAGCCGACCAACCCTGAATCGGCGATCGTCCAGCAGTTCGTGAGCAAGCAGATCGCCGGTGCACTGGATTCCGCACCGTTCGACGTGCAGATGATCAAAGCTGGTGGCGTCCGATTGTGGTCGGACCCGAACACCATCACCGTGCTGGTCGTGCGCCAGGACTTCCTCGCCGCACATCCCGATGCGGTGGCCGGGCTGCTGCGTGGCCAGGTGCAGGCGAACGACAAGATCGGTGCCGACCCCACGGCCGCGGCGCAGTCCGCCAACGCCGCACTCGCGAAAACGCTTGGGAAGGGACTGGATCCGGAGGTCCTCGCTGAGTCGTTCAAGGAGACCACGTTCACCAACGATCCGGGGATCGCATCGCTGCGCGACCAGGTCGGCAAGGCCGTGGCCGTCGGCTTGTTGCAGCCGCTGAACATCGACGGACTCTTCGATCCGGCCCCGCTCAACGCGGTGCTGGCGGCATCGGGCAAACCGGCGGTTGCGGCGTGACCCGCTGTGCGGACGCCGGTGAGATCACCGTGACCGTTCCGACGCCGCCTCCGGTACCGCAGCCGGCGTTGGAACTGTTCGGGGTGACCAAGCGCTATGGCAAGGGCCCGGCCGCGGTAGCGGCCTTGGAGCCGATCAGCCTGACTGTCGCCGACGGTGAATTCGTCTGTCTGGTCGGTAGTTCCGGCTGTGGCAAGAGCACGCTGTTGTCGATCATCGCCGGACTGGACGCGCCGTCGAACGGAACGGTCGAGACGTTCGGTCGGCGGGTGGCGCTGATGTTTCAGGAGCCGGCGCTGTTTCCCTGGCTGACCGCCGCCGCCAACGTCGATCTGGCACTGCGGGCGCGGGCGGTGCCGCGGGACGTGCGCCGCGAGCGGGTGGCGCGCCTGCTGGCCACCGTCGGACTCACCGATTTCGCCGGCAAGCGTCCACACCAGTTGTCCGGCGGAATGCGGCAGCGGGTTGCGCTGGCCCGTGCGCTCGCTCAGGACGCCGACGTGCTGTTGATGGACGAACCTTTTGGCGCGCTGGACGCGCTGACCCGTGATCTGCTCCACGAGGAACTCGAGCGCATCGTCGAATCACGCGGACTCACAGTTGTTTTCGTCACCCACAACGTGCGGGAGGCGGTTCGGCTAGCCGACCGGGTGGTTCTCCTGGGCGCCCGACCCGGTCGGGTGGTCGAGGAGTTCCAGGTGCCCGCGTCCCGTCCTCGCCAGATCAATACCACCGACGTCGCGGAGTTGGCGGCGCACATCACGGCGCGACTGCACGAGGAAGGCAACCGTGGTCGATAGTGGAGTCGCCGATCTGGCGCCGTCGTCGCGGCAGAACACAGGTCGGCTGCAGTCGGTGCTGGCACCGATGTGGACGAAGGCGCTGGCCTTGCTGGTGGTGTTGGGTGCGTGGCAGCTGCTTTGTCTGAGCGGCTGGAAATCGTCCGTGATCCTGCCCGGCCCCGTGGCGGTCGGTGCCACCCTGTGGCAGCAGCTGCACGATCCGGTGTTGTGGCAGGCGGTTTCGACGACGATGGCGCGGGCCCTCATCGGTTTTGGGCTGTCGCTGCTCATCGGCACGGTCATCGGCAGTGTTCTGTCCCGGAACAAACTGCTGCGCAGTACTTTCGGTCCGCTCATCACCGGATTGCAGACGATGCCGGCGATCGCATGGTTTCCCTTCGCGATCATCTTCTTCGGCCTCGACACCTCGGCCATCCTGTTCGTCATTGTCATCGGCGCCGCGCCGTCGGTGGCGCTCGGCGTCATCTCGGGTGCCGACCACATTCCACCTCTGCAGTTACGTGCGGCAAAGACCATGGGGCTGCGGCGGTTTGCGTTGTACCGGCATGTCATCCTCCCGGCGTCGCTGCCGACATTCGTCAGCGGACTGCGTCAGGGCTGGGCGTTCGCATGGCGGAGCCTGATGGCCGGCGAACTGGTGGTGATGGTCGCCGGCACCGCATCGATCGGGGTCCTGCTGGAGAACGCGCAGAACATGAGTGACATGCCGCTGGCCATCGCCGTCATGATCGTCGTGCTGGTGATCGGCATCATCATCGACTCGGTGTTCGCCGCGGCGGACAGGCAGATTCGCCGGTACTGGGGGCTGGTCGACGGTGACCACGAATGACGTACGGCGTGAACTCCTTTCGCCTGTGGGCCTTCGGCGACGCACATGTGGGCACCGACCGGCGGTTCGGTAGAGACAGCCTGGCCGAGGCGATTTCGCAGTCTGAGTTCGGCGGGTCCGACGGCGGCACGGCGTTCGACTGGGACATCGCACTCGATGTCGGCGACATGTCCGGCGCGCACCACCATCTGCCGGACGACGCCGAGGGCCGTGAGCTGCGGCGGCAGTTCGCCAGCCTGCGTCGCCACCGGCGCGAGGACATCTACAGCGTGTGCGGCAACCATGACCGCAGTGGCTTGGACGAACCCGAGGCCTGGTGGTGGCAGAAATGGGTCGATCCGCTCGGCCGGCACACCGCATTTTCCGGCGTCGACGGCGCTCGCCGACCTTTCCCGGTCGACGGCGTGTGGCAGCACTACTCGTTCCGGGTGGGGAACCTGTTGTTTCTCATGCTCAGTGACCGCAACGAACCAACGCAGTCTGTCGGTCGCGGCCCGTTGGGCGGCAACCCCGGGGGAGTCGTCAGCGGCGAGACGTTCCGATGGTGGAAAGCCATGGTGCTGGCCAATCCCGACGCGATCATCGTGACGGTGCACCACTACGTTCTCAAGGACACCACGGTCGCTTCGGGAGAGTGGGAAGGCGTCCGCCGCGACGCCGACGGCCGGTTGGTGGAGCACTACCACCGGCCGTTCGACGCAGGCACACCGCAAGGTGCGTCATACCTCTACTGGGTGGACAGCCGGCCGGACTCCGGTGCGTTCGAACAGTTCCTGGCTGCGCACCCGGGCCGGGTGCAGCTGTGGATCGCCGGACACACCCATACTCATCCCGATGACAATTTCGGGGGCAAGAGCCATATCGAACAGCGCTGGGGCACATGGTTTCTCAACGTCGCCTCGCTGAGCCGGCACCACATGCCGATCACCACGCTGCCGCTGAGCCGATTGTTGACGTTCACGCCGGGCAGTGCGGAAGTGCGCGTGCAGTGCTACCTGCACACCAGCCAGCACGCACCGCAGGGTTGGTATGACAAGGCGGAGAAGGTGATTGGGCTCCGGACGCCGTTTCGCTGGACCGGTTCGCAGTCGGAATGATCTACAGCGACTTGCCGACCAGTGCGGCCAGATCGGCGATCCGGTTGGAGTAGCCCCACTCGTTGTCATACCAGGACACGACCTTGGCTTGGTTGTCGATCACCTTGGTCAGTCCCGCATCGAACAGTGAACTGTGCGGGTCGGTGACGATATCGGACGACACGATGGGCGCGTCGTAGTACTTCAAAATCCCCTTCAACGGGCCCTCGGCCGCGGCCTGCATCGCCGCATTGATCTGCGCCGCCGTCGCGGACTTGCCCAGGTCCGCGGTCAGATCGGTCACCGACCCGGTCGGCACCGGCACCCGCAACGCATACCCGTCCAACTTGCCCTTGAGCTCGGGCAGCACCAGCCCGATGGCCTTGGCCGCCCCGGTCGAGGTCGGCACGATGTTGATCGCCGCCGCCCGCGCCCGCCGCAGATCCTTGTGCGGCCCGTCCTGCAGGTTCTGATCCTGGGTGTAGGCGTGGATCGTGGTCATCAGCCCGCGCACGATCCCGAACTCGTCATTGAGCACTTTGGCGATCGGGCCCAGACAGTTCGTGGTGCACGAGGCATTCGAGATGATGTTCTGGCTGCCGTCGTACTTGTCGTCGTTGACACCCATCACGATGGTGATGTCCTCACCGGTCGCCGGCGCCGAGATGACCACCTTCTTGGCCCCGGCCTCCAGATGCCCCCGGGCTTTGGCCGCGTCGGTGAAAATCCCGGTCGACTCCACCACGATGTCCACCCCCAGATCCCCCCAGGGCAGCGCCGCCGGACCCTCCTTGACCGCCAGCGCCTTGATCTTGGTCTCACCCACGATCAGGGTGTCCCCGTCCGCGCGCACGTCATAGGGCAACCGGCCCAGGATCGAATCGAACTTCAACAGATGCGCCAACGCATCGGTGGA
>NZ_JMLM01000012.1:0-230174 GCF_000686745.1 Mycobacterium sp. UNC410CL29Cvi84
GGCGTATTCAAGGGATCGATGCAACACCCGTCTGATTGAGGAGTGTTGTGGGTTCCAATCTGGTGTTGCGGGCACGGATGCGGACGTTTTGGGTTCTTGTCCGGCAGGGGTTTAGTCCGGGGGATGCCGGGCTAGCCGTCGGTGTGTCAGAGGGCTGCGGGCAGCGATGGTTCCGTGACGCTGGTGGGGTGAAACCTTGTGATTACCAGCCTCATTCGTCGGGCCCTCGGCGGCGGCTGGCGTTAGAAGAACGCATCGAGATCCAGGTCGGTGTGCGTACCGGAGAGTCGTTGCGGTCGATCGCGCGGCGTCTGGGGCGGGCACCCTCGACGATCAAGCGTGAGGTCGACAACAACTGCGAGCTGCGTAACCGCTATGAGGGGCGCAAGTCGGGGTATCGGCGTAAACATGCGTTCGGGGCCCGCCAAGGCGGCCGCAGTGCCACTGTGCACTACCGGGCTCTGAGTGCGCACGATCGCAGCGCCGAGAGCGCCCGGCGTCCCAAGGCGGGCCGGTTGGCCCTCGATGACAGGCTCCGTAACGAGGTGCAGACTCGGTTGAAGCTGCGGCACAGCCCGCAGCAGATCGCTCGCCGGCTGCGCGAGGATTTCCCCGACGATCCGGAGATGTGGGTGTCACACGAGGCCATCTACCAGGCCATTTACGTGCAAGGACGGGGCTCGCTGCGCCGCGAGCTGCACCAGTGTTTGCGCACCGGGCGGGCAGTTCGCCGCTCCCAGAATGTTTCTGGGGAACGGCGCGGCCGTATCCGGGACATGGTCATGATCAGCGACCGTCCCGCCGCCTTCTCCGACCGCGCGGTGCCGGGGAGCTGGGAGGGTGATCTGATCATTGGCAGCACCGTTTCGGGGTCGGCGATCGGCACCCTGGTCGAGCGCAGCACTCGCTTCGTGATGCTGCTGCACCTGCCCGATAATCACGGCGCACTCGCGGTGCAGGAGGCCATTGTGGCCAAAATGGCTGAACTGCCCGAGCATCTGCGCCGCGCGTTGACCTGGGATCAGGGCAAAGAGATGGCCAACCATGCCACGATCGCCAAGGCCACCGGCCTAAGAATCTACTTCTGCGATCCGCATTCACCGTGGCAGCGTGGCACCAACGAGAACACTAACGGCTTACTGCGCCAGTATTTTCCGAAAGGCACCGACCTGTCGCTGCACGGCCCGGGCATCTTGGACAACGTCGCCGCCGAACTCAACGGCCGACCCCGCGCAACCCTGAACTGGAGAACACCCGCCGAAGCCCTCGACGAACTACTGTTGAATCCGCCAACTGTTGCATCGATCCCTTGAATACGCCGTCGGGAACAGGGCCTGGCTGCACGTTCGCGGCTGGAGAACCTCGCGCTAAGGCTGCTCGAGACCGAAGATGCGGATGCTCTCGGCGCGCATGTCGACCTTGCGGACCTTGCCGGTGATGGTCATCGGGAACTCATCGACGATGTGCACGTAGCGCGGAATCTTGAAGTGCGCCAGCCGATCCGCGGTGAACTCCCGGATGGCGGCGGCGTCCAGCGGCGCCGCACCGGGCCGCATCCGCAGCCATGCGCAGATCTCCTCGCCATAGCGGGCGTCGGGCACGCCGATCACCTGCGCGTCCTCGATGTCCGGGTGGGTGTACAAGAACTCCTCGATCTCGCGCGGGTACACGTTCTCGCCGCCGCGGATCACCATGTCCTTGATGCGTCCGACAATGGCGCAGTAGCCGTCGGCCCGCATCACCGCGAGATCGCCGGTGTGCATCCAGCCCTCGGAATCGATTGGCCCTCGGTTGTATTCGCTCCTCGCGTGCGCAGTGGCCTTCCCGTCACCCTTCCAGTAGCCCAGCATCACCGAGTAGCCGCGGGTGCAGAACTCCCCCGGCTCGCCGCGCTCGACCGTCTCGCCGGTTTCCGGGTTGACGACCTTGACCTCCAGGTGCGGGTGCGCCCGCCCGATGGTCGCGGTCCGTCGGTCCAGGTCGTCATCGATCAACGTCTGGCACGACACCGGCGAGGTCTCCGTCATGCCGTACGCGATGGCCACCTCGGCCATGTGCATGTCCGAGACGCAGTGCTTCATCACCTCGACGGGACATACCGAGCCGGCCATGATGCCGGTGCGCAGGCTCGACAGGTCCCGCCCGGCGAACGACGGATGGTTCTGCATCGCGATGAACATTGTCGGCACGCCGTAGACGCCGGCACACTGCTCGGCCTCGATGGCATCGAGCGTTGCGGCCGGGTCGAAGCCGGGGGCCGGGATCACCACGGCCGCACCATGACTCATGCAGCCGAGCACACCCATCACCATGCCGAAGCAGTGATAGAACGGCACCGGGACACACAACCGCTCCCCCGCCCGCAGGTTGATACCTTCGGTCGTGAAGTAGCCGTTGTTCAGGATGTTGCGGTGCGACAGCGTCGCACCTTTCGGGAATCCGGTTGTGCCCGAAGTGTATTGGATGTTGATCGGGTCGGTGTTGGACAGCGCGGCATGCCGGGCCGCCAAGGCGTCGGCACCGACCGTCGCGCTGTCGGCACGCAACCGATCCCAGTCCGCGCCGTCCAGGAAGACGACGTCACCCAGGCCCGGGACCTGCGGCCGCACCTCGTCGATCATCGCCGCGTAGTCCGACGTCTTGAACGACGTCGCCGAGATCAGCAGACGCATCCCGGATTGGTTGAGCGCGTAGGCAAGTTCGTGCACCCGGTACGCCGGATTCACGTTGACCAGGATGGCGCCGATCTTGGCCGTCGCGAGCTGCGTCACGATCCACTGCGCACAGTTCGGCGACCAGATGCCGACGCGGTCGCCCTTCTCGATGCCGCGGGCCATCAGGCCGCGGGCGATCAAGTCGACCTCGGCGTTGAGTTCGGCATACGCGTACCGCAGTCCCTGCCCGCGGTCGACCAACGCGAGAGTGTCCGGATGGGCCGCGACGGTGCGCTCGAAGTTGGCCCCGATGGTCTCTTCGAGGATCGGGGTGTCGGTGGGGCCCGCGTCGTAGCTCAGCATCAGTTCACCAGATCCTCGTAGCGGTATTCCGATGCGATCGGGGTGCCGGCCGCATGCGCTTGATCTTCGCGCTTGCGCAGGTCAACGCGCCGGATCTTGCCGGAAATCGTCTTGGGCAGATCGAAGAACTCCACCCGCCGAACCTTGAGGTACGGCGCCAGGTGGTCACGGGCGAATTCCATGATCGACCGCGCGGTGTCCGCATCGGCACTCCAGCCGGCAGCCAGGCAGACGTACGCCTTCGGCACGGCGAGCCGGGTGTCGTCGGGCTGCGGCACCACCGCGGCTTCCACCACCGCGGGATGCTCGATGAGCACGCTCTCCAGCTCGAACGGCGACACCTTGTAATCCGACGACTTGAACACGTCATCGGTGCGGCCGATATACGTGATGTAGCCGTCACTGTCGCGGGAGGCCACGTCACCGGTGTGGTAGTAACCGCCGGCCATGACGGCCGCATTGCGTTGCGGGTCACCGAGATAACCCGTCATCAGGTTGAGCGGCCGCGCGCCCAGCTCCAGGCAGATCTCGCCCTCGTCGGCCGGCTCGCCGGTCAGCGGATCGACCAACACCACGGGCACACCCGGCATCGGCCGGCCCATCGATCCGGCCTTGACCGGCTGCCCCGGAGTGTTGCCCACCAGCAGGGTGGTCTCGGTCTGGCCGAAGCCGTCCCGGATGGTCAGGCCCCAGGCGTCCTGCACCTTGGCGATGACGTCGGGGTTCAGCGGCTCGCCGGCGCCCAGAATCTCGCGCAGCCCTTCGGGTTTGGTGCCGAGGTCGGCCTGGATCAGCATCCGCCACACCGTCGGTGGTGCGCAGAAGGTGTTGACGCCGGCGCGGCGCAGTTGCCCCATGAGCGCGGCGGCGTCGAAGCGGCTGTAGTTGTAGACGAATATCGTCGCCTCGGCGATCCACGGCGCGAAGACACAACTCCAGGCGTGCTTGGCCCAGCCCGGTGAGCTGATCGCCAGGTGGACGTCGCCGGGCGTCACCCCGATCCAGGCCATCGTGGACAGGTGACCGACGGGATACGAAATCTGCGAATGCTCAACGAGTTTGGGCTTGCTTGTGGTGCCCGAGGTGAAGTAGACCAGCAGCGGGTCGTCGACGTCGGTGACGGCGCGGAACGGCCCCGCCGAAACCGCTTGATACGCATCGGCATACCGGTGCCAGCCGGGCACCGCATCCCCGACGACGATGCCGACGTACTGCCCGTCGACGGACGCGAACTTGTCCGCGTCCGCGGCATTGGTCACCACGAAGCCCGCCCCGCCGCGGGTGATCCGGTCGGCCAGATCGGCCGGGCCCAGGGCCCCGGTCGTCGGCATCACCACCGCGCCGAGCTTGGCCACCGCCAGCATCGACTCCCACAACTCGACCTGGTTGCCCAGCATGACGATGACGCGGTCGCCCTGGCCCACGCCCAGCGCCTGCAGCCACGTCGCGACCCGGTCGGACCGGTCGGCCATCTCCGCGAAGGTGTAGCGCTGCTCGTCGCCGCCTTCTTCGGTGATCCAGAGCGCCGTCTGCCCGGCCCGCTCGGGGCTGCAGGCGATGACGTCGAACCAGTCGGTGGCCCAGTTGAAGGTGCCGGTCAGCCGCGGCCAGCTGAACGAATCGACGGCCTGCGAGTAGTCACCGATCGACGCCACGAGCCGGTCCCGGGCCGCTCGGTACTGCTCGGTGTTGGTCGTGATCACAGCCTCTGTCGCCATGAACGTAGGATCTACGTCACACCCATCCGCCCGCTACCCCCGAAAGAGGGTACTGACCGTGACGACCGGCCCGTCCCTGCTGCGCCCGCGCGATACCGACGCGGTCCGCGCCGAGCTGCGGCGTCTCGGTTCAGAGGGCGCGGTGCCGGTGATGTTCGGCGGCGAGGTGCACGACGACGCGCTGCTGATCACGGAGTTCTACGGCACGCGCGGCGGTGGTCTCCGGGGGTTGACGGTGCGCTCGACGTGCGGACTCGGCGGTGCCAGCATGGTCTCGGGCCAGCCGCTCGCGGTAGCCGACTACCGGCACGCGCCGTCCATCACGCACGACTACGACATGCCGGTGCTCTCCGAGGGCATCCGGTCGGTGCTGGCGGTGCCGGTCGTCGTCGATGGCCGGGCCCGGGCGGTGCTCTACGGCGCCTACCGGTCCAGTGCACCGTTCGGCGGCCGGGCCGTCGACCTGATCATGGCGTCGGCGCAGCGCCTGTCGGACGAGCTGACGATTCGCGACGAAGTGGACCGCCGGCTGCGGCTGCAGCAGGCCCCGGCCGCCGACACGGCGGTGAACACCGAACACATCCGCCAGGTGCACGCCGAACTGCGACGGCTGGCGGCCGGGGGCGCGCCCGTCGAACCGAACGATCTCGGCGGTCTCGCCGACCGGCTGGCCGAGGCGCTGGCCGGTGGGCCCGCAATGGCCGGTCCGCTGAGCCCGCGCGAACTCGACGTGCTGGCGCAGATTGCGCTGGGGTGCACCAATACCGAAGCTGCCCAACGGCTTTCCCTGAAGCCGGAGACCGTCAAGAGCTATCTGCGCAGTGCTGCCACGAAACTCGGCACCCACAGCCGGCACGAGGCGGTGTCGAAGGCGCGGCAGCTGCGGCTGATTCCCTGACCGGTCAGGCCAGCGAGTCGATCCACGCGCGGTGCAGCGCCGCGTAGCGTCCGTTCTG
The DNA here is from genome assembly GCF_000686745.1 of Mycobacterium sp. UNC410CL29Cvi84. Lineage (NCBI taxonomy): Bacteria > Bacillati > Actinomycetota > Actinomycetes > Mycobacteriales > Mycobacteriaceae > Mycobacterium > Mycobacterium sp. UNC410CL29Cvi84. Next base: position 5,692 of record NZ_JMLM01000012.1, read on the forward strand.
GGCGACCAGATCGTCGGGCGCACCGTCCTCGACGATGCGGCCGCCGTCGAGAACCAGGACCCGGTCCGCGGACTGCACGGTGGAGAGCCGGTGCGCGATGACGAGCGCGGTCCGCCCGGCCAGCACGGTCGCCAGCGCGCGCTGCACCAGGCGCTCGGTCGGAATGTCCAGCGACGACGTCGCCTCGTCGAGAATCAGCACCTTGGGGTCCGCCAGGAACGCGCGGGCGAACGCGACCAACTGGCGTTGGCCCGCTGACAGCCGTCCGCCCCGATTGGCGACGTCGGTGTCGTAACCGTCCGGCAGATTGTCGATGAACCGGTCCGCGCCAACGGCTTCCGCGGCCGCGCGGATCTCGGCGTCGGTGGCGTCGGGGCGCCCGAACCGGATGTTGTCGGCGACGGTGCCGGCGAACATGAAGTTCTCCTGCGTCACCATCACGACGTGTCGGCGCAGCTCGGCCTGGGCGATCGACCGCAGGTCGATGCCGTCGAGGGTGGCCGTGCCGGTCACCGGATCGTAGAAGCGCGCGATGAGCTTGGCGATGGTCGTCTTGCCCGCGCCGGTGGCCCCGACGAGGGCGACCGTCTGCCCCGCGGGCACCGTCAGATCCAGTTCGGGCAGCACCGGACGTTCCGGGCTGTAGCCGAAGCTGACGCCCCGAAAAGCGATGTCGCCCTTGACCGCCGTGAGCGCGACGGGGTCAGTGGGGTCCATGATCCCCGGCTGCTGCCCGAGCACCCCGGCCAGCTTCTCCAGCGCCGACGCCGCCGACTGGAAGGTGTTGAAGAACTGCGAAATCTCCTGCATCGGTTCGAAGAACATGCGCAGGTACAGCAGGAAGGCCGTCAGCGTGCCGATCGTCATGCGGCCGTGCAGCACCAGGTAGCCGCCGTACAGCAGTACCACCGACGTGGTGACGTTGCCGATGAGTTTGACCGCGGGCATAAACACCGCGAGCAGGGTCATGGTGCGTTCGTTGATGACGCGGTAGTCGTCGACGACGTCGTCGAAGATCTCCTGGTTGCGGGGCTCGCGCCGATAGGCCTGCACCGCTTTGATGCCCGTCATGGTTTCGACGAACTGGACGATCACCAGGGCCGCGCGTTCGCGGACGGTGCGGTACGTCTTCGATGATTCGCGCCGGAACCAGGCGACCAGCAGCACCAGGAGCGGGAAGGCGCCCAGGCACATCAGCCCGAGCCGCACGTCGAGCGTGACGAGCAGTACCGCGGTGCCGCCCAGGGTGAGCACCGCGGTGATGAGGCTGTCGAAACCCGTCGACAGCATGGTCTGAATGGCTTCGATGTCGTTGGTGGACCGGCTCACCACGCGGCCCGAGGTGTAGCGGTCGTGGAAGGCGACGTCGAGGCGCTGGAACTGCCGGTACACCCGGCGGCGCAGCTCCAGGAGCACCTTCTGGCCGATGCGGCCCGACCTGTTGAGGAAGAACAGTCGGAAGGTGGCCTGCAGCACCACGACGCCGCACAGGGCCGCGACGATCTGCAGCAGTTCACGGGCCGGCCCGCCCTGCAGGATCGGCGGGATGCCGTGGTCGATGCCGCGCTGCACGAGCAGCGGAACCGACAGGCGCGCACCGTTTTCCACCACGACGACCAGCGCCAGCAGCAGGACCGCGAACCGGTACGGCTTGAGCAACGAACCCAACAGGGACCGCGCCTCGCGACGCCGCGAGACGTTCTCGTCGATGGGCAGGTCCTCGGCAGCCTCGACGGTCTGGCCGCGCCAGCTCTCGGTGCTCATCGCCTCCGCACCTCTTCGGACTCATCGGTCTGCTCCAGATACAGCTGCTCGAGCCGCTCGCGTTCGGCGTCCTGTTCCCAATCACAGCTGCGCTCGCAGCCGTCGTCGAGCTCGTCGTCGGCGGACAGCAGGTAGCGGTATTCGGGCGCCCGCTCGAGCAGTTCGGCATGGGTGCCGATGCGCGTGATGGTGCCGTCCTGCAACAGCGCGACCCGGTCGGCCAGCAGCACGGTGGACGCGCGGTGCGCCACCACGATGCCCGTCACCGCCGTCAGCACCCGCCGCAGCGCGACGGTGACCTCCGCTTCGGTGTGCATGTCCAGGGCCGACAACGTGTCGTCGAGCACCAGCAACGACGGCGCGGCGAGGATGGCGCGGGCCAGCGAAAGACGTTGCCGCTGACCGCCGGACAGGCTCATGCCCTGCTCGCCGATGCGGGTGTCGAGACCGAACGGCAGGTCGTAGACGAACTGGGCGGCGGCGATGTCGATCGCCGCGCGAATCTCGTCGTCGGCGGCCGGGTTGTCGGCGCCGCGGCCGAGGGTGAGGTTCTCGACGACCGACATCGAGAACAGTGTCGGGTCCTCGAAGGCGGTGGCCACGGCCGTCCGCAGGGCGGGCAGCGACAGCTCGCGGATGTCTCGTCCGTCGAGCAGGATCGCGCCCTCGGTGACGTCGTACAGTCGTGAGAACAGCGCGGCGAGAACCGATTTGCCGGAGCCGGTGGCGCCGACGAGCGCCAGCGTCTGCCCCGGCTCGACCGTCACCGACACGTGGCGCAGCGCCCAGTCGTCGGGTTCGGCGTCGGGGAAACGGAAGCCGACGTCACGCAGCTCCAGATGCCCACCGCGCGGCACGCTGTCGACCGGTCCGTCGCTGATATCCACTGGCGCGTCGAAGATCTCGGCGACCCGATTGGCGGCCGTCATGGACTCCTGCATCATCGACAGCAGGAAGCCCAATGACGCGATGGGCCAGACCAGCGACAGCATCATGGTGATGAACGCAACCAGCGTGCCCATGGTGACCTGACCGTGGCCGGCCGCGTACGCACCGAACCCGAGCACGAAGATCAGCGTCAGGTTGGGGATGACCTCGAGCAGCGTCCAGAAGCGCGCCGACACCGCCACCTTGCCGACCTCGGCGTCGTACAGGGCCGTCGCCCGCTCGTCGAACCGCTGGTAGACGTAGTCCTCGCGGCCGAACGACTTGATCACCCGCAAGCCCAGGGCCGACTCCTCGACATGTGTTGCGACATGGCCGGATTGGTCCTGCGCCTGCCGCGACAGCACGGTGAACTGCCGCTCGAACCTGAAGATCGTGACGGACACCGGCAGCACCGACGCCAGCACCACCACGCCCAGCGGCCAGTACATGGTCAGCAGGATGCCGGTCACCACGATGATCTGAATCGTGTTGAGCACCAAGAACAGCAGGCCGAAGCCGAGAAATTGGCGAATGGTGCCAAGGTCGTTCATCACCCGCGACAGCAATTGCCCGGACTGCCACTGCCGGTGGAACGACATGGGCAGGATCTGCAGCCGCGCGTAGAGCTCCTTGCGGATGTCTGCCTCGACGCCCATGGTCGCGCGGGCCCCGAGCCAGCGCCGGATGAACCACAGCACCGCCTCGACGAGCCCCAGCGCGAGCGCGGCCGAACCGAGCACCCACAGGCCCGGCTGGTCCTGGTGCCGCACCGGGCCGTCGATCACGGCCTTGGTCACCAGCGGGATGGACACCGTCACGCCCAGACCGGCGAACGCGGTGAGCAGCATGGCGGCCCAGCGGCCGCGGTACGGCCGCAGATACGGCAGCAGGCGCAGCAGGTCCGCCGACGCACGCCGACGCTGCGGCACCGGAGCGATCGCCGGAGCCGACTGCAGGGGCTGGGCTACATCAGACACAACAACTTCAATGCTCGCACGTGCCACCGACAAACCCGGTGCGCGGCGGCACGACCAGGTCAGATGAAACCCAGGTACCCGACGAAGCCGGCGGCAGCGACCACGATCAGCGGATTGAGCTTGGTGCGCATGAAGATCACGGTGCACACCGCGGTGACGGTGTAGGCGCGCCAGTCATGGTCAGCGGCACGGCTCATGACCAGCGATGCCGCCAGGATGAGGCCGACCGTGAGCGGGGCGAAACCCTTCTCGACCGCGCGGCGCAGTTTGGAGCGTTCGGCCTTCTGCCAGATCAACGTGATGATGTAGACGAAACCGGCGGCCGGCACCACCATCGCGACCATCGAGACGACACCGCCGATGATCGCGCCGGGAATCCCGCCCTCTTTCAGGCCGGCGCCGTAGCCGACCATCGAGACGATCAGGATGCTCGGGCCCGGCGCGGTCTGCGAGATGGAGAACAGGTCGGCGAACTGGTTGTCGGTCAGCCAGTGCCTGCCGTTGACGGCGTTGATGTGCATTTCCGGCAGCACGACGTTGCCGCCGCCGATGGACAGCAGCGACAGCATCCCGAACAGCCCGATGAGCTGGATGTAGGTGGAAAGCGCCGCGGTACTCATCGTGGGGTGCTCATGCCGCTGCGGCGCGGTCCCGCGGCCCTGGCCCGTTGCCGCGCTCGCGCGGCCATGCCCACAGCAGGCTCAGCGGCGCCAGGATCGCGAGCGTCCCCAGCAGCGGGAACCGCAGCACGCCGTTGAGCACGAAGGCGCCTGCGAACAGCAGGACCGGCACCACGCCCGTCAGGCACTTCTGGCCCGTCTTGAGCACCATCGTCAGGGTCAGGGCGACCGCGGCCGCCGATGCACCGTGCAGCACGCCCTTGACGGCGGGCACTTCCTTGAACCGGAAGTAGACGAACGACAACGCCAGCACGATGACCAATGGCATGGCGCACAAGCCGAACACCGCGGCGGCGGCACCGGGGAAGCCACGCATCTTGGTGCCGGCGAACACCGCCATGTTGACCTGGTTGGCGCCGGGCAGGATGCGGCACATCGTTGTGGCCGAGAGGAACTCGGCGTCCCCGAGCCAGCCTTTCTCCACCACCAGCACCTCGCGCGACCAGGCCGACAGCCCGCCGCCGAACGACGCCAGCGCGATGTGGTTGAACGTCAGGACCAACTCGAACAACGAAACCCGTTGGGCCGTCGAGTCGATCTGCTCACTCATGGACCAGCTCGGGGTCGTGCGGGAAGTCGTCTTCGTGATGCTGCGACGAGTCCAGCGGATCCGGCGGCTCGTAGTGGTGCGAGGTCTCCCAGTCGGCGTCGAACACCTGCGACAGCTGCGCGACGGCGTCCGGGTCCTTGACCATCACGCCCAGTTCGCGGCGCAGGTCGAAGGCGCTGCGGTCGATGTTCATCGAGCCGACGAGCGCTTCGTGGTCGTCGACGATGACCAGCTTGGCGTGCACGCGCAGGTTCTTCTGCTTGCGCACCTTCGCGCCGAACCGGCGCAGGGTGCGCAGCGAGGCGAACGTGTCGAGGATGTCCCAGTCGCTGATGCCGTGCTTGCCACCGCACAGCACATGGACGTTGACGCCGCGGCCCACCGCGGCCGCGATGTGGTCGAGGATGACGGCGTCGACGTACTTGGGGTGCTGGATGCGCAGCCGGTGTTCGGCGGTGTCGATGAATTTCGCCATGTGGTACCGCGAATTCGAGTTGCTCCACAGCAGCCCGTGATACTGCGACGGCTCCCAATCGGTGTGGGACCAGTCGGCGTCGAACACCTCGACAATCTGCGCGACGTGGTCCGGCTCGGTGGTGATGAAGCCGTAGTCACGCGTGAGGGTGAAGTACTTCTCGCACAGGTTGAACGTGGCCACGAGCGCCGCCGCCCCGTCGACGACGATCGACTTCTCGTGCGTCACGTAGAACGTCGGGTTGGACCACTGGACGTTGACGCCGGCATCCGAGAACTGTTCGAACGTCTCGTCATTGGCGCGGTCGCCGCCCGAGCGGGCCGGGTTCAGCATGACGCGCACGTCGACACCCGCCTGGTGGCGCTCGATGACCGCCGCCACGAGCGACGGTTCGGTGAACGTGAATTGCTTGATGAGCAACGACTTCTGCGCCGATGCGATGAAATCCCGCACCGGCTGCACGCCATCATCGGGTTGGACGATGACTCGCGGCGACACAGGCCCCATAAGCGCCGGATGCTAGCACCGAATAGCGGCTGCCAGACGTGCCTCCGTCAATAACAGTGGGCCATCGGGCAAGATGAGGCATATGGATAGCGGAAGCGCCTCCCCCCGCCTGCTCGTAGTCGACGACGACCCGGACGTGCTGGCCTCATTGGAGCGTGGCCTGCGGCTGTCCGGCTTCGAGGTGTCGACCGCCGTCGACGGCGCCGAGGCCCTGCGCAGTGCCACCGAATTCCGGCCGGATGCCATCATTCTGGACATCAACATGCCGGTGCTCGACGGCGTCAGCGTCGTCACCGCGCTGCGCGCCATGGACAACGACGTACCGGTGTGTGTGCTGTCGGCCCGCAGCTCGGTCGACGACCGGGTCGCGGGGCTGGAAGCCGGCGCCGACGACTACCTGGTCAAGCCGTTCGTGCTGGCAGAGCTGGTCGCGCGCGTCAAGGCGCTGCTGCGCCGCCGCGGCGCGACGGCGACGTTCTCGTCGGAGACCATCTCGGTCGGGCCGCTCGAGGTCGACATCCCGGGCCGGCGGGCCCGCGTCAACGGCGCCGACGTCGACCTGACCAAGCGCGAGTTCGACCTGCTGGCCGTGCTGGCCGAGCACAAGACCGCCGTGCTGTCCCGCGCCCAGCTGCTGGAGCTGGTGTGGGGCTATGACTTCGCCGCCGACACCAACGTCGTCGACGTGTTCATCGGCTACCTGCGCCGCAAGCTGGAGGCCAACGGTGCGCCGCGACTGTTGCACACGGTCCGCGGTGTGGGGTTCGTGCTCAGGCAGCAGTGATGAGCGCCTGCGCGAAGAACAGAGTGCCTTGATGAGCGCCTGCGCGAAGAACCGGCAGCAGTAGCCCGTGAACATCCTGGCGCGCGTCTTCCGTCGCACTCCGTCGCTGCAGTCGCGCGTCGCGTTCGCCACCGGTATCGCCGCGGCCATCGTGGTCGGGATCGTCGGCACCATCGTGTGGATCGGCATCACCAACGACCGCAAGGAACGCCTGGACCGCCGCCTCGACGAGGCCGCCGGCTTCGCGATCCCGTTCCTGCCGCGCGGGCTCGACGAGATTCCGCGGCCACCGCACGACGAGAACGTCGTCATCACGGCACGCCGGAACGGCCAGGTCAGCTCGAACTCGAATGTCGTGCTGCCCGAGCTACCGGTCGGCTACGCCGACACCGACGTCAACGGCATCCGCTACCGGGTGCGCACGGTGCAGATCCACATGCCGGACCCGATGCTGGTGGCGGTCGGCGCCACGTATGACGCCACGATCGTCGACACCAACAATCTGCATCGCCGGGTGATCGCGTTGTGCGCGTTCGCTATTGGTGCGGCCGCCGTCGCGGGCTGGGCGCTGGCCGCGTTCGCGGTACGTCCGCTCAAACGGCTGGCGCAGCAGACGCGCGACATCGATCCGGAAGGCGACGCCCCGCACATCGACGTCCGCGGCGCCACCGAGGCCGTCGAGATCGCCGACGCGGTCAAGGGTCTGGTGGACCGCGTGTGGGAAGAGAAGGGCCGGACCAAGGCCGCGCTGGCGTCGGCCCGTGACTTCGCGGCGGTGTCGGCGCACGAGCTGCGCACCCCGCTCACCGCGATGCGCACCAACGTCGAAATCCTCAGCACGCTCGACCTTCCCGACGAGCAGCGCAAGGAAGTGCTGGGCGACGTCGTGCGCACGCAGTCGCGCATCGAGACCACGCTGTGGGCGCTGGAGCGGCTGGCACAGGGCGAGCTGTCCACCGTCGATGACCATGTGCCCGTGGACATCACCGAACTCCTGGACCGCGCCGCGCACGATGCCATGCGCGTGTACCCCGACCTGGAGGTGTCGCTGGTGCCGGCGCCGACCATCATCATCGTGGGACTGCCTGCCGGACTGCGGCTTTCGGTCGACAACGCGATCGCCAACGCCGTCAAGCACGGCGGTGCGTCGAAAGTTCAGCTGTCGGCGGTCACTTCGCGCGCCGGGGTCGAGATCGCCGTCGACGACGACGGCTGCGGCGTACCCGAAGAGGAGCGCCTGAGGGTCTTCGGACGGTTCAATCGCGGTTCCACCGCGTCGCACTCGGGCTCCGGGCTGGGCCTGGCGCTGGTGGCCCAGCAGGCCGAATTGCACGGCGGCACCGCGACATTGGAGACCAGTCCGCTCGGCGGGACGCGGCTGCTGCTGCGACTGCCCGGGCATCACTGAGGACTTCCACATTGACCCTGTATCCAGGGCGCATTTGTTCGAGTGCGGTGCGCCGTCAGTTCAGGGTCAACCGTCCTCGGCTCTGAAGTCGAGTTGACCCTGCATCCTGGGTGCAGATGTGCGAGTAGGGCTCAGCGAGGACGCACACTCAACCGCCGGCCCGCTCAGCCGACGGTGATCTCGACCCGCCGGTTCTTCGCGCGGCCTTCTTCGGTGCCGTTGTCGGCGATGGGGTTGGCGGAGCCGGCCCCGCGGGCCGTCATGTTCGCCGCCAGCACACCGTTCGAAACCAGCGCGGCGGCAACGGCTTTGGCCCGGGTGTCGCTGAGCTTCAGGTTGACGGCGTCACTGCCCTGGTTGTCGGTGTAGCCGATCACGGTGACCGCACCGTTCGGGCAGCCGGCCCGGATCTTGTCGGCGACCTGCCCCAGCAGCCGGCGGGACTCCCCCGTCATCTGCGAGCCGCCGGTGACGAAACTGATCGGGGTGCGCAGCAGTTCGGTGACCTCGGCCTGCACCTTCGCACAGCGGCCGCCGGCCGGTGACGGAGCGGGCGCGGGTGCAGGCGCGGGAGCCGACGAGGGCGCCTGCGCAGGCGGCGCCACCGGACCACCTGGCGCCGGAATCTGAATGTTGTTGGCCAGCTTCGCCCCGGGGAACGACAGCGCCGCGGCGCTCTGCACCTCACCGGCGACGTCGAGGTTGGGCGCCGTCCCCATCAGCGTGATGGTGGCGCCGTCGATGGACAGCCCGAAGTCGGTGATGGCATCGGCGGCGGACAGGACGTTGCCGATGGCCGCCATGTCCGGGGTCCCGGCACCGTCGACGACGGTGGTCTTGTCGTCGAGGCTGGCGTTGAGCCACTGCGCCTTCACCGCGGCGGCCAGTTCGGACTTCGACCGGGTGTTGGCGAGGCTGCCCGTCAGCGTGATGGTGTTGCCGTCGCGGGCCAGCGCGAACGGCGCGGAGGTGAGCTCGGGCTGTGCCGATGTCGGTACCGCCGAGGCCGCGATGGAACTCGGGGCCCGGTGTTCGTCCGAGGTGCCGAACACCACCCAGCCGACGGCGGCGACGACGGCCACCACGACCGCCAGCACCGCCACCCTGCCGCGCGTGCCGAGGCGACGAACGCTGCCGGACGGCTCGATGACGTCAGCTGTGTCCGGCATCGCGACAACCCTCCCTGAAACAAGATCGAGCCTAGAGCCCGGCAGCTGTGGAGACGGCGCGTTGCCGCCATGACACGCCACAACCGCCGGGCTCTAAGCCCGACAGAAAGTCGATCAGGTCAGCGGACGCCGACGAGGTCGATGACGAAGATCAGCGTCTTGCCGGACAGGCGGTGCCCGCCACCGGCGGGACCGTAGGCCTGTGCGGGCGGGATGGTCAGCTTGCGCCGGCCGCCCACGCGCATCCCGGGGATGCCGTCCTGCCAGCCCTGGATCAGGCCGCGCAGGGGGAATTCGATGGTCTCGCCGCGGTTCCAGGAGCTGTCGAACTCCTCACCGGTGTCGTACTCGACGCCCACGTAGTGGACCGTGACGTTGCCGCCGGGCACCGCCTCGGCACCGTCGCCGACGATGACGTCCTCGATCACCAGCGTGTCAGGTGCCGGGCCGTCCGGGAATTCGATCTCAGGTTTGGTGTTTGCCACGGGACCACCGTAGTCGGGCACCTGCCGCGGGTGGACGGGAACCGCACCCCTAGTGGCGGCGCAGCCGGCTCAGCAGGTCGCGGAGTGTGGTGAGCTCGTCGGCGTCCAGCGTGGCGAACACCGGCGGGGCCGGGTCATCGATCTGGCCGATGCCGCGCAGCACCGCGCCCCCGGCGTCCGTCAGTGACACCAGTTTGCAGCGCCGGTTCTCCGGATCCGGTTGGCGCACAACCAGTCCGCGTTCTTCGAGGTCGTTGATCGCGACGGTGGTGGCCGGCGCGTCCATGCCGGTCGCGGCGGCGATCTCTTTGGCCGTCATGGCCTTGGCATCCAGCCGGCGCAGAATCCGGGCCCGACTGAAGGGCAATCCGGTCTGCTCGACCACCGCACGTTTCCAGCTGTCGCGGTTCTCGACCACGACGGCGGCCATGGTCTGCCAGACCTCGTCGGCCAGCGGATCAGTGGACACCGGCCGGCTCCGGCTCACGCGATCCCTCGATCAGTGGCGCCAGCCGCTCCGCGGAGCGCAGTGCACGCGGCGAGGTCGAGGCGAAGCCGAGGACGGCGACCGCGACGCCGATCGCGACGCACATCCACCACAGCGGCCGGGCCTGCGTCGCGAAGTCGACGCCGCTGCCGGCCAGGGCCGAGCCGGCGATAGAACCGCACAGTGCCACACCGATACTCACGCCCACCTGGCGGCTGGTAGACGTCACCGCCGCCGCGGCGCCGGCGCGCTCCACCGGCATGCCGCTCACGGCGGCGTTGGTCACTGGCGCATTCATCATCGCGAACCCTATGCCGTACACCGCGAAAATGACGACCACTCGCCACATGGGCGTCGTCGCGGTCAGCGTCGTCAGCATGAGGGCGGCCGAGGCCATCAGGACACCGGCGACCATCAGTGACGGCCGGGCACCGTAGCGGCCGACGATCCGTCCGGACAACGGTGAAAAGACCAGGGCACCAATGGCGATGGGCAGATAGATGATGCCGGTGTGCATCGCCGAGTAGTGCCGCTCGTTCTGCAGGTAGAACGACATCATGAACAGGAACGCGCCCCAGCCGGTCAGTGCCAACACAGCCGTCACGGTGGCGCCGGCGAACGGGATGCTGCGGAAGAAGCGCAGATCGATGAACGGGTCGTGGCGCCGGCGCTCGTAGCGCAGGAAGCCGACGAGGGCGACGGCCGCCAGCACCGCGATGGCCACGGTGCGGGGGTGGCTCCAGCCCATCCCCGGCCCCTCGATGAGGGTGAAGACCAGGCTGAACAGGAACACCACCGCGAGCCCCTGGCCGATCGGGTCGACGTCGCGCATGGTGCCCGACTTGTTCTCGGGGACGAAGATCGCGGTCAGCACGATGGCGGCCAGACAGATCGGCAGGTTGATCCAGAACACCGACCGCCAGCCGACGGCGTGGATCAGCAGGCCACCGACGGTCGGGCCCAGCGCCATCGAGATACCGACGACCGCGCCCCAGAAACCGAGTGCCCGGGCCCGCTCCACCCGACCGGTGAAGACCTGCGAAATGATCGACAGGGCAACAGGATTGAGCATCGAGCCGCCGATGCCCTGAACCAGGCGGGCGGCGATCAACGCGTCCGCGGTCGGCGCGAGGCTGCACAGCAGGGAACCGAACGCGAAGATCGTCAGGCCGATCTGGAATACCCGCCGACGGCCGAACCGGTCACCGGCGGCGCCCGAGAGCATCAGCAGCGACGCCAGCACCAGCGTGTAGACGTCGACGACCCACTGCATCTCGGCGGCGCTCGCGCCGAGGTCGCGGCGGATCGACGGGATGGCGACGTTCACGATGGTGGAGTCCATCGACACGATCAGCAGACTCAGGCAGCAGGAGATCAGGATGATCGTCTTGCGCCGTGAGGTGAGCGCGTCGATAGTTGTATTCACACAACCATTGTGAAACTACAACCGTTGCTGAGGCAACGGAGTTTCGGCGTGACATTGGCGACACGGGCAGGACGCGCGCGCTCGGCGCCCGCGAGCGGCCTCGAATGGAACGCAAAAGGCGGCATGTTGCCGTACAAACACGGCCGCTCGCGGGAAAAGAAAACGCGGCAAGCTCGGGGGAAAAGAGAACGCGGCAAGCTCGCGGGAAATGGGAAAAGAGAAAGCCCCTCACGCACAGTGCGCAAGGGGCCGTCTCGGTGAAACTCAGTGGTTGGGGTAATCCCGCTCGGTGTAGCCGGTGTAGATCTGGCGCGGACGGCCGATCTTGGTGCTCGGGTCGGCGCTCATCTCGCGCCAGTGCGCGATCCAGCCCGGCAGGCGGCCGAGGGCGAACAGCACCGTGAACATGCGGGTCGGGAAGCCCATGGCCCGGTAGATCACGCCGGTGTAGTAGTCGACGTTCGGGTACAGCTTGCGCTCGACGAAGAAGTCGTCGGTGAGGGCGATCTCCTCCAGCGACTTGGCGATGTCCAGCAGCTCGTCGTCGCCGCCCAGCTTGCCGAGGATCTTGTCGGCCTGCTCCTTGACGATGCGCGCCCGCGGGTCGTAGTTCTTGTAGACCCGGTGGCCGAAGCCCATGAGCTTCACGCCGTCTTCGCGGTTCTTGACCTTCTTGACGAAGTCGCGGACATCGCTGTGCTCGGTGCGGATCTTCTCCAGCATCTCCAGCACGGCCTGGTTGGCGCCGCCGTGCAGCGGGCCCCACAGCGCGTTGATGCCGCCGGAGATCGAGGTGAACAGGTTGGCCTGCGACGAGCCGACCAGACGCACCGTCGACGTCGAGCAGTTCTGCTCGTGGTCGGCGTGCAGGATGAACAGCATGTCCAGGGCGCGGACCAGCTCCGGGTCCACCTGGTACGGCTCGGCCGGCAGGCCGAACGTCATGCGCAGGAAGTTCTCGACCAGGTTCAGCGAGTTGTCCGGGTACAGGAACGGCTGACCGACCGACTTCTTGTAGGCGTAGGCCGCGATGGTGGGCAGCTTGGCCAGCAGGCGGATGGTCGACAGCTCGACCTGCTCGGGATCCTTCGGATCGAGCGAGTCCTGGTAGTAGGCGCTCAGCGCGTTGGCCGCCGACGACAGCACCGGCATCGGGTGCGCGTTGCGCGGGAAGCCGTCGAAGAACCGCTTGAGGTCCTCGTGCAGCAGGGTGTGCCGCTGAATCTTGGTGGTGAACGCCTCGAGTTCGGCGGCCGTCGGCAGCTCCCCGTAGATCAGCAGGTAGCTGACCTCGATGAAGTTCGACTTCTCGGCGAGCTGCTCGATCGGGTACCCGCGGTAGCGCAGGATGCCGGCGTCACCGTCGATGTAGGTGATGGCGCTCTTGGTGGCCGAGGTATTGACGAAACCACCGTCGTACGTGGTGTAACCAGTCTTGGCCAGCAGCGAGCCGAGCTCGATGCCGTCCGATCCCTCGGTGGCGCGCACGATCTTGAGATCGACCTCGCCCCCGGGATACCGGAGGTTGGCTACGTCGTCAGAGCTGGAGGTGTCGGCCACTTGAACCCCTTTTGCGGTGTCGACTTGCAGTGTCGGCAGGTGAAACGTCCGGGACTAGACGGTAGTCGTTAAGAGAACTATGTGCTTGCTCGGGTCGCCATAACCCCGCTGTCAAGCATCAGTTGCGAGCCACCCGATAGCGCACGAACGCGGGTACCACCAGGACCGAGACGACGACGCCGACCACCACCAGGACGCCACCGCCCGTCGCGGCCACCGTGGTCCCCACCACCGCGGCCGCCGCGCCGTGCGCCGCGTCAGCAATCCGCGGACCGCCCGCGACCACCACGGTGAACACGCCTTGCAAACGGCCCCGCAGCTCGTCGGATGCGGCTTCCTGCAGGATCGTGCTCCGGAACACCGCCGAGACCATGTCGGCGGCGCCGCCGACAGCCAAGAGCACCAGGGCGATCCAGAGGAATCCGTCGGGCCGGCCGGTGGCGTGGCCAACCGCCAGCCCGAAACCGGCCATGGCCGCGCCCCACACGACAATCGAGACCACGACCGCCAGACCCTGTCTGCGAACCCGGGGCAGCCATCCCGAGAACACCCCGCCCGCGACCGCGCCGACGGCCATCGCCGCCGACAACAGCGCCATCGCCGTCCCGCCCGCGACCGGCCCGCCGAAGTTCTCGTGGGCCATCTGCGGGAACAGCGCCCGCGGCATGCCGAGGATCATCGCGATGAGGTCGACCACGAAAGACATGAGGACGACGCGGTTGCCCGACAGGTAGCGGAAACCGTCCAGCACGGCCGCGAAGCCCCAGCGTGAGGTGTCGTCGTCGGGCGAGTGCTCGGGTGGCATCGGGGTGAGCCGGAACGTGGCCCAGATCGGCGCGATCGTGGTGAGGGCGTCGATGAAATACAGCGTCGACAGATCCACCCACCGCAGCAGGACGCCGGCCAGCAGTGGGCCGATGATCGCGCCGGCCTGGAACACCGTCATGTTGAGCGAGTTGGCGGCAGGCAACTGCTCGGCCGGCAGCATCCGTGGGATGGCAGCCGAGCGGGTCGGTGAGTTGATCGCGTAGAACGCCTGCTGCACCGACAGCAGACACAGCACCAGCCAGACGTTGTTCAGCCCGGCGGCGGCCTGCACCCACAGCAGCACCGACGCGACCGCCAGCCCGCACGACGCGATGATCAGCAGCCGCCGACGGTCCATCGCGTCGGCCCAGGCGCCGCCCCACAGGCCGAACACGATGAGCGGCACCACGCTGAACACGCCCGCCAGCCCGACGTACGCCGAGTTCTGCGTCAGCGCGTACAGCTGGACGGGCACCGCGAAGATCGTCAGGTTGGCGCCGATCACCGTGACGACGCTGGACCCCCACAGGCGGCGGTAGTCGGGGTTGCGCAGCGGTGTGGTGTCGGCGATCAGACCTCTCAGGGCTGGAGCCGTTCGATGCGGTCGCCGGTGATGCGAATCCTGTTGTGTACCCGGTTCTCTCGGCCCTGCCAGAACTCGATCACTTCCGGGGCGATGAGGTAGCCGCCCCAGTTCGGCGGCACCGGCACGTCCGGCACGTCGGCGAATCGCTCGGTCACGTCACGCAACTGTTCCAGCAGCGCCGCCCGCGAGGCAATCGATTTTGACTGGTGTGACGCCCACGCCCCCAGCTGCGAACCACGCGGCCGCTTCGACCAGTACTCGGCGGTGTGCGCCGCGTCGACCTTCGTCACCGGACCACGGATGTGGATCTGACGGCCCAGCAGGTACCAGGGGAACGTCGCCGACGCGTAGGGCACCGCCGCCAGCTGGTCGCCCTTGTCGGAGTCGTAGTTGGTGTAGAAGGAGATGCCCGTCTCCTCGATCGACTTGCACAGCACCGACCGGGTGACGGGGTGGCCCTGCGCATCGACGGTGCCCAGCACCATCGCGTTGGGTTCGGAGACCCCGGCCTGCACGGCGTCGGCCATCCAGTCGCGGAACAACGCCAACCAGCCCCGGTCCAGCCAGTCGGCGTCGAGGTCGACGCTGCCGTCCTTCTCTGTCGACCCGTATTCGACCCGCATCCGGGCCAGATGATCCGCCGACTGCTCCACGTGATCGGATGCCATGATCGGCGACGGTACGCCCATGCGGTGACACAATGCAGACATGGCGTCAGACGCACCCCGGGACCATTCAGTATTCGTCTCGGCGGCAACAGCTTTCGCGGACCTGGTGGCACGAATTCCGGCCACGGCCTGGGACGGTCCCGGACTGGGCGACTGGGATCTGCGGGCGTTGGTGGGGCACACCTCGCGGTCGCTGATCACCGTCAGCGCCTACCTGCGCACGCCCGCCGACCGGGAGGACGTGACCGGACCGGCGCACTACTACGCGCTGATGCGCGGCTACGCCACCGGCAGCCCCGACATCGTCGAACGCGGCCGGGAGGCCGGGCGCAACCTGGGGACCGACCCCGCCGCCAAGGTCACCGACCTGCTGCGCCAGGTCCGGACCGACCTGGACGGGGCTGGCGACCCCCTGATCACCGTGATCGGCGGTCTGGGCATCCGGCTGAGCAACTACCTGCCGACGCGGGTGTTCGAGCTGACGGTGCACAGCCTCGACATCGCGCGGGCCACCGGAATGGACGCCGGGTTGCCCGACGCGGCGCTGCACGACGCCACCGTGCTGGCAGCGCAGATCGCGGCGCTGACGGGTCAGGCCGCGGAAGTGCTGCCGGCGCTCACCGGACGCGGTGGTCTACCTGCTGGTTTCTCCGTCGTCTGACCGTTTGTTACCGGCCGGTAGCCCTCGGCCCACCCGCTAGTGGAACAATTTCGGCATGACAGAGGCAACGTCAGTGTCGACGCCGCAGATCCCCGAGAACTTCGTCGCCGGCTTGGAAGGCGTCGTGGCCTTCACGACCGAGATCGCCGAACCGGACAAGGACGGCGGCGCCCTGCGCTACCGCGGCGTCGACATCGAGGACCTGGTGAGCCACCGCGTCACGTTCGGCGACGTCTGGGCGCTGCTGGTGGACGGCGAGTTCGGCCGGGGCCTACCGGCCGCCGAACCCTTCCCGCTGCACGTGCACTCGGGCGACGTCCGCGTCGACGTCCAGGCCGCACTGCCCACCCTCGCCCCGCTGTGGGGCTTCAAGCCGCTGCTGGATATCGACGACGACACCGCGCGCGATCAGCTGGCCCAGACGTCGGTGACGGCGCTGTCGTTCGTCGCCCAGTCGGCCCGCGGCATCTACCGGCCCGCCGTGCCGCAGCGCATCGTCGACGAATGCCCCACTGTGACAGCACGTTTCATGACTCGCTGGCAGGGTGAGCCGGACCCGCGGCACATCGAGGCCATCGACGCCTACTGGGTCAGCGCCGCCGAGCACGGCATGAATGCGTCCACCTTCACCGCGCGCGTCATCGCGTCCACCGGGGCCGACGTGCCCGCGTCACTGTCCGGCGCGATCGGCGCCATGAGCGGCCCGCTGCACGGCGGTGCCCCCGCCCGTGTGCTGCCGATGATCGAGGAGACCGAGCGCACCGGCGATGCCCGGGCCGTGGTCAAGGGCATCCTGGACCGCAAGGAAAAGCTGATGGGCTTCGGGCACCGCGTGTACCGCGCCGAGGACCCGCGGGCCCGCGTGCTGCGCGCCACGGCCAAGCGCCTGGACGCCCCGCGCTTCGAGGCCGCCGCCGCGCTGGAGCAGGCCGCCCTCGCCGAGCTGCGCGAGCGCCGTCCCGACCGGGCCATCGAGACCAACGTCGAGTTCTGGGCCGCGGTGATCCTGGACTTCGCCCAGGTGCCCAGCGCGATGATGCCCGCCATGTTCACCTGCGGCCGCACCGCGGGCTGGTGCGCGCACATCCTGGAGCAGAAACGCCTCGGCAAGCTGGTCCGCCCGGCGGCCATCTACGTCGGCCCACAGCCCCGTCCCGCGGACTCGGTGGCCGGCTGGGACAGCATCGCGCACAGCTGACACCGCGAGGCATTTCGGGCTCGATTTCTTGTCACCGATGAGAAGTAGCGTTGGAGATGGTCATAACAAATGACCCCAATCCGCGCAGTACCGCTCTGAGGAGAACACGATGACCGAGTCCCAGACCTTCCTCGCCCCGCACCTCGTCGTCGGCGACGGCGCCGCTGCAATCGACTTCTACGTCAAGGCTTTTGGCGCCACCGAGCTCGGCCGGGTGCCCGGGCCCGACGGCAAGCTCATGCACGCCGCACTGACCATCAACGGGTCGAACGTCTACCTCAACGACGACTTCCCGGAGATGTGTGGCGGCAAGTCGCAGACCCCGACGGCCTTCGGTGGCACGCCCGTCACCATCCACCTGCAGGTGCCCGACGTCGACGCGGCCTACCAGCGCGCCATCGACGCCGGCGCACGCGAACTGATGGCCCCGCAGGACATGTTCTGGGGTGACCGCTACAGCCAGGTGGAGGACCCGTTCGGGCACCACTGGTCGCTGGCGCAGACCGTGCGCGTGGTCAGCCCGGAGGAGATCGCCGAGGCGATGGCAGCCCAGCAGGGCTAGCGATCAGCGATTTGTGCACGATTTTCCGCGGTGACCGCGGAAAATCGTGCACAAATCACCAGGAAAAGAGCCGCTGACGCAGCGTCGGCTTCGGCGCGCCGGCGGCCGCGGCCACCATGTCGGACACGTCGATGAACTTGTCCCTCGGCCGGTCGGCACCGCCGCGCGCGATCTCGGCCGCGTCGATGGCCCGCCACCCGGCCATGTCGACCACATCGGGCCGCCGGTTGCGGATGAGCTGTTGCAGCGCACCACTTTTCGCAGTCGGCTCACTGAGGCGGCTGGCGTTGTAGTCGGCGACCAGCCGGTCGACGGTGTGCGCCGCGCACGACTTGTTGGTGCCGATGAAGCCCGTCGGACCACGCTTGATCCAGCCCGCGACATAGCTGCCACGAACGGGCTCACCGGTGGCCGGATCGATGACACGGCCCTCGTCATTGGGGACCACACCGGCGGCATCGTCGAACGGCAGGCTGCGAATTGCCTTGCCGTGGTAACCGATTGACGTCAGCACCAGGCCCGCGTCGAGCTGACGGACCTCATCGGTGCCGGTGACGGTGAACTCGATGCCGGTGACCTTGTCCGAGCCGAGCACGCGGGCGGGCGTCAGCTCATAGGCCAACCGGATCCGCGGCTTCGAATTCTGCAAACGCGCCGGTTCCGAATTCTCGGGCAGCTTGGTGAGGATCTCGAGCTTGTGACGCGTCAGTGCGTCCGTCTCGGCTTCCAGATCCCGGCGAACCAGCTCGTGGTCGGCGGCGTCGAGCACCACGTCACACGTCGACGTCAGGCCGATCAGCTCGGGCAGGGTGAACGCCGAGTGGATGGGGCCGCGCCGGGCCACGATGACCACCTCACGCACCTTCGAGTCCCGCAGCGCGGCGAGAGCGTGATCGGAAATGTCGGTGCGCGCCAACGCATCCGGATCGGTGGTCAGGATGCGGGCGACGTCGAACGCGACGTTGCCGTTTCCGATGATCACCGCCCGCTCGTGACTCAGGTCGACCGGCAGATGCGAGAACTCGGGGTGCCCGTTGTACCAGGCCACCACCTCGGTGGCGGTTCCGGTTCCGGGCAGCCCCATGCCCTCGATGTCGAGGCGTTTGTCGTTCGGCGCACCGACCGCGTACAGCACGGCGTGGTGGTGCTCCAGCAGCTCGGCATGCGTGATGTCCCGCCCCACCTCGACATTGAGGTAGAAGTCGAGCCCGCGGCGCTTCGTGATCTGGTCGAACAACCGCGTCACGCCCTTGGTGCTCTGGTGGTCGGGGGCGACCCCGGCGCGCACCAGTCCGTAGGGCGTCGGCAGCTTCTCGAAGATGTTGACCCGGACCCCGCGCTGGGTCAGCAACTCGTCAGCGGCGTACATGGCGGCCGGCCCGGAGCCGACGATCGCGACGCGCAGCGGGCCGTGCGGCCGCTGGTCGACCGCCGGGGCGTCGGGCACCGGCGCCAGCTTGGACGTCGGCGGCAGCTTGCCCTCGTACTTCGGGTAGAAGGACGCGTTGAGCTCGATGAACGGCAGCTGAGCTTCGGTCAGCTTGGTGTCCGGCTTGATCGCGCCGACCGGGCAGGCCGTGATGCAGGCACCACAGTCCACGCAGGCGGCGGGATCGATGAACAGCATTTCGGCGGTAGCGAAACCCGGCTCGTCCGGGGACGGGTGAATACAGTTCACCGGGCATGCGAAGACGCATGAACCATCGCTACAGCACGACTGGGTAATGACGTGCGGCATGAGTTATCTAAATGCTCAGGCGGCGACCACGACGTGCTGACGCTGCGGCTCGCTGCGGTACCGGCTCGGCGGGCCGTCGATCTTGCAGATCTTCCACATGAGCTTGGCCAGCGGGTTCATCAGGCCGGTGTCGTACGACAGCATGCGGACGTCGGAGAACATGTTGCGCAGGAACATGCGCGACTCGGGGGCGTCGAAGAACAGCTCGCTGCGGACCGACTTCGGGATGTCGAACTTCTTCCAGAAGGCGCGCGGCGGCACGACGATCGCCGAGCACAGGATGCGCATGGTGACCGGGACGAACAGCGACAGCCAGAACTTCTTCCAGCGGGTCAGCTCCGGCACGCGCTTGTGCAGGTACTCGTGCGCGAACGAGATGTGCCGGGCCTCCTCGGCCACGTGGATGGCCATGACCCGCTCCATGATCGGGTGCAGCTCGGTGCCCTCACGCAGGATGTTCTTCTGGGTGTGGTCGATGGGCTCCTCGCCGGCGAGCACGCCGAAGAAGAACGGGATGGGCGCCGGGCCGGCGGCCAGCGGGATCAGCGGCTGAATCCACTTGAGCAGCTTGGGCATGCCCGGGACGTCAACCCCCATGTGGTTGACCATCTCCTGGAACATCAGGGTGTGGTTGCCCTCTTCGATGGCCTCGTGGGTGCAGTAGCGGAACTCCGGCGACCCGTTGGGAACCCAGAACGCGTACTCCATCAGGCCGCGGATGAGGATGTTCTCGAAGTGCAGGCCGACCTTGGCGACGTTGGCCTGGCGCCACATGCCGATCTCGATCTGGCGTTCCTGCGACTGCGACTGGTACCACGGGTGGCCACCGAGCGGGTCGGTGTCCGGGAGGATCCAGCGCGGGTCGTTGGGCACGACGGCAAACTCGGGAGAGTCCCAGGCGATGTCCTGGTACGGGTTGAAGTTGCGCCGCACCGACCCCTCGGACAGCGTGGCAAGCTTCTCCACGTAGACAGTGTCATCCAGCACGTCCATGTTCCGGCGCCAACGACGGATCATCCGGGTACGAGCCATTTCGAGCCTCCCAAGGCTGTTGTGTCAGCTTTACAATCGGCTGTCTTGTGTCGAACGGTACCGGAGGTACCACCTAAAAACTAGTGCCCGCCGTCACACATCTGGACACCTAATGTGACGGTCATCACACCTGCGTGCTGAACCGTCGGGCAAGCAGCCGGATCCCCACGTCACCGGCCGTCGACCTGCAACTACGCTGAGGGCCATGGCTGAGCTCACCATCCCCGCCGACATCAAGCCCGCCGACGGACGCTTCGGCTGCGGCCCGTCCAAGGTTCGCCCCGAGCAGCTGACCGCGCTGGCCGCCGCCGGCGACCTGTTCGGCACCTCGCACCGTCAGGCCCCGGTCAAGAACCTGGTCGGGCGCGTGCGCGACGGCATCAAGCAACTGTTCTCCACTCCCGACGGCTACGAGGTCATCCTCGGCAACGGCGGTTCGACCGCGTTCTGGGATGCCGCCGCGTTCGGCCTCATCGACAAGCAGTCGCTGCACCTCACCTACGGCGAGTTCAGCAGTAAGTTCGCGTCGTGCGTCGCCAAGAATCCGTTCGTCGGCGACCCGATCATCATCAAAGCCGACGCCGGCAGCGCGCCCGCCGTGCAGTCGGACCCCGACGTCGACGTCGTGGCCTGGGCCCACAACGAGACCTCCACGGGTGTCGCGGTGCCGATCCAGCGTCCCGCCGGTGACGCCCTCGTCGCGATCGACGCCACCTCGGCCGCCGGCGGCCTGCCGGTCAACATCGCCGACACCGACGCCTACTACTTCGCGCCGCAGAAGAACTTCGCCTCCGACGGTGGCCTCTGGATCGCCGTGATGAGCCCGGCCGCGCTGGCCCGCGTCGAGCAGATCGCCGCCACCGACCGCTGGGTGCCCGACTTCCTGTCGCTGCCCATCGCGGTGGAGAACAGCCTCAAGAACCAGACCTACAACACCCCGGCGATCGCGACGCTGATCCTGCTCGCCGAGCAACTGGATTGGCTCAACGGCAACGGCGGCCTGGACTGGGCCGTGAAGCGCACCGCCGACTCGTCGCAGCGGCTGTACTCGTGGGCCGAATCGCGTCCGTTCACCACGCCGTTCGTCGCCGATCCGGCGCTGCGGTCGCAGGTCGTCGGCACCATCGACTTCAACGACGACGTCGACGCCGCCGCGGTCGCAAAGGTGTTGCGCGCCAACGGGATCGTCGACACCGAGCCGTACCGCAAGCTGGGCCGCAACCAGCTGCGCGTGGCCATGTTCCCGGCCGTCGACCCCGACGACATCAGCGCGCTGACGGCGTGCGTCGACTGGGTCGTGGAACGCCTCTGAGCGCCACTTGACACCTAACCGAGGCGCGCAGTCCATGAAGGGCTGCGCGCCTCGGTGTGTCAGCACGGTTACGAGTCGATAACGCGCTAGGGTGAGCCGTTAAGCCGCGTCCTAGGAGGTCACCAATGAGGGAACTCAAGGTCGTCGGACTCGACGCCGACGGCAAGCGCATCATCTGCGAAACCGCCGACACCGCCGAAAAATTCGTGGTGCGCGTCGACAATCGACTGAAGGCCGCCGTCCGCGGCGACCGGGCCGCCATCAACCAGACGGAGATCGAAGTCGAGGTCGAGGTGCCGAACTCCCTGCGTCCCCGTGACATCCAATCCCGCATCCGGGCCGGCGCTTCCGTCGAGCAGCTCGCCGCAGCCGCGGGCGTGACCCCGGAGCGCATCATGCGCTTCGCCCACCCGGTGCTGCTGGAGCGCTCCCGCGCCGCCGAACTCGCCAGCGCGTCGCACCCGATCCTGCCCGACGGCCCTTCGGTGCTGACCCTGCTCGAGACCGTGACCGGCGCCCTGATCTCCCGTGGCCTCGACCCCGAAGCCACCAAGTGGGACGCCTGGCGCAACGAGGACAGCCGCTGGACCGTGCAGTTCGGCTGGAAGGCCGGACGTTCGGACAACGTCGCGCACTTCCGGTTCAGCCCCGGCGCCCACGGCGGCACCACCACGGCGTTCGACGACGCCGCGACCGAGCTGATCGACCCGAACTACACCCGCCCGGCACTGCGGTCGGTCGCGCCGCTCGCGCAGCTGCACTTCGAGGAATCGGTCGCTGAGATCCCGATGCCCGTCCGCCAGCCGGAACCCGCCCCCGCTCCGGAGCCCGCGCCTGCCCCGGTCGTCGTCATGACGCCGGCCCCGGCCGCTCCCCCGGTGCCCGCCGCGCCGGTGGCCCCGCCGGCACCCGAGCCCATCCCGGTGCCGGAGCCGGCAGCAGTCGTCGAGACCCCCGAGCCGGCCGCTCCCGCACCGCGTCCGCGCAAGAAGAAGCCCGAGATTCCGGCGTGGGAAGACGTCCTGCTCGGCGTGCGGGCCAACGGCCAGCGCTGATCTTGTTGCGTTGACCCTGTACTGAGGGTCTGACCTACTCGCACTTCTGCGCCATAGCTACAGAGTCAACGGCAGACGGGGCTAGCGGCCCAGGGCAATCGCGAGCGTCGCGATCCAGCCCAGCGCCACACCGACACCGGCGCCCCAGACGAACCAGCGCCACACCGGGCGCACCCGCCAGGCCCACACCGTCGGGGCCAGACCACCGACCGCGACGGCGTTCAACCCGACCGCCAGCAGCGGATGCACGCGCAGCAGCCCGAGGGACAGGACGATGATGGCGGCGGCCGTCACGGCAGCGACGAACGCCGACACCGTCAGTCCGGTGCCCCAGGGCGTCTGCGACGGTGTCGTCATCTGAGCCAATCTAGCCCGCCGATCGGGCGCGTTCGTAGAACGCCAGCGCGGCGGCCGTGGCGACGTTCAGCGAATCGGTGCCGCGCGACATCGGAATGCGCGCCCGCACCTCGCAGGCCCGCATGGTGTGTTCGGTCAGACCCGGGCCTTCGGCTCCGACGAGCACCCCGACCTTCTCGCCGGCCAGTGGCGCGATGGCCTCGGCCAGCGGCACCGACCCCTCCCCCGGCGTCATGGCAATCAGGTGAAAGCCGTTGTCCTGCATCAACTTCAGATCACCTGGCCAGGACTCCGCACGCGCATAGGGCACCAGCAGGGCGTGGCCCATCGACACCCGGACCGCGCGGCGGTAGAGCGGATCGGCGCACCCGGCGCCGAACACCACCGCGTCGACGTCGAGGCCGGCGGCGTTGCGGAAGATCGAGCCCAGGTTCTCGTGGTCGTTCACACCTTCGAGCACCGCGACGGTCCGCGCGCCCTGCAGCACCTCGGGCACCGTCAGTTCGACGGGCCGGGGCGCCGCGGCGAGTACGCCGCGGTTGAGGTGGAAGCCGACGACCTCGGCCATCACCTCGGCGCTGGCGCGGTAATAGGGCACGCCGCAGCCGGCCAGGTCGTCGGACAATTCGCGCAGCCGGCGATCGGTACCGAGGAACGCGCGCGGACTGAACCGCGAGGCCAGCATCCGCTGCGCGACCAACACGCCTTCGGCGATCACCAGTCCCTTGCCCGACGGCAGGTCAGGCCGACGGTCGACGCTGTTGAGATCGCGAAAATCGTCGAGCCGCGGGTCGGCGGGATCGGTGACGTCGATGACGATGACGTCGTCCATCGCGTCGAGGTCCGTCGCGGCACTCACCGGGCTTCGTCGATGATCGCGAACATCAGGTCCGCCGCGGCCAGCAAGGTCGCGCGGTCCTCCTGCTTGAGCTTCTCGAGCCGGCCCTGCAGCCACTCCATGCCGGCCCGGCGCTCGGCCTCGAACAGCTCCTCGCCGGCCTTGGACACCACCACCAGCACCTGGCGCCGGTCATCCGGATGCGAACTGCGCTCCACCAGCCCCAGCTCGACGAGCGACGCGATGACGCGCGTCATCGACGGCGGCCGCACCCGCTCCCGGGTGGCCAGTGCGCCCGGCGTCATCGGGCCGTCCTTCGCGAGCGTGGCCAGGGCCGACAACTGCGTCAGGGACACCGGGGAATCGGGACGACGGAATCGCAACTGCCGCGCCAGCCGCACGACGGCCAGCGACAGGTCATTGGCCAAGCGGTCATCGGCGTCCGTCACGAGCAGATAGCGTACCGATCGATCGACTAGCGTTAGAGGAGATGGCCACGCCCGCGCACGAACATCCGGCGGCACCCGTTCCGCCGGCCCTCCCCGACCGCCTCCTCGACCCGGTTCCGGTGATCGTGGTGATAGCGGTCGGCTGGCTGGTGGCAGTGGTGCTGGCCTTCACCGTCGCGGCCCTGCACGGCTGGCGGCCGGTGACCGTCGCGGGCCTCGGAGTCGGTGTCCTGGGCACCTCTATATTTCTGTGGCAACGCAGCGCGGCCCGGCGCGGCGCACGAGGTGCCCAACGCGGCCTGCGCTGACCATTCACATCTCGATAGGGAGAGTCCGATGGCTGGAGAAACACCTCTGCTGCAGGCAGACATCACCATCAACGCGCCGGTGGCCAAGGTCTGGGCGTTGGTCTCCGATCTCGACAACATGCCCAAGTGGAGCCCGCAGTGTCGGGTGATGAAGGCGGTCGGCGCCGTCAAGGTCGGCACCAAGACCGTCAACCTCAACCGTCGTGGCGCGCTCTTCTGGCCGACGACCTCGACGATCACCGCGGTCGACCCGCAGAAGAAGCTGTCGTTCCGGGTCAACACCAACAACACCCAGTGGACCTACGACCTCGAGCCCTCAGGCACCGGCACCAAGCTGACCGTGAGCCGGCGCGCGGAAGCCGTGAAGCCGATCTCCAGCACGCTGATCAACCGCTTCATGGGCGGAGTGCCGAGCTTCGAGGTGGAGCTGGTCGAGGGCATGAACACCTCGCTCAGCCGGATCAAGGCCGCGGCCGAAGGCGCTTAGCCGAGGTCGAGTACGCCGTCGTCGAAAGGCTCGAAGGCCGGTGAGCCGATGGGCTCCGGCGGCGGCGTGTCCGAGTGGGCGCCACAGCCGTACTCCGCCGACACCACACGGCCGTCGGCGGACAACTCGTTGGCGCACACGCCGAACACCAGGCCGAGCGACCCGGACAGCGGCACGTAGAAGCCACAGCCACGACAGGTCCGGCGGGTGGCGCGGGCCATGGCGGCATTCGGGCCGAAGTCGCCGTCCTGCCAGCGCTGTGCGGCATCCGTGCGGCCCCAGTCGCTGAGCACCTGCTTGCGGCCGAACCCGACCTCGGCAGCCACCTCGTCCCACTCGGGATCACCGGAGGCCAGATAACCGGGCACCAGCCGGGGATCGTCGGGCGGCGGCGCCAGCAGATCACCCGGGCTCAGATCACCCGGCTGCACGCGCTCGTGCCACGGCACCCACTGCGGGGCCAGCAGCGCGTCCGGTCCCGGCACCAGGACCACTTCGCTGACGGTCGTGTGGTCGGCGCCCGGGTAGGTCGCCAGCACCACGGCCCACTGCCAGCCGTGGTAACCGGACATCGAAGCGAGGAAACGATGCGTCACCGACGCCGGGTCGTCGAAGCTGGCGCCCAGGTACTCGCCGACGACGCCCTCGCCACTGAACTCGACGATCGCGGCGCGGGCCTGGTCGACCGCGCCCATCAGGATCGGGGTCAGGTCGGGTAGGTCGGCTTCTTCTTCGACAACCGCCTCGGCTTCCGGGGCTTCCTCAGGGGTCGCCTCGGTTGCGGGCGCGTCGTCGGTCGCGACGGCCGGGACCTCATCGACGGCGGCCTCGGCAGCCGGGGACTCGTCGGCGGCCTGCGGCTGCGGCTCGTCCACGGTCTCGGGCGCCTCGGCGGCGTCCGGTGCGTCGGCAGGAGCTTCGCCGGCGTCGGCGGATTCCGCGGCGGCTTCAGGCGTCGGCACCTCGACCGGCGCCTCGGTCGGCGTCGACTCGTCCGGCGTCACGGCTGCCGATTCGGTGTCATTGGGCATGTCCATCGTGATCAATACTGCCTGACCACCCAGGACAAGGCCACACCGCCTGCCTGCGCGCCGCCGTCGGCTGCATGGGGAACAATCGTGCTCATGAGTGGACCGCGGGATGCCGGGAGGTCGGGGGATCCCCGCTACTACCCGCCGCGCCCACCGCGCCGCGATGACGAAGAGCATCCGGGCATGGCCAACTACCCGAG
This sequence comes from Mycobacterium sp. UNC410CL29Cvi84, assembly GCF_000686745.1. Taxonomy (NCBI): domain Bacteria; kingdom Bacillati; phylum Actinomycetota; class Actinomycetes; order Mycobacteriales; family Mycobacteriaceae; genus Mycobacterium; species Mycobacterium sp. UNC410CL29Cvi84. The sequence goes on from NZ_JMLM01000012.1 coordinate 32,180, forward strand.
CGATCCTGGTCATTCCCGCCGCCGGCCGCCGCCGCGGGGGTCGTCGTCGCACAGCGACAACCGCTGGTTGCCGCCGCTCGACGACGATCACCACAACGGTCACGGGTACGACGACGACTACGACGACCGGCGCCGCGGTGACGACGACCGGCGCCGCGGTCCCGCGGGCGGCGAGAAGATCACCGTCACCCGTGCCGCCGCCCAGCGCAGCCGCGAGATGGGCACCAAGGTGTACGGGCTGGTGCACCGCGCCGCGACCGCCGACGGCGCCGACAAATCCGGCCTGACGGCCCTGACCTGGCCCGTCGTCGCGAACAACGCTCTCGACGCGGCGATGGGCATCGCGCTGGCCAACACCCTGTTCTTCGCGGCGGCCTCGGGCGAGTCCAAGAGCAAGGTGGCCCTGTACCTGCTCATCACCATCGCGCCGTTCGCGGTGATCGCCCCGCTGATCGGGCCGGCGCTGGACCGCGTGCAGCACGGCCGGCGGGTCGCGCTGGCCGTGTCGTTCGCGCTGCGTGTCGTGCTCGCGCTGGTGTTGATCGGCAACTACGACGGCGCCACGGGCAGTTATCCACCGTGGGTGCTGTACCCGTGCGCGCTGGGCATGATGGTGCTGTCCAAGTCGTTCAGCGTGCTGCGCAGCGCCGTGACGCCGCGGGTGCTGCCACCGACGATCGACCTCGTCCGGGTCAATTCCCGGCTCACCATGTTCGGGTTGCTGGGCGGCACCGGGCTGGGCGGCGGTCTTGCCGCGGCGTTCGAGTACACCTTCGGCCTGATACACCTGCCGGGCGCGCTCTACGTCGTCGCCGTCGTCGCTGTCGCGGGTGCCGTGCTGACGATGCGCATCCCCAAGTGGGTCGAGGTCACCGAGGGTGAGGTGCCGGCGACGCTGTCGTATCACGCGCCGACCGAGCAATTGCGGCATCCGCATCACGACAAGTCCCCGCGACAGCCGTTGGGCCGCAACATCATCACGTCGCTGTGGGGCAACTGCACCATCAAGGTGCTAGTCGGGTTCCTGTTCCTGTACCCCGCGTTCGTCGCCAAGTCGCATGACGCCGGTGCGTGGGAGCAGCTGAAGATCCTCGGGCTCATCGGCGCCGCCGCGGGTATCGGAAACTTCGCCGGCAACATCGCCAGCGCCCGGCTCAAACTGGGACACCCCGCGCAGGTGGTGGTACGCGCAACGGTCATCGTCACCGCGGCGGCGATCGCCGCCGCGGTGGCCGGCAATCTGATGGTGGCCGCGGCCGCCGCGCTGATCACCTCGGCCGCCACGGCGATCTCCAAGGCATCGCTCGACGCCTCGCTGCAGCACGACCTGCCGGAGGCGTCGCGGGCATCGGCCTTCGGCCGGTCCGAGTCGGTGCTGCAGTTGGCCTGGGTGATCGGCGGTGCCGTCGGTGTGCTGATCTATACCGACCTCTGGGTCGGGTTCACCGCGGTCAGTGCCCTGCTGATCCCCGGGCTGGCCCAGACCCTCGTGAGCTACAACGGTGGCTCACTGATCCCGGGCTTCGGCGGCAACCGGCCCGTACTAGCCGAGCAGGAAGGACCACGGCCCGATCCCGCGGCAATGCCCGGGGCGCGCCAAGGATGGATATGAAACGAGTTCTCGCGCTGTTGGCAGTGGTCGCGGTGCTGTCGGCGACGGCCACGGGCGTCCTGGTCTGGCGGTTGACGCGGCACCAGGGCCCGGGCTTCCCCGAGATCAGCGCCTTCACCGACGGCCAGCTGACCCGCGTCGGGCCGTACCGCTACTGCGATGTGCACCTGAAAGCGTGCGACGTACCCGCCACGACGGGCGAACTGCACGTCACGGCGCGGCACCCCATTCAGCTGTCGGTGCCGCAGCCGGTCGCGCGCGCACCGTGGGTGCTGCTGCGCGCGTACGAGGACGGCGGTTCCACCGTCAGCGAGTTCCGGCCGAACCAGCGGCTGGCCGTGACCATCCCGACCGTCGACCCGCATCACGGCAAGCTGCTCGGGCTCGCCGTCCAGTTGCCCACTCTGGCAAGGGATTCCGACGGCAACGAGTTCCCGCTGCCGCACGCCGAATGGGCCGTGCGGACCGTCTGGCCGTAGCCGCCAGGCCTACACAGCCCCGTGACCGGCGCGCACCTGCTCACCGTCGCGGACCGGGCCGGGCGGTGTCCCATCACCGAAAGGCCTGCCGCCCAACGCTTCCCGGCCGTGCGGCGTCAGCCAGTTGGCCAACTCGGGACCCTTCGGCACGATCTGCGTCGGATTGATGTCGGCGTGCACGATGTAATAGTGCTGCTTGATCTGCACGAAATCGACGGTGTCGCCGAAGCCGGGTGTCTGGAACAGGTCCCGGGCGTACGCCCACAGCACCGGCATCTCGGTGAGCTTGGACCGGTTGCACTTGAAGTGCCCGTGATAGACCGGGTCGAACCGGGCCAGCGTGGTGAACAGGCGCACGTCGGCCTCGGTGATGGTGTCCCCCACCAAATACCTTTGGCTGCTGAGCCTTTCGGTCAGCCAGTCCAGCGCGGTGAACAGCCGGTCATAGGCGGCGTCGTACGACTCCTGTGACCCCGAGAACCCGCAGCGGTAGACGCCGTTGTTGACCTCGGTGTAGACGCGCTTGGCGACGGTGTCGATCTCGTCGCGCAGGTGCTCCGGGTACAACTGCGGCGCGCCGTCGCGGTGATACGCCGTCCATTCGGTGGACAGGTCGAGCGTCAGCTGCGCGAAGTCGTTGGTCGCGACCGCGCCGGTGGGCACGTCGACGATCGCCGGCACCGTGATGCCCTTCGGGTAGTTCGGGACGCGCTTGAAGTACGCGTCCTGCAGCCGCGGGATTTTCAGCACCGGGTCGACGCCACCGGGGTCCAGGTCGAACGTCCAGCTGCGCTGATCGTGCGTCGGACCGCAAAAGCCAATGGAGAGAACATCTTCCAGGCCCAGCAGCCGGCGGACGATGATGGCGCGGTTGGCCCAGGGACAGGCCCTGGCGACGATCAGCCGGTACCGGCCGGGTTCCACGGGGTACCCGTCACGACCGTCGGCCGTGATCCGGGTGCTGATGTAGTTGGTGTCGCGGGTGTATTCAGAACCTGGGTTGACGTAGGACACGTCCCCAGTCTGCCCGCGAACAGTTGGCTTGTGTGCGAGAAATCAGCCGACTCTCGGACACAAGCCAACGTTCCGCGGATAGATCAGGCGTCGAGTTCGCGCGCGACGGCCTTGACCACCTCGGACACCTTGCGGGCGGTCTTGCGGTCGGGGTAACGGCCCCGGCGCAACTCGGACTGCACGGCGTCCTCGAGGAGGGTGATCATGTCCGACACCATGCCGTGCAGCTCGTCGGGCGTGTGCTTGTGCTCGGGCGCAGCCGCCTCACGACGGGTGCGCGACAGGCTCGGCGGCGGGTCGATCAGCTTGAGGCTCAGCGCCTGCGGACCGCGGCGTCCGGCAGCGACGCCGAACTCGACGCGCTGACCGGCCTTGAGACCTTCAACCCCGGCGGGCAGCGCCGAAGAGCGGACGTAGACGTCCTCGCCCTCTTCCTGAGAGAGGAAGCCGAAGCCCTTCTCCGTGTCGTACCACTTAACCCGGCCGCTTGGCACTGGTCTCACCTGCTCGTTCTCAACATACGGTTACATAACGAAAGCGCCCCACCTCCGCAGGACGCGTTGGCGTTGATTCTACTCGGCCACCTCCGATCGCAGCATCCCCATTACTCGGTAGGCTGAAGCCTCTATTTATAGGAGGTGACATGCGCCTGATCCTGAACGTCATCTGGCTGGTTTTCGGTGGCCTCTGGCTGGCGCTCGGCTACTTCCTCGCCGCACTGATCTGCTTCATTCTGATCGTCACCATTCCGTTCGGCGTCGCCGCGGCCCGCATCGGCGTGTACGCGCTGTGGCCGTTCGGCCAGACGGTCGTCGACAAGCCCGGCCCGCGTCCGGGTGCCCTGGTCGGCAATGTGATCTGGCTGGTGCTGTGCGGCTGGTGGCTGGTGCTCGGCCACATCGCCACCGCCATCGCCCAGGCGCTGACCATCGTGGGTATCCCGCTCGCGCTGGCCAACCTCAAACTGATCCCGGTGTCGCTGCTGCCCCTCGGCAAGCAGATCGTCCCGGTTGACCAGACCCACCCCGCACCAGCCTGGCAGCAATGACGCTCACGCCACTCGGCCTCCCGACCATCGCGCGGCCTGTCGGTCCGGCCCCGGCGACGGGGCCGCTGATCGACACGTACGGCCGTGTCGCCGCCGATCTGCGGGTGTCACTCACCGACCGCTGCAATCTGCGCTGTACCTATTGCATGCCGGCCGAGGGCCTGGACTGGCTGCCCGGCGCCGACCTTCTCACTCTCGAAGAGCTCACCCGGCTGATCCGGGTGGCCGTGACGCGGCTGGGTATCACGGGCGTGCGGTTCACCGGCGGCGAGCCGCTGCTGGTTCCGCATCTGGAGGACGTCGTCGCGGCGGCGGCCGCGTTGCAACCACGTCCGGCCATCGCCGTGACCACCAACGGCATCGGATTGGCCAAGCGCGCGGCCGCGCTCAAGGAGGCCGGCCTCAACCGCGTCAACGTCTCGCTCGACACCCTGGACCCGGACCGGTTCGCCGCCATCACCCGGCGCCGGCGGCTCCCCGATGTCCTCGACGGCCTGGCTGCCGCCAAGGCCGCGGGGCTGAGTCCCGTCAAAGTCAATGCGGTGCTCGACCCGGTGACTGGGCTGGAAGACGCCCCGGCGCTGTTGCGCTTCTGTCTCGAGCACGGATACCAGTTGCGGATCATCGAGCAGATGCCGCTGGATGCCGGGCACCACTGGCAGCGCGGTTCGGTCCTGCAGGCCGACCAGATTCTCGCGGCGCTGCGGCGCGAATTCAGCTTGCGCCCGGACCCGGCGCCGCGGGGTTCCGCACCCGCCGAGCTCTGGCAGGTCCACGAGGACGGCGCGGTGCTGGGCACCGTCGGCGTCATCGCGTCCGTCTCCGCCGCGTTCTGCGGCACGTGTGACCGCACCAGGCTGACGGCCGACGGCCAGGTGCGCAGCTGCCTGTTCTCGCAGCAGGAGACGGATCTGCGGGCGTTGCTGCGAGGCGGCGCCGACGACGATGCGCTCGAGGCGGCCTGGCGGGCCGCGATGTGGGCCAAGCCGGCGGGTCATGGAATAAACGATCCGGGTTTCGTCCAGCCGGACCGCCCGATGAGCGCGATCGGCGGCTGACGGTGGCTGAACTGGTGGTGACGGTGCGCTATTTCGCCGCCGCGAAGGCCGCAACCGGAATCGAGACCGAAACGTTGCAGCTCAATGAGGGTGTAACCGTCCGCGATCTGGTGAACTCCATTGGTACCCGTGGGGCAGATGTGGCAAAAGTGCTCTCACGCTGCTCATTTCTGCGCGACGGCGTCGCCGTCCGCGATCTGGACACCGCGCTCGCGACGGCCGAGACGCTCGATGTCCTACCCCCCTTCGCCGGCGGCTAATTGTGAAATGCCTCACATAACGAATCGGTAACGACCTGGCTGTGGCGCCCCTGACCCGCAACAACACCTGCGAAAACGCCGAATCAGCCAGCGGCTTTAAAGTCCTCTCATAATTTGCTCGGGCCCGAAACGCCCAAAATCCGTCGAGGTGACGGAACCCACCTGACCCGATACCGTCGTCTCTCAAGCCAGAGCGACCCTTTGGCACCCGCACCTGAAACGCCTAGCTCCATCCATCAGGTGCGGCCGACGACAACCCGTGGATGGAGGCGGGGGACCCAACCGGTCCACCGAGGAAATCAGGACCAGGAGCCTCGGCTCCTTGGGGTGAAGCCTGCTCTGCAGGCCGGGCAACCTCTCCAGCCCGAACCCGACAGCTGACCTCGCAGGCGTTGACGAGAGGACTGCTTTTTCATGAGTGGACGCCACCGCAAACCGACCACGTCCAGCGTCTCTGTCGCCAAGATCGCCTTTACCGGCGCGGTTCTTGGTGGCGGCACCATCGCCCTCGCCGCGCAGGCTTCCGCCGCGACCGACGGCGAATGGGACAAGGTAGCCCGCTGCGAATCCGGCGGGAACTGGGCCATCAACACCGGCAACGGCTACCAGGGCGGGCTGCAGTTCTCGCCCAGCACCTGGAGCGCCCACGGCGGTGGCGAGTACGCGCCCGCCGCGAACATGGCCAGCAAGGACCAGCAGATCGCCGTCGCCGAGCGCGTCCTGGCCAGCCAGGGCCGCGGCGCGTGGCCGGTCTGCGGCACGGGCCTCTCCGGTTCCACCCCGCGCAACGTCGTGAAGAACAACCCGGCGCCGGCCCCGGCCGCCCCGCTGGACAACCCCGAGCTCAATGCCGCGGCCGACCCGGCCCCGGCGCACGAGGCCGCCGCTCCGCTGGACGCGCCCGCCCCTGAGGCCCCCGAGGGCCCCGCGATCGTCAACGTCGCGAATGAGATCCCCGCCCCTGAGGCCCCCGTCCTGGACGTGCCCGAGGCTCCCGCTCCCGCCCCCGAGGCGCCCGTCGTCGAAGCGCCCGCCCCGGAAGCCCCGGTCGAGGCCCCGGCGCCCGTGATCCAGGCCGCCAACTGGGACACCACCGACGCGCCCGCCGAGCCCGGCGTCTGGGCCCTGCACGCCAAGCAGGACCTGCCAGTCGAGCCGGCCCCAGTCGTCGACGCCCCGGCCCCGGCTCCGGCCCCTGTTGCCGACGCCGCCGCTCCCGCGCCGGCCGCCCCGGTCGCGCTCCAGACCCCGCCGAACGGCACGCCGCACCTCGCCAGCCCGACCAACCTGCCCCCGGGTTCGACCATGGAGGCACCCGACACGGGCGACAGCGCCAACATGAGCTACCTCAAGCAGCTGTGGCACGCGGTCCAGAACAACGACATCTCCGGTCGTGACGCTCTGCTCGCGGTTGCCTCGACGCGCACCGGCGCCCCCGGCGGCAGCATCCCGGCCCCGCCGAACGCCCCGGCGCCCGGCCCGGCTCCGATCGTCGACGCCCCTCCGGCTCCGTAATACATACAAAGAGAATCGCCCCGGTCATCGACCGGGGCGATTCTCTTTCCGTTGACTCTGTATTCAGGGCGCAGCAGCTCGAGCAGCTTGCGCCCTCAGTGCAGGATCAACACAACGCAGACCTCCACTGCCGTTGACTCTGTATTCACGGTGCAGAAGCTCGAATAGCTTGCGCCCTCAGCGCAGGCTCGACGGAGACGCTCAGGCCGAGCCGACCCATTCGTCGGTGCCGTCGGTGAAGAACTGGTGCTTCCAGACCGGCAGCCGCTCCTTGACGGTGTCGACCAGCAGCGCACACGTGCGGAATGCCGCGGCGCGGTGGTCGGCCGATACCGCAGCCACCAACGCCGCGTCGCCGATCTGCAGCACCCCGATCCGGTGGCTGACCGCGATGGCCCGCACACCTTCGGAAGCGGCGGCGACGTCGGCGGCGACCTCGGCCAGGACCTCCGCGGCCGACGGGTGCGCCGAGTACTCCAGCCGTGTCACCCCGCGGCCTCCGTCGTGGTTGCGTACGACACCGGCGAAGCTCACGACGGCTCCGGCGGCGCTGTGGTCGACCAGCGCCTCGTGGGACGCGACATCGATCGGCGATTCACTGAGGTCGGCGCGCAGCACGATCACCCGGCATGGTCCTTTCCACTGAGCTGGTCGAGCGCGTGGTCGAGCACCCCGGCCAGCACGCCCAGCCCGTCCTTCACTCCCCCGGACGAACCCGGCAGGTTCACGATCAGCGTCCGGCCGGCGACGCCGCACACACCACGGGACAGCACCGAGGTCGGGACGTGAGGCAGCCCGGACTGCCGGATCGCGTCGGCCAGCCCGGGAATCTGGTAGTCGAGGACCTCGACGGTGGCCTGCGGGGTGGCGTCGGTCGGGGAGATTCCCGTGCCGCCGGAGGTGAGGACGACGTCCACGTCGTCGGCGATCGCGCGGCGCAGTTCGGCGCCCACCGGGGCGCCGTCGGTGACGACGACGGGCGCGGGCACGTCGAACCCGCGCTCAGCGAGCCAGGCGACGATGAGCGGGCCGGTGCGGTCCTCGTAGACGCCGGCGGCGGCGCGGGTGGAGGCGATGACGACGCGGGCGGTGCGCCTCATGCTCGTTCCCAGAGGCCGGTCTTGCCGCCCTCCTTGCGCAGCACCCGGATGTCGTCGATGCGCGCGGCCGGGTCGACGGCCTTGATCATGTCGTAGAGCGTCAGCGCCGCGACGCTGACGGCGGTGAGGGCTTCCATCTCGACGCCCGTGCGGTCGGTGGTGCGCACGGTGGCGGTGATGCCGACGGCGTCGCCGCTCGCGCTCGTCTCGAACGCCACCTCGACCTTGGTGAGCGCCAGCTGGTGGCACAGCGGGATCAGGTCGCTGGTGCGCTTGGCCGCCATGATGCCTGCGACGCGGGCGGTCGCGAGCGCGTCACCTTTGGGCAGTCCACCGCTGGTGATGAGGTCGACGACGTCAGCGCGGGTGTGCAGGACGCCCGCCGCGACGGCGGTACGCCGGGTGGCGTCCTTGGCGGACACGTCGACCATGTGGGCCGCACCCGTTTCGTCCAGGTGCGAGAGCTCCACGGCTACTTGTTGACGACGGTGACCGGGTGCATGTACGGCAGCTTCTCGGCCGGCAGCGGGAACTCCAGGTCGCCGAAAGGCGAGAGTGCGCCGGTACGGTCGGTTGCCAGCTCGCTCACGGCGTGGTCGTCACCGGAAACCTCGGGCCAGCCATTGTCGACGTACTGGTTCTTCTTCTTGTCAGCCACGGATGACATTGTGGCAGGCGCTGCGCCCGCTGGCGAGGCCGGGCGCCGGAGGACGCGCGGACGACGAAGTCACCTGCTTTACGCTGGTCAGCAATGATCGACGAATCCCCGGGTGTGCCGCTGGGCTCCTGGCTGGCCGACATGTCGGACGCGCAGCTGGTGCAGCTGCTCAGCGTCCGGCCCGACCTCACCCAACCGCCGCCGGCAACCCTGTCGGCGCTGGCGGCCCGCGCCCAGTCGCGGCAGTCGGTCAAGGCCGCGACCGACGATCTCGATTTTCTGCAGCTGGCTGTGCTGGATGCGCTGCTGACGCTGCAGGCCACGACCATCGCGGTGCCGACCGGGGCGCTGTTCAAACTGCTGGCCGGGCGCGCCAACAAGAAGGTCGTCACGTCGGCGCTCGACGAGCTGCGCACCCGCGGGCTGGTGTGGGGCGGCGACACGGTGCGGGTGGTCTCGGAGGCGGCGTCGGTGCTGCCCTGGTATCCCGGACAGGTCACCGTCGAGAACCCCGACGCCGACGGCATCGCCGCGAAACTGGCCGCCATCGACACGCCGCAGCGGGAGCTGCTGGAGCGGCTGGCAGACGGATCCCCGATCGGCCGGACGAAAGACGCGGCTCCCGGAACCGCACCCGACCGTCCGGTGCCGCAGCTGATCGCGGCCGGACTGCTGCGCCCGATCGACGACGAGACGGTGATCCTGCCGCGACTCGTCGGCCAGGTGCTGCGGGGCCAGGCACCGGGGCCGACGACGCTGACACCACCGGCACCGTCGACACCCGTACTCGCGGAGCAGGACGTCGACGCGGCCGCGGCCGGTTCGGCGATCGACCTGCTGCGCGAAGTCGAGCTGATCCTCGAAACCCTTTCGGCGACACCGGTTCCCGAGCTGCGCAGCGGCGGCCTCGGGGTCCGCGACGCCAAGCGGCTGACCAAGGTCACCGGCATCGAAGAAGGCCGGCTGTCATTGATCCTGGAGCTCTGCGCGGCGGCGACGCTGATCGCATCGGGCATCCCGGACTCCGACGACTACGACGACGGCCCCTACTGGGCGCCGACCGTGGCCGCGGACCGGTTCATCGAATCGAGCGCCGCGACGCGCTGGCACCTGCTGGCCACCACCTGGCTGGACCTGCCGTGCCGTCCCGGCCTGGTGGGCAGGCGTGGGCCCGACGGCAAACCCTATGCCGCCCTGACCAATGCGCTGTATTCGTCGGCCGCGCCGCTGGACCGCCGGCTGCTGCTGACGGTGCTCGCCGAGCTGCCGCCGGGCGGCACCATGGACACCGCCACCGCCTCGGCGGCGATGCTGTGGCGCCGGCCGCGCTGGACCGCCCGGCTGCAACCCGAGCCCACCGACGAATTGCTCACCGAGGCACACGCTTTGGGCATCGTCGGCCGTGGCGCCATCGCCGGACCCATCCGGCTGCTGCTGGCCGGCGCACCCGAGGAAGAGGTCGTCGCCGCGATGGCGGCGGCACTGCCCGACCCCATCGACCATTTCCTGCTGCAGGCCGACCTGACGGTCGTCGTCCCCGGGCCGCTGGAACGCGACCTCGCCGACCAGCTGGCGACCGTCGCCGACATCGAATCTGCCGGTGCGGCAACCGTTTACCGCATCAGCGAGCAGTCCATCCGCCGCGCCCTCGACACCGGCCGGACCGCCAGCGAAATCCACACCCTGTTCGCCCGGCACTCCAAAACGCCGGTGCCGCAGGGCCTCACCTACCTCATCGACGACGTGGCCCGACGACACGGGCAGCTGCGGGTCGGCATGGCATCGTCGTTCATCCGGTGCGAGGACCCGGCACTGCTGGCGCAGGCGCTGGCCTCCCCCACGCTCGAGCAGTTGAGCCTGCGAGCCCTGGCCCCCACCGTCGCGGTGTCACCGGCACCGATCGCCGACGTGCTGGCCGGCCTGCGCACCGCGGGCTTCGCGCCGGCCGCCGAGGATTGGTCGGGCACCATCGTCGACCTGCGCCCGCTCGGCGCGCGCGTCTCCACGCCCATCCACCGTCGCACCTTCCGGCACCCGCAGGCGCCGAACGAGAAGACGCTCGGCGCCATCGTCGCCGTCCTGCGGCAGACCGGCCGCGGCGGCAACGGGGAACGGCTCGACCCGGCGGCCGCTATCTCACTGCTGACCGACGCCGCACTGACGCAATCGTCGGTGGTCATCGGGTACGTCGACGCCGCCGGGGTGGCCACGCAGCGCGTGGTGGCGCCCGTCAACGTCCGTGGCGGCCAGCTGACCGCCTACGACCCGGCCGCCGGGCGGGTCCGCGAATTCGCGATCCACCGGGTGACCTCGGTGGTTGCCCCGGAATAACGCGTGCCGTGGTCCCGTTCCCCTCGCGGGTGGGAGGCCCGGCACGCGGGAAAATGGACAACTCGCGCGCGTCTGGATAATGGATCGGATGGCCTGCGAGCGAGTAATGGAGTGGATGGCGCATGACTGGGCAGCGAGCAACGAAGTGGATCGCGGATGACTGACGGCCCGCTCATCGTCCAGTCGGACAAGACCGTGCTGCTCGAGGTCGACCACGAGCAGGCCGGGGCGGCGCGGGCGGCGATCGCGCCGTTCGCCGAGCTGGAGCGTGCGCCCGAGCACGTGCACACCTACCGGATCACGCCGCTGGCACTGTGGAACGCGCGCGCCGCGGGTCACGATGCCGAGCAGGTCGTCGACGCGCTGGTCAGCTTCTCCCGCTACGCAGTGCCGCAGCCGCTGCTGGTCGACATCGTCGACACCATGGGCCGCTACGGGCGGCTGCAGCTGGTCAAGCACCCGGCGCACGGGCTGACGCTGGTCAGCCTGGACCGCGCGGTGCTCGCCGAGGTGCTGCGGAACAAGAAGATCACCCCGATGCTCGGGGCCCAGATCGACGACGACACCGTCATCGTCCACCCGTCCGAGCGCGGCCGCGTCAAGCAGATGCTGCTCAAGATCGGCTGGCCCGCAGAGGATTTGGCGGGTTACGTCAACGGCGAGGCACACCCGATCGCGCTGGAGCAGGACGGCTGGAAACTGCGTGACTACCAGGAGCTGGCCGCGGATTCGTTCTGGTCGGGCGGCTCCGGCGTCGTGGTCCTGCCGTGTGGCGCGGGCAAGACGATGGTCGGTGCGGCGGCCATGGCCAAGGCCGGCGCGACGACGCTGATCCTGGTCACCAACACCGTCGCCGGCCGGCAGTGGAAGCGCGAGCTGATCGCGCGCACGTCGCTGACCGAGGAGGAGATCGGCGAATACTCCGGCGAGCGCAAGGAGATTCGGCCCGTCACCATCGCGACGTACCAGGTCATCACGCGCCGCACCAAGGGCGAGTACAAGCACCTCGAATTGTTCGACAGCCGCGACTGGGGCCTGATCATCTACGACGAGGTGCACCTGCTGCCCGCGCCGGTGTTCCGGATGACGGCCGATCTGCAGTCCCGCCGTCGACTCGGCTTGACCGCCACGCTGATTCGCGAGGACGGCCGCGAGGGCGACGTGTTCTCGCTGATCGGGCCGAAGCGGTACGACGCGCCGTGGAAGGACATCGAGGCGCAGGGCTGGATCGCGCCCGCCGAGTGCGTCGAGGTCCGGGTCACCATGACCGAGAACGAACGCATGACGTATGCGACGGCCGAGCCCGAGGAGCGCTACAAGCTGTGCTCGACGGCGCACACCAAGATCGCGGTGGTGAAGTCGATCCTGGCCCGGCATCCCGACGAACCGACCCTGGTGATCGGCGCCTATCTGGACCAGTTGGAGGAACTCGGCCAGGAGCTGGACGCCCCGGTGATCCAGGGTTCGACCAAGAACGCCGAGCGCGAGGCCCTGTTCGACCAGTTCCGGTCGGGCGAGATTCGCACCCTGGTGGTGTCGAAGGTCGCCAACTTCTCCATCGACCTGCCGGAAGCCTCTGTCGCCGTTCAGGTTTCGGGCACGTTCGGGTCACGCCAGGAAGAGGCCCAGCGCCTGGGCCGGCTGCTGCGCCCCAAGGCCGACGGCGGCGGCGCGGTGTTCTACTCGGTGGTCTCGCGTGACAGCCTCGATGCCGAGTACGCCGCGCACCGCCAGCGCTTCCTCGCCGAACAGGGCTACGGCTACGTCATCAAGGACGCCGACGACCTGCTGGGACCCGCTATCTAGCGAGTCCCAGCAATCAGGTGCGGCCGTGACCGCCGGGGACTACGCTCGTCGCAGTTCGCCCCACCCGCGGAGGTCACGGATGACGTACGACTACGACTGGCTGGTCATCGGATCCGGTTTCGGCGGTAGCGTCTCGGCGCTGCGGCTGGCCGAAAAGGGTTATCGCGTAGCGATTCTCGAATGCGGCCGCCGATTCGAGGATGCCGACTTCGCGGACGAGACCAAGGACGCCAAGAACTACTACTGGGCCCCGCAGGTCGGCATGCGCGGCATCCTGCGGCTGACGCTGTTCAAGGACATCTTCATCGGCTCGGGCTGCGGCGTCGGCGGCGGCAGCCTGGGTTACGCGAACACGCTCTACCGGGCATTCCCGAATTTCTACGAGAGCCCGCAGTGGAAGGGCCTGGCCGACTGGGAAACCGAACTCGCGCCGCACTACGACGAGGCGGAGCGGATGCTCGGCGTCACCGAATATGACGACGACGGACCGGCGGACCTGCTGTTGAAGGAGTACGGCGAATCGATCGGCGTGGGCGACACCTACCGACGCACACGCGTGGGCGTGTTCCTCGGCAAGCCGGGCCGGACCGTGCCGGACCCGTACTTCGGCGGCGACGGCCCGGACCGGACCGGCTGCATCAAGTGCGGTTCGTGCATGGTCGGCTGTCGCCACGGCGCCAAGAACACGTTGCGCAAGAACTACCTGTGGTTCGCCGAGAAGCTCGGCGTGCAGATTTTCAGCGAGCGCGCGGCCACCGACATCAAGCCGCTCGACGCCGACGGTTCCGCGGGATACGAAGTGACACACCAGAAGAGCGGCGCGTGGGGCAAGCGCACCACCGAGAAGCTGCGGGCCCGTGGCGTCGTCGTCGCGGCCGGCGCGCTCGGCACCAACCGCCTCCTGCAGCGCTGCAAGCTCAGCGGTTCACTGCCCAACATCTCCGACCGGCTCGGCTATGTGGTGCGCACCAACAGCGAGTCGATCATGGCGGTGATGGCACCCAAGGACTACCCCGACGACTTCACGCACTCGATCGCCATCACCTCGAGCATCTACACCGACCCGTCCACGCACATCGAGGTCGTCACCTACGGCAAGGGCGGCGACAGCCAGTCGCTGCTGTTCAACCTGATGATCGAGGCGGGCAAGCGGGGCACCCGGCCGCTGCATTTCCTGGCCGCGGCCGCGAAAAACCCGAAGGCGGCGCTGGCGGCCTGGAAGATCAAGGACACCTCGCGGCGCGTCATCATCCTGCTGGTCATGCAGTCCATCGACAACGCGATGCGTCTGAAGGTGAAGATGCGGCTCCCCAACGGCAACGTCGCCCTCACGACCGAGCAGGATCCGAACAACCCCAATCCCGATTTCGTACCGGCCGCCTACGACGCGGCGAAATGGTTCGCCCGCCGCATGGGTGGCGTCGCGTATTCCGGTGTGACAGAAGGCATTTTTGCGATCCCGTCGACGGCGCACATCCTCGGCGGCGCGGTGATCGGCGCCTCCCCCGAGACCGGTGTCGTCGACAGCCGCAACCACGTCTTCGGCTACGAGAATCTTCTGGTCACCGACGGTGCGGCCGTCCCGGCCAATGTGGGCGCCAATCCGAGCCTGACGATCACCGCGCTCGCCGAGCGCGCGATGACGTTCATTCCGGCTAACGCGCCGGCTGTTTGACGACGGTCAGCAGCACCACCGAGTCGGCGAGCGCCTTCAGGCTGTGCCGGGTGGACGGGATGATGAGATGGTCGCCGGCCATACCGTCCCAGCTGGCCTGTTCGGCGACGAGGCGCACCCGGCCCTGCAGTACCTGAAGCGTGGCCTCGCCGGGGCTCTCATGCTCGCCCAACTCGTTGCCGTCGGCGAGAGCGATCAGCGTCTGCCGCAATGCATGCTCGTGGCCGCCGAAGACCGTGTGAGCGCTGCGCCCGCCGTTTCCATCGCGCGCGATGTCCAGATGCTGGCGGGCCAGCGCGGTCAGCGAGATTTTCTCCATGCCTCAAATATCCGCTTCAGCAATGCCCGCCGGAACCGTTTGGCGGTTTAAATCACGCGCAGCGAATCCCCCTCGCCGGGGAAGCGACGACGCAGTGCATCGAGCATCCGCTGCACTTCCAGGACCCTCCGGCGCAGTGCGAGCAGAGCGTCCGTCGGGGACTCCACCCCCGTCTGCGCGGTGGCCTGAGCGCGCCGGGTTCGCCGCTCCAACACCGTCATCTGGTCTTCCAGATCGGCGATCTCGTCGAGCAGCAGTGCCGCGAACAGCCGCGATTGCGCCAGGTCTGCGCGGTGGGCGGGCCTGGACTCGGCCTCGAACCGCGACCGCCCACCCACGGCACCGGGGCGCACCGTGCGCCGGGTGGCCGTGGCATTGGAAGGGATCGGCACCGGGACGGCTCGGCGTCCGGTTTCGCGCATCGTCGGCAACATGGCGCAATGATCACCGAGACTGCACCTTTGCGCTACCAGCCGTTCATCTTCCGGACCAGAACCGGACACCTTCGAGGAAAGGCTCAACGGAGCGCGGTGGGCCGCCCGAAGCGGGCCTGCACCCCCGGCGAGAACAACGCGCGCAACGGCGGCCCCACCGGCACCACTCCACTGGCGGGCACCAGATCGTCGGTCAGCTCGACCACCTCGGCCCGTCGCAGCGGCCAGGTCGGGTGCTCGTTGGGCACCCACCACGTCCGGCCGGCCTTGCGGGTGTGCGCACCCCAGCGGGCCGTCAGCCACACCTCCAAGGGTGTGGGGTCGACAGGCGCACCGATCGCGAGCTCCACCAGGGTCCGCAGACCCCGCTCGGGCCAGCGGCGCGTGCCCACGTAGGTGATCCGGTCACCGGTGCGGGTGACGCGCAGTTTGGCCCAGGTGTAGGGCACCCCCATGCCGAGGCGGGTCGCCCCGACGACGGCCAGCCGCATCGTCTCCAGCGACCGGAACAGCACGCCGTGCCGGCCCGCGGCGTCCACCGAATACAGTCGCACGTTGGTTTCGGCGAAGGCCCCGAAGTAGGGCAACGGCACACGGCCGGCCACCGCCGAGCGGTGCATGACGAACGGCACCAGGCCGACGTACGTCAGCCCGTCGGAGAAGACGTCCGGCGCGGTGCCGGGCGGATACAGGTGCGCGACGCTCGCCGGGTCGACGGGCCAGTGCAGGAACGTGAGGTCAGCCCAGAACTGTTCGACCCACACCGGCGGCCGCAGCGGCGGTGCGTCGACCAGAAACCCGTCCATGGCGGCTAGTCACTGAGCGCGGGGATGACGTCCCGCTCGAACGCCTCGATGCTCGACCTGTCGTAGGCGGCCTCCGGGAAGTACAAGATCGCGTACTCGCTGCCGAGATCCTTGATCTTCCGCAACGTCTCGATGACCTGTTCGGTTGTGCCGCAAGCGGAATCGGGTGATGTCAGGTTCTTGACCATCGCGTCGACCGCACCCTCGTGCGCGACGGCGACCTGACGCTCCCGGATGCGCGCGATGCGCGCGGCAACGTCCGCCTCGGACTCCCCGATCACCACGTTGAAGTTGGCCGAGCGGACGATGCCGTCGTAGTCGGTACCAACCTCGCGGCAATGCTGTTGCAGCACTTCGGATTTGTGCGCGAAGCCGGCAGGCTCGGAGGTGAAGTTGGTGTACTGCGCGTACTTTGCGGCGATCTTGAGTGTCACCTTCTCACCGCCGCCCGCGATCCACAGCGGAATACCTTTGTCCTGCAACGGTTTGGGCTGCACGATGGCGCCGTCGACCTGGTAGTGCTTGCCGTCGAAGCTCACCACACCGTCACGCCAGGCGGTGCGCATGATCTGCACGCCCTCATCGAGCCGGGCCAGCCGCACACCGGCCGACGGGAAACCGTAACCGTAAGCGCGCCATTCGTGTTCGTACCAGCCGCCACCGATGCCCATCTGCACCCGGCCGCCGGAGATGATGTCGGTGGTCGCCGCGACCTTCGCCAGATACGCCGGGTTGCGATAGCTGATCGCGGTACACATCTGGCCGAGCTTGATCCGCGAGGTCGTCGCGGCGTATGCCGCCATCAGCGTCCACGCCTCGTGTGTGGCCTCCGAGGTCGGCATCGGCACGGTGTGGAAATGGTCGTAGACCCACAGCGAATCCCAGGGTCCGGCGTCGGCGTACGCGGCGAGGTCGCGCATCACCTGCCATTGGTCCTGCGGGGCGATCCCCACCAGATCGAGTCGCCAACCTTGCGGGATGAACAATCCGAAGCGCATGATCCCGACTTTAGGCGGTCTGCGCCCCCGGGCAGCTCCGCTCCACGAAACAGCGTCGGGAACCCCCACGTCGCAGGCTTAGGCTGACAACCATGGCACCCGATTTGCGCGTCGATCCGCAGGTTCTGACGGCCGCGGCGAGCACCATGGCGTCGTGCGGCTCCGCCGTCGGCGAGGTCAAGCCGGGAGAACCGCTCAACGCGGCCGCGGCCGGCATGTCCGGGCTCGCGTCCGGCGGCGCCTGCCAGCGCGTCGGCCCGCTGCTGAACACCGACTGCCAGAACCTGGGCAAGGCCGTCACCGGCTTCGCCGACTCACTGCGCACGGCGGCCACGAAGTACCAGAGCACCGACGCCGCGGCGGGCACCGCCATCGGCAAGACGATGCCGGGACGCTGATCAGCCCGGCAGGCGGTTGTTGATCTTCAGGCCCGCGAACAGCGCCAGGACCAGCACGAAGAATCCGACGCGCGTCCAGCTGCCGCTGGCGTCGCCACGGATGGTCTGGTAGCCGATCTGCTGCTGCAGGTTGGCGTACACGCGGGTCAGCTGATCGAGGGTCTCGGCGCGGTATGACTCACCGCCGGTCACCTTCGCGATCTTCTGCAGTGACAGGTCGTCGGTCGGGACCGGCACTTCCTGCCCCTCGTAGGTGATGACACCGGACGGCGTACCGAACGAGATGGTCGAGATCACGACGTCCTGGTCTTTGGCCGCGCGCGCCGCCGTCAGTGCGCCGCGCGGGTCGTTCGGGTCGGCCGGCACGGTTTCCTTACCGTCCGACATCAGCACGATGTGCGCGGGCGGCGGACCGTCACCGCCGCCCATGACGGCGTCGAGGGTGGCGATGGCCTGCAGCGCCGTGAAGATGCCTTCGCCGGTCGCGGTGCGCGGGGACGGCTCCAGGGTGTCGATGGTCCGCGCCACGACGTCGTGGTCGCTGGTCGGGGCCACCAGCATCGTTGCGCTGGACGAGAATTGGACGAGGCCGACGCTGATCCCGTTGGTCAGGCCTTTGACGAACGTCTTACCGGCGCTCTTGGCCGCCTCGATGCGGCTGGGCTTGACGTCGGTCGCGATCATCGATTCGGAGACGTCGATGACGAGCATGACGACGGCGCGGTTACGCGGAATCCGGATGTCGTGCGTCGGTCCGGCCATGGCGGTGGTGAGAAAGACCAGCGAGACCACGAGCAGGACCGCCGGTAGGTGCCGCCACCGCGACCGGGTCTTCGGCCGTGCCGCGACGACCTGCTCCAGGAGCTCGGTGTTGGCGAACCGCAGCACCCGCTTGCGACGGGCCTTGCGCAGCAGCAGATAGATCGCGACGGCGCCGACGACGGCAATCAGGTACAGGAAGAACCAACCGCTCGAGAACCCGGACAGCGTCAGTGGCCCGATAAAGGGGATCTCCAACAGGCACTCTCCGTTGCGTTCGGCGTCGATCGCTCAGACCGATATGGGGCAATCGTACCGACGCCGCCGTGTGGGGCACTGCGCGCGACATCCTGACCAGGTGTGGTCGGCGCGAATGCCCTCAGTCCGGCAGCCCGAGCGCGGCCATCGCGCCGTCAACCGTCGCCCGCCTCAGCTGGTCGGCCGGCACGTCCGGGAACTGCAGGCAGCAGTCCTGCAGACCGCCGAACGCGATGACGGCCCGCGTGGCCTGTTCGAGGGTGGGTCGCCGCCCGAAGACCAGCTTGCCCAGCCGCTCGCGCCACGCCAGCATGCTGTCGATCAGCCCCAGGTCGGCGAGCGTCGTCAGCTCGGTGACGATGAGCATGAGGTCGGCCCGGTGTCGGTAGTGGAAGTCGAAGTAGCCCTGCAACAGCTCGCGCGGGGTGGCCCGGGCCGAACCGCGCAGGCGTTCCTGGGCGGCCACGAATTCCTCGCCCTCGTCGACCAGCGGCTGCAGGATGCTGCGCACGAGGTCCTCACGCGAGCTGAAGTGGTAGTAGAGCGCGGGTTTACTGATGCCGAGCTGATCGGCGATGTCCTGCAGGCTGGTGCGCTGCACGCCCTTCTGACTGAATAGCTCGCGCGCCACATCCTGGATGCGCGTGCGGGTCTCGGACGGGGTTCTCGCCACGTGGCCACCCTAACTTACTTAACGGGCGGTAAGCTGACCCGACATCCACTTACCGACCGTTAAGTAAATGCGGAGGAATCCATGAAGGTGCTCATCTCTGGCGCCAGCATCGCCGGACCGGTCCTGGCCTACTGGCTGTCCCGCAACGGATTCGACGTGACGGTGGTCGAACGCGCGCCGGCCCTGCGCAAGACCGGTGGTCATGCCGTCGACCTCTTCCGGCCGGCCATGGAAATCTCCGAACGCATGGGCGTTCTGGACCGGATCGAGGCCCGCGCCACCGGGACCACGATCCTCTCGCTCAACCGTCCGCCCAAGAACCGGTGGAACAGCATCGACTACGTCAAACTCATCGCGGCCATGTCCGACCGGCACGTCGAGATCATGCGCGACGACCTCAGCCAGGCGTACTACGACGCCGTCCGCGACGATGCCGAGTTCCGCTTCGGGGACCAGATCACGTCCATCACCGACGCCGGCGAGGTGACGTTCGAGCATGGCGCACCCGAGCGGTTCGACCTGGTGATCGGTGCCGACGGTCTGCACTCGGGGGTCCGGCAGCTGACCTTCGGTGATGTGGCCAGAGAACGGTTTCTCGGCGGCTATCTGGCGGTGGTGTCGGTGCCGAAAATGCTTGCGCCCAAAGGTGAGATGAGCGGCTACCTGGCGCCGCGGAAGATCGCCATGGTGTACAGCGCCGACCATCTCGAGGACGCCCGGGCGGTGTTCATGTTCCGCACCGATGCGCCGCTCGACTACCACTACCGAGACGTCGCCGCGCAGCAGCGCCACTTGCACGCGGCGTTCGCCGGCCTGGTCCCCGAAGTCGACCACTGGCTGCGGGAGATGGACCATACGCCGGCGTTCTACTTCGACGCCATCACCCAACTGGAGATGAGTACCTGGTCGCGGGGACGCGTCACGCTGGTCGGGGACGCGGGGTACTGCCCCGGTCCGGGAGTCGGCGGCAGCACCAGCCTCGCGGTGTACGGCGCGTACGTCCTGGCGCACGCCTTGGCTGCGGCCCGCGGCGATCACACTGCCGCGTTCGCCGCCTACGAACGGACCATGGCCGCGCCGGTGGCCGGCAGCCGCACCATGGCGCGGGTCAACGCCAGAACCGTCGTGCCGGGATCTGCTTGGGGCGCAAGGGCACTCCTCGGCGCCGCGCGGACCATATCGGTGTTGCCCAGGGGCCTGGCGCAACGGCTGGCGCGGCTCAACGAGAAGGGCGTCCGGCTGTACGACACCATGCCGCTGCCGGACTGACGTCTACGCGTGTGGCCGAAGCCGCTGCGGTGTCACCCTTTTTCGCTACGTTGGGTTCATGGCCCTTTCCAAGGATGAACGCGAAGAATTTCTGGCCGAACCACACATCGGGGCGCTGTCGGTCAACGCCGGCCCGGACCGCGGTCCCCTGACGGTGCCGATCTGGTACCAGTACAGCCCCGGCGGCAAGTTGTGGCTGCTCACCGGTCTCGACTCCCGCAAGCACAAGCTGATCGAGGCGGCCGGGCACGTGTCGCTGATGGCCGAGCGGCTCGAGCCGACGGTCCGCTACGTCGCGGTCGACGGCCCGGTGCTCAGCATCGAGACCGGCACCGATGAGCAGCTGGTCGAGATGGCCGAGCGGTACCTCGGCAAGGAGAAGGCCCCGGCCTACCTCGAGATCGCCCGGCGCGAGCACGGCCCCAGCGTGACCGTCACCGTCGACCCGAAGCACTGGCTGTCGGCCGACCTCGGGGCGCTGTGATGCCATGTCGTCCCGACAGCGTCTGTTCCGGGTCTTCTACCGGCTCGGATTTACCCCGTGGGACGGGCATCCACTAGCCAACAGCCTGCGTGAGCTGGTCGAGGGTGACAATGCCCTGACGCCGGGCACCGCGCTCGACATCGGTTGCGGCACCGGCGACAACGCGTTGTATCTGGCCGGACTCGGCTGGGACGTCACCGGCATCGACTACGTCGCGACCGCAGTCCAGAAGGCGCGCGCGAAAGCCGCGAAGCGGGACACCTCGGCGCCGGGCGCGGTGCGGTTCGACCAGGCCGACGCCACCCGGCTGACGGGCCAGGGCATCGGCGCCGACTTCGCGCTGATCGTCGACAACGGGTGCCTGCACGGCATGAGCGCCGACGACCGCGACGCCTACGTCGGCGAGGTGACGGCGGTCGCGGCGGCGGACGCGCGCCTGCTGATCGTCGCGTTCGTGCCGGGCGCCTCGTTCGGGGTGCCCGGAATCGATCCGGCCGAAGTGGAGCGGCGCTTCGCGCTCGGGTGGACGCTGCTCGACAGCGGTGACGAACCCGGCTTGGACCACAACGGCAAGAACCCGGCGCGCTACTACCTGTTCCAGCGGCGGCGCACCTGAAGTTTCGCCGGCGTTCCCCTTGTGGGCTGTGGTCACCACCCCCGCGCGAGCAGACGTAAAACTGTCGTTTTCCGGGCGAAAACGACAGTTTTAAGTCTGCTCGCGGTCAGAAGGTCGGCGCTCCGCCGCCGGGCGTAGCGTGGCCACATGGGCGAACTTTCCGACGATGTGATCGCGTTTCTGTCCGAGGGCACACGTACCGCGGTGCTCGGCTGGGTGGCGGCTGACGGCCGGCCGCTGGCCGCACCCGTGTGGTTCGTGGTGGATGGCGGCGAGCTGGTGTTCAACACCGGCAAGGACACCGCCAAGGGGCGGGCGCTGGCCCGCGACCCGCGCGTGGTGCTGTGCGTCGACGACACGTCCCCGCCCTATGCGTTCGTCCAAATACAGGGCGTCGCGGCGATCAGCGAGGAGCCCGACGAGCTTCTCGACATCGCCACCCGTACTGGCGCCCGCTATATGGGCGCCGACCGCGCCGAGGAATACGGCCGCCGCAACGCCGTCCCCGGTGAACTCGTGGTCCGGGTCAAACCGACGAAAGTCATTGCCGCATTTGACGTGGCGGAGTGAGGACACCATGACCGACCTGACTGAATTCGCCGAGCTGTCCGCGCGTGATCACGGGCTGGTGGTGCTGAACACCCTGCGCGGTGACGGCAGCATCCAGTCCTCGGTGGTCAATGCCGGCGTGCTGCCGCATCCGACGACCGGGGCACCGGTCGTCGCGCTCGTCGCCATCGGGTCCACCCGCAAGCTGCGCAATCTGCGCGCCGATCCGCGCACCTCGGTCGTCGCGCACGCGGGGTGGCAGTGGCTGACGGTCGAGGGAACGGCGGAGGTCATCGGGCCTGACGACACCGACGCCGAGACCCTGAGGGTGTTGTTGCGCAACGTCTTTACCGCCGCGGGCGGCACCCATGACGACTGGGACACCTACGACCGCGTCATGCGAGACGAGGGCCGTGCCGCGGTGCTCATCTCACCGACGCGGGTGTACTCGAACCCCGCGCGCTGACCTCGAAACCCGCCGCGCACCGGAAGCGGTCGGCGACGGCCGCCCGGCGACAGACGCACAGGTTTCCCGTATCCAGCCAAACTTGTTGTGCCCGTGCGACATCCGCCCTGGGTGGAGACTTCGCTGACCCGCTGTCGGGATGGCACGACAAGACTCGGTTCGGTTGCCTTACTGTCAGGTTTCTAAACTGCCGGCATGGGCCGGCCACAGATCAGCACCGCTACCGTTCGTCGCGGCCTCTCGGCCGCCCGGGTCAAACTCACGGCGCCGGCGGCCATGCGGCCTGTGCTCAACCTCTGGAAGGGTGCCGATCCGGCGAAGGACGTCAGTGCGGCCCGGCTGGGGTTGTCCCTGCTGTGGTTGGCCGACGACGTCATGGCCGCGGTGAATCGGAAACTCGAACGCGTCAACATCTCGGAAGCCAAACTCGATGTCCTGATGATCTTCGCGGCACAGCTCGCCCAACCAGAAGACGAATGGACGGTGCGTCAGACCCCCAGCGGGATCGC
This sequence comes from Mycobacterium sp. UNC410CL29Cvi84, assembly GCF_000686745.1. Classification (NCBI taxonomy): domain Bacteria; kingdom Bacillati; phylum Actinomycetota; class Actinomycetes; order Mycobacteriales; family Mycobacteriaceae; genus Mycobacterium; species Mycobacterium sp. UNC410CL29Cvi84. Next base: position 55,274 of record NZ_JMLM01000012.1, read on the forward strand.
CGAGTACTTCGGCATCACCAAGGCCAGCGCCACCGGTCTCATCGACTGGCTGGAGAAGCGGAAGCTGGTCACACGGACCCGGCATGCCACCGACCGCCGCAGCACACCGGTCCGCATCACACCCGAAGGGGAAAAGCTTGTCGCCGAAGCGCTTCCGGTATTCGAGCAGGCGTGCGGCGGGCTCATCGACGTGTTGAGCGAGCGCGAGCGCCGGGACCTGCAGCGCATCCTCGACAAACTGTGGATTCACGTCAAGGCACCCCAGGCGACAGACTCCGGCGCCTGAGCAGCCACCACCGTGCATCCGCGTCATCCACCAACGCAAAAACCCCCAAATCCCTTGGGATTTGGGGGTTTTTGGTGGTGCTAGAGGCTAGCTCTCCAGCGACGCCGGCGGCAGGAAGCGGTCGCCGTACTTGGCGGCCAGCTCCTTGGCCCGGGCCACGAAGGCCTCCTTGCCGACGCCCAGCTCGCCCTGGTAGCCGACGATGAACTGCGCCGAACCACCGGTGTACGGCGGGAAGCCGATACCCATGATCGAGCCGATGTTCGCGTCAGCGGTCGAGGTCAGCACGCCCTCGTCGATGCACTTCTGGGTCTCCAGCGCCTCGGCGAACAGCATGCGGTCGATCATGTCCTGCAGCGGCAGTTCGGTCGAACCCGAGTTGAAGGCTTCCTTCAGCCCCGGCCACAGCTGGGTGCGCTTGCCGTCGACGTACTCGTAGAAGCCCGCGCCCTTCAGGCGCGACGGACGACCGAGCTCGATCATCTTCTCGACGACAGCCTCGGCCGGGTGCGCCACGTGGGTGCCACCGGCAGCCTCGACGCCTTCCTTGGTGGCGACAGCGATCTTGTGCATGAGCTCCAGGTTGAGCTCATCCGAAAGCTGCAGCGGCGCAGCCGGGTAACCGGCCTGCGAACCGGCCTGCTCGATGGACGCGGGCGCAACGCCCTCGCCCAGCATGGCCAGCGCCTCGTTGACGAAGGTGCCGATGACGCGGGAGGTGAAGAAGCCGCGGCTGTCGTTGACGACGATCGGGGTCTTCTTGATGGCGAGGGTGTAGTCGAACACCCGGGCCAGCGCCTCGTCGGAGGTCTTCTCACCCTTGATGATCTCCACCAGCGGCATCTTGTCGACGGGCGAGAAGAAGTGGATACCGATGAAGTCCTCCTGGCGCTTCACGCCGGTCGCCAGACCGGTGATCGGCAGGGTGGAGGTGTTCGAGCCGAGCAGCGCGTTGGGCTCGACGATGTCCTCGATCTCCTGGAACACCTTGTGCTTGAGTTCCTGGTTCTCGAACACGGCCTCGATGACGAAGTCGACGCCCTTGAGGTCCTGCGGGTCCGCGGTCGGGGTGATGCGGGCCAGCAGCGCGTCGGACTTCTCCTGCGTGGTCTTGCCACGCTCGAGCGCCTTGGCCTCGATCTTCTCGGAGTAGTTCTTGCCCTTGTCAGCGGCTTCCTGCGTGACGTCCTTGAGGACGACCTCGTAGCCGGCCTTGGCCGACACGTAGGCGATACCGGCGCCCATCATGCCCGCGCCCAGCACGCCGATCTTCTTGATGTCCTGCTTGGCGATGCCCTCGGGACGCGAGGCGCCACCGTTGATGGCCTGCAGGTCCAGGAAGAACGCCTGGATCATGTTCTTCGCGGTCTGGCCGGTGACCAGGCTGGTGAAGTAGCGGCTCTCGATGCGCGACGCGGTGTCGAAGTCGACCTGCGCACCCTCGACGGCGGCATCGAGGATGGCGCGCGGCGCGGGCATCGGGGCACCCTTGAGCTGCTTCTTCAGCAGCGCCGGGAACGACGGCAGGATGCCGGCTAGGCCCGGGCTCGACGGGGTGCCACCGGGCATCTTGTAGCCCTTGACGTCCCACGGCTGCACGCCACCCTCGGGGTTGGCCTTGATCCATGCCTTGGCGGCCGGGATCAGTTCCTCGACGGTGTCGACGAGCTCGTCGACCAGGCCGGTGGCCTGCGCCTTGGCCGGGGTGAAGCGGGTGCCCTGGCTCAGGACCTCCATGAACGCCTTCTGGATGCCGAACATGCGCACGGTGCGGGCGACGCCGCCACCGCCGGGCAGCAGACCCAGGGTGACCTCGGGCAGGCCGATCTGGCTGCCGCGGACGTCCGCCGCGATGCGGTGATGGCACGCCAGCGCGATCTCCAGGCCGCCACCGAGGGCGGCGCCGTTGATGGCGGCGACGACGGGCTTGCCCAGGGTCTCCAGGGCACGCAGGTCGGCCTTGATGTCCTCGACCATGGCGAACGCCTCGCCGGCGTCGTCGGGGCCGATCTGCATCATGCCCTTGAGGTCACCGCCGGCGAAGAAGGTCTTCTTCGCGCTGGTGATGACGACACCGGTGATGGAGTCCTTCTCGGCGAGCAGGCTCTGCACCGCGTAGTGCATCGACTCCTTGTAGTGCTCGTTCATCACGTTGGCCGAACCCGTGGGGTCGTCCATGGTCAGGGTGACGATGCCGTCGGCATCCTTGTCCCACTGAATTGTCTTCTCAGCCATGTTCTTTCAATCTCCCTAGACGCGCTCGATGATGGTGGCCACGCCCATGCCGCCGCCGATACACAGCGTGATGAGGGCACGCTTGGCGCCGCGGCGCTCGAGCTCGTCGACCATGGTTCCGGTGATCATGGCGCCGGTGGCGCCCAGCGGGTGGCCCATCGCGATGGCGCCACCGTTGACGTTCAGCTTCTCGTCCGGGATGTTCAGGTCCTTCTGGAACTTGAGCACCACCGAAGCGAAGGCCTCGTTGATTTCGAACAGGTCGATGTCGTCGACCGTCAGGCCGGCGCGGTCCAGGACCTTCTTGGTGGCCGGGGTCGGGCCGGTCAGCATGATGACCGGGTCGGCACCGCTGGTGGCGGTGGCCACGATGCGGGCGCGCGGGGTCAGGTTCTGCGACTTGCCGGCGGCCTCGCTACCGATCAGCACCAGGGCGGCGCCGTCGACGATGCCCGAGCTGTTGCCACCGTGGTGGACGTGGTCGATCTTCTCGACGTAGTGGTACTTCTGCAGCGCCACGTCGTCGAAGCCGCCCATGGCGCCCAGGCCCGCGAACGCGGAGTTCAGCTTGGCCAGGCTCTCCAGGGTGGTGCCCGGACGCATGTGCTCGTCGTGGTCCAGGATGGTCAGGCCGTTCTGGTCCTTGACCGGGATGACCGACTTGGCGAAGTAGCCGCCCGACCATGCTGCGGCGGCCTTCTCCTGCGAGCGCACGGCGTAGGCGTCGACGTCCTCGCGCGAGAAGCCCTCGATGGTGGCGATCAGGTCGGCGCCGATGCCCTGCGGGACGAAGCCGATGCGGTAGTTGGTCTCGGGGTCGCCGGCCCACGCGCCGCCGTCCGAACCCATCGGGACGCGGCTCATGGACTCGACGCCACCGGCGTACACCAGGTCGTCCCAGCCGGAACGGACCTTCTGGGCAGCCAGGTTCACGGCCTCCAGGCCGGAGGCGCAGAAGCGGTTGAGCTGGAAACCACCGGTGGTCTCGGGCAGCTTGGCCACGAGCGCGGCGGTGCGGGCGATGTCGCCGCCCTGGTCACCGACGGGCGAGACGACGCCCATGATGACGTCGCTGATCAGGTTCTCGTCCAGATCGGGGTTGCGACGACGCATTTCGTCGATCAGGCCGACGATCAGGTTGACCGGCTTGACCTCGTTCAGTGCACCGTTGCGCTGCTTGCCACGGGGCGTGCGAATGGCCTCATAGATGAAGGCTTCTTCGGACATGTGTTTGCTCCAGGTCCTATTGAGATGGGGTTGTGGGTTCGGCTACCCGTGAGTAGACGGTCCCCTGCTCGGAAGCGTAACAGGCCCTCCCAACCAGGTGGTTGGGAGAGTGTCCAGAGGCACACGAAAGGCCACCTACCGCACGTCCGCGTGATCCTGACGTGCAATAAGTGGCCCTTGCGTATTGAGTGGCCCGTGCGCCTCGCGTTAGGCGACAGCCTCGGTGAGGAACGGATAGTCGGTGTAGCCGACGGGACCCGACGCGTAGAACGTCGCCACATCCGGCTCGTTGAGCTCGGCCCCCAGGACCAGCCGGTCGACCAGGTCGGGATTGGCCAGGAAGGACCGCCCGACCGCGGCGGCACTGATGGCACCCAGGTCGACGAAGCTGTTGAGCTGGCAGAAATCGGTGCCAGAGCCCCGGCCCGTGTTGAGCACGAAGGTGCCCGACCACAGCGCGCGAATCGCGCCGAACAGGTCGGCGGTGGGGTCGATGACCACATGCAGGTAGGCGATGCCGAGCGGATCGATCCGGTTCAGCAGGGCCTCGTACGTGCTGAACGCGTCGTTCTCATGCATGTCGCCGGCGGGGTTTCCGGGGGATATCCGCAATCCGACGCGGCCGGCGCCGATCTCGGCCACGACGGCTTCGACGACCTCGGCGGTCAGCCGGGCCCGGTTCTCCGGCGATCCGCCGTACGCGTCGGTGCGCTGGTTGACCACATCGGACGCGAACTCGTGCAACAGGTAACCGTTGGCGCCGTGAATCTCCACACCGTCCATCCCGGCGTCGACCGCGCGGCGCGCGGCGGCACGGAAGTCGGCGACGATCCCGGGGAGCTCATCGATGTCGAGCGCCCGCGGGATCTCCAGAGGCTTCTTACCCGAAGGGGTGTGGGTGACCATGTCGGCGGCGATGGCCGACGGCGCGACCGGCCGGCCACCGCTGATCTCCGAATGCGCCATGCGCCCGACGTGCCACAACTGCACGAACATCTTGCCGCCGGCTTCGTGGACGGCCTGCGCGATCTCGGCCCACTTCGCCTGGTGCCCGTCGGTGTAGATGCCGGGGGTGTTCATGTAGGCGCCGTTGGCGCTCCGTGAGACGGCCGTGGCCTCGGAGATGATGATCCCCGCGGCGGCGCGCTGCGAGTAGTACTCGGCCGCCAAGTCCGAGGGGGTGCCGTCGGCGTCGGCCCGCGACCGGGTGAGCGGCGCCATGAACAGACGGTTGGTGGCCAGCGTGTCTCCGACCTGAACTGGCTTGAGCAGTGCGGCGTCGGGCGAAAGACGGAAGGGTGCGGCAGTCACGGAGTAGGCAACCGCCGCACGGCGCCGGTTCATTCCCGGCTGTGGTCAACCGCATCGAATGTTGGCTCGTGTTCGACGATTTCGCGGATCCTCGAACACGAGCCGACACTCGGCGGAATCAGGCGACGGACTTCACGAACTCGGCGACCTCACCGACCGCACGACGGGCGTCGGGGTTCGAGAAGGCGAAGGCCTGGAAGACGTGGACGGCGCGGTCGAAGACCTGCAGGCGCACCGGCACTCCCGCCGCGGCGAGCCGCTCGGCCATCAGCTCCGAGTCGGGGCGCAACGCCTCTTCGGACCCCACCTGCAGCAGGAACGGGCCGAGGCCGCGCAGGTCGGCGTCGACCGGGGACGGGGTCGCTTCGCGCCCGCCGTTGCGCAGCAGGAAGACCTCGCTGATCATCCGGAGGAAGTCGACCGGGAACATGGCGTCCGGAACACGGGCGGCCGCTTCGTATTTCGGCGTCATGTCGCTGTCGGTGGCCGCGGACAGGAGCACGCAGCCGGCGGGCGGCGCCATGCCCAGGTCGCGCACCGTCACGGCCGTCATGGCCGCGATGAAGCCGCCGGCCGAGTCACCGGCCAGGACGATGTTCTCGGGCTTCACGCCCTGCGCCAGCACGTAGCGGTAGGCGTCGACGCCGTCCTCGACCGCGTCCTCGACGAGGTTTCGTGGGCAGAGCCGGTACCCGACGCTCAAGGCCCGCGCGCGGCTGTCGCGGGCGATGTGGCTCACCATCGGCCGGTGGCTGTTGATGCCGAGCGCGATGAACGCCGAGCCGTGGAAGTAGACGATGACGCGGCCGTCGACCGGCGGGGTGGTCTCGTTCCAGACCCATTCGGCCGGGCAGTTCGGCAGCTCGACCCTTTCGGTGCGCGACCCACGCACCGCGGGCATCCAGTTGGTCACCCGCTCGGAACCGTCGTACGCGCGGTCCAGCAGGGCCTGCGGGAACCGCCTGTTGATGGCCAGCATGAGCTTGGTCAGCAGGAACAGCAGCGGCTTCACGGCCCGCAGCAGGTACGACTCGGCGACTGAGTGCCAGTTGGCCTTGCCCATCCACTCCGGGCCGGCGTATGTGCCGGTGTCCGGCACCGGGTTCTCGGCGGGATCGTCGATCCGTTCGGCGCTGGTCATCGGGCCTCCTTGTGCGACATTGCTCTGCCGAGACTAGATCAGCTCCCCTGAGACCGACTCGGGCTCGACATGCTGAGATCGCGTCGGCACGGCACGATAGGCACGTGTCGGACCCCCACCATCGCATCCCGGCGGATGCGCTCCAGCGCATCGACACCCTGTTATTCCGCGTCGACGCCGACCTCGCGACGCGGTTTCCGGGGACCGGACCCGCCGTCCAGCCGATACACACCGTCTACGTCAGCGCGGCCGACGCGACGCCCGATACCCCTGCACAGTGGGGTCGGGCCGCGCTCGAACTGCTGGACCGGCACGCGGAAGTGTTCACCGAACTCGGCGACCAGACCACAGTGGCGCTGGTGCGCGACCAACTGGCCGCCGCGCCGATTGCCGACCTGCGCCTGGATTTCGAGGACGGCTACGGCAACCGCGGCGACGACGTGGAGGATCGCGACGCGGCGCGGGCGGCGGCGACCCTGCCCGCACTCGGGTTGAGCCACAGCGGGATTCGCATCAAGGGGCTCACCACCGCAGAGCGCCGCCGGGCCCTGCGCACCCTCGAGTTGGTGCTCGACGCCGGCGCCATCGACGGTTTCGTCTTCACCGTGCCGAAACTGCGTGCGGCCGAACAGGTCACGGCGGCGGTCTGGCTGTGCGAGGCGTTGGAGACCGCACACGGTCTGCCAGATCACACGCTGCGCTTCGAGCTGCAGATCGAGAGCCCGCAGGCGGTACTGGGCCCCGACGGGACCGCGACCGTCGCCCGTGCGATCCAGCTCGCCGAGGGCCGATGTAGCGGATTGCATTACGGCACCTACGATTACAGCGCCGCATGCGGTATCGCACCGCAACATCAGGCGCTCCATCACCCCGTGGCCGACCATGCCAAGGCGGTGATGCAGACCGCCGCCGCACAAACCGGCGTCTGGGTCGCCGACGGCTCGACGCAGGTGGCCCCCGTCGGTACCGAAGAGCAAGTGGTGCAGGCGATCCGGCGCCACCATCGGCTCGTCACCCGGTCTCTCGAGCGCGGCTTCTACCAGGGCTGGGACATGCACCCCGGCCACCTGGTGACCCGGTGGCTGGCCACCTTCACCTTCTTCCGGGCCGCCATGTCCGCCGCGGCGCCCCGGCTGCAGGCCTACCTGGACCGCACCGGCGGCCCGATCGTCGACGAACCCGCGACCGCCGAGGCGCTGGCGGCGGTGGTGCTGCGCGGACTGGACTGCGGCGCGTTCGGCGCCGACGACGTACTCGCGGTCGCGCCGGGCGCTACCGTCGAGGTGCTACGAAACCTCAAGAACCGAAAGCTGTCATGACTGAATCACTGCCCGACTTCACCTGGCTGCCCGACCTCGCGCTACGGAGCCTCGGCGGAGCGGTGATCTGGGCCAACGACGACTTGTTCGCCGAGAAAGAGAACCTCATCTCCCCCGGCCCGTCGGTGTATCGGCCGGCCTCGTTCGGTCACAAGGGGCAGGTGTACGACGGTTGGGAGACGCGGCGTCGTCGCGACGAAGGCCATGACACCGCGATCGTGCGACTCGGCGTGCCGGGCGTCATCCGCGGCGTGGTGGTCGACACCGCATGGTTCAAGGGCAACTATCCGCCGGCCGTCTCCGTCGACGCCATCGAGGTCGACGGGTACCCGACAGCCGAGCAGTTGGCCGTCGACCCCGGCTGGGTACCGCTCATCGCGCGCTCGCGCGTGTACGGCGACACCCGTAACAACTTCGAGGTCTCCTCGGAGCAGCGCTGGACGCATGTGCGCCTCAACATCTACCCGGACGGCGGGGTGGCGCGGCTGCGGGTGCACGGAGAAGGCCGCCCCGACAAGCGATTCCTCGGTGTCGGCCCGTTGGACCTGGCCGCGCTGGAGAACGGCGGTCTGGTGCTCGACGCCTCGAATCGTTTCTACAGCTCGCCGCAGAACCTGATCTTCCCCGGACAGGCGCAGGTGATGGGTGATGGCTGGGAAACCGCGCGGCGCCGTGACGATTCCAACGACTGGGTGCGCATCCGGCTCGCGGGACCGGGACGGGTGCGGCTCGCCGAGATCGACACGTCCTACTTCATCGGAAACAGCCCTGGGGCAGCGGCATTGACGGCACTGCGCGCCGACGGACGGTGGGTCGACCTGCTGCCCCGCACCGATCTGTTGCCCGACACCCGGCACCGCTTCATCATCGATTCCGACGACGTGGTGTCCGAGGCACGGCTGGACATCTATCCGGACGGCGGGTTGGCGCGACTGCGGCTGTTCGGAGAGCTCACGTGAGCTACCCGCGCGACCTGGTCGGCTATGGCCGCACCCCGCCGGACCCGCAGTGGCCCGGGGGCGCGGCCATTGCTGTGCAGTTCGTCCTCAATTACGAAGAGGGCGGCGAGAACAACGTGCTCGACGGCGATCCGGCCTCGGAGACGTTCCTGTCCGAGATGACGCCGGCCGACGCGTTCCCCAACCGGCACATGAGCATGGAGTCGCTCTACGAGTACGGCTCGCGTGCCGGATTGTGGCGGATACTCAGGATCTTCGAGCGCCGGGACATCCCGCTGACCATCTTCGCGGTGGCGCGGGCCCTGCAGCGCAATCCGGAGGCGCTGGCCGCGTTCGGCGAACTGGGACACGAGATCGCCTGTCACGGCCTGCGGTGGAAGTCCTACCAGCTGACCGACCGCGACACCGAGCGCGCGCACATGGCCGAGGCGGTGCGGATCCTGACCGAGCTGACCGGCGCCGCGCCGCTCGGCTGGTACACCGGCCGGGACTCTCCGCACACGCGGGAGCTGGTGGTCGAGCACGGCGGCTTCGTCTACGACTCGGACTCCTACGCCGATGATCTGCCGTACTGGGTGCGAGTGGCCGACACCGACCACCTCGTGGTGCCGTACACCCTGGACACCAACGACATGCGATTCGCTTCTCCGGCAGGCTTTTCCAACGGTGAGGAGTTCTTCGCTCATCTGCGTGACGCGTTCGACGTGCTCTACGCCGAGGGGCTGGGCGGCAGCCCGAAGATGCTGTCGATCGGCTTGCACTGCCGGCTGGTCGGCCGACCGGCCCGCAGTGCCGCGCTGGAACGATTCCTCGACCACGTGCAATCCCACGACCGGGTGTGGCTGGCGCGGCGCATCGAGATCGCCGAGCATTGGCGCGCCGTACACCCGGCCGGTTAGACCCCGCGCCGGACGGTGTATTCCTTGGCCGGCGGTGTCGCGAACTCGCCGCGCTTGCCGGTGCGCAGCCCCATCCGCACCAGGGCCTGCACCGTCAACGTGGCGGCGCTCACCCCGTCGACCACCGGCACCCCGAGCTCGGCGGTGATCGCCGCACACATCTCGGCCATGCCGGCGCACCCCAGCACGATGGCGTCGGAGCCGTCGGCGTCCAACGCCTCCCGGCACGCCTCGGTGATGACCTTGCGTGCCGTCGGATCGGTTTCCAGATCCAGCACCGGAATATCGCAGGCGTGGATGCCCAGGCAGAAACGTTGCATCCCATAGCGTTCCGCCAGATCGGCGGCCCGGCCCGTGGTGCGCGGCAGCGTCGTCACCACCGAGAAGCCGCGGCCAAGGTGGCTGGCGGTCTGCATGGCGGCCTCGGCGATGCCGACGACCGGGCCGGTCGCGAGCTCCCGCGCCGCGTCCAGTCCCGGATCACCGAAGCACGCGATCACGTAGCCGTCGGCCCCGGCGTCCTCACCGCGCCGGATCGCCTCGAGCAGACCCGGCACGCTCATCGCCTCGTCGTAGTGGCTTTCGATGGAGGGCGGACCGAATTCGGATGTCACGGCAACGATCTCGACACCGGAACCGGCCACTGCTTGTGCGCAGCGGCCGATCCCGGCGGTCATCGATGTGGTGGTGTTGGGGTTGATGACCCAAATCCGGCTCATCCCAAGGACTCCCCCACGGTCACGCCACCGATTCGGCGACGAACCGGTCGCGGACAGCCAGCACCCGGTAGATGCCGAGTGCGACACCGCAGCCGATGAACCAGCTGTACTGGGCAGCGGTGTGCATGCCGTACACGGTGCCGGCCAGCAGCACCGGAAGCGCCGCGAGCACCGCGCCGGCCACGGTGGCGATGACCGCGACCTTGTTGTATCCGCCGGTGTACCAGTACTTTCCGGACTCGGACATGGTGAACAGTTCGTCGACGACCACCTGCTGCTTGCGCACCAGGTAGTAGTCGGCGAGCAGCACGCCGAACAGTGGGCCGATGAAGGCGCCCAGGATCTCCAGCGTGTAGTGGATGACCTCCGGGTTGTTGTAGAGGTTCCACGGGGTGATGAGCACCGAGCCGACCGCGGCGATCATGCCGCCCGCACGCCAGCTGATGCGCTGCGGGCTGACGTTGGAGAAGTCGAACGCCGGGCTGATGAAGTTGGCGACGATGTTGATGCCGATGGTGGCGATGGTGAAGGTCAAGGCGCCCAACACGATTGCGAAGGTGCTGTCGATGCGGGCCACGGTCTGCACGGGATCGGTGAGCAGTTCGCCGAACACCGGCAGCGTCAGCGACGCGGTGACCACCACGAGCACCGAGAACACCAGGAAGTTCACCGGCAGCCCCAGGAAATTGCCCTTCTTGACGGCGGCGAACGACTTGCCGTAGCGGGAGAAGTCACCGAAGTTGAGCATCGGACCGGAGAAGTAGGACACCACCAACGCGATGGCGCCGAGCATCACCGGAACCGAGTCGAGGCCGGTGTACTTGACCGCGCCGAGGTTGAGATCGATTGCGCCCCAGCCGGCTTTGTAGATGAGGTAGCCGCACAGCAGGAACATGACGACGTAGACGGCCGGGCCACAGAAGTCGATGAACCTGCGGATCGCCTCCATACCGCGCCAGAAGACGCAGGCCTGCAACACCCACAGCAGCAGGAAGCTGGCCCAGCCCAGCAGCGGCAATCCGAGGAAGCCGTGGGTAGCGAGGTCGGCATAGGGGGCGAGCCCCGGAAACAGCTTGAGCAGCACCACATCCAGGGCGGCCGATGCCAGGTAGGTCTGGATGCCGTACCAGGCCACCGCGATCAACCCGCGGATGATGGCCGGGATGTTGGCGCCCAGCACGCCGAACGCGGTGCGACAGATCACCGGGTACGGCACACCGGCGGCCTGGCTCGGCTTGGCGACCAGGTTGCACAGGAAGTACACGAGGGTGATGCCGATGAGCAGCGCCACCAGCACCTGCCAACTGGCCAGGCCCAGCGCGAACAGGCTGCCCGCGGTGACGTAGCCGCCGACGCTGTGCACGTCGGACATCCAGAACGCGAAGATGTTGTAGGAACCCCAGCTCTGCTTGCCCAGCGGAGCGAGGTCCTCGTTGGTCAATCGCGGGTCGTAATCCGGTTTGATGACGCCGCCGCCGATCGGGTGGCCGGCGGCCTCGACGATGTCACCTGCGCCGATCACCGCGCCCGGTGGGGTCGTGTCCTTGGGAACGAGGGTGTCAGTCATGCTCGAAAACGCTAGAAATGCAACGTTTCCCCGCTGTTTCCCCTGAGATATGTGGCAATTGCGGAAAAGATATATGTTCGCCGCTACGCCAGCAGCCCGGTGTCCGTCGGCAATTTGGCGATCACGGCGTTGAGCCGGACGGCATGGTCTTCCGCGACGGCGATCAGGCGCTCTGCGTCGCCGGCGACGAAGGCGTCGACCATAGCGCAATGGTCGGCATGCAGGGCCGCCCGGTCGTCACGGCTGACATGCAGCATCGACTGCACGGGTTCGGTGACGTTCCACGCCGCCTCCAGCATGTGCAGCAGCCGATGCATGCGCGACGGTCGGGTGAGCGCGGCATGCAGTTCCCGGCTCTGCCGGTGATAGGCGCCCGCGTCGTCGTCGCGGATCGCCTGCTCCAGGCCGACATTGACCGCGACCGCGGCCGCGCGGTCGGCATCGGTGGCGTTGGCCACGGCGACCCCCAGCGATGCCGATTCCAAAGCCTCACGCACGATGTACATTTCGCGTAGTTCCTGTGGCGTCAACAGGGCCACGGTGTAGCCGAAGTTGAGCCGGTGCTCCACCAGCCCTTCTCCGATGAGCGTTTTCAGCGCCTCCCGCACCGGGATCTGGCTGACGCCGAAGACGTCCGCCACGTCCGCCAACGGGATCGGTGTGCCCGGCGGCACCCCGCCGTCGAGGACCGCACGGCGCAGTTCGTTCAGCACGCCCTGCTGTGACGGCGCGGCCCGATCCGCCACCAGCTGTCCGAGCAGGACAGAACGCCGGTGGGGCCGCATCCCCGCAGAGTAGGTCGCCGTTGTTGCCGAATCCGTTTCGGTGACGTTTCGGCTGAGTAAGCCGAGTCAGTTGTTCAGCACGGCGTGCGCGGCGTTGTAGCCCGGGATGAAGTTGACGGCCGGGCCGCCGTGACAGCCGGCGCCGCCCAGGTAGAGGCCCGCGACGGGCAGCTCCTGGTCGAGGTAGCCGCGCGGCCCGGGCCGGTTCGGCCCCATCTGTTCGGGGTGGATCAGGCCGTGGCAGAAGTCGCCGCCGGGAGCGCCGAACATACGGTCCATGTGCCGCGGCGTGAACGTCGTGTGCCGCAGGATGAGCTTCTCGAAGTTGGGTGCCACTCGGGTGATCTTGTCGATGACCCGTTGTCCCATTTCTCGTTTCATCGATCCGTAATCGCCGCCGCCTTCTACCGGGAACCACAGCGCGTAGGCCGACGACGCATGCTTGCCGGGCGGCGCCAGCTCGGGGTCCTGGACCGACGGGATCTGCCAGGCGATGGAGGGATCGGCCGGCACTATTCCACAGCGCGCGGCGTCATATTGCTGCTGTAGTTCCTCGGGAGTGCTGAAAAGACCGATGGTGCCCTGCAATTCGGGGTTGTTCAGAATTTCGTACGGCTCGGCGAACTCCGGGATGCCGTCGAGCGCGAAGTGCATCTGCAGGTAGCTGCCCCGGTGGTCGACGCGCGCGTACCGGGCACGGACGTCGTCGGGCACGGCGGCGCCGAGCAGCCGGTCCACGGTGACCGACGGCGCGAGCGACGAGACCACCACGGGCGCAGTGATTTCGGTACCGTCGTCCAGCCGGACCCCGGTGACCCGCCCGTCGTCGACAGTGACGGCGGCGACCGCACTGCGCAACCGAACCTCACCACCGTGCGCGACGAATGTGTCCTCGAGGTGTTTGGTCAGCGCGCCGATGCCGCCCTTGAGCTTTCGCATCAGCGATGCGCCGTCGGTCGGCACCGCGAGGCCGAACGCCAGCGCGGCGGCACTGCCGGGGGTGGCCGGGCCGCGGTAGGTGGAGTTGCACGCCAGCACCGACAGCATGCCGCGGATGGCGCCGTGCTTGTCCTTGTCGGGCAGGTAGCGATCCAGGACGTCGGTCACCGACCCGAACAGCATGTCGGTGATGGCCGACCGCTCGAATTCGTTTGTGGCACAGGCATACATCTCGTCGTAGGTTTTGGGCGGCAGCCCCGCGTCGAACCGGCCGAGCGCGCGCGCCGGGGCCATGCTCCACGCCATCAGGCCGGCCATGCCGTTGACGGCCTCGGCGCCGTGCACCTCGTTCATGTGCGTGAGCAGCTTCATGGGATCGGAGTAGAAGAGGAACGGCTCGTCGCCGATGCCCCGCATGTTGACAGACATGACTTCCAGCTCGACGCTGGGCACCTCGTCGAGGCCCAGCTCCTGGCTGACCTTGAGCGACGTCGGGAACTGCTCCGAGCCGGCGATCTCGAACTTGAAGCCGTCGAAGAGCTCGACGGTCGAGGCCATGCCACCCGAGTAGAGCTTGGCCTCCAGACACAGCGTGCGCAGGCCCGCTTTCTGCAGCAGCACCGCCGAAGCCAGCCCGTTGTGCCCCGCTCCCACCACGATCGCGTCGAATTGCGCCATTTCCGCAGAGTCGCACCCGTGCATAGTTTTGTCAATAGTGACAAAACTTGTCGATATCAGACGGGCCCAGCCCCCAGCTGATCCAACGCCTGGTGACACATGCGCGCCAGATCAGCCAGCGACCGCTCGGCACCCCCCATCCACACCTCCATCGCGGCGAACACCGCGGCGGCAATGGTCCTCGACGTCACCGCGACGCGCAGCAGGTCATCTGGTCCGCCGCGCCGCGCCAGATGCTCGGCGATGGCGTCGGCGAAGTCCGCTTCGACCTGGCGGATGTGATTGACGATCCGGTCGGGGTCGAGCTCTTGTTCACGCAGCGTCGCAATCTTGGTGACCGCGCCGAAGTCGTACGGAAAAGCGAAGATCGCGGCCTGAACAGCCGCCAGCACCGGTTCGTCCGCGGGCCGCCCGGCGAGCGCGGTCCGAAACCAGTGCAGACCGGCGTCATAGTCGGCGAACAACAGATCGTGCTTGGACGTGAAGTGCCGGTAGAACGTGCGCAGCGAGACACCGGCGTCGGCGGCGATCTCCTCGGCCGTGGTGCCCTCGACACCCTGCGCCAGAAAACGGACCAACGCCGCCTGTTGCAGCGCCTCACGCGTGCGTTCACTACGTACGGTCTGCGGCGGCCGGGGCATCCCAGTACGGTACCGCAGAATGTTTTGTCATGATTGACAAAACATTTCGCGGCGAGCAGACTCCGCTGACATGGTCTCGCTCATCGTTCACGCGGTCCTCGGACTGATCACGATCGCGTTCATCGTCAAGCTCAATCCGGCCGTCTTCCGCAAGCCCGCCGACGGACCCGCGTTCTCGGCACTCGAGTCGGCCTACTACGTGATCGGCATCGCCTCGATAGCGCTCGGCTACTACTTCAACACCAAGTTCGTCATGGAATACCAACCGCCCGACGGTAATCCGATCACCGGTCCGGGCAGCTGGTCGGACTACATCCGCCTGATGTTCGTCAACCCCGCGGCGTCGTCGGCCGGCCAGGACTACACCATCATCAACGTCATCCTGCTGCCGTTGTTCACCATCGCCGACGGCCTGCGGCGCGGCATCCGGCACCCGTGGCTGTTCTTCGTCAGCAGCCTGTTCACCAGTTGCGCCTTCGCGTTGGCGTTCTACTTCGCCGTCATCGCGCGGCAGCAGCGGCACGAGCGCACCGTCGACCATGTCAGGAGTTCTGCGACAATCCAGGGGTGACGCCACCGGGGATGGCCGCCCGCCTGCGGCCCTACGCCTCCACGATCTTCGCCGAGATGTCGGCGCTGGCCGCACGGGTCGGCGCCGTCAACCTCGGCCAGGGTTTTCCCGACGAGGACGGCCCGGCCCCCATGCTCACGGTGGCGCAGCAGGCCATCGCGGACGGCGTCAACCAGTACCCGCCCGGCCCGGGCATTCCCGCGCTGCGCCAGGCCATCGCCGCCCAGCGCAAGCGGCACTACGGCATCGCCTACGACCCGGACACCGAGGTACTGGTCACCGTCGGCGGTACCGAGGCCATCGCATCAGCGGTGATCGGGCTGGTCGAACCAGGCTCCGAAGTCCTGATCATCGCGCCGTTCTACGACTCCTACTCCCCGGTGATCGCCATGGCCGGCTGCCGCCGCGTCGTCGTTCCCCTGGCACCCAACGGCCATAGCTTCGCCATCGACGTCGACCGGCTCCGCGCCGCGATCACGCCGCAGACCCGCGCGCTGATCCTGAACTCACCGCACAACCCGACGGGCATGGTCGCCAGCGACGACGAGCTGAGAGCCATCGCCGCGCTCGCCATCGAGCACGATCTCCTGGTCATCACCGACGAGGTCTACGAGCAGCTGACGTTCGACGGTCATCAGCACCGGCCGCTGGCGGGTTACCCCGGCATGGCCGAGCGCACCGTCACCATCTCGAGCGCCGCGAAGATGTTCAACTGCACCGGCTGGAAGATCGGCTGGGCCTGCGGGCCCGCCGATTTGATCGCCGGGGTGCGCGCCGCCAAGCAGTACCTGACGTACGTCGGTGGCGCGCCGTTCCAGCCGGCCGTCGCGCACGCGCTGGACCACGAGGACGCCTGGGTCGCGGCGCTGCGAAAGTCCTACCGCGGCAAGCGGGACCGCTTGGCCGGTGCCCTCACCGATATCGGCTTCGACGTGCACGACAGCTTCGGCACCTACTTCCTGTGCGCCGACCCCCGGCCGCTGGGGTACGACGACAGCACCGCGTTCTGCGCCGGACTCCCCGAGCGCGTCGGCGTCGCGGCCATCCCGATGTCGGCGTTCCTCGATCCGGACTCCCCCGACTCGGCCGGCTGGAATCACCTGGTGCGCTTCGCCTTCTGCAAGCGCGACGACACCCTCGACGAGGCCATCAGCCGCCTCCGCACCCTGTGATTTGTGCACGATTTTCCGCGCCGGTCGCGGAAAATCGTGCACAAATCCCTAGGTGTCCTGGGTGAGGAGCCCGGTGTCGGTGGGCAGGGTCCCGATCGCGGCGTCGACGCTGTCGTTGTGCCGCTGCGCGATCGCACCGAGCCGGTCGGCGTCCCGGGCCAGGAACGCCTCGAGCATCTCCTCGTGATCGCCGTTGAGCTTGGCCCGGTCGTCGGGCGTCACGTGCATCATGGCCTGCACGGGTTCGATCATGTTCCAGGACATATCGAGAATGTGCAGCAGCCGGTGCATGCCGGACGGGCGCACCAGCGCCATGTGGAAGTTACGGCTCTCCCGCTGGAACGCCGCACCGTCGGAGTCCCGAATCGCTTGCGCCATGCGGTCATTGGCCTCGATCGCGAGGGCCCGCTCGTAGTCGGTGGCCTTCTCCGCCGCGATCGCGAGCGCCGCGCCCTCCAGCGCCGCGCGCACCACGTACATCTCGTGCAGTTCCTGCTTCGTCATGCGGGCGACGGTGTAGCCCGAGTTGGGCCGGTGCGTCACCAGGCCCTCACTGATGAGCGTCTTGAGTGCCTCGCGAACGGGGATGTGGCTCACGCCGAACAGCTCGGCGACCTCGGTCAGCGGCACCGGGGTTCCGGGCGGCGCGTCACCGCGCAGGATCACCCGGCGCAGCTCGGTCACCACGGTCTGCTGCGGCCCTCCGTTCCGCACCACCACCAGCTTCTCCAACAGCGGAGAAGGTGGGCGGTCGGACATACAAGCTCCCTATCGACAGACGTGGACTAGCCGTAGAGACGAGTCACCCGGGCCCGCAGTCGGTCGACCGCAGCATCGAGCACCAGTTTGCGGGCTCGGCGCAACAGGAACTCGGGAATGGGGGCGACGAGGTCGACGATGATGTCGAATCGCACCCGGGTCCGGTCGCCCTCGCGAGTCAGTTTGTACTCGGCATGCTGCCCACGCTGCTGGAAGGTGTCGGCGGCGTCCCACACCACCCAGTCGTCACCCCAGTGGTACTCCAGGAGCTCCTTGTCGGTGATGCCCATGATCTTCACGGTCGCTTTGACGTGGTGCGGACGACCGTCGGGATACCGATCCAGTACCTGTAGTTCCCGGTGCAAGCTGCGCCATTGCGACGCCTCGTCCATGTCGGCCAGCGCATCCATGATGGCTTCGGGCGAGGCGTCGATCACCAGCTCTCGGGACGCCATAACTGCCATATTGGCAAATTTAGTCCTCTCCACCGGCCACGGGTAGAGAATGCGCCAGCTAACTTCCCAACCGTTACCAACCGACCTCGTCGATCGGGGTGGTCTGCTGCGGCGGGGCGCCGACGGGACCCGACGGGGTCCGCGAGAAGCGCGGCGCGGGAGCGGCCTGGTCAACACCGTCGACGGTGACGATCGTCGACCTGGCCCGGAGGTGTTCGCCAGCGGCTGCCTCGGTCCAGGTGAGCACGGGAGTGACGCAGGCGTCGGTCCCGGCGAACGTCTCGGTCCATTCGGCGCGGGTCCGGCTCGCGAACCGGGCAGCAAAGATTTCGCGCATTTCGTCGTAGCGCGCGAGGTCGAACTGGTTCGGCACCTCGGCGGGATCCAGGCCCAGGCCCACAAGTAGCTGAGCGAAGAACTGCGGCTCGATCGAACCGACCGCCATGTAGCCGCCGTCGGAGGTCTCGTAGACCCGGTAGTACGGGGCGCCGCCGTCCAGAAGGAACGACTCGCGCTGGTCCTTCATCACGCCGGTGGACTTCATGGTCCACATCATCTGCGCGAGCATGCTGACACCGTCGACCATCGCCGCGTCGACGACCTGGCCGCGGCCCGACTGTTCGCGTTCGTAGAGCGCCGTGACGATGCCGATGAGCGTCAGCATCGAACCGCCGCCGAAGTCGGCGACCAGGTTCAGCGGCGCCACCGGCGGCCGGTCGCGGTAGCCGATGGCCGACAGCGCACCGGTCTGCGACAGGTAGTTGATGTCATGGCCCGCGGTCTGGGCGAGCGGTCCGTCCTGCCCCCAACCGGTGATCCGGGCGAAGATCAGGCGCGGGTTGACGGCCTCGCACTCGGCCGGCCCGATGCCGAGGCGCTCGCAGGTGCCCGGACGGAAACAGTCAAGCAGCACATCGGCTTTCGCGGCCAGTGCGAGCAGCGCGGCCGGGTCGGACTTGACGTCCAGGTCGACGATCCGCTTGCCGCGGTGCAGGAGGTCGACGTTCTCGGCGGGCATCGTCAGCCCGCCGGGACGACGCACCCGCACCACGTCGGCGCCGAGGTCCGCCAGCATCATGGCGGTGTGCGGCCCGGGGCCGATTCCGCCGAGTTCGATCACCTTGACTCCGGCCAGTGGCCCCGCATTCGTCATCCCGCGACGTTAGCTCATGGGTCGACGCGGCTGAATCCCGGTGTGCGTCAGCCCTTCTTGTTCTTGGCCATGAACTTTTTGAGCCCCTCGGTGGCGGTCTCGGCGCCACCGCTGACGCTGCGCTTCAGCAGGAACCCGGGGATCGGCACCACCGGGTCGACGGTGATCTCGAACTTCACCTTGGTCTTGTTGCCGGCCGGGGTCAGCGTGTAGCGCGCTTCCTGCTTCTTGAGCGACGACGACCTGATCAGCACCCAGCTGCCCGTCAGGTCGGTCCAGGTGTACTCGAGGATCTGATCGTCGGCCATGCCGGCGGCCTTGATGGTCATCTTGGCCTGCTTCGGCCGGCCGTTCTCGTAGGTGTCGAGGACTTCGGCCTTGGTGTACTGCGGCGACCACACGGGCGTCTGCGCAAGATCTGCGATGACATCCATGATCTCTTCAGGGGTTGCCTCGATGGTCACTTCGTGCGACGCGCTGACTGCCATGGCGCGACCATAGACCACTAAACCACGCGCCGTGAGCGGGATGGTGCAACCAGCGGGACGACCCGCTAGTGGATGTCCGACTGGATCTTCGCGGCGATGTCGGCGGCCGCCGTCACCGGCGCCTTGGGCGTGCAGGCCTCGACATCGATGATGAGGTTGGCGACCAGTTGCACAACGTGTTGGCACCAACGTGTTTCGGGCCCGGTGCCGCGCATGATGGGCATCGCGAGCTTGGTGTCGGTGCGCTCCAGGTCGCCGGACAGCCACTTCGGCAGAGGCTTGTCGTTGAGCCGGATGTTCACGTGGTGGTTGGTGCACTTGGCCCACCGCGCGGCCGACCGGTTGAAGAAGTTCCGGGCCGCATCCGATGTCGGGAAGTAGACGACCGACTGCGCCGCCAGGTAGTTCCACTGGTCGCTGTCCGGGACCTGCAGCGTCTGCTGCCGCACGGCCTTCCAATCCTGGCCGCTCTTGAGGTCGTTGCCGTCCTTCGAGTAGATGACGGACTCGTCGATCTGCCAGACGCCGAGGCAGTTCAAGTTCGGCAGCAGGTTGCGGTGGTCGTCCATCCCGTCTTTCGGCGGACGGCCCACCATGCCGGTGACGCCCATCGTCTTGTTCATCTCGTCGGGCGTCAGCAGCAGGTTGTCGATGCTGGACTCGGCGACCGTCGTCGGCGTGGCTGGTGTCGGGGTGCCGGTCTTGCCGCCGCAAGCCGCCAAGGCCAGGCACAGCACGGCGACGCCGAAGGCGTGTCGCTTCACGTGTTCCTTATATACCGGCGCGCTCAGGCGTGGGTACCGGCCGCGGCGCACTCGCGCTGGACGGCCTCGGCATTGGTGTTGACCTGGGTTGCGGTGTCGTCGAGGCTGCCGCCGGTCATCCCGATGCCCATCTTCACCAGCAGCTTGGTCGCGCCGAATGACCAGGACCGCATGGGGTCGGCAATAGCCGGGTTCAGGCCGGGGGTGTTCGCGGCGTCCATCGCGACGGCGGCGGACTGCCGCAGGCTGGTCCGGCCGGCCACATTGCTCTGGTGGACGTAGGGGTCGTTGGCGTCGAGGCTGTCGGCGAAGCCCTCGTACCCGGAGGCGGCGCTGTCGAGCGCGTTGGCGAACTGCGAGCATGCCTGCACGGCGGCGGGGTCCGCGTTCGACGACGTGACACCCGTCGACTGCACGCCGGCGCCGGCATCGATCGGGCCGATCGGGGCAGCGTCATCGTCGGCCGCAGCGGTGGGCAGGTACATCGCCCCCGCGCCGAAGACGGCAGCAGATGCGGCAACCAGACGTACCCAGGTGCGTGAAGACTTCACCGTTTCCTCCAAGTCATTCAGTGTGATCGCCGCGTCCACCGGGCATGGACACCCGGCAATGACGGACGCTCGGCGTTCGACCCTCCCACGGTCAGGCGTGTAGATGTCCAGTTGGTGAACGCAAGACAAACCGGCGATTTCCAATCTCCGTCGGTTGTATTGTACTGGCGGTTGAATGACCCAGATCACACTCGCTGAACTGGGCATTCAATATGCTGCCACCACGACAAATGACTTCACCAATACACGCATATTCCTGCGTTGCCCACTAGTTGATAACGCAGGGGCAAGTATTTGCGGTCCGTTAACCGTCTGGCAACCCAGCCAGTAGATGCTCCGCAGCGACACAAATTCAGCAACGCACAGCGATCCGCAGCAACGCTGATTACCCGATACGAGAGGCGCGCTCATCACCATGTCGAACCGTTATGCCATGTTGGCAGCCCTTTGCGTGGTGCTCCCGGTCGGCACCGCGCCGCTGGCACTCGCTGACCCGCCCGCCGATCCGGCCGTGCAGCCGGCCGGCAACCCGGCTCCGCCGCCTCCGGGCGAGGGCGCTGTGCCGTCGGGCCCCGCCGGCGTCCTGGACACCCCGGACGGCTGGCACATCGAGGTCACCGGCAGTAACGAGACCCAGCTGCCCGTCGCCCCCCTGACCACCGCGATCTCCTCGCGTGAGTACTGGGTCGCCGGCACCTTCACCGGCAAGATCACCGGTGGCGGAAAGACCAAACTGGCTGGTGGAACGCTGGAAGCCGGCGAGCAGATCGGTTGCGGCATCATCTCCGACGAGGCCGAGATCAACCCCGGCGCCAGCTTCACGCCCGGCATCAAGATCCCGTTCGCCGGCACCGACCCGAGCCTGGGTACCGGTATCAGCCTCCAGGGCAAGGTGTACCTGAAGCCCGGCACCGTGACCACCGTCGCGATCGACAAGAAGTCGTTCAAGGGCACCACCGCCCGAGTGACGATCACCGGCGTCCGGATCAAGACCGACCAGTGCGCGGGCCAGTCGTTCATCCGGTCGTACGCCACCTTGACGAGCTCGACCGACAACACCGACGACGTCATCACCTACCTGGGTGTGACCAAGTCCGTCTGACCTGATGCCCGGTGCGGGCGAACAAGCTCACCACGAGCCCGCCCGCACCGGACATGGACACCCGACGTGAATTTAATCAGTCAGATCGTAAATATTGTCACTGATTAAAGAATTTGATCGTTCCACATAAAAATGCCAGTTCCGAGTAATTGGCCAGCCGTTCACCGATTCGAAATCCGAATATTGAATGCTCCGAGAATCGAAAACAGTCTCATTCTCGGATTCCAACCCACGAGAGGCGCCGTAACCCCATGTTGAACCGACTTGCCACATTGGCTGCCGCAGCGGGCGTGCTGCTGTCGGCGACCGTTACGCCGCTCGCCCTGGCCGACCCGGTCGATCCCGCCGGCTTCGACGGCCCGCCGCCGGACACCGGCATCGTGGCCTCCGACGAGCCGGCCCGCATCACCAGCCCGGACGGGTGGGTCCTGGAGGTCGTGGCCAAGAACGAGACCCAGCTGCCCGTCGCCCCGCTGACCACCGCCGTCAGCTCGCGTGAATACCTGGTGGGCGGCACGTTCACCGGCACCGTCACCGGCAACGGCAAGACCAAGCTGGCTGGTGGCACCCTCGAGGCCGGTTACCAGATCGGTTGCGGCATCGAGCTGGGCCAGGTCCGCCTGATCGGCCAGATCGGTATCAGCACCTCCGGCTCCACCCTCGCCGGCCTGCTGCCCACCGGTATCAGCGTCCCGATGTCGGGCACCATCGAAATCCACGCCAAGCCGGGCACCGTGACCCAGGTGCCGGTCGACAAGAAGACCTTCAAGTCGGCTCCGGTCCGCGTGACCCTCAAGGACACCCACATCAAGGTCGACGGTTGCGTCGGGCAGTCGTTCCTGAGGTCGTACGCGGTGCTGACCAGCTCCACCACCGACACGGACGACATCGTCGCCTACTACGGCATCACCAAGTCGGTCTGATGCATCGGGTTGCCCGCGGAATTGTCACCGCCGCAGCGGTTTTCGCTGCGGCGGCGGCAATGACGCAAACTGACATCGCATCCGCCGACCCGGTCGTGCCCACCCCGGTTCCGGCACCCGGCCCCGCCCTGCCGCCACCGGCCCCGGTTGCGGCCGACGGTCCGGGCGCGAACCTGGCGGTCCCGATCGCGGGCGCCAACCTGGGTCCGCAGGGTCTGAACGTCCTGGGACAGACCAACGACGTCAATCCGCTGGCCGCCGCCCTCGGCGCACCGTCGGATCTGACCGGTCTGGACCGCGGCTCCGTTCTCGGCCAGTACGCCACGCCGTCGGCTCCTGGCGCGGGTGGTCCGGTCGCGGCACCCAATCTGCGCGCATTCAACAACGCCTACGGCCCGCAGCAGTGCATCAAGCCGTCGGCGCCCGGTAAGTGCGAGCAGTTCGGCGTCGAAGCCGGCCAGGAGAACGAAGACGTGACCGGCCGGCAGTGGCTGGGTCGCTACATCGACATGTACCGCGACGGTCGCCTGAAGGGCGGCCTGCTCGGGCAGATGCCGCGCGAGCAGCTTGGTGAATCCCTGCCCGGCACGGCACCGCCTCCCGGCACCAACATCCCGCCGGGCCTGGTGGAGTTCCGCCCGGACCCCGCCGATGTCCCGCCTCCGCCGGGGGCACCGGTTCCCCCGGTTCCGCCGGCGCCGGCCAACTGAACAACGTATTTGGGCCCGTCAACTCCGGTTAACGGGCCCAAATGCTTTGTGCCGCAGAACCGACAACCGCGGTCATCGGGGCTCGAAGGCGGGCGTAGCGTAGCCGTTGTGTCCGCCGAGCCGAACAATCACTATCACCACCTGGCATTCGGCCCCGATGCCCTGGATCGCCAGCAGCGCAACGGCAGCTACCTGGCGTACGGGCGGCACACCGAGCGCGCCGACGACGGACCCCAGCGCCTCGACGACCGCGAGCTGCTGATGATCCGGCGCGCCGACCAGTTCTGCCTGGCCACCGTCACGCCGAACGGTTGGCCTTACCTCCAATACCGCAGTGGCCCAGCCGGATTCGTCCGGTACCGGCCCGAGACCGACCGGCTGCGGTTCATCGATCTGCCCGGCAACAACCAGTTCGTCACCCTGGGTAATCTGGCCGCCGACGACCGACTGGCGATGTTCTTCGTCGATTACCCGCGACGTACCCGGCTCAAGGTCTTCGGCCGTGGGACCGTCATCGAAGACGGGCCGCAGCGCGAGATCGAGATCGCCGTCGAGGCCTTCGACTGGAACTGTTCACGCTCCATCATTCCCCGCTTCGACCGCGAGTACCTGCGCGAGCTGGGCGAGGCGTACCAGGCCAGGTTCGACGGGCGCGAGGCCGAGCTGCAGGCCGAGATCGACGCGCTCAAGGCGCGGGTGGCGGAGTTGGAGAGCCGCTGAGCCGCCGCCCTGTTTGGTGATGTCCGGCGCGGGTAACCGCCCGTCATGACTGAATCGACCATCCCCCTGCGCGCGACGGCGTTGATCTGCACCCTCAAGCCGGGGCCGTCGCCGTCGAGCAGCGAGCTGATCGCCGAGCATGTCCTGGCTGTACTGCGCGAACAGAATGTCGCGTGCGAAACCGTTCGGTGCGTGGACTTCAACATCGCGCCCGGCGTCGAGGCCGACATGGGTGACAGCGATCAGTGGCCACAGATCCGGGCCCAAGTCCTCGAAGCCGACATCCTGCTGATCAGCACCCCCATCTGGCTGGGGCACCCGTCGTCGGTCGCGCAACGGGTTCTCGAGCGCCTCGACGCGGAACTGTCCAACAAAGACGACCAGGGCCGGCCCGCCGTCTCGCAGAAGGTCGCGATCGTCAGCGTCGTGGGCAACGAGGACGGCGCCCACAAGACCGTCGCCGATATCTTCCAGGGGCTCAACGACATTGGTTTCAACATCCCCGCGCAGGGCTGCACGTACTGGAACGGCGCCGCGATGGAGTCGACGGACTACAACGATCTCGATGAGGTCCCCGAGGCCGTCGCGTCGGCCACCGCCGCCGCGGCCCGCAACGCCGCACACCTGGCCCGGGTACTGCACTCGGCCCCGTATCCGCCGTACAAGTAGTCAGTTCAGAACGCCGGCGATCTTCAGGGTGAACAGGATCGCGATGCTCAGGAAGATGATGACGTAGATCGCGATCATCACCGTCGGCGCGATCACCTTGCGTGGACCGCCGGCCGGTGGGGTCGGATCGGGATTGCTCGTCGCGGATTCCTGCCCGGAATCCGGCGGCGTGTCACCGGGTTCGGTGCCGCCGCCGGGTGCCAGGCCCGGCGTCAACGTCGGATCCGGGTCCGGTGGTGCCTGATTCGGCGGTCTCTCGGAAGCCATGACGGGTGGTTACCCGTGTGCTGCGGGGCCAAACGGCTCAGCCGCCGGCCAGGGCCTCCCGGAACTCGTCCGAAACGTAGAACGGGATCAGACGGCGCCGCAGCACCGACTCCAGATAGCCGCGCTCGTCGAGCAGGGCGATCACCGGAGGGCCGAAACGCAAAGCTTCCTCGATCATGTCTTCACGGCCCACCCCGAGATCGAGCAGCAGATCGTAGAGGCTGACGTCGCCGTACTTTTCGAAGACGTGGTCGATGCCCTCATCGAGGAGCGACCGGAAGTAGTCGGTGTCCCGGAACGTGCGCCAGAACTCGTAGATCGGCACGACAGCGTCCTCGACGTCGTCGGCCGAAATCACCGAAATCGCCGACGACAGCGGGCTGTTGAGGTTGCTGCGCCACAGATCGTTGAGTGCCTCGGCGAGCACGTCTTCGTCCGCGTGCGTGTGGGCGAGCAGAAAGCGGGCGCCGCGGCGCGCCAGGTCCTCGGCGCGCAGCTCCAGCCGCTCAACCGGCCCCTGTGGCATGCGGGCGCCCAATCCGCCCAGCACGCGGCCCAGCCGGCCCCGGGCCAACGACTTGCCGCCCTGCGTGACGGATTCCGCGAGCGAGTGCTGCACCAGCGTCACACAGAATTCGGTGAACGCCTCACTGCTCAGAATGTGCTCCAGCACTCGCTGGGTGACGCCCATCTCGAGCACCATCGCGCTGAGCTCACCGAAGCGGCGGCCGTCGATGACGTCGCCGAAGTTGGTGTCCGAGGTCGCGGTCAGCTGTAACAGCCGGACGGCAATCTCACTGACCAGTTCCGCGATTCCGCCCTCCACCGGCACCTGCACGGCGTACTTCGCGGCGACGTTCTTGATCATCGTCGGCGTCACCGCGTCGGACAGCGTGATCTCCGACGCCTCCGCCAGCGCGTGCTCGATCTCGTCGAGGACCAGGCTGTGGTAGTTCTCGCCGCGCAGCTGCTGCATGGCGAACGCCACCTGCGCGTCGAGGAGCCGGGCGGCGACCGGTTCGAGCTGCGGCTCGAGGCTGTCGGCCGGCTCCGGGAAATTGGTCATTGCCAGCACCTTACCCAGCTGAACTCATCGCCTGCCGGTTGCGAGTCGGGCGGCTCGACACTCAGCGGCGCACCGTCGGGCTGTGCCTCACGCCGGACTGCGGCACCGACGTGGGCGGGCGGTTCTGCCGCATGCTCACGCAAACACCCAGGCCGCCACCGACGCATGGCACACCGTTGACGGTCGGCACCGGGCCGCCTGATCGGTTGCCCGTCGGATCGAAAGCCGCATCCGCCGCGGCGGCCGGCGACAGGCCGAGGGCCAGCGCCCCGCAAGCCGCCAGGTACGTGCCCATCCGAAGGAGACCGGCCATCATCGCCACGCTTTCACCCGTTCACTGGCCAACATAGTCCGACGCCCACAGTTAGAGGTACACCCGCGAGTTGACTGAGTGAGTGCGCGTGTTCCGTCCCGCTGTCACCTCAGCGGGAGGCGCCCGAATCTCCGCGGGAACCATGCCGGTGATCCCCTTATCCTTGGATTTCGGGGGCAGGGGGATTCGATGGACTACCTGGCGGGACAGCTCGTCTTCTTGGCGATCGTCGCGGCGCTTATCGGCGGCGTGATCTGGGCAGTGGTCGTGATGCGCAAGCCACGCCCGCGGTTTGAAGACGAAGACGACGAACTATGACTCGCTGGTCCGCAGTCGCAGCGATCGTTGCCTCGGTTGCCGGAG
The DNA here is from genome assembly GCF_000686745.1 of Mycobacterium sp. UNC410CL29Cvi84. Taxonomy (NCBI): domain Bacteria; kingdom Bacillati; phylum Actinomycetota; class Actinomycetes; order Mycobacteriales; family Mycobacteriaceae; genus Mycobacterium; species Mycobacterium sp. UNC410CL29Cvi84. The sequence goes on from NZ_JMLM01000012.1 coordinate 82,026, forward strand.
TTGCCGCGCTGTCGGCTGCCCCCGAGTCCACCGCCGAACCAATGACGGTGTGTCCTCCGAACCAGTCGACGTACTGGAACGGGCAGCCGTGCTTCCCGCAGCCCTGCTTCCCCCCGTATGCACCGGGGATCCCGCCGTGCTTCATGCCGGCGCCACAGATCGGCCCGAACGGCGCGCCGGTACTCGGATGAGCTGCGTTGCACTCCACGGTCGGCGCTTCGTTACGGCGCGGATCGCTCACGTCACCGGCGCCGTGTCGTGGTGGGTGTTCGTCGTCGCTCGTCTCATGACGGAGATGAGTTCAGCGACATTGAACTTCGGCCTGCCGCGGCGGTACGCCGACTACGACGAGTCGATATTCGGAGTCGGGTTGGGACACAAAGACTTTGGCTGGACGGCGTACGAGCCGCTGACCGACCATCCGTCGTCCCTGAACGATGGGTTCTTCATCGCGAACGTCATCGCGAGCGTCGCGGTCGCGGCACTGGCCATCACCGCGATTGCCGCCATCGTCGAAGCGATATCGGTCGCGAGATGGCCCGCGGGCAGCGTCACGATTCTCGCGCCGATCACCGGCGCCGCCATCATTCTCAGTGCGCTCCACTACGGCACGGGATTCGGCGGTGGTCTCAAGTTGAGCTTGCTGGTGGTGTTCGCGCTGGTTCTGCTCGGCGTCGCGATTCGTGAAGTGTGGAGCCGGGTGTGGGCGCCTCGCCCGACCCGGGCCGAATAATCCCCCGGATGGGCGGTGAAGGTACGTGGCGAGTACGACACCGGAGTTGGGATCGGTAGCGCTGCGGTGATGGTCCGCTTCGTCCCGTAAATGCCTACACGATGCGGGAGGACGCGATCATGTGGTGGACGATTCCGGTGGTGGTCATCGCGTTCGACGCGGCGCTCATTTTGCTCTTCGTAACCGTCAAGCGACGCGGGCTTCAACGCCTTGGTGCTACCCGCGGCGGAAGCTTCGGGCCTGTTGCCGACGCCGGAGCTGGCGGCTGGGCTGCCGGTGCTGAGTTCTCCGGCTGCGGCGAGGGAGGCCACGGGGCGCACTCGGGCTGCGGTGGTGGGCACAGCGGCTGCGGTGGTGGCGGCTGCGGTGGTGGGGGCGGCTGACGATCACGGCACGCGTCCCAGATACGAGAAAAACCACCCGTCACCAGGTGGTTCTTGAAGTGGCCAGGGCCGGGATCGAACCGGCGACCTTCCGCTTTTCAGGCGGACGCTCGTACCAACTGAGCTACCTGGCCGGAAGGGCAAGTTGCCTCGCCGTTCTGGCGACCCTGACGGGACTCGAACCCGCGACCTCCGCCGTGACAGGGCGGCGCGCTAACCAACTGCGCCACAGGGCCTTACATACTGCGTGTGCTTCGCTTTCGCGTTGCGTACCCCCAACGGGATTCGAACCCGTGCTACCGCCGTGAAAGGGCGGCGTCCTAGGCCACTAAACGATGGGGGCCAATCCGAATCTCTTCGGGGGCACTCTCAACGTTTCCGTTGGGAGCTTCGATAGCTTAGGGCACGACCGCCCCACGGCCCAAATCGGCACTTCAGACCGCCGGCCGCCGCACAACAACCCACCCCCGGAGGCCGCTGCACGGGACGCAGTATCCTGTGTCCCACGCCCCTATAGCTCAGTCGGTAGAGCTACGGACTTTTAATCCGCAGGTCCCAGGTTCGAGCCCTGGTGGGGGCACCACAACCCACAAAATCAGCGGCACCGTTCGCCACACTGGATAGTGTTGGCGACGTGACGAGCAGCAACGACGCCGCCCAGCTCGAGTTCATGAACTCGATGTTCGCGACCACCATCCCCTCCGCCCACGGCCTGGGCGTCCGAGTCGTCGAGGTCCGCCCGGGCTTCGCCGCGACGACGGCGCCAATCGCGGGGAACGGCAACCACTTTGGCGTGATGTACGCCGGGGTGTTGTTCACCGTCGCCGAGGTACTCGGTGGGATTCTCGCGATCACCGCGTTCGACCAGAGCCAGTTCTTTCCGCTGGTCAAGGACATGTCGATCCAGTACAAGGCACCGGCCAAATCCGATGTGCGGGCCCAAGCCGAGATGAGCCGCGACGACATCGCGCGGATCGAGGCCGAGGCCGCCCAGAACGGCAAGTCGGAGTACGTCGTCGAAGCCGTGGTGACCGACGCTGACGGCACTGTCGTCGCCACCACCCAGGCGACCTGCCAGCTCCGCCGGAAGTAAACGACCTACTTCGCCGGCATCTCCAGCTCCGCCACGCGTTCCTGCACCGCCTGACTGATCGCCGCGGTGAAGCGGTCGGCCATCATCTGCGCCGCCAGCGGCCGTAGGTTCGGCACCACCTTGGCGATGCGCCCGAGGTAGACGTTGGGATCCTCGGCCTCGCGAATCCGGCTGAAGACGACGTCCGTCACCTCATTGGCGAGGGCATCGATGTGCTTGTCGACGACGCCGGCCAGGCGCCGGATGTCGTCGGCCGGCACGCTGGTGTCGCGCAGGTTCATGGCCGCACCCAAGACCGACTGCCGGACGTTGAAACGGCCGTCATCCAACCGTCGGATCGCCCCCAGGGCTTCGAGCGTGTCGAGTGCCCGGTCATCCAACGCCAGGCCGGCGCGCTGTTCGAGTTCACGTAGGTCGACGGTCTCGTCGTCGGCCGGGCTCCACGGTGTGAGAAGTGCCGCACGCACCGCGAGGTCGTGGGCCGTCGCGCCTTCCGGCAGCCGCGCCAGCACCTTGGTGATCGCGGCCAGCGTGTACCCGTGCTGCTGCAGCTGCTGCACCAACTCGAGCCGAATACGGTGCGGCGCACCGTAATACGCGAGACGGCCGCGCCGCTCAGGCGGCGGCAGCAGGCCGCTCTCGTTGTAGAAGCGAATGGTTCGCACCGTCATGCCGGTGCGGGCGGCCAGTTCGTCGATGGTGAATTCCTCGACTGTGACATCTGCCATTCCACGAAGTATAGACACCAACATTCACACTGTGCCAGTGTTACTGGCACAGTCACACGTCACTAGGAAATGAGAGCCACATGACCCTGCCGAAGCCCGATGGCACCACCGAGGTCGTCATCACTGGTGCCTCCTCCGGAATCGGAACCGAACTGGCCCGCGTGCTCGCCGCCCGCGGCTACGACCTCCTCCTCGTCGCCCGTCGCCAGGACCGGCTCGACGCCCTGGCCGACGAGCTGCGCGCCGACCACGGCGTCGGCGTGACGGTGCGGCCGTGCGACCTGGCCGACGCCGCGCAGCGCCAGACACTGGTCGAGGAACTGCGCACGCGGCCCGTGGCCGGCCTCTGCAACTCCGCCGGTTTCGGCACCAGCGGCGCCTTCCACACGCTGCCGATGGACCGCGAGCGCGAGCAGGTCGAGGTCAATGTTGTTGCGCTGCAAGAACTCACCCACGCCGTCCTGCCCGGCATGGTGGAGCGCGGCGCCGGCGCCGTCCTCAACGTCGCCTCTGTCGTCGCATTCCAGCCCATGCCGTCGATGGCGACCTACGGCGCGTCCAAGGCGTTCGTGAACTCGTTCTCCGAGGCCGTGCACGAAGAACTGCGCGGCACGGGCGTTTCCTGCACCTCGCTGTGCCCCGGGCCGGTCCCCACCGAATGGGCCGAGGTCGCCTCGGCGCACGAGTTCAGCCTGCGACCGGCTCAGGTCTCCCCTGTCGATGTCGCGACCCAGGCCGTCGACGGCATGCAGGGCGGCGCCCGCCATATCGTGCCCGGCGCCGTCGTGAAGCTCATGGCCATCACGGGCTCGATCACTCCCCACGCCCTGCTGCTGCCCGCCCTGCGCCTGGCCCGCCGGGCCCTCGGCTGAAAACCGACCCCACTCAAGAACGGACCCCTGCCATGAACCTCTCCGACATCACCGCCCTGGCGACCAAGCCCGTCGCCGCCGTCAGCGCCAAGCCGCTCGCCGTCTTCGCGAGCGTCATGAACACGCCGATCAAGACTCGCCCGATCTACCTGCAGACCGTGGTCGACGCCCTCACCGGCTACACCCTCGAAGACGCCGTCGCGGGAAAGATCGTCGTGATCACCGGCGCCTCGGCGGGCATCGGTGAGACCACCGCGCGCCGCATCGGTGCCGCCGGCGGCGAGGTCGTGCTGGTGGCCCGCACGCGGGAGAACCTGGAGCGCGTCGCCGACGACATCCGCGCCGACGGCGGCACCGCGCACGTGTACCCGTGCGACCTGAGCGACCTCGACGCGATCGGCGCCATGGCCGACCAGGTGCTGGCCGACCTGGGTCACGTCGACATCCTCATCAACAACGCCGGCCGGTCCATCCGCCGCTCGCTCGAGCTGTCGCACGACCGGATGCACGACTACCAGCGCACCATGCAGCTGAACTACTTCGCGCCCGTCCAGCTGATCCTGAAGTTCACGCCGGGCATGCGTGAGCGCGGCTTCGGGCACATCATCAACGTGTCCTCGATCGGTGTGCAGACCAAGCTGCCGCGCTTCGGCGCCTACATCGCCAGCAAGTCGGCACTGGACGGACTGTGCGACACGTTGCAAGGTGAGACGGTGTCGGAGAACATCACGTTCACCACGGTGCACATGCCGTTGGTGCGGACCGCGATGATCGCCCCCACCAAGATGTACGACCGCTTCCCCACCCTGACGCCCGAGCAGGCCGCCGCCACGCTGTGCGACGCGATCATGCACCGGCCGCGCCGCCTGAGCCCGCCGTCCGGCCAGTTGACGGCCCTCACCGATGCGCTCAGCCCGCGGCCGTTCGACCTGGTGCGGAACAAGGTCTACTCGATGTTCGGCGAGTCCGCCGCTGCGCAAGCAGCGCCGGCCGAGTCGACCGAACCCGTTGCGGCTGAATAGAAATAGAAGAGGACTGTCATGATGGGCGAGCGAACCGACGGGAAGAAAAAGATGGACCTGAACTCACTGCTTGCCGAGCCGGCCCGGCGGGCCGGTCTCGAAACCCGCGCCCTCGTGGCATTGGTGCGGGCCGGCGCCATCGGCGTCGACCTGCCGCACCGGTTGGTGCAGGTCCTGGCAGCACTCAACACCTACGGGCCGTTCGGGGCCGCACCGCGCATCGCCGCGATCCGGCACGGCGCCTATCCGGCGATCGCCGACGAACGCGGCGAACTGACGTACGCCGAATTCGACGAGGCAGTTGACCGGATTGCCAACGCATTCCGCGCTCGCCTGGCGCCCGGGGCCACCGTCGGCATCCTCTGTCGCAACCACCGCGGACCCCTGATCGTGGCATTCGCCGCGTCCCGCGCCGGGGTCAACGCGGTGTGGCTCAACACGGCGTTCTCGGCCCCCCAGGCGGCAGAGGTCGCGAACCGCGAAGGCGTCGACCTACTGGTGCATGACGTCGAGTTCACCGATCTGGTCGCCGATATCGAGGCCAGGCACGGCACGTACGTCACCGATATCGACAGCGCCAGCGACGATCTCGACACCCTCGCCGCCGACGCGTCGCCGAAGGCGCCGCCGGCCCCGGCCAAGCAGGGCCGGATCATCCTGCTGACGAGCGGGACGACGGGCACGCCCAAGGGCGCACCGCGCGCCGAGCCGCGCAGCTTCATCCTCCCGGGCGGCCTGTTGGCGCGGCTGCCGATGCGTGCTCGCGAAGCCACCATCATCGGGCCACCCCTGTTCCACGGCACCGGCCTGCTGATCGCCATCATGACGATCGCGCTGGGTTCAAAATTGGTGCTGCGCCGCAAGTTCGAGGCCGAACAGCTGCTGGCGGACATCGAGCGGCACAAGGCGACCACGGTGTGCGTCGTGCCGATCATGCTGCAGCGGGTGCTGGGCCTCGGCGACGACACCGTCCGCAGCTACGACACCACGAGCCTGCGCGCCATCTTCTGCGCCGGCTCCCAGTTGCCCGCCGCCGTCGCGACCGCGGCGCAGGACCTGCTCGGTGACGTGGTCTACAACCTCTACGGCTCAACGGAAGTGGCGCTCGCGACCATGGCGACACCCGCCGACATCCGCGAGGCTCCCACCTCCGTCGGCAAGCCGATGCTCGGCTGCCGCATCAAGATTTTCGACGACAACGGCCGTGAGGTGCCGTCCCCCGGAACGGGCCGGATATTCGTCGGTGCGGCAACGCAATTCGAGGGCTACACCGGTGGCGGCACCAAGGAGTTCATCGACGGCTTGATGGCCAGCGGCGACGTCGGGCACTTCGACGACAAGGGTCGCCTCTACATCGACGGCCGCGACGACGACATGATCGTCTCCGGCGGCGAGAACGTGTTCCCCGTCGAGGTCGAGGAACTGCTGGTCACTCACCCCGCCATCGTGGAGGCCTCCGCCGTCGGGGTCGACGACGACGAGTTCGGAAAACGCCTGCGCGCCTTCGTGGTCACCGTCGAGGGGACCGAGGTGTCGGAGGCGGAGGTCAAGCAGTTCGTCAAGGACAACCTGGCCCGCTACAAGGTGCCGCGCGAGGTGGTGTTCCTCGACGAGTTGCCGCGCAACCCCACCGGCAAGGTGCTCAAGCGGGATCTGGCGGCCCGCCCGGACTGAGGCTACGGGCTGCTGGGCGCCTTGGGTTTCACGAGGCCGCCCGTAAGCCCGCCGACCAGGCCGCTGACCGTTGATGTGACTGCCTCGGTGGCCTGTTTGGCGAAGCCTCCCGGGGTGGGCAATTTGGACGGCCCGGCACCCGGCACCACCTTGTTGCCCGCCGTCATGTCGACGAGGTTCTTCGCCGGCGGTGTATCGATATTGGCGGCCAACGGCTTTGGACTGGATTGAGCCGCAGCCAGCGGTGCTGGGGTATCGGCCGCGAGGTTCTGCGCCCCCTCTTGAACAGCGCCGGGCAGCCGTCCGAGGGCGGTCGCAGTCTCCGTCGGCGACGGCACCAGGCCCACCGGCCGGGTCTGCCCCGGATCCTGCGGTATCGGCGAATTGTCCTTGTAGCCCGCATCGACCAACACCTTCAGAGTCGGCTCGATGGGATCGGCAATGATGTTGCCGCCCGGGATGATTCGCAGCGGCCGCAGCAGCGGCAGGCCGCGCGACGTGAACGTCACATAGGTGATGTTGCCCGAAACCGGCACGGTATCAACGATGGTGCCGTCGGGCGCCACGATGTAGTGGTAGTGCTGCGCGCCGGGAGCGACGGGCTGGAGCGCGACGTCGGGCACAGGCGCCTTGGCCTCCGCCCCGTAGTCCGCCAGGTACGCGGCCATGGTGTTGGCGTCGGCCAGCACGTTGATCGGGTAGGTCGGCGCATCGGAGTTGACGTTGTATTCGTAGGCCACGTCGACCACCGGAACCGTGGTGTCGTTCGGTGTCGGTGCGGCTGACGTCAACAGGAAGGGCGCGCCGAACCAGTACGTGGTCCAGAACCCGCCACCCGCGCGGTTGGAGTTGTTGTCGAGCACTACGAGTTTCACGTTGTCCAGCGCGGGGTCGTTCCGGTCCTGCAGGATGCCCAGCGCCGTCCCCGTCTGCCCGGCGCCCCAGCCCGACGACAGCACAACGATGCCCCGCGGGTCGTCGGCGTTGGCCGAGACGGCATTGGCGATCCCCTGCGGCCCCGCGAGGAACGGAATCACCTGCGGCTGGCCGTACTGGCTCCAGTCCCGGTTGTAGTACTGCGAGCCCGCGAAGATCTGCGCCGTCGAGTTCGCCGGCGTGATCAATGCCGCCAGCGCCACCGGCGCACCGATCACCGGGACGCGGGTGCTGCCGGTGGTGCACACCGTTGCGAGACCGGCGGCCGTCAGGGTCACCGCACTCGCACCACGTGACCAGCGCCGTGCCGCTTTGCGTTCGCGATGTTTCCCAGCCATCAGAACCAGCCGTTCGTCGGTGTTCAGCCGGATGCATCACCGGCTATCCGGCACCGTACTCCGTTGCCCAGAGACATGCTTGGCAAACTTCTAACTGGGCAAGATTTGTCGTTCGAACGGTGTACAGAAGCGATTTTCCACCCGAATTCCAAATCGATGGCTATTTTCTTCGCATTCGCCAGATGGTCAGTTGCAGCAGCCGCACCCATCGGATGTCGCGGCGGACTCGCGGACGGCCGGTGCACAGCAGACATCGCCCTGCCACGCGTTGACACCTTCCTTCACCGCGATCGCAGCGATCACCAACGCCGCGATCGGGTCGGCCCAGGACCAGCCGAGGATGCTGTTCACCAGAAGGCCGATCAACAGCACGGCCGACAGATAGGTACACAGCAGCGTCTGCTTGGAATCGGCCACGGCCGACCGTGATCCGAGCTCCCGGCCGGCCCGCCGTTGTGCGTACGAGAGCACCGGCATGACGATCAGACTCGCCACCGCGAGCACGATGCCGATGGTCGAGTGCTGGGCTTCGCCGAAGCCCAGCAGGGCACGGACCGCATCCACGGTGACGTACGCGGCCAGCGCGAAGAACGAGAACGCGATGATTCGCAGTGCGGTCTTCTCGCGAGCTTCCGCGTCGGCGCCCGCGAATTGCCAGGCGACGGCGGCGGCCGAGGACACCTCGATCACCGAGTCGAGGCCGAAGCCGACCAACGCCGCCGACGACACCCGTGCCCCTTCCGAGAGCGCGACGACGGCTTCGATGACGTTGTAGGAGATGGTCGCCGCGACCAGCCACCTGATGCGTCGCGCCAGCTGCCCGCGGCGGACCTCGGTGAGCGTCATCAGCTGCACCCGCACGGCTCGCCGTCGGCGCCGACGCACACGCAGTCGGGATCCACCGCGAGGACCAGCCCCATGAGGTCGTCCAGCGCCCGGCCGATGCGGCCGTCCGCCAGTTCGTATCGCATCCGACGCCCCTCCGGCACGGCCACCACCAGGCCGCAGCCCCGCAGGCACGTCAGATGGTTGGAGAGGATCTGCCGGGAGACGCCGAGCTGGTCGGCGAGCTCCGACGGATAGCCGGGAGTCCGGCTCAGGCTCAACAGGATTCGCGCTCGCGTGGAATCCGACAGGGCATGCCCGAACCGAGACAACGCGTCGGTGTGCTGAGCCGTGGTCACACCACGACAGTACAGATCTATCTGTATTCAGAAAAATCTGTACTTATCCCGTCGGCCGGCGCAGGGTGATCCGCCGCGGCTCGTCGCCGCGCAGCACCACGAGCTCCACAGCCTGCCCCTCGCCCAGCTTGGCCAGCGCCGTCGCCAGGGTGCCGTGGTTGCGCACCGGCATTCCCCCGATCTCGGTGATGAGATCGCCGCGCTGAAGCTCGGCGACGGCGGCGGGACTGCCCGGTTCGACCGTCGACACCAGCAGCCCCGCGGTGTCACTCAGCCCGACTGCGGTACGCAGGCTCCGCGCGACATGGGCCGATTCGAGCGACATCCCCAGATACGCGTCCGGCGTCGCTCGTCGCGATTCCAGCGAGACCAGGAGATGACGGAGCAGCCCGGCCAGTTCGGTGCGTTGGCCGGCCGTCAGTGCCGACAGCAGCCGGTCTTCGTTGGCCAGATGCTCGGGCGCCACCGCGTCGAAGAGCCGTAAGCCAGACTTGCTGAGTCGAATGATGCTGCCGCGCCGGTCATCCGGGTCGGGTTCGCGTGTCACGCTGCCGGCTTTCACCAACCGGTCGAGCCGCAGACTCACCGTGCCGGAGGTGAGCCCCAGCGCGTTCATCAGCCGCGCCTGCGGCATTCGATACGGCTCGCCGGCGCGACGCAGTGTGACGATCACCAGGAAGTCGGCGGCGGTGAGGCCGTGCCGGGCGAACACCTCAGCCATCCGCTGCTCGAGCAACCGACGCACCTGCCCCATCCGGTACACGACAGCGAGCGGACTGAAATCCAGGTCCGGACGCTCCCGGGCCCAGTCGGCGAGCAGGTGGTCGACGCTGTCCCATGTCGCCTCGTGCTCCGGGATGCCATAGGACCCGCTCGCTTCACCCACGCGGACGACGATACCGCCAGGTCACCCCGATATTCGGCCACAAAGCCGTTGCAACATTGCTTGAATTCAAGCATTGTTATGCCATGAAGATTCTGAGCTCGCCCGGCGAGCCGTCCGTCGTCGAATACATCCGCTACCGGATTCCGCCCGAACGCGCCGAAGACTTCGTCGCAGCGTACCGAGCCGCCACGGTTCCACTGCGCGAGAGCGCGCACTGCCTGGGCTACGAATTGACCCGATGCGTCGAGGAAGCGGACCGCTGGATTCTGCGGATCCGCTGGACCTCGGTCGCCGATCATCTCGAAAAGTTCCGCCGCAGCACGCATTTCCGCGATTTCTTTTCGCACATCGCCCCCTTCGTCGACCAGATCGACGAGATGCAGCACTACGACGTGGCGCTGGTGGGCTGACCGATGCGGATCACGATCATCGGCGCCGGCAATGTGGGCAGCACCTTGGGAAGGGCATGGCAGCGTCTCGGCCACGAAATCACTTACGGGGTACGGAATCCCGACAACGACAGGTATGCGGGCCTCGGCGCAGCGGTGACCGACAACGCGACGGCCGCGACCGGGGCCGACGTTGTCGCGCTGTGCACGCCTTGGCAGGGGACGCAGGCGGCGGTGTCCGCGTGCGGTGACCTGACGGGAAAGGTGTTGATCGACTGCACCAATCCGCTGACGCCCGACGTCACCGCCCTCGAGTTGGGGCACACCACATCCGGCGCCGAACAGGTCGCCGCCTGGGCTCCTGGTACGCGGGTGTGCAAGGCCATGAACCAGATCGGCGCGCCGATGATGGACTCGCCCGCGTTGCCGTCGTCACCCGTCATGTTCATCTGCGGCGACGACGCCGATGCGAAAGCTATTGCGGCACAGCTGGTTCGCGAGCTGGGATTCGAGACCCTCGACGCCGGCGACCTCACCGCCGCCCGGCTGCTCGAGCCACTGGCGCTGTTGTGGATCCACATGGCGCTGCGCCGCGGCCTCGGCACCGGCTGGGCGCTGGGGGTGCTGCGCCCGGCAAGCTGAGTCAGTCGCGGTGCTTGTTCTTCGGGCCTTTGCCGTGCCCGTTGCCCGGACCGTTGGGCGTGGGACGGTCGTCGATGGGCGTCGGGGTCGAGGTCGGCGGCGGGGCCGACGTGGACGTCGGGGTCGGCTCCGGTGTGGTCGTCCCGACCGGCGTCGGCGTCGACGGCCGTGATGCGGCGTCGACGATCACCGCGATCACCGTCACCAGCACCACGATGGCGGCCGCACCCCACAGCAGAAGTCGCGAGCGGCGGCGTGGCGCGGCGACCGGCAGCAGCGACGTCGTCGGGTCCGGCAGCGGCTGCCCCAGCACCAGCGTCGGGGGACGACCGGCCGGCACAGCACCGTGCAGCGCCGCACGCATCTCGTCGGCACCGCCGAAGCGCACCCGCGGGTCACGGGCCATCGCCCGTTCGACGACCACCGCCAGCGCCGGGTCGACGTCGGGACGCAACGCACGTAGCGGCACCGGATGCCCCTCGATGACGGCCCGCGCGAGGTCGACGAGGTTGTCCTGCGGAAAAGGCCGCCGGCCGGTGAGTGCCTCGTACCCGACGACACCGACGGCGTAGAGGTCGTCGGCCACCGTCGCAGGCCGTCCCGACAGTCGCTCGGCGCTGAGATAGCCCATCGTGCCGACCACCTGGCCGGCCACGGTGTGGTTCGAGTCGGCGCTCTTGGCGATGCCGAAGTCCGAGATCTTCGCCGCCCCCGAGTCCGCCAGCAGGATGTTCCCGGGCTTGATGTCACGGTGCAGGATGCCCGCCGCATGGGCCGCGGCCAGCGCCGAGAGCACGCCGTCGAGGACGGCTCGGACCACGTGTTGGGGCAGCGGACCCGCGGCGATCACGTCGGCCAACGTCCGCCCCGGCAGCCGTTCCATGACGATGAACGGTGTGCCGTCCTGCTCGCCGTAGTCATGCACCGCGACGACGTGCGGGTGGTTCAGCCCGGCCGCGGCGCGGGCCTCGACCTGGAACCGGTGCCGGAAATCCGGCTGATCACTGAACTGCGCGTAGAGCAGTTTGACGGCCACCGGCCGCTGCAGCTGGGTGTCCCACGCGTCGCGGACCTCTGCCATACCGCCGTGACCCAGCGTGCCCCGCAATTGGTAGCGGTCGGCGAGGACGCCCTGAACTGGCATGGCCTCAACGCTAGTCCTGATGCCACCCCGCGGGCCCAGGCAGAGTCGGTGCTGTGGGCGCTCAGGCGCTCATTGCCGTGACGATATCGTCGGCCAGCGGCGCGATCGCTGCCATGATCCGCTGCACGGTCCGCGCCGGAACGCCTGCCGCAGCCAGGCTTTCACTCAGATACGCGGCCACCAGATTGAAGTGCTGCCGGGAAATCCTCCGACCGCGGTGGATGTCCCGCATGGATGCGCCCGTGTAGGGCTCCGGCCCACCCAGTGCCGCGGCGAAGAACTCCACCTGCCGGCCCTTGAGTCGTGGCATGTCGGCGCCGGCGAAAAAGCCGGCGAGTTCGGGGTCGGCCAGCACGCGCTCGTAGAAGTCCGCCACCACCTGTTCGAGCGCCTCGACTCCTCCGATCTGTTCGTAGATGCTCGTCATGCGTCGAGCCAACACCGGCCGTGTTGCCTAACCATTGCCCGACGGTGACCCAGCGACTAAATCGGCCTCACAGACCCCTCGAAATACTGCGAGTACCGCAAAACGCCTGAGTCAGTCCACCTTTGGGCAGTAGAACTGCGGCTGACCCCGGTACTCGACGGGCGGCAGGTTGCGTGCGGGCGTCTCCACCAGCGGCGAATCGATGGGCAGCCGGCCGGTCGCCCGGTCGATCGCCGATCGCTTGCGCGGATGCATCAGCCTGCGCTTCGGGCCGTATTTCGAGACCAGCGTGATGACCTGGCACAGCCGGTCGTGCACCCACTGTTGCCGGGGCGACCACGTGTAGCCCATCAGTTCGCGCACCGGCGGGTCGTAGAGCGCCACCGTCATGAAGGTCAGGAAGCGCTGCATCACCTTGAGGTTCTGGGCCCACAGCCAGTCCGGAATCCATTGCAGCGAAGGATGTTTGGGCATGGTCGACAAATCCATGACCTCGCGCGCCGCATAGTTGTTCTCCAGCACGTTGCGGCACATGTGATCCCAGTAGACCTCGAAGTCCTCCCAGCTCTTCGGCACGGGCCGCATGCTCATGCCGTACATGCGGTACCAGGCGACGTGCTCGTCGAACAGTTGACGCTTGTCGGCCTCGGAGATGCCGCCGCCGAATTTCTCGGCGGCCAGCAGGGTGGATTTGAAGAACGTCGAGTGGGCCCAATAGAAGACGTCGGGGTTCAGCGCGCTGTAGCGGCGTCCCTGCTTGTCGACGCCCTTGATCCCGATGTGATAGTCCCGCACCTCGGCGCCGGTCTGCGGTGCACGGTAACCGTCGAACACCACGCCGCCGATCGGGTAGATCGACCGGAGAAGCCGCGGAATCCGCTCCATGAAGAAGATCGAGTGCTCCTCGACCGCCGCCCCGAGCTGCGGATGCATGTTCTGCATCGAGCCCGCCCAGGTGCCCTGGAACAGCCCGGTCCATTGGCCGAAGTACTTCCACGTCAGCGAGTCGGGCCCCAGCGGCACCGCGTCATAGCCACCGGAAGTGACCGGGCAGCCGGCCGCCACGGGCACAGAGTCGCTGGTCATGGGGCATGCGTCGGAAGTATTTTGAGTCACCGGCATTCTTTCCTGGATGTCAGCGGGTATCCTGACTACACGCGTTGTCAGCCACAGCTTAGGAGTCACGTGCCTTCCGGTCAACGACAGGGCCGCTGGTCCGCCGTCCCCCTGGCGGACCGCCCGACGCGGCGCCGCGAGGCGCTCATCGAAGCCGGCATTGCCGCGCTCGGCCATTCCGACGGCCCGGCTGCGACGGTCCGGACGGTGTGCCGCACCGCCGGCCTGACCGAACGCTATTTCTACGAAAGCTTCACCGACCGTGAGGATTTCGTCCGCGCCGTGTACGACGAGGTGTGCACGACGGCCATGGCGGCACTGACCACATCACAGAGCCCGCGCGACGCCGTCGAGCGGTTCGTCACGATGATGGTCGACGACCCCACCCGTGGCCGCGTGCTGCTCATCGCCCCGGCGCAGGAACCGGTCCTCACCCGCTCGGGCGCCGACTGGATGCCGAGCTTCATCGAGCTCCTGCAGCACAAGATGTTCCCCGACGGCGACCCCGCGCGGCGGGCGCTCGAGGCCACCAGCCTGATCGGTGCCCTCACCGCGTTGTTCACCGGATACCTGGGCGGGAAGCTGCCCGTCACCCGAGAGCAGTTCGTCGACTACTGCGTCGACATGCTGATGAGTCGGGTGCCGTCGCACCGGTAACGCCTACGAAGCCGTGACGTCACAGTTCAGATTCACCGATCGGACATGCGTCACAGCAACTTGATGTCACTACGGGACACAGATACTCTGACTGCTACCACCAGGTACAGATATCTATTCGGGAGGCGCCATGACAGCCGACTACACCGACCTTCAGCTTCTGCATGAGCTGGAGCCGGTCGTCGAGACGCTCGTCGACCGCCACATGAACATGCGGAAAGACTGGAACCCGCACGACTACATCCCCTGGAAAGAGGGCAAGAACTACTACGCCCTCGGTGGCCAGGACTGGGACCCGGAGCAGTCCAAGCTCTCCGAGGTCGCCCAGACCGCCATGGTCCAGAACCTGCTGACCGAGGACAACCTGCCGTCCTACCACCGCGAGATCGCGATGAACATGGGCATGGACGGCGCGTGGGGCTACTGGGTGAACCGGTGGACCGCCGAAGAGAACCGCCACGGCATCGCCCTGCGCGACTACCTCGTCGTCACCCGCAACTGCGACCCGGTCGAGCTCGAGGAACTGCGCGTCGAGCAGGTCACCCGCGGCTTCTCGCCCGGCCAGAACCTGCAGGGCGACCTGTTCGCCGAGAGCCTGTTCGACTCGGTCATGTACGTCTCGTTCCAGGAGCTGGCCACCCGCGTCTCGCACCGCAACACCGGCAAGGCCTGCAACGACCCCGTCGCCGACCAGCTGCTGCAGCGCATCTCGGGTGACGAGAACCTGCACATGATCTTCTACCGCGATGTCTCGGCCGCCGGCCTGGACATCAACCCGAACCAGGCGATGGCCTCGCTGCACCGCATCGTCGAGAACTTCAAGATGCCCGGGTACACCGTGCCCGACTTCCGCCGCAAGGCCGTCATCATCGCCGTCGGTGGCGTCTACGACCCGCGCATCCACCTCGACGACGTCCTCATGCCGGTGCTCAAGAAGTGGCGCATCTTCGAGCGCGAAGACTTCACCGGCGAAGGCGCGCGACTGCGCGACGACCTGGGCCGGATCATCAACGAGCTCGAGGACACCTGCGCGAAGTTCGAGGTGGCCAAGGAACGTCGTCTGGAACGCGAGCGCAAGGTCGCCGAGAAGAAGGCGATGAAGAACCTCCTGGTGTCGACATCAGCGTCGTAACCGAAGCTGTCAGCGAGACGGCCCGATCCCTTCGGATCGGGCCGATCTCGTTGCGCTCTCCGGTCGTCCTCGCGCCCATGGCGGGTGTGACGAACGTCGCCTTCCGCACCCTGTGCCGCGAGCAGGAGCTCGCCCGCGTGGGCACCGTCAGCGGGCTGTACGTGTGCGAGATGGTCACCGCGCGGGCCCTCGTCGAGCGCAACGCCGCGACGCTGCACATGACGACGTTCGCGCCCGAGGAATCCCCCCGCTCCCTGCAGCTCTATACCGTCGACCCCGCCACCACGTACGCTGCGGCCAAGATGATCGTCGACGAGAACATGGCCGACCACATCGACATGAACTTCGGCTGCCCGGTGCCCAAGGTCACCCGCCGCGGCGGCGGTTCGGCCCTGCCCTACAAACGCAAGCTGTTCGGCCAGATCGTGGCGGCCGCCGTGCGCGCCACCGAAGGCACCGACATTCCCGTCACCGTGAAGTTCCGGATCGGGATCGACGACGCCCACCACACCCACCTCGATGCCGGCCGGATCGCCGCCGAGGAAGGTGCCGCCGCCGTCGCCCTGCATGCCCGCACCGCCGCGCAGCGCTACTCCGGCACCGCCGACTGGGATCAGATCGCCGCATTGAAGGCCCACGTCACCGGCATCCCGGTGCTCGGCAACGGCGACATCTTCGACGCCGACGACGCACTGCGGATGATGGCCGAGACCGGCTGCGACGGCGTCGTCATCGGCCGCGGCTGCCTGGGCCGGCCCTGGCTGTTCGCCGAACTGTCGGCGGCCTTCAACGGCCAGCCCCGCCCCACCCCGCCGACGCTCGGCGAAATCGGGGACATCATCCGCCGGCACGGCCAGCTGCTCGCCGACCATTTCGGCGAGGACAAGGGCATGCGCGACATCCGCAAGCACGTCGCCTGGTACCTGCACGGGCTGCCCGCCGGCGCGGATCTGCGTCGTGCGCTGGCGCTGGTGAAAACCCTGGCCGAGCTCGACGAGCTGCTCACCCAACTGGATTCCGATGTGCCGTTCCCGGACTGCGCAGAGGGCCCACGAGGCCGGCAGGGGTCGCCGGGTTCCGTGGTGCTGCCCGAAGGCTGGCTGGACGATCCCGACGACTGCACGGTGCCGTTCGGCGCCGACTTGGTCAACTCCGGCGGGTAAACGTGAGCGACCGCGACCGGACCACCCCCGGTGAGGGTGACGGCGATGCTGCCGGCGACAGCCCCTGGGTAACCCGTACGACGCGGGCCGCGGGCCCCGTCCGGGCGCCGTGGGAGCGAGCCGGTCGCCTCCAGAGCCAGCCGGACGACGAGAGCGCGGACGACGAGGGAACCGGGAGCCACGGCGGCGGTGGCGTCACCGTCGCCGAACTCATCGCCCGGCTCTCGGGCGGTACGGCCGCGCCGGCGGTCGAAGCGCCCGCGCCGCCCAAGCGCCCAGAACCGCAGCGGCCCGCGCCGGCGCCACGGAACGCGCCGAAGCGCGAGCCCGTCGCCCCCGCACCGGTGGCCGAGGAACCGGCGCGCACCGCCCGCCTTCGACTCGAATCCGAGCCCGCCACAGAGGTTTTCGGTGCGCCGCTGGCCGAACCCGTCGCGCTGACCGAACGGCCACGGGCCGTGGTGCGCACCGACGTCCGGAACTACATCGACCACCCCGAGCGGCCGGCGCACGTCGACGCGCCCCCACCGGTCGATCACCACACGCGCCACCGGTTCGCGGTGGCCGGCCGCATCCTCATGGCGCTGGCGGCCGTCATCGCGCTGTCGATGACCGGCGCCGCCTGGCAGTGGCAGAACATCAAGAACAACAACATGAACCGCGTCTCGGCGCTGGACCTCAACTCCCGCGACATCATCGACCCCAACGCGCAGTTCGGTGACGAGAACTTCCTGATCGTCGGCGTGGACAGCCGCTACGGCCAGAACGCCGACATGGGGGCCGGGACCACCGAAGACGCCGGCGGCACCCGCTCCGACACGATCATGCTGGTCAACATCCCGGCGAACCGCAAACGTGTTGTGGCGGTGTCGTTCCCGCGCGACCTGGCCATCAAGTCGACACAGTGCGAGGCGTGGGATCCGAAGACCGGCGGCTACGGGCCCATCTACGACGAAGACACCAAGAGCTATGGGCCCGACCAGGTTTACACCGAGACCAAGCTGAATTCGGCCTATTCGTTCGGTGGGCCGAAGTGCCTGGTGAAGGTGATCCAGAAGCTGTCGGGCCTGTCGGTGAACCGGTTCATGGCAGTCGATTTCGCTGGTTTCTCAAAACTCGTCGATGCCGTCGGCGGCGTCGAGGTCTGCAGCAGCACGCCGCTCGAGGACTACGAACTGGGCACCGTGCTGGAGCACTCCGGCCGCCAGGTCATCGACGGTCACACCGCGCTGCAGTACGTCCGCGCCCGCCAGGTCACCACTGAGGTCAACGGCGACTACGGCCGCATCAAGCGCCAGCAGATGTTCCTGTCCTCGCTGCTGCGGTCGATGATCTCCAAGGACACGTTCTTCAACATCGGCAAGCTCAACAACGTCGTCAACCTGTTCATCAACGACTCCTCGGTCGACAACGTCACCACCAAGGACCTGGTGCAACTCGGCCAGTCCATCCAGGGCGTCAGCGCCGGCCGCGTCACCTTCGTCACGGTGCCCACCGGCGTCACCGACTCCGAAGGCAACGAGCCGCCGCGCGTCGACGACATGCGCGCACTGTTCGACGCGATCATCAACGATGACCCGCTGCCCGAGGAACGCAACTCCGACAACACCCCGGTTCCGCCCACGCCGGCCGCGCCCAGCAGCGCCGCGGCCACTTCGGACGGCGAAGAGGTCAACACCACGACGACCGACCCGAGCCAGGTGACGGTCCGGGTGTCGAATTCGACCGGTCAGGACGGCCTGGCCGCGACCGCATCCAAGGAATTCGAGCAGCACGGCTTCACCGTCAACTCGCCGGACGACTACCAGGGCCAGGTGACGTCGACGACGGTGTTCTTCTCGGCAGGGCACGAACAGGCCGCGGCGACCGTGGCGTCCACGCTGCCCAACGCCCACGTCGAGCGGGTGTCCGGCCTCGGGGACGTGGTGCGAGTGGTGCTCGGGACCGATTTCACCGCGGTGGGAACCCCCGCCGCCAGTGGTTCAGCGGCCCAGATGCGGGTGACGCACGGCAGCCTGTCCGGCGAGCCCACCAAGCTGCCGGAAGACCTCAGCATCACCAATGCGGCCGACACGACCTGCAAATAGCATCTGACCTGTCCCATTCACCGGCCGTTCATTGCCAGATCACGGCACGTCTCATGGCCAGAAAGTAGTCTGGAGCCCATGCGTACCGCGTACCACGAGCAGCTTGAGGGCCTGACCAACCGCCTTGGCGAGATGTGCGGACTGGCGGGTGTTGCCATGGAGCGCGCGACCCAGGCTTTGCTGCAGGCCGATCTGGTGCTGGCCGAGCAGGTCATCTCCGACCACGAGCACATCTCGGCCCTCAGCGCACAGGCCGAAGAACAGGCCTTCGTCCTGCTGGCCCTGCAGTCCCCGGTCGCCGGTGACCTGCGGTCCGTCGTCGGCTCCATCCAGATCGTCGCCGATGTCGACCGCATGGGCGCGCTGGCGCTGCACGTCGCCAAGATCGCCCGCCGCCGCCACCCGCAGCATGCGCTGCCCGAGGAGGTCAACGGTTACTTCGCCGAAATGGGCCGTCTGGCAGTCGAATTGGGCAACACCGCGCAAGAGGTGCTCCTCACCCAGGACCCGGAGCGCGCCGCCCGTATCCAAGAAGAAGACGACGCGATGGATGACCTGCACCGTCATCTGTTCAGCGTGATGATGGACCGCGAGTGGAAGCACGGCGTGACCGCGGCCGTCGACGTGACGCTGCTCAGCCGCTTCTACGAGCGCTTCGCCGACCACGCCGTCGAGGTCGCGCGTCGCGTGATCTTCCAGGTCACCGGCCGCTACTCCGACGACGACGGTCTGCCCACCATCCGCTGAGTTTTTCCCGCGAGAAGACGTAAAACTGTCGTTTTCACGCGCAAATCGACAGTTTTATGTTCCCCCGCAAGCGGGAGGTGCCCCCAGCTCGCGAGCGGAAGGTGCCCCCCGCTCGGGAGCTGGGGGCGACCCCAGCCCGGCGGGGACCAACCGCACGCCGTCCCGGCTCGTCGCCAATAAGTCCTGCAGCATCTTCTCCAGCATCGACAGTTCCGCGACGGTGTAGCGCGACAGGAAGTCGTGCCGGCCGGCGTCCATCTCGTCGTGCATGCGCTGATGTACCTCGATGAGGCGTTTCCCGTCCGCGGTGGGGTTCAGCTGCAGTTCTTTGCGGTTGCCCGGCACCGGCGAGCGGGTCACGAGCCCGGCGTCGACCAGCTTCTGGACGTGCTTGGACACGGTGCCCTTGAGCTGCCCGGCGCGCGCGGCCAGGCCCACCACGCTGATCGGGCCGTCGGCGAGCTCCGCCAGCAGATGCAGACCAAGGGTGGGCAGCTCACGCACGGTGCGCTCCAGCCGGGGCGGGCAGTGCGCGGCGAGGTAATCGCGCTCGGCATCAACCTCGTCGGTGTCGAACTTGTCCCCCACCGCGCCGACCAGCGAGCTGATCTCGGCGATCAGAGCGGATTTGGTTTTCATGGAAACCATATTGCCATCCACTGAGCCATCGGCATATAGTTTCCTAAGAAACCATATTCTGAGCCGAGGAGCACACATGAAGGCAGCGGTCGTGCACGAGTGGGGACAGCAGCCCCGGTACCTGGATTTCCCCGAGCCCCAGCCGCGTGACGGCGCCGTCGTCGCCGCCGTGGAGGCGTCGGCACTGACCAACCTCAGCCGCATGGTCATCATGGGAAAGCACTACAGCAGCAAGGAGATTCAGCTCCCCGCCATCGCCGGGGTCGACGGCGTCGCCCGCCTCGATGACGGTTCGCGGGTGTACACCGGTTCGATTGCGCCGTACGGGTTGATGGCCGAACGCACCCGGGTCAACCCCGGTGCGGCTGTCCCCGTACCTGAACATGTCGACTCGGTGACCGCCGCGGCAGTGCCCAACCCCGGCATGTCGGCGTGGATGAGCCTGGACTACGCCGCCCAGACCAAGCCCGGCGACCAGGTGCTGGTCCTCGGCGCCACCGGCGTCACGGGATCCCTGGCAGTGCAGTTGGCCAAGTTCGTCTTCGGGGCGGGCCGCGTCGTGGTGGCCGGCCGCAACCCCGAACGACTGGAGTGGCTCCGCACCGTCGGAGCTGACGACGTCATTGCACTCGGCACCGATGATCTGACGGAAAGCGTTGTGGCCCAACACTCGGCGCGGCCGTTCGACGCCGTCATCGACTACCTGTGGGGCGAACCCGCGCAGCAGACCCTCGCCGCCCTGGCCGCCGCGCATTCGTCGACCCATTTCCACGCCACACGCTTCATCCAGGTCGGTTCGATGACCGGGGCGAGCATCAGCGTCGACGCCGCCACGTTGCGCAGCACGGGCATCACGCTTCAGGGCGTGGGTATCGGCAGCGTCCCGCCGGAGGCCCTGCAGCGCGCCCGCACCGAAGGCCTGACTCGGATGTTCGCGATGCTCGACGCCGGCGAACTGCAGCTGACCACCGTTGCGCGCCCACTCGCCGACATCGAAAACGTCTGGGCGGCAAAGGAACCCTCCGGCACCCGCGTCGTCATCACGCCGTAGGACGCAGTTGGGTCACCTCCCCTCGCGAGCTGGGGGCACCTCCCGCTTGCGGGGGAACGTAAAACTGTCGTTTTCGAGCGAAAAATGACAGTTTTGCGTCTGCTCGCTGAGTTATCCACAGGGCTGGAGGCCGGATGGTGGCGGCGACGGGATGCGGCCGCCACCATCGACGCATGACGCTCGAAGACGTATTCGCCGTCCACAACGGCGTTGCGACAGCACGACAGTTGCTCGCGACGATGACCGATCGGGCACTCGCACGCAGAGTCCGGGAGGGAGAAGTCTTCCGGGTGTGCCACGGCGTCTATTCCGCGCGGCCTCCAGACACAACAAGCCGGCTCAGAGCACTGGACCTGCTGTCCGACGTCCCCATCGTCGCCTGTATGAACACTGCCGCCGCGATGTACGGCTTCGATACCGAACAGGACGATCGGACCCACATCCTCGACCCGGGCGTGCGCATACGGACTTCGCTCGACCTCATCGTGCACCAGCGAATTGGCGCGCCGCTCAAGAAACTTGACGGCCGACTCGCCACCGCGCCCGCATGGACAGCGATAGAAGTCGCCCGGACACTGAAACGTCCGCGGGTGCTAGCGGTATTAGATGCCGCTCTCCGCAGCGGCACCTGCAGCAGGGCGGAACTGCTGCAGGCCCTTGAGGAACAACGTGGTCGTCGCGGCGTGGTCAATGTCCGCGAGCTGCTGCCATTGGCTGACGCGCGAGCCGAGTCTCCAATGGAATCCGAGATGCGGCTGGTCTTCATCGAATGGGAGCTTCCGACTCCCGAATTGCAGTACGAGATACGCGATCTCCACGGTCAACTATGGCGACTCGATTTCGCCTGGCCCGAATACCGCGTGGCAGCTGAGTACGACAGTATGGAATGGCACTCGAATCCCGTTGCGGTTAAACATGATCGCATCAAGACAGCACGGCTACAGGAAATGAGCTGGACCAGCGTTCCGGCTGTCGTCGACGACATCAGGCAATACCCGGTCGAGCTGTGCACAAGAATCAGGCGTCACTTTGATCGCGCGGCATGAGTTCCTGCGCGAACAGACGCAAAACTGTCAATTTTCAAGCAAAAACGACAGTTTTACGTTCCCCCGCAAGCGGGAGGTGCCCCCAGCTCGCGAGAGAAAGTGACCGCGAACCCCCGCGTCGACAATGCCCCCCACGCATACTCGCGGGAGAAGGCGACCTAACCGAAGCGGCCGGAGATGTAGTCCTCGGTGGCCTTCTTGGACGGGTTGGAGAAAATCTTCTCGGTGTCGTCGATCTCGATCAGCTGACCCGGCTTGCCGGTGGCCTCGAGATTGAAGAACGCGGTCTGGTCGCTGACGCGCGCCGCCTGCTGCATGTTGTGCGTGACGATCACAATCGTGAAGTCCTGCTTCAGTTCTGCGATCAGGTCCTCGATGGCGAGCGTCGAGATCGGGTCCAGCGCCGAGCACGGCTCGTCCATCAGGAGCACGTCGGGCTGCACGGCGATGGCGCGGGCGATGCACAGGCGCTGCTGCTGACCGCCCGAGAGACCACCACCGGGCTTGTCGAGGCGGTCCTTGACCTCGTTCCACAGGTTGGCGCCCTTGAGCGACCGCTCGGCGACCTCGTCGAGCGTCTTCTTGTTGCGCACGCCCTGCAGCTTCAGCCCGGCCACCACGTTGTCGCGAATCGACATGGTGGGGAACGGGTTCGGGCGCTGGAACACCATGCCGATGGTCTTGCGCACGCCGACCGGGTCCACGCCGGGGGCGTAGATGTCGTCACCGTCGAGCAGCACCGAACCGGTGGCGCGGGCGCCCGGGATCACCTCGTGCATGCGGTTGAGGGTGCGCAGCACCGTCGACTTGCCGCAGCCCGACGGCCCGATGAACGCCGTTACGCTGCGCGGCTCCACCGACAGGCTGACGCTCTGCACGGCGTGGAAGGAGCCGTAGTAGATGTTGAGATCTTTGAGATCCAGACGCTTGGCCATTGACGGTACTCCTGCTCAAACTTTCTTCGGGGCAAAGAACTTGGCGCCCAACCGCGCCGCCACATTCAGCAGCGCGATCAGCAGCACCAGGGTCAGCGCCGCTCCCCACATCCGGTCGGTGGGGACCTCGTTGGCGCCGGCACCGGCGCCGATCTGGTCGTACATCATGCCCGGCAGCGACCCCATGAAGCCGCCGAACATGTCGAAGTTCATGGCCTGTGCGTAGCCCACCAGGACCAGCAGCGGGGCCGTCTCACCCATGACGCGGGCCAGCGACAGCATGACGCCCGTGACGATGCCCGACAGCGCTGTCGGAATGACAATCCGCACAATGGTTTTCCACTTGGGAATGCCCAGCGCGTAGCTGGCCTCGCGCAGGTCCATCGGGACGATGCGCAGCATCTCCTCGGTGGACCGCACGATGACCGGGATCATCAGCAGTACCAGCGACAGCGACACCGCGAAACCCGTGCGCTGGAAGCCCAGGGTGGCGACCCACAGCGCGTAGACGAACAGCGCGGCGACGATCGACGGGACACCGGTGAGGATGTCGACCATGAAAGTGGTGACCTTGCCCAGTTTGGTGCCGCCGCCGTACTCCACGAGGTACACCGCCACCATCACGCCGATCGGGATCGAGATGACGGCGCACACCAGCGCCTGCAGGACGGTGCCGACGATGGCGTGGTACGCGCCGCCGCCCTCGACGAACGCCGTCATGCCGGACTGCGAGTTGGTGAACCATTCCGACGCGGTGAGGGCCTTGTAGCCCTTGGTGATAACGGAATACAGCACCCACACCAACGGGATCAGCGCCACGAGCAGTGACAGGCTGACGAGCACCGTCGCGACCTTGTCGGTCACCTTGCGGCGCAGGCCCACCCCTTCGAACGACTGGTGCTTGACGGGCCGCTCCAGCATCGCCGCCATCTTCGCGTTCATTTCGCCGTCCTTCCGGCCACGACCGCGCGTGCCGCGGAGTTCACCACGAACGTCAGGATGAACAGCACCAGGCCGGCGGCAATGTAGGCGCCTGCTTTGTACTGGTCGTTGAATTCGCTTGCGGTGGCCGCGATCTTGCTGGCGAACGTGTAGCCGCCGTCGAACAGGGTCCAGCTGAACTGGGTCTGCGTACCGCGCAGGATGATCAGCAGCGCGATGGTCTCGCCGAGCGCGCGGCCGAGGCCGAGCATCGCACCGCTGATGTAGCCCGAGAGGCCGAACGGCAGCACCGTGGTGCGCACGACCTCCCAGCGGGTGGCGCCCAGCGCCAGTGCGGCTTCGATCTGGCCGCGCGGCGTCTGGATGAAGACCTCACGAGTGACAGCGGTGATGATCGGCAGGATCATCACCGCGAGCACGATGCCCGCGGTGAAGATGGTGCCGCCACCGGCCACCGAGGCGTTGCCGGTCTTGAACAGGAACAGCCAGTCGAGATTCTTGTTGAGCCACAACGCAAACGGCTTGAGCACGGGAGCCAGCACGTAGAGGCCCCACACGCCGTAGACGATCGACGGCACCGCCGCGAGCAGGTCCACCACATACGCCAGCGGTCCGGCCAGCCGGCGCGGCGCGTACTGCGTCTGGAAGATCGCGATACCCAGCGCCACCGGCATCGCGATCAGCAGCGCGAACACCGATACGAAGACGGTGACCTGCAGCAGATCGAGGATGCCGAAGTGCATCGCCGAGGTGTCGGTGGTGACCCAGTTGCCACCGAAAGTGAAGAAGTTCTCTTTGTTACGGGCGAGCGCCGGGATGGCGCGCCACAGCAGGAACACACCGATGGCCGCGATCAGCGCGACGATCAGTACGCCGGAACCCTCGGCGAGCAGGCGGAAAATCCGGTCGCCCAGGCGAACTTTCGAGCCCTTCAGCGGGTCGAGAGACACCGGCGTCGGCTCGGGGAAGGGTGCGGCAAGCGCCTCCCCCGACCCCGCGTCGGCTGGATTCGGTGTTGTCACTGTCATCCTGTCAGGAACCTAACGGTCGTGGGCTCCGGTTCCATCCTTACTGCGATGGAACCGGAGCGCCAGCACTGCTTAAGCGATTGCGTCGACCGACTGCAGCAGACGCGCCTTGAAAGCGTCGGGCAGCGGGATGTAGCCCGCCTTCGACAGGTTGGCCTGACCCTGGTTGGCGGCCACCTTCAGGAACGACTTCACCGCGGCGGCGGTATCGGCGTCGTAGCCCTTCGAGCAGACGATCTCGTAGGTGGCCAGCACCAGCGGGTAGGCGCCGGCTTCCTTGGTCGAGTACAGCGACTTCAGGTCGAGGGCCAGGTCGTTGCCGTCCTTGGCGAACTTGGCGGACGCGATGGCCTTCTTGGCGTTGTCGTCGGTCAGTTCGACTGCGCCCGAACCGGTGTCGATCTGCGCGAACGGCAGACCGGCAGCGGCGGCCGGGCTCTTCTCGACGTAGCCGATGGCACCCGGGGTGGCCTGCACGGCCTGCACGACGCCGGCCGACTTCTGCGCGCCCTCACCGGCGCCACCCTGGAACTCGCTGCCGGCGCCCTTCTTCCAGCTCTCCGGAGCCGCGGCGGACAGGTACTTCTGGAAGTTGTCGGTGGTGCCCGACGAGTCCGAGCGGTAGACGGGCTTGATGTCGGCGTCCGGCAGGGTGGTGCCCGCGTTCAGCGCGGCGATGGCCGGGTCGTTCCACTTCTTGATCTCGCCCTGGAAGATCTTGGCCAGCACGTCGGCGTTGACGACGAGCTTGCTCACGCCTTCGAGGTGGTAGGCCAGGGCGACGGGGCCGAAGACCAGCGGCAGGTTCCACGCCGGGTTGCCGCCGCAACGCTCGGCGGCCTTCTCGATCTGCTCCTTGGCCAGCGCCGAGTCGGAACCGGCGAAGTCGACCTGCTTGGCGATGAACTGCTGGCGGCCGGCGCCCGAGCCGGTGCCGTTGTAGGACAGGTTCTTGCCCGAGCAAACCTGGCCCCAAGCCTTGTTGAACTCGGCGATCGCGTTCTGCTGCGCGGTCGAGCCCTCGGCGGTCAGCGCGTTCTTTCCGCCGCACTCGGCGGCCGAGCCGGACGACGACGACGCGGTGCCGGACTTGTTGTCATTGCCACACGCAGTCATACCGACGGCAAGCGATGCGGCCGCTGCGGTGACGACGAATGCTCTACCGATGCTGGTGAACTTCACGGGTCCTACTTTCGGTGTCGGCCGATGGTCGGCTTTCAAGGGTCGGCTTCCGACTCCCGCGCAACGTATGCGGCCGTAATGGACGAATCACTGATGCCGAATGAACACCGGGTGAACACGGACAGGGACTTTTCAGCCAACTCGCCGTTTCAGCTAACGGTCGGGGCCCCCGCGTAGGCGACGTCGGCGCTGTACAGCTCGAACCCGAGACGTCGGTAGGTCTTCACCGCCGCAGTGTTGTCTGCCTCGACATACAGCAGTACGGTCCCGTCCGTCCCCAGCCGGTCGGCCAGGTAGTGCAGGCCGGCCAGCGTCAGCAACGCCCCGAGGCCGCGGCCCTGCGCGTCCGGGCCGACGCCGACGACGTACACCTCGCCCAGGCCGGAGCCCGGGTGAATCTTCGTCCAGTGGAAGCCGAGCAACCGTTCCCCGGTCAGATCGTCGGCGTCATATGCCAGGAACAACCCGGCCGGATCGAACCACGACTCACCCCGGCGTTCGTCCATCTCGGCCTGCGTCCAGCCACCCTGCTCGGGGTGCCAGTGGAACGCCGCGTTGTTGACGCGCAGCAGTTCGGCGTCGACGTCGGGTCCCGGATAGGTGGTCAGCCAAACACCCGGTACCTCGGTCAGCGCAGGCAGGGCCGACAACGAGCGGCGCATCTGCCAGAGTTCGCGCACCGCGGTCAGGCCGAGCGCCGCGGCGGTGGCCCGTGCGGCATCGAGGTTGCCGTGCGCCCAGATTCGGGTGGCCGGGCCACCGGCGGCCAGGCCGGTGCGGATCAGCTCGCTGCCGATCCCCCGGCGCCGGGCGTCGACGGCGACGACGGCCTCGGCCATGTCCGGCGCGAGATTCAGATAGCCGACCAGCGCACCGGAGTCATGCGCCAGCAGATGCCGGGTGCGGTCTAGCGGGAGTTCGCGCAGCACCTGGTCCCCGACCGGGGCCACGCCGTCGGCGGCGGTCGCCGCCGCGACGAGTTCACGGATGGCCGTCTGGTCGGCAGCACTCAGTGCGGTGTGCCAGGTCAGTTCCGTCACTGCACGGGCTGGGTCTGGCGGGCGCCGTTCTCGACGTCACCGGAGTCGCCGTCGTCCTCGTCGTCGATGTCGTCGACCGATTCGGGGGCGCCGTTGGTGCGGCCGCGTGCGGGCCGGACGGCCTTGTAACCGACGTTGCGGACGGTGCCGATCAGCGACTCGTAGTCGGGGCCGAGCTTGGCGCGCAGGCGCCGGACGTGCACGTCGACGGTGCGGGTGCCGCCGAAGAAGTCGTAGCCCCACACCTCCTGGAGCAATTGGGCGCGGGTGAAGACCCGGCCGGCGTGCTGAGCCAGGTACTTCAGCAGCTCGAATTCCTTGTAGGTCAGGTCGAGAGGCTTGCCACGTAGCCGCGCGGTGTAAGTGCCCTCATCGATGACGAGTTCGCCGAGCGTGATCTTGCCGGCGCTCTGCTGGTCGGCGACGCCGTTACGGCGTCCCACGAGCAGCCGCAGCCGGGCGTCGATCTCGGCCGGGCCGGTGCCGGGCAGCAGGATTTCGTCGATACCCCACTCGACGTTGACGGCCACCAGGCCGCCTTCGTTGACCACGGCCACCACGGGTACGGACGCTCCGGTGCTGCCCAGCAGACGACAGAGTCCGCGGGCGGCCGCGAGATCAGTGCGCGCGTCGACGATCGCCACATCGGCGTTGCCGGCTTCCAGCAACGACGACACCTCGGTGGGTGCCGGCCGCACACTGTGCGGCAGTAGCGCCAGCGCCGGGAGCACAGACTCCGGGTGCGGGTCGACGGTCAGTAGCAGAAGATCCAACGGGTCCTCCAGTACGTCCGGGGCCACACCGGACTCTCCCCCGCGACGACGCTGTCGCAGTTCAATCCGATTCAACTCCGGAGAATCATGGCTGACACATGGCCGTTACCGGCCAAGATCATCTAACGATAGCTTGCCACCTGCGATTTAGCGGCTTGGAACGGCCGGTCGCACCACTGCGTGGCTGGCCGTACGCCAGAATGTCCGGATGCGTAAGGTGCTGACCCGACTGCTGATCCCAGCGGTCGTGCTGATCCTCGCGGTCGTCGGCACCGATTTCGGCTTCGCGATCTTCGCCGAATATCGAATGTCCCGCAGCGTCCGGACCGCGGCCCACCTGCACTTCGATCCGTGGGTGTCGATCCTCGGTTTCCCCTTCGCAACCCAGGCCGCGCGGGGCCGCTACCAGCAGGTCGAGGTCAAGGCGGCCGCCGTCGCGCACCCCGTCGTGGGGAAGGCGTCCATCGAGGCCACGCTGTACGACATGGTCGCGACGCCCAAGTCCTGGCTCATCGGACCCGACGCCAAATTGACCGCGGCGAAGCTGGAAAGCCGCATCATCGTCGACTCGACCCATGTCGGCCGCTTCATGGGCATCAAGGACCTGTTGGTGGAAGCCCCCACCAACGATTCCAACGATGCGACCGGCGGCACTACCGAATCCGGTATTTCCGAGAACCACGGCCTCGTGTTCACCGGGACCCCGGCCGCCGCCGGCCTCGACAAGCGCGTCAGCGTCTCGGTGGACCTGTCCATCACCGGCGCCGACCGCACCAACCTGGTGTTCACGGCGACCGACGTGCTCACCGGCCCGGGCACCGCGGAAGAAAAGGTGCCCGACGACAAGAAGGCCGCCGTCCTGCGGGCCTTCTCCACCACGATGCCGGGAATGAAGCTGCCGTTCGGGCTGACCCCGACCAGCGAGGGGGCCCGCGGCTCCGACGTCATCATCGAAGGCATCGCGACGGGAGTAACCGTGCCCCTGGATGGGTTCAGACAATCATGAACTCCACAGTTGTGGTGCTGACGGTCCTGGTCGCCGCGCTCGGGATCGCGTACATCATCGGCCGCCTGCTGACGCTGCGCGCCGGCCTGATGAAGGAAGTGATACCGGCCGAGGCGTCGGCCGAAAACGACAACGCCGACCTCGGCCTGTCGACCACCGGCCCGACGGTCGTGCATTTCAGCGCAACGTGGTGCGGACCCTGCGCGGCCGTGCGCCGCGTCGTCGACCAGGTGTGCGACGACCTCGGGGTCGCGCACGTCGAACTCGATCTCGACGCCAATCCCGTTGCGGCCCGACGACTGTCGGTGCTCTCGCTGCCGACGACGTTCATCTTCGACGCCGCGGGGCAGCAGCGGTACCGCACCGCGGGCGTCCCGAAATCCGCTGATCTGCGCGAGGCCCTGCTACCGCTGTTGGCCTGACCACCCCGTTGTTGGGTAAGCTGTCTGCCGTGTTGGCCCCCCGCGAGCTCCTGCTCACCAAGCGTCGCGCAGTAGATCTGTGCCGCGTTGCGGGTTGTTGCTGTTGTTGTTGTAGCTGCTGAGTAGCCGCGCCGTCATTTCGTGTTGCGCTCCGAGCAGCCCTTCTGTGGCCAGTCCACATTTACAACCAACAGGAGCTTTCCCATGTCAGACAATTCCATCGAAACCCCGCAGGTCGACGTTCGCGGACCCCGCTTCGCAGCCTGGGTCACCACCGGCGTGCTGATCCTCACGCTGCTCGTTTCGGCCGCCAGCCCGATCGCCGCGGCCGTGATTCTCGGTCTGCAGGCCGTCGTGTTCGCGATCGGCGCCTTCGGCGGACCGCGCAAGCATCCCTACGGCCGGATCTTCGCCACCTTCATCGCGCCGCGGCTGGCCCCGGTGAGCGAGAAGGAACCGGTCGCGCCGCTGAAGTTCGCCCAGCTCGTCGGACTGCTGTTCGCCATCGTGGGATTCGTCGGCTTCGCGACGGGTATCACCGCGCTGGGCCTCGGTGCCACCGCGTTCGCGTTGATCGCCGCCTTCCTCAACGCCGCCTTCGGCATCTGCCTCGGTTGCCAGATTTACCCGCTCGTGGCGCGATTCCGCGGCACCGGCGCCCCCGCCACCACCTGACCCGCTAGAGCTCATAAGCAACCGAAAGGAATTCGTACATGGCACGTTCCGACGTCCTGGTCTCGACCGAATGGGCCGAGAACAACCTCGACACCGCCGGCGTGGTGTTCGTCGAGGTCGACGAGAACACCAGCGCCTACGACGACGAGGGGCACATCCCCGGCGCCGTCAAGCTGGACTGGCGCGATGATCTGCAGGACTCGGTCAAGCGTGACTTCGTCGACCAGCAGCAGTTCTCGAAGCTGTTGTCCGACAAGGGCATCAGCAACGACGACACCGTCATCCTGTACGGCGGCAACAACAACTGGTTCGCGGCTTACGCCTACTGGTACTTCAAGCTGTACGGCCACGACGACGTCAAGCTGCTCGACGGCGGCCGCAAGCGCTGGGAGCTCGACGACCGCCCGCTGGTCAAGGACGCCACCGTCCGCCCGGCGACCTCGTACGAGGCCAAGCCCATCGACAACAGCATCCGCGCGTTCCGCGACGAGGTGATCGCCGCGATCAACACCAAGAACCTGGTCGACGTGCGTTCGCCCGACGAGTTCTCCGGCAAGATTCTGGCTCCCGCGCACCTGCCGCAGGAGCAGAGCCAGCGCCCCGGCCACGTGCCGAGCGCCATCAACGTGCCGTGGAGCCGGGCCGCAAACGACGACGGCACCTTCAAGTCCGACGAGGAGCTGGCGAAGATCTACGCCGACGCCGGCCTCGACGGCGAGAAGGAGACCATCGCCTACTGCCGCATCGGTGAGCGTTCGTCGCACACCTGGTTCGTGCTGCAGGAACTGCTCGGCCACCGGAATGTAAAGAACTACGACGGCAGTTGGACCGAATACGGCTCCCTGGTGGGTGCCCCGATCGAGTTGGGAAACTGAATATGTGCTCTGCACCCAAGCAAGGCCTGACGCTGCCGGCCAGCGTTGACCTGGAGAAGGAAACGGTCATCACCGGCCGCGTCGTCGACGGCTCGGGCCAGCCGGTCGGTGGGGCATTCGTGCGCCTGCTGGACAGCACGGACGAGTTCACCGCCGAGGTCGTCGCGTCGGCCACCGGTGACTTCCGCTTCTTCGCCGCGCCCGGCACCTGGACGCTGCGCGCACTGTCCAAGGTCGGCAACGGCGACGCCGTGGTTGCGCCGACCGGTGCCGGCATCCACGAGGTCGACGTCAAGGTCGCATGACCTGAGTTAGTTCTCACTGCCGCGAGCGGCCGTGTTTGTACCCCGACACTCCGTGTCCGGACGTACAGATGCGGCCGCTCGTCGCATTTGAGGAGCCGGTGCGGCGCACGTCACACCGAAGCCCCGAGTAATCTGTCTCCTCGTGGTGCTTTTCTTCGAGATCCTGCTGGTCGTGGCCACGCTGGCCATCACCTGGTTCGCGCTCTACGCGCTGTACCGCCTGATCACCGACGAGTCGTGACGTCCGACCAGGACCCTGACGGCTTGGGCGAGCTCGGCGCACTGAGCGGCTCCGGCGACCGCGCCATCGCCGCGGCAGCCGATCGCGCCAAGGCCACGGCCGCGCGCAACGTGCCCGGGTTCGACGACCTGCCGCTGCCCGCGGATACCGCCAACCTGCGCGAAGGTGCGGACTTCAACGACGCCCTGCTGGCCCTGCTGCCGCTCGTCGGCGTCTGGCGCGGTGAGGGCGAGGGCCGCGAGTCCGCCGGCGACTACCGGTTCGGTCAGCAGATCATCGTGTCGCACAACGGCGGCGACTACCTCAACTGGGATGCCCGCTCCTGGCGGCTCGACGAGAACGGCGAATACGCCGGCCCGGGCCTGCGCGAGACCGGCTACTGGCGGTTCGTGAACGATCCGAACGATCCCCACGGGCAGGACGAGTCCCAGGCCATCGAGCTGCTGCTGGCGCATTCGGCCGGCTACGTCGAGCTGTTCTACGGCACCCCGCTGAACCAGGCCTCCTGGGAACTGGCGACCGACGCCCTGGCCCGCAGCAAGTCCGGCATGCTCGTCGGCGGCGCGAAGCGGCTGTACGGGATCATCGAGAACGGCGACCTGGCCTACGTCGAGGAGCGCGTGGACGCCGACGGCGGCCTGACCCCGCACCTCTCCGCGCGCCTGTCGCGTTTCGTCGGCTGACGGTCCGTCAGCTCGCCCCGCTGATCTCGTAGCTCCCGGCGCAGCCACTTCACAGGCGACGCCCAGATTCTCGATATCACTCCCCCATCGGCGCTCTCTAGCGTCTGCCTGGTCAGTATTCGCAACCAGATTGGGGGAAACGTGGTTCCTTCCGCTATTCGTCTCGCCGTCTTCAGTGCGACCGCGGCCGCACTGGTCGGCGGTGTGGTCGGGTGTTCGTCGAGCAGCGACTCGGCACCGAGCAGTTCGAGCACGGCGTCGTCGGCAGCCTCGTCCAGCAGCGCGGCACCGGCGTCCGGCTCGGAAGCTCCGGGCACGCCACCCGGTGGTGACGCCTTCGCGCAGTGCCTGACCGAGCACGGCGTTCCCGCGCCGCCGCAGGGCCCGCCGCCGGGCGCTCCGGGCAAGCACGAGGGCCATCAGGGTCCGCCGCCCGGTGGCGAGCACGGCACCCCGCCGGCTCCTCCAGGGGTCGACGAGAACACCTGGAAGTCCGCGACGCAGGCGTGCAACTCGCTCGCGCCGGCGCCCCCGCCGGCCGGCTGACCTACCCCGGACATGGGGCGGCCCCCGAGCCAAGGTTCCTGGTTGGACAAGACCGGGAGGCTCGGGGGCCGGGTGGCTGCGGGAATTCGCGAGTGCGCTCGGGAATTACCCTGCGCTACTAGCGGGCAGCCACCTCACATGTCCTCAAAGAATCAATCAATTTGTCGGACCACCTCCTTCCCTGTGTACGTGCGACCGTACTCCCAGGTCGAAGACCCGACAACCGATTTTTCTCGGACTCAGATCTGCCCGTCGATCAACCCGCGGATCAAGGCCTCGAAAGGCGAGCCCGGCAACGCGCGCTCATCCAAGGTATGCACCCGCGCCGCCAGCGTGATCGCCGAAAGCAGCCAAACACCTTGTGCGGCAAACAAATCCGGCACGGTCACCCGCCGGTACACACACTCGACACCCTGCGCCGCGGCGGCCGCGAACAGCGCGCGCTGCGTGGTCGACGGCAGGATCGACGACGCATCGGGCGTCACCAGAACCGGTTCGCCGGCCGCGCCACGAACCGCCAGCACGACGGCCGAGCGCGGCCCTTCGAGCACCGCGCCCGTCGCGTCGACGAACACGGCGTCACCGGCACCGGCCCGTTCGGCATGCCGCAGCGCGGCGACGTTCGCGGCATAGGACAGCGATTTCGCGGCCGCGAGCGGCCAGTGCGGCCGCACCAGTGTCACCGCCGCGACACCGTCCCGGCGGGCCGCGGCGACGCGCGCCGGCACGGCCGAGACCATCACGAACGCCACCACACCGTCGGCACCGCGGCCGAGCACCAGCCGCAGCACGGCCTCTCCGCCGGGCCACTGGCCGACCGCGGACGCCACCGCCGCCCGCCACCGCTCGGAATGGGGGCACGGCAGCCCAGCCAGTACCGCCGACCCCGCCAACCGCGCCAGGTGCTCGTCGAGCAGGAGGACGACGCCGCCCCGCACCAATGCCGTCTCGAAGACCCCGTCGCCGCGAGAGAACACGGGATCGTCGGCGCGGACCGTGGCCCGGCAGCCGTCGACTGCGACGACGATCGGCGGCGGGGTGGTCACGGCCAGAAGGCTAGTCGGGACGCCAACTAGGCTCGAAGCATGAGCGCAGTTCCCGCCCCCGAATCCGGACCCGACGCCGGCGCCGTCTGGCACTACGGCGACCCGCTCGGGGAGCAGCGTGCCGCCGCCACCGAGGCCATCGTCGTCGACCGCGGCCACCGCGCGACCATCGCACTCACCGGCGACGACCGCCAGAGCTGGCTGCACACCATCTCGAGCCAGCACGTCAGCGCCCTGCCGGAGGGGTCCGTCGTCCAGAACCTGAGCCTCGACGGCCAGGGCCGCGTCGAGGACCACTGGCTGCAGACCGAGCTCGGCGGCGTCACCACGCTGGACACCGAATCGTGGCGCGGGCAGCCGCTCGCCGACTTCCTGCGCAAGATGGTGTTCTGGTCGAAGGTCGAGGTGAACCCGGCCGACCTCGCGGTGCTGTCGCTGCTCGGGCCCGCCGTCAACCAGCTGGACCTGCCGACCCCGGACACCGAGTGGACGGCCGCGCCGCTGCCCCAAGGCGGTTTCGTGCGCCGGGTGGGTCCGGAGGAGATCGAGCTGGTGGTGCCGCGGGCCGACGCCGCGGCATGGCGGCAGCGGCTGCTGGACGCGGGCGTCCGACCCGCGGGATTGTGGGCCTACGAGGCCCTGCGGGTGGCGGCGCTGCGGCCGCGGTTGGGCGTCGACACCGATGAGCGCACCATCCCGCATGAGGTCGGCTGGATCGGCGGGCCGGGCGTCGGCGCCGTGCATCTGGACAAGGGCTGCTACCGCGGCCAGGAGACCGTCGCCCGGGTCCACAACCTGGGCAAGCCACCCCGCATGCTGGTCCTGCTGCATCTCGACGGCGGCGATGACCGTCCCGCGACGGGTGATCCGGTGCTCGCCGGTGGCCGGGCGATCGGCCGCGTGGGCACCGTCGCCGAGCATGTGGACCTGGGCCCGATCGCGCTGGCGCTGCTCAAGCGCGGCGTGCCCGCTGATACGGAGCTGACCACCGGCGGTGACGCCCAGGTGCCCGCCGCGATCGACGCGGACTCGCTGCCGGAGGCCGATACGTCCGCCGGCGCGGGCCGGGCCGCGGTGGACCGGTTGCGCGGCGGCGCCCGGAACTAGTTGTCCTGCACCAGCGCCCGGTAGCGGTCGGGACGGCGGCGCCGGACCCGCTCGGCGACGACGACGCCCGCGGCGAAGATCGCGGCGATGAGCCCGCCGAGCACGACCGCGGTGGTGGTGCTGCCGACCAGGAGCGCGAAGTTCTTGATCACCAGCAGCAGGATCGCGATGAGGCCAAGGAAGGACAGGCCGGGCGCGATCACGGTGTGCCACAGGCTCGCACCGTGCTCCTGCGTCCGGAAGAAGACGATGACGGCCAGGCTCGTCATTGCCATGAGGGCGATGAGGCCCAGTGTGGACGCGCCGGAGAACCACATGTAGGTCTGGGTGATCGGGTCCCAGCCGATCACCGCGACGGCCACCATCGCGGTCAGCGAGATCACCGTGAACACCAGCGACGAGCGGGACGGCGTGCGGTGGCGTTCGTCGATCTCGGCGAGCGACGCGGGCAGCAGCCCCTTGGTCGCCAACGTGAACTGGTAGCGCGTGATGACGTTGTGGAACGACAGCACGCAGGCGAAGAAGCTGGTCACCAGCAGCACCTGGATGACGTCGGTGAGGATCGGCGAGACGTAGGTGCTCGCCAGGTTCTGCACGACGTTCTCGGGCTCGGCCTTGGCAGCGTCGACGGCGCGGTCGACGCCCAGGCCCTCGACGACGGCCCACGCCGCCAGGGCGTAGAACAGGCCGATGAAGACCACCGCGGTGTAGGTCGCCCGCGGGATGGTGCGGTCGGGGTCCTTGGCCTCGTTGCGGAACACCGCGGTCGCCTCGAATCCGATGAAGCAGAAGAACGCGAACATCAGCCCGAGACTCGGTGCACCGGTGGCGAATTCGGACGGTGACAGCGGTACGAGGCTCAGGCCGCCCTCACCGCCGGACCAGCCGGCTCCGCCCGCACAGATGACGCCGATGTCGACGAGCACTACGGCCAGCGTCTCGGCGATCAGCAGCACGCCCAGCACCTTGGAGCTCAGCTCGATGTCGCGGTAGCCCAGCACCCCGACCAGACAGACCCAGCCAATCGCACTGGCCCACCACGGAATTCCGATGTGCACGGCGGTCAACAGCTTCGACGTGGCCACACCGAGGTAGGTGTACAGCCCGATGAGCATCACCCCGTAGGACCCCAGCGCCAACGCCGCCGCCCCTACCCCGACGTGCCGCCCCAGCCCGCGCTGGATGTACGAGTAGAACGCGCCGGCATTCGGCACGTACTTGCTCATCGAGGTGAAGCCGACCGAGAACAGCGCCAGGATCACCATCGCGATCAGGAAGAACTGCGGGGCGGCGGCGCTGCCGCTCACCGAGATGATGATCGGGACGCTGGCGGTGACGACGGCCAGCGGGGCGGCCGCGGCGACGACCATGAACACGATGGAGCCCACGCCCAGCCCGCGCTGCAGCATGGTGTGTGTCCCGGGCGCTGCTTCCAGCGTCGTCGCGGGGTCGGATGGTGGAGTGTTGATCATTGATTTTCGGCTTTCTGACGACGCTGTCGGGGTGAATTCCGGGAACCCAGGAACGGCGGGGTGGTCGGGCGGGGTCAGTCGGCGAGCACGCCCCGCAGCACGATGCTCTTGATCTGGGTGAATTCGTCGAGCGTGTAGGCGATCCCTTCACGCCCCAGGCCGCTCTTCTTGTAGCCGCCGAACGCGGCCACGTCGGGCCGGTAGGTGTTGCCGCCGTTGACCGAGACGATGCCGGCCTTGATGCGCCGGCCGGCGCGGATGGCCTGTGTGACGTCGTTGGTGAAAACCGCTGCATTGAGCCCGAATTGGGAGGCGTTGGCGAGTTCGATCGCCTCGTCGAGGTTGTCGACGGCGAGCAGCGAGAAGACCGGCCCGAAGATTTCTTCGTCGGTGGCGATGCCGACGCGCGTGTCGATCTCCAGCAGCGTGGGGTCGATGAAGGCGCCGCGCCGCGTGCCACCGACCAGCACGCGCGCGCCCTGCTCGACGGCCTCGTGGATCTGCCGTTCGACGGTCCGGGCCGCCTCGACGCTGATGAGCGGACCGACATCGGTGGTTTCGCCGCGCTGATCGCCGACCCGTAGCGCCGCGACCCGCTCGCGCAGGCGGTCCACGAACTCCTGATAGCGGGACTGGACGACCATGATGCGCTTGGTGGCCACGCACACCTGTCCGTTGGCGTAGGTGCGCCCCGCGACGGCATGGTCGACGGCCGTGTCCAGGTCGGCATCGTCGCAGACGATGAAGGCGTCGTTGCCGCTGAGTTCGAGGAAGACGCGCACGACGTTGCGGCCCGCGGCGGCGGCGATGACGGCGCCCACCGCCGTGCTGCCGGTGAACGTGACCGCCGCGATGTCGGGGCTGCCGGCCAGGTGCGCGCCGACGACATGGCCGTAGCCGGTGACCAATTGCAGT
The DNA here is from genome assembly GCF_000686745.1 of Mycobacterium sp. UNC410CL29Cvi84. Classification (NCBI taxonomy): domain Bacteria; kingdom Bacillati; phylum Actinomycetota; class Actinomycetes; order Mycobacteriales; family Mycobacteriaceae; genus Mycobacterium; species Mycobacterium sp. UNC410CL29Cvi84. The sequence continues at coordinate 119,308 of NZ_JMLM01000012.1, forward strand.
GCGGCGCCGGGCACTCCGGCCCGGTGCAGGATCTCGGTGAGCATGACCGCCACGATCGGGTCGTCCTCCGGCGGCTTGACGATCATGGCGTTGCCTGCGGCGAGCGCGGCGCCCACCTTGTGCGCGTACAGCTCGGCCGGGAAGTTGAACGGGACGATGCCCACCATGACGCCGAGCGGCTCACGCACCGTGAGCATGAGGTCCGATTGCAGCCCGTCCTGAATATCGAGCGGGATGGTCTGCCCGAACAGCCGCAGGGACTCCTCGGCGAAGCCGTCGAAGATGCGGGCGGTGGTGTCGATCTCCAGCCTCGCGTCGGCGATGGTCTTGCCGTTCTCCGCCGACAGCATCGCGCTCAGTTGCGCGCGGTCGGCCCGGATCTGTGCCGCGGCGGCCTTGAGGATGGCGGCGCGACGGAAAGCCGGTGTTGCCGACCAGGTTTCGGCACCTGCCACGGCCGCGTCGAGGGCGTCCTGCGCGTCGGCGATCGTGCCCGCCGGCACGGTGCCGATGAGGTGGCCGTCGAACTTGTCGCGGATCTCGATGACCTCACCGGAGGCGCTGTCGCGCGCCTGACCACCGATCGACATCCGGTGTTTGGCGAGCAGTTCCGTTGCTGCGGTCATCGTCGAATTCCTCTCGGGCGGGCCATGGCGGCAAGACGCTGCCTATGATGCAGACCACATTTCGTGCCCCGGGAAGATTCCGAACATCGTGCGCCAGGTGGTCCGGAAGTTTCGATGATCTTCGAAACAAGCCCGGCCGAAGCTGGTGCCCGCCGAAATTTCTTCGGTATTTACCGGATCGGCCGACGCATCTCGTCGTAACCGCTGACGTACTCCATGTGCTGGACCCCGATGTAGTGGTCGAACATGATGCTGGTGGTCGTGGCCGCGACGGGCCCGGAACTGAGCTTGGTCGCGACGAAGTCGCGCAGCTGACTGGTCGACGTGCAGGCCACGTGAATCAGGAAGTCGTCCGGCCCGCCCATGTGAAACACGTTGAGCACCTGGGGAAACCGGATCACGCGGCTGGCGTAGCTCTTGACCTGATCACGCGCCGACGCCGGCAGTCGCACGAAAACGATTGCCTGCACCGGGAATCCGAGGGCCTCGTAGTCCACGAAAGCGTTGATCGAGCGGATCACACCGAGCTGCTCGAGCCGCTTGATCCGGGCATGGCAGGTCGACGGCGCGATCCCCGCCTTGCGGGCCAACTCGTTGTTGGTGCGCCGCCCGTTGGTGGTCAGCTCCCAGAGCAACAACTCGTCGATCTCGTCGGTCTTGACCTCTCCGACCCGGTCGTCCTCGTACCGCTGCATCTGAACCTCCTCGTCCCACAGCCTGAATCCGCGTCGTCCACATCCGCGTTCGGGCAGCACATCCTTCGGCGCAACTCGGACAATACGGACCATGACCGAAAAATGTGTCTTGTTCGCCTGAGTTTCCGAACGAACTTCGGTTCCGCACCTTGTACCTCGAAAGATCTCCCACCATAGCGTGAGGCCGACCACAGCCGAAACTGCGATCAGCGCCATACCCGTTGCGCCACATCACCTTTGGCACGCCCCGGTCGGCACCACCCACTGCAAGGGAGCAGCAGATGATTCCACCAACGGGAACGCCCGGCCGGGCGGCCGCACTGGAGCAAGTCGTCGACCGGGCGAAGTTCATCCGGCTCGAGACCGTGCGACTGTCCCGGATCGCCGGCGCCGGCCACTACACGTCGTCCTTCTCGGCCGCCGAACTGTTCGCGGCGCTGTACTACTCGGTCCTGAAATACCGCCCGGCAGAACCGAAATGGGCCGACCGTGACCGCTTCGTCCTCAGCAAGGGCCACGCCGCCATCGGCCTGTACCCCGTGCTGGCCGATGTCGGCTTCTTCCCGCCGTCGGCGCTCGACGACTACACGCGCCTGGGCAGCCCGTTCGGCGACCACCCCGACATGAAGAAGATCCCGGGTATCGATTTCAGCTCGGGCTCACTCGGCCACGGCCTGTCCATCTCCGTCGGTATGGCCTTCGCCGGACGGGTCGGCGGCCGCCCGTACCGCACGTTCTGCATGCTGGGCGACGGCGAGCTGCACGAGGGTCAGATCTGGGAGGCCGCCAACGCCGCGGGGCACTACCGCCTCGGAAAGCTGGTCGCCATAGTCGACCGCAATCAGTTGTGCATCGACGGCTTCACCGATGACGTGATGAGCGTCGAGCCCATCGAAGACCGCTTCGCCGCGTTCGGCTGGCAGACCCACCGCGTCGACGGGCACGACCCCGCCGCGCTGCTGGATTTGTTCGGCGCCCTGCCCGACAAACCCGACGGCCCACCACAACTCATCGTTGCCGACACGGTCAAGGGCCGCGGCGTGCAGCTCATGGAATTCAACCCCGATTGGCACGTCGGCAACCTCGTCGGCGCCGACTACGACGACGTGATCGCGGAACTGCAGGCCGGCCTGCGTCCGCTGGAGGCAGTGAAATGACCGAAACCCAGGACCAGGCAGAGATTTTCGGCGGCGGTGCCACCGAACTGCGCGACAAGCGATCGTTCGACGGCAGCGACGTCAGTTCGATCCCCGCGTTCGTGTTCGGTGAGGAACTGGCCGACCTGGCCGACCACGATCCGCGCGTCGTCGTGCTGACGGCCGATCTGGCGAGCGCCAACCGGGCCACCGATTTCTCGGCGCGCCATCCCAACCGGTTCTTCAACATGGGCATCGCCGAGAAGGGCATGATCACGTCCGCGGCCGGTATCGCCTCGTGCGGCTACGTGCCGTTCGCCGCGACGTTCGCGTCGTTCTCGGCGCTGCTGTGTGCCGAGCAGATCCGCACCGACTGCGCGTACCCGCGGATGCCCGTGCGGATCGTCGGGCACCACTCGGGCATGTCGATGGGGTTCTACGGCACCAGCCACCACGCGCTGGAAGACCTTGGCGTGCTGCGCACTTTCGCCGAGCTGACCGTCGTCTGCGCGACCGATGCCAACCACCTGCGCGCGATCCTGCGGGCGTCGGTCGACCACCCGGGCGCGATGTACATCCGGCTGGGCCGCGGCCGTGACCCCGAGGTCTACCCGACGGTGCCCGACCTCACCTTCGGCAAGGCCATCCGGCTGCGCGACGGCCACGACCTGACCATCATCGCCACCGGCAGCGAGGTCCACCCGGCACTGGAGGCCGCGGCGATCCTGGCGGACGAAGGCATCAGGACCCGCGTCATCGACATGCACACCGTCGCGCCGCTCGACATCGACGAGGTACTCGCCGCCGCGCATGAGACCGGCGCCATCCTCACCGTCGAGGAACACAACGTCACCAATGGACTGGGATCCGCGGTCGCCGAAGCGCTGTTCCTGAACGGCGCGCCCGCCGTGCGGTTCGCCAAACACGGTGTGCCCGACGAATACATCCCCGTCGGTCCCCCGGCGGCGCTGTACGCCAAGTACCGGCTGGACGCGCCCGGTGTCGCGGCGGTGGCCCGGGAGCTGTTGCGATGATCGACCACAACGACACCGCCCTGACCAAACGGGCCCGGCTCGTCGTTCCCGGCGGCATGTACGGGCACATGAACGCGCGGTCGTTCTCGGCCACGCTGCCGCAGTACATGGCCTCGGGCGACGGCTGCCGCATAACCGACACCGACGGCAACACATATCTGGATTTCATGTGCGGCTGGGGCCCAGTTGTCCTGGGTCATCGCAATCCTGCTGTGCAGCAAGCAGTTTCGGAACAGATCGCCAAGGGTGACTGCCTCAACGGCGCCGCTCCGGTGATGGTGGAACTCGCCGAACTGCTCGTCGACACCGTCGCCCACGCCGACTGGGCGATGCTCGCCAAGAACGGCACCGACGCCACCACCGCGTGCGTGACGATCGCGCGCGCGGCGACCGGGCGGCGCAAGGTGCTCATCGCCCACGGCGCGTATCACGGTGCGGTGCCGTGGTGCACCCCCGTGACGGCGGGGGTGACCCGGGAGGATCGGGCACACCTCGACTACTTCGAGTACAACGACCTCGATTCCCTGCGCGCCGCCGTCGACCGCGCCGGCGACGATCTGGCCGCCGTCATCGTCTGCCCGTTCCGGCACGACGTGTTCCGCGATCAGGAGCTGGCCGATCCGTTGTTCGCCAAGGGGTTACGCGAGCTGTGCGACCGCGCCGGCGCCGCGCTGATCCTCGACGACGTCCGTTGCGGCTTCCGGCTGGATCTTGCGGGTAGTTGGGAACCGCTGGGCGTGCGCCCCGACCTGTCGGCGTGGTCCAAGGCCATCGCCAACGGCTATGCGCTGGCTGCGGTTACGGGCACCGACAGGTTGAGAGAAGCGGCCGGCAGCATCTACGCCACGGGATCCTTCTGGTACTCCGCGGTGTCGATGGCGGCCGCGCTGGCGACCATCCGGGAACTGCGCGACACCGACGCGATGCAGCGCATGTTCGACTCCGGCCAACGCCTGCGCGACGGGCTCGCCGCCCAGGCCCGCGCGCACGGGTTCGAGGTCGTGCAGACGGGGCCGGTGCAGATGCCGCTGCTGCGGTTCACCGGTGACGACGACTTCAGCCAGACCCGACTGTGGTGCGACGAGGCCGGCGCCCGTGGCGTCTACCTGCACCCGTACCACAACTGGTTCCTCAGCGCGGCCCACACGACCGCGGACATCGACGACGCGCTCGACCGCACCGACGACGCCTTCGCGGCATTGGCCCGGCGATGAAGATCACCGGGGCGGTCCTCGAGGAGTCCGGGCGGGCCCGGCCGTACGCGCGGTCGCGGCCGATCACCGTCGGTGAGCTGGAGCTGGCGGATCCCGGCCCGACCGAGCTGCTGGTCCGGATCGAGGCGGCCGGGGTCTGCCACTCGGACCTCAGCGTCGTCGACGGCAACCGGCCCCGCCCGTTGCCGATGCTGCTGGGGCACGAGGCCGCCGGTGTCGTCGTCGGCGTCGGTGCCGCCGTCGGCGACATCCGCCCCGGGCAGCGCGTCGTGATGTCGTTCCTCCCCCGCTGCGGCGAGTGCCCCGACTGCGACGAAGGCGGCCGTCTGCCGTGCCCGACCGGGTCGGCGGCCAACGCCGCGGGCACCCTGCTGGCCGGCCGCCGCCTGAGCGCGGCCGGCCGGCCGGTGCATCACCATCTCGGCGTGTCCGGTTTCGCGACCCACGCCGTCGTCGACCGGGCCTCCGCCGTGCCCGTCGACTCCGATATCCCGCCCGACGTCGCCGCGATGCTCGGCTGCGCGGTACTCACCGGGGGTGGCGCCGTCCTCAACGTCGCCAGGCCCGCACCGACCGACAGCCTGATGGTGGTCGGGCTCGGCGGGGTTGGGATGGCGGCCCTCATCACCGCGCGGGCCTTGCAGGTCGAACGCGTCATCGCCGTCGACACCGCCACGGACAAGCTCGGCCAGGCCACCGCGCTGGGCGCGACCGAGACCTACACCGCAGCTCAGGTCGCCGAACTCGGCATCAAGGCCCGCCACGTCATCGAGTGCGCCGGGCATCCCCGGGCGTTCGAGACGGCCTTCGGCGCGACGCAGCCGGGCGGCAGCACCATCACGGTCGGCCTGCCGGCCGCGGCGGCGCTGGCCGCCATCTCGCCGCTGACGGTCACCGCCGAGGCCAGGACGGTCGTCGGCAGTTATCTGGGCTCGTCGATACCGGGCCGCGACATCCCCCGCTACGCGCAGCTGTGGCGCGAAGGGAAGTTGCCGGTCGAGAAGCTCATTTCCGCGCGGATTCGGCTCGATCAGATCAACGAGGCGATGGATCGGCTGGCCGACGGTCAGGCCATTCGTCAGGTCATCCTGTTCGACCAGGACTGAACCGTCCGGCCGATTCGCTCTCCGAACCCCCGTAAGGGTGGCCTGCCAGCATGAGACCGCCGGGCACGGTAAGCTAGCGGCAGGACAATAAACACACTCAGATCGGAGCCGCCTGCACATCGGGCCGCTCCGTTATTGCGCGAGGGGGTCCCCCATGGGCCGCGGCCGAGCAAAGGCGAAGCAGACCAAGGTTGCTCGAGACCTTAAGTACAGCTCACCGCAGACCGATTTCGGTCGGCTGCAACGAGAGCTCTCGAACGACTCCGTTGGTTACAGCACAAGTGCCTTCGATGACGACCTGGGCGACGACGACTCGGACGACGAGCCTGCCGGTCGCTGGGCCGTGCCCGAAGACGACTGGCGTCACTAGACCCCACGAGCGGCCCTGATCCAGGGCCGCCGGCCCAGCCCCGCGCGCGACCTGAGGTCAGAAGCGCGGGTGCTGGCCCACCAACTCGGCTCGAACGCTGCTCTTGCCACCCTTGTTGACGGTGCCCAGAGTCCAGCAGTCCAGGTGCCGGGCCGTCAGAATCGCCAGCGCGCGGTCGGTGTCCTCCGGCGCGACGACGGCGACCATGCCGACACCCATATTGAACGTCTTCTCCATTTCGGCACGCTCCACGCGGCCGCGCTGGGCGATCATCTGGAACACCGGTGCCGGCGTCCAGGTACCGCGGTCCATCTCGGCGGTCAGGCCGTGCGGAATGACACGTTCCAGGTTTCCGGCCAGCCCACCACCGGTGACGTGGCAGAAGGTGCGGACCTGGGTCTCGGCGGCCAGCGCCAGGCAGTCCTTGGCGTAGATGCGCGTCGGCTCCAGCAGTTCTTCACCGAGCGTGCGGCCGAACTCCTCGACGTGGCCCGACAGGCTCATGCGGTCGATCTCGAGCAGCACCTTGCGGGCCAGCGAGTAGCCGTTGGAGTGCAGGCCGGTGGCAGCCATGGCGATGATCACGTCGCCGGGGCGGACGTTCTCGGGGCCCAGCAGGTCGTCGGCCTCGACGACGCCGACGCCTGTCGCGGAGATGTCGTAGTGGTCGGGCTCCATCAGGCCCGGGTGCTCGGCGGTCTCACCGCCCAGCAGCGCACAGCCGGCCTGCACACAGCCCTCGGCGATGCCCGAGACGATCTCGGCCACCCGCTCGGGCACGGTGCGGCCCACGGCGATGTAGTCCTGCAGGAACAGCGGCTCGGCGCCACACACCACGAGGTCGTCCACGACCATCGCGACGAGGTCGATGCCGACGGTGTCGTGCTTGTCCATGGCCTGCGCCACCGCGAGTTTGGTGCCCACACCGTCGGTCGACGAAGCCAGCAGTGGCTCGCGGTACCCGGCTTTCAGGCCGAACAGCCCGGCAAAACCTCCGAGGCCGCCTCGCACCTCGGGGCGGGTGGCCTTCTTGGCGTGGGGCTTGAACAATTCGACGGCGCGATCGCCTGCCTCGATGTCAACCCCCGCCGAAGCGTAGGAGGCGCCAATCGATTCAGCTCGCTCATCCTGGCTAGTCATCGGCCCCAAGGCTACCGGTCGCACCCTCGCGGATGCACGTCGCGCCCATCCAGGGCGGCCGGGTCAGGGGCGGCGCAGGGCTGAGGCGTTGTCGTTGTCGGCGGTCAGCGGCAGGCCGGTGCGGGCCGCCGACGCCAGCATGTGCTCGACGACGTTCTTGCCGAGGGCAGCTTCACCTGGCAGTTCGATCGGGTAGTTGCCGTCGAAGCAGGCCGCGCACAGTCGGGAAGCGGGCTGTTCGGTGGCGGCGATCATGCCCTGCCGGCTGATGTAGCCGAGCGAGTCGGCGCCGATCGCGTGCCGGACCGCCTCGAGCATCTCGTCCTCGCTGGCCTCGGTGCTCTTGGCGTTGGCGATCAGCTCGGCGGGGGTGGCGAAGTCGATGCCGTAGAAACACGGCCACTTCACCGGCGGCGACGCGATGCGCACGTGCACCTCGACGGCGCCGGCCTCCCGCAGCATGCGGACCAGGGCGCGCTGGGTGTTGCCGCGGACGATCGAGTCGTCGACGACGATCAGCCGCTTGCCGCGAATGACTTCCTTCAGCGGGTTGAGCTTGAGCCGGATGCCGAGCTGACGGATGGTCTGCGACGGCTGGATGAAGGTACGCCCGACGTAGGCGTTCTTCATCAGGCCCTGACCGAACGGGATCCCCGAGCCCTGCGCGTAGCCGACGGCCGCGGGCACGCCCGATTCGGGCACCCCGATGACCAGGTCGGCGTCGACGGGCTTCTCCTGGGCCAGCCGGCGGCCGATGTCGACGCGCGCGGCGTGGACCGAACGGCCGGCGATGGTGCTGTCGGGGCGGGCCAGGTAGACGTACTCGAAGACGCAGCTCTTGGGCTCGGGGTTGGCGAACCGGGTGGAGCGCACGCCGTCGGCGTCGATGGCCAGCAGCTCACCGGGCTCGATGTCGCGGACGAACGAGGCGCCGACGATGTCCAGTGCGGCGGTCTCGGAGGCGACGACCCAGCCGCGGTCCAGCCGGCCCAGGGACAGCGGACGGACGCCGTGCGGGTCGCGCGCGGCGTAGAGGGTGTTCTCGTCCATGAAGGTCAGGCAGAACGCGCCGCGAACCTGCGGCAGCAGTTCCAGCGCGGACTGTTCCAGGCTCGAGTCGGCGGCGCCGTGCGCCAGCAGGGCGCCCAGGATGTCGGAGTCGGTGGTGGCGGCGACATGGCCACGCGCGTTGATCAGGCCGTCTTCGCGGGCCCGGGCCGCCAGTTCGGCGGTGTTGACCAGGTTGCCGTTGTGGCCGAGCGCGACGCCGGTGCCGGCGGCGGTGTTGCGGAACACCGGCTGCGCGTTCTCCCACGTCGTGGAGCCGGTGGTCGAGTACCGGCAGTGCCCGACTGCGACGTGGCCGTGCATGGCGGCCAGGGTCTGCTCGTCGAACACCTGACTGACCAGGCCGAGGTCCTTGAACACCAGGATTTGAGATCCGTCGGCGACGGCGATGCCTGCCGCTTCCTGCCCTCTGTGCTGCAGCGCATAAAGGCCGTAGTACGTGAGCTTTGCCACGTCCTCGCCAGGGGCCCAGACCCCGAATACGCCGCATTCCTCGCGTGGCTCGTTCTCGGTCTGTTCGGTCACGATAGGGCTGCTCCCGGGGAGGCGGTTGGTGACAGGAATGAGTCTACGGTCCAGCCGGGCGGGAAACGGAATCGAATCTTCTGTCTGTCGGCGCGTCGCCCACCGGAGGCGCACGCGTCGGGCCTGTTTCGGGCTCGACTCCCGCGCCGCGGGCGACTTCGCGCACGGCCTCACACCGTCTCATCAGCCCACTTCAGTCCGGCTGTTTATATGGGTTTCGTGGCCAGTCAATTATCAGAGAGTCCTGATACTCCCGTCCTCGATCCCGTCACCGCCGACGCGACCCGGCCATGGTCGAGCGTGACGAAGATCGCATTCAGATTCTGCTTTCTGTACTTCGGCCTGTTCTGTGTGTTGTTCGCGCAGATCACTTTTGCCTTCTTCGGGATCGTGGGCGAGTTCCTGCCGAAGCTCGCGGTGATGTGGCAGATGACTGTGCTGGGCCCGCCGCTGCAGTGGATCGGCCGCGAGGTGTTCGGCGTCGACGCGGTGCTGCACCAAGACTCGGGTAGTGGCGACCAGACCGTGGTGTGGGTGATGGTGTTCACCCTGGCGGTCGTCGCGGCCGTCGGGACCGCGGTGTGGACGCTGCTGGACCGCCGGCGGCCCGACTACGCGCGACTGTCGGCGTGGTTCCTGACGTTCGTGCGCTTGTGCGTCGCCGGCCAGATGCTGTTCTACGGGTTCGCCAAACTGGTGCCCACCCAGATGCCGTCGCCGCCGCCGTCCGCGCTGCTGCGGTCGTTCGGCGACTTCAGTCCGGCCTCAGTGCTGTGGTTGCAGGTGGGCAGCTCGCATCCGTACGAGATGACACTCGGCGCCGTCGAGGTGCTGGCCGGATTGCTGATGTTCCTGCCCCGCACCGCGACGCTGGGGACGCTGCTCGGGCTGGCCAGCATGGCCCAGGTGTTCCTGTTGAACATGACGTTCGACGTGCCGGTCAAGATCCTCTCCGGCCATCTGCTGTTGATGAGCCTGGTGCTGCTCGCCCCGCAGCTGCGCCGGCTGACGGACCTCTTCGTCCTGCAGCGCCCGTCGGAGCCGGTCAGCCAACCCCCGCTGTTCAGCTCTGAGCGGGCCAATCGCAGAGGGGCCACCGCGCAGGCCGTGCTGGGTCTCTGGGTGCTGGTCGGATGCGCCTTCGCGAGCTGGCAGGCGTGGCACGCCTACGGCGGCGGCAAGGCCAAGCCCGAGCTGTACGGCATCTGGTCGGTCCGGGAGTTCAGCGTGGACGGCAAGCCGGTGCCGCCGCTGACGACGGATCAAACCCGTTGGCAACGCGTCGTTTTCGAGACGGACGGCGCGCTGACGTACCAGCGGATGAACGGCGAACTGGTCGACGCCCCCGCCACCGTCAAGTCCGACACCATCACGGTGTCCGAACCCGGCGGCGCGGCACTGGCCGAGCTGAAAGTGTCACGGCCGTCGGACCGGCAGCTGCAACTGACCGGCACGCTGCACGGCCGCCCGGTTCAGATCGCCCTCGATCAGGTCGACCTCGATCAATTCACCTTGCGCAACAGGGGTTTTCACTGGGTGCAGGAATACCCGTTCTTCAAGTGAGCGCTACAGGTCGACCAGTGGCAGCCACGGGCCGATCTCCCGCGCCCGTGACCCGGACATCTCGATGACGCCCGCCGCGTCGTCGAGCGACAACAGCCCAGTGGCCAGCCGCAGCCAGGTGCGAGGGTCCGTCTCCACCACGTTGGGCGGATTACCGCGGGTGTGACTGAGGCCCGAAATGCACTGCACCGCAACGAATGGCGGGACGCGGACCTCGACGCTGGCGCCCGGTGCGACGGCCGCCAGCGTGCGGGCCGTCAGCCGGACGGCCTCGGCGATCGCGGCGCGCGGCGGCGTCTCGGTCTGCTCGTCCCGCAGCCAGTCGGCCACCAGCAACACCGCCGCGCGCGTCGCCGCCGGGTCGGGCGCCTTACGCCCGGCCACGGGTCACCATCTCAGCGATTTGTGCACGATTTTCCGCGGTGGGCGCGGATTTTCGTGCACAAATCACTCATGGGAGAACAGGGCGGGCAGCACGCTCTCGGAGGTTGTGCGCAGTTCGTCCAGCGTGACGCTGAACTGACCCTGCACCTCCACCGAGTCGCTGCCCGGATCCACCACACCGATGCGGACGGCCGGCAGTTCGCGGGCCTCGCACATCGCCATGAAGCGGCTCTCCTCGGTGCGCGGCACCGCGACAAGGACACGGCCCGACGACTCGGAGAACAGCTGCACGAACGGGTCCGAATCCTCGGGAAGCAGGACGCGGCAACCGGTTTCGCCGGCCAGGGCCGCCTCGACGACGGCCTGGATGAGCCCGCCCTCGGACAGGTCGTGGGCGGCCGAGATCAGTCCGTCGCGCGACCCGGCGGTCAGCACCTCGGACAGCAGCTGCTCGCGCGCCAGGTCCACCCGCGGCGGCACGCCACCGAGGTGGTCGGCGGTGACCTGGGCCCAGACCGAGCCGTCGAACTCGTCGTGGGTGTCGCCCAGCAGGATCAGCGTCTCGCCCGGCTCCAGGCCGATGCCGGTCGGGATGCGGCGGTGCACGTCGTCGATGACGCCGAGCACGCCCACCACCGGGGTCGGCAGGATCGCCGTCGAGCCGGTCTGGTTGTAGAAGCTGACGTTGCCGCCGGTGACCGGAATGCCAAGGGCCGCACAGCCGTCCGCGAGGCCGCGCACGGCCTGCGAGAACTGCCACATGACGCCCGGATCCTCTGGCGAGCCGAAGTTGAGGCAGTTGGTGACGGCGACCGGCGTCGCGCCGGTGACGGCGACGTTGCGGTAGGCCTCGGCCAGCGCCAGCTGCGCACCGGTGTACGGGTCCAGCTGCGTGTAGCGGCCCGACGCGTCGGTCGACACCGCGATGCCGCGGCCGGTGGCCTCGTCGATGCGCAGGACGCCACCGTCGGCGTGCTCGGCCAGGACGGTGTTGCCGCGGACGTAGCGGTCGTACTGCTCGGTGATGAAGGCCCGGCTGCACAGGTGCGGGCTGCCGAGCAGCTGCAGCAGGGTGGCGCGCAGCTCGTCGCCGGTCTTGGGCCGGGGCAGCGTGGCGGAGGTGTCGGCGATCAGCGCGTCCTGGGTGTCGGGGCGCTGAACGGGCCGGTTGTACACCGGGCCCTCGTGGGCGACGGTGCGCGGCGGCACGTCGACGACGGTCTCGCCGTGCCAGCTGATCTTCAGCCGGTCGCCGTCGGTGACCTCACCGATGACGGTGGCCAGCACGTCCCACTTGCGGCAGACGGCCATGAAGGCGTCGACGTTCTCCGGCGTCACGACGGCGCACATGCGCTCCTGCGACTCGCTGGAGAGCACCTCGGCCGGGGTCATGCCCGTCGCGCGCAGCGGCACCTTGTCCAGGTCGATGTGCATGCCACCGTCACCGGCCGATGCCAGTTCCGAAGTGGCGCAGGACAATCCGGCGCCGCCGAGGTCCTGGATGCCGACCACGAGGTGCGCGGCGTACAGCTCGAGACAGCACTCGATGAGCACCTTCTCGGTGAACGGGTCGCCGACCTGAACGCTCGGCAGCTTCTTGCGGCCGGCGCCGGACTCATCGCCGGAGAAGGTGTCCGAGGCCAGCACCGAGACGCCGCCGATGCCGTCGAGGCCCGTGCGGGCGCCGAACAGGATGATCTTGTTGCCGGTGCCGGACGCGAAGGCCAGGTGCAGGTCCTCGACGCGCAGGGCGCCCACGCAGAGGGCGTTCACGAGCGGGTTGCCGGCGTAGGACGGGTCGAAGATGGTCTCGCCGCCGATGTTCGGCAGGCCCAGCGAGTTGCCGTAGCCGCCGACGCCACGGACGACGCCGTCCAGCACGCGACGGGTATCGGGGGCGTCGGCCGCGCCGAAGCGCAGCTGGTCCATGACGGCGACCGGGCGGGCGCCCATGGCCATGATGTCGCGGACGATGCCGCCGACGCCGGTGGCAGCGCCCTGGTACGGCTCGACGTACGACGGGTGGTTGTGCGATTCGACCTTGAAGGTGACGGCCCAGCCGTCACCGATGTCGACGACGCCGGCGTTCTCGCCGATGCCCGCCAGCATGCCTGCGCGCATCTCGTCGGTGGTGGTCTCACCGAAGTAGCGCAGATGCACCTTGGAGGACTTGTACGAGCAGTGCTCGCTCCACATCACCGAGTACATGGCCAGCTCGGCGTCGGTGGGCCGGCGGCCGAGGATCTCGCGGATGCGCTGGTACTCGTCATCCTTGAGGCCGAGCTCGCGATACGGCTGCGGCTGATCGGGCGTGGTAGTCGCGTTATTGACGGTATCGACCGAGGACGTCACGCAGAGAGTCTACCGTTGCCGACCTGGCCCGCCCGCCACGGCGAGCGCCGGCTACTCGTCGCCGCTGACCAGCACCTTGAGCAGCGCCGGCCGCCGCAGGATGAGCGCGCCCCAGATCAGCAGGCCGAAGGCCACCGCGAAGACCACCGGGAACCACGCCTCGTGGTGCATGTCGATGGTCACGGCGCCGCCGAGGTAGGCCGTCAGCCCGACCGAGCCCAGCACGGCCGTGCGGGGAATCACCCACACGACGATGCACGCCAGCAGCACCCACCCGATGACGTACGTCTGGTAGGGCGGGAAGCCGAGTCCCTCGGTCGCGGTGCGCGCGAATTCCACCCCGAGGATCTTCGGGATGGCATCGGCCAGCAGGAACAGCAGGAGGAAGGCGCTCAGCGCCAGGCCGGCCTTCTGTGATGCGGTGCGGCCGGCCCATGCGGCCCGGGGGTTCGATACATCCTTGGCGTCGGCCATGGCGGACTCCGTTCGCGGTCGTTGGTTCAACACTAAGTCGACTTGCGCGGGCGCGGGAACTCATCGCGCCGGCCCTCATAGCGGGCTGCTAGGTAGGACCCATCGGGGCCTCATCCCGCGGTTTTAGCGTGGCCGGATGAGACTTCACATTGGACTCAACCGTGGTGCGATCGCGGTGTTTGCCGTGATCGCGGCCCTGGTGTGTATCTGTGCCGGCGCGATCGTCGTCGCGTCGAAGGCGTGGCATGCCGCGTCGGAGCCGGTGGTGTCCACCGGCGTCGAACTGGTCGAGCAGGCCGGCCCCTAGCTCGTCAGGCCGCGCCCGCGATACAGAACGCGTTGCCTTCCGGGTCGGCCAGCACCACCCATCGGGCCACTTCGCCGAAGGCGTGCCGCTCGGTTTCCGTCGCGCCCGCGGCTTTGAGGCGTTCGAGCTCGGGCTCGATGTCGCCTTCCAGGTGGAAGTCCAGGTGCAGCCGGTTCTTGCCGGGCGTCGGGTCGTCCACCTGCTGGAAGCCCAGGTTCGGACCCTCCGGGAAGTTGACGACGAAGAACTCCCCCGGCATCAGGGTGTGCACCTTGCCGCCGAATTGCGCGGCCCACCAGTCGGCGAGGGCCTGCGCGTCGGTGCAGTCGAATGTGACCATCTCCACTTTGAGTGCCATGGCCAGACTGTAGGTCAGGCCGGTGACAGGAACGCCTGCAGCGCCGCGGCGTAGGCCGGCACGTCGAGCGCGCCCATCACCTCGCGCGCCGAGTGCATGGCCAGCTGCGCGGCGCCGACGTCGACGGTCGGGATACCGGTGCGCGCGGCGGTCATCGGGCCGATGGTCGATCCGCACGGCAGGTCGGCGCGGTGCTCATACCGCTGCAGCGGTACCCCGGCCTGCGCGCAGGCCAGTGCGAACGCCGCGGCGGTCCGGCCGTCGGTGGCGTACCGCAGGTTGGGCTGGACCTTGAGCACCGGCCCGGCGTTGACCTCGATGAGGTGCCCGGGTTCGTGCCGCTCGGGGTAGTTCGGGTGGGTGGCGTGCGCCATGTCGCCCGAGGCCACCATCGACCCGGCCAGCCGGCGCAGCAGGTCCTCGCGCGTCCCACCGGCCGCCAGCACGATGCGCTCCAGCACCGTCGGCAGCAGATCGGACTGCGCGCCATGGTCGGACGTCGAGCCGACCTCTTCGTGGTCGAACAGCGCCAGCACCGGAACGTAGTCGGCAGCCGGAGCGGCCAGGAACGCCTCCAGCCCGGCGTAGCAGGTGCCCTGGTTGTCGAGCCGGGGTGCGCTGACGAGCTCGCCGTCGGCGCCGATCAGCCGGGACGGCGTCAGGTCGTGCGTCATCAGGTCGGCGGCCAGGACGTCGGCGCCGTCGACACCCGCGCGCTCGGCGACGAACGCCACGAAGTCACGGGTGCCGGTCCCGACGCCCCACACCGCGTTGACGTGCCGCTGCGGGTCGAGGCTGACGCCCTTGCGGTCGTCGGACAGGTGGATGGCCAGCTGCGGCACCCGCAGGATCGGGTCGTCGATCCGGACCAGGACGTCCTCGACGGTGTTGCCGCGCCGCACCGAGAGCCGGCCGCTGATCCCGAGGTCGCGATCCAGCCAGGAGTTCAGCCATGCGCCGCCGTAAGGCTCCAGCGCCACCACCTGCCAGCCGCTGACGAACCGGTCGGGGTGCTGCTTGACCCGCAGGTTGGGGCTGTCGGTGTGGCCGCCGACGATGCGGAAGGGCAGTGGCTCGTCGGTGCTGCGCCAGGCGACAAGCGAGCCGGCCCGCACCGTGAAGTAGTTGCCCGGAGAGCCGGGCCAGGCGTCGGTCTCGACGAGTTCGGTGAAGCCGGCGGCGGTCAGCCGCGCGGCCACCGTCGCGCACACGTGGAACGGCGAGGGCGACGCGTCGATGAACCCGCAGAGGCCCGCGGCAGTAGCTCCGGTCATGAGGCCATCATCACCCGGAAATCCGTTGCGGTTGCCGCTAGGGTCGAGTTCGTGTGTCCCGCACGGCCTCAGCCCGTTCTCACCACGTTGACATCTGCTGCCATCTTTCTCATCGCCACCATCGATGAGGGCGCCGAGCCCGAAGTGCACGATGCGCTCACCGGGCTGTCCGGACTCGTTCGGGCAGTTGGATTCCGCACGCCCGCAAGCCGTCTGAGCCTGGTGACCGGCATCAGCTCGGACGCCTGGGATCGCTTGTTCAGCGGGCCGCGCCCGGCCGGCCTGCATCCGTTCCCCGAATTGCAGGGTGCGCGTCACCACGCGCCGTCGACCCCGGGCGATCTGCTGTTCCACATCCGGGCCAACGCCATGGACGTGTGTTTCGAGCTGGCCAGCCAGATCCTGAAATCGCTCGACGGCGCGGTGAAGGTGGTCGACGAGGTCCACGGATTCAAGTTCTTCGAGAACCGCGACCTGCTGGGCTTCGTCGACGGCACCGAGAACCCGGACGGTCCGGATGCCGTGGTCGCGGCGCTGGTCGGCGACGACGATCCCGGATTCGCCGGTGGCAGTTACGTTCACGTGCAGAAGTACCTGCACGACATGGCGTCGTGGGAATCACTCAGTGTCACCGAGCAGGAGCGGGTGATCGGCCGCAGCAAGCTCGAGGACATCGAGATGGCCGACGACGTCAAGCCGCCCAACTCGCACCTGGCCCTCAACGTCATCGAGGACGACGACGGCAACCAGCTGCAGATCGTGCGGGCCAACATGCCGTTCGGCCGCGTCGGCTCAGGGGAATTCGGCACGTACTACATCGCGTACTCGGCCGACCCGGCCGTCACCGAACGCATGCTGCGCAATATGTTCATCGGCGATCCGCCGGGCAACACCGATCGCATACTGGATTTCTCCACTGCGGTCACCGGAGTGTTGTTCTTCACTCCCACAGTCGATTTCCTCGATGCCCCGCCGCCCCTGCCCGCCGCGCCACCGGCCGAACCCGAAGCGCAACCCACGTCCCCCGGGACCCTGTCCATCGGCAGTCTGAAAGGTCAACCGCAATGAACAACCTGTACCGCGATCTCGCTCCCGTCACCGCCGCCGCGTGGGCGCAGATCGAGGAGGAAGCCGCGCGGACGTTCAAGCGGCACATCGCCGGCCGCCGCGTCGTCGACGTGAGTGAACCGGGTGGACCCAAGACGGCCGCGGTCAGCACCGGCCACCTCGTCGATGTCACGTCACCGGCCGACGGTGTGGTGGCGCATCTTCGGGAAGCCCGGCCGCTGGTGCGGCTGCGGGTGCCGTTCACGGTGACACGCACGGCCATCGACGACGTCGAGCGCGGCGCGCAGGACTCCGACTGGGATCCGGTGAAGGAAGCCGCCAAGAAGCTGGCGTTCTCGGAGGACCGGGCGATCTTCGAGGGCTACCCCGCCGCGCAGATCGAGGGCATCCGGGCCGCCAGCTCCAACCCGGCGCTGGCGCTGCCGAGCGACCCCCGCGGCTACCCGGACGTCATCTCGCAGGCGCTGTCGGAGCTGCGGCTCGCCGGGGTGGACGGGCCGTACTCGGTGCTGCTGTCGGCGGAGGCCTACACCAAGGTCAGCGAGACCACCGAGCACGGCTACCCGCTGCTGGAGCACCTCAACCGTCTGGTCGACGGTGAGATCATCTGGGCGCCCGCCATCGACGGCGCGTTCGTATTGTCCACGCGCGGAGGCGATTTCGATCTGCAGCTGGGCACCGACGTGACCATCGGCTACCTGTCGCACGATGCCGAGACGGTGCAGTTGTACCTGCAGGAGACGCTGACGTTCCTCTGCTACACCGCCGAGGCGTCGGTCGCGCTCGACAGCTGACGCATCGGTTGTTCCCCCGCACCACCGCATTGATCCTGTACCCAGGGCGCACTTTTTCGAGTGAGGTGCGCCCTCAGGTCAGGGTCAACGGGTCGGGATGCTCAAATCGAGTTGACGCTGAAGCCTGGGCGCAGCTGCGTCGGCCACGCCAACGAGGGTGCGCCCAGCGCGTCTCGCGTGCGATTTTCGCGATCTGTATGCACCCTCGCTGGCAAGCAGAAGGGCGTCAGGCGCTCAGGACCGCGTCGAGCGCCGAGAAGAAGATGCCGAGTCCGTCGTCCGACGGGCCGGTGAGGGCCTCGGTGGCGTGCTCGGGGTGCGGCATCAGGCCGACGACGCGGCCGTTGGCCGAGCTGATCCCGGCGATCGAGCGCATCGAGCCGTTCATGTTGTCGCGGTAGCGGAAGACCACGCGGCCTTCACCTTCGAGCTCGTCGAGCACGCTCTCCGACGCGACGTACCGTCCCTCACCCGACTTGAGCGGGATCAGGATGTCGGCGCCGGGTTCGTAGCGGCTGCTCCACGCGGTCGACGTCGCGGTGACCTCGAGCCACACGTCGCGGCAGATGAAGTGCAGACCCTCGTTGCGGGTCAGCGCGCCCGGCAGCAGCCCGGCCTCGCACAGCACCTGGAAGCCGTTGCAGATGCCCAGCACTGGCATGCCCTTGCCGGCCGCTTCGACGACCGAGGTCATGACGGGCGCGAACTTGGCGATGGCGCCGCAGCGCAGGTAGTCGCCATAGGAGAAGCCGCCGGGGACGATGACGGCGTCGACGCCCTTCAGGTCGGGATCGGCGTGCCAGAGGCTGACGGCCTCGCCGCCGACGGCCCGGACCGCCCGAGCGGCGTCGACGTCGTCGAGCGTGCCGGGGAAGGTGATGACACCGACTCGCGAATTTCCCGTCGCTGCGCTCGCCCCAGCGGTGGTCACGCCTGCTCCCGGTGCACCGAGAAGTCCTCGATGACGGTGTTGGCCAGCAGCGTCTCGGCGACGTGCTCCAGCGTTTCGTCGGACACGGTGTCGTCGACCTCGAGCTCGAACCGCTTGCCCTGGCGGACGTCGGACACTCCGGTGATCCCGAGGCGCCCCAGCGCTCCCACAATCGCCTGGCCTTGCGGGTCCAGGATTTCGGCCTTGGGCATCACGTGCACAACGACGCGGGCCACGCGCGCTCCTTTGTTCGGGTCGGATTGCTCTGCCGAAGCGAGCGTAGCGACGGGAAGACATCTGTACTCTACCGGCGCCCTTGTACGCCGCGATGCCCGCACAATGGACTGATGGAGCTGACGCACTTCGGACATTCCTGCCTGTTGGCCCGATTCACCGACGGCGACGCACAGGCGACGGTCCTGTTCGACCCGGGCAACTTCTCGCATGGCTTCGAGGGCATCACGGGACTGGACGCCATCCTGATCACCCATCAGCACCCCGACCACGCCGATCCGGCCCGGCTGCCGGCCCTGGTCGAGGCGAATCCGCAGGCCAAGCTGTATGCCGACCCCATGACCGCGGCGCAGCTGGGTGGCGCGTGGCAGGCGGTGCACGTCGGCGACACGCTGTCGATCGGTCACCTGACGGTGCGTGGCGCGGGCGGCAAGCACGCGGTGATCCACCCGGAGATTCCGATCATCGACAACATCTCGTACCTGGTCGGTGATGCTGGTCACGCTGCCCGACTGATGCATCCGGGCGACGCGCTGTTCGTGCCGGATGAGCCGGTCGAGGTGCTGGCGGCACCGGCCGCCGCGCCGTGGATGAAGATCGCCGAGGCCGTCGACTTCCTGCGGGCCGTCGCGCCGCAGCACGCGGTGCCGATCCACCAGGGCGTCGTCGCCGAACAGGCCAAGGGCATCTACTACGGCCGGCTCGACGAGATGACCGACACCGACTTCCGGGTGCTCACTCCCGAGCAGGAGATGCGGTTCTGAACACGCGACGGTTCTTGGTGTGGTGGCCGCTGGTCGGGTTCACCGCGATGATCGCGCTGGGCATCGTCGTCCGGTCGGGGGACTCGGCCGTGGATCACTGGTTCATGCAGACGTCGCGCGCGCTGCTCGGCGACCACCCGTACTGGATGCTGCTGCTGAACCGCGTCAAGGTGCTGGTGCCGCTCTACGTGCTGGCGGTCGCCATCCCAATGTGGCGACGCGAGTGGCGGCTGGCCACCGTCGCCGCGTTGTGCCCGGTCATCTCGATCATCGGCGCCAAGGTGCTCAAGGTGCTGTTCGGCCGGCCCTGGTACGGCGAAAATCTGGCGTATCCCAGCGGTCACACCACCGTGGCGATCACCGTCGCGGCCATGCTGGTGCTCGGGATCGGCGTTCACGTGTGGAGCGTCACGATCGCCACGATCGGCGCCGCCATCCCCTCTATCGGCATGGCCAGCAACGACTTCCACTACTTCACCGACATCATCGGCGGCGCGCTCTACGCCACGTCGATGGTGTGCCTGGCGATCCTGGCCGCCGGCCCGCAGGTATTACACCGCTCCCCGCGCGCCAAGGGCGCCGACCGCGTGCAGTCGCCCGCACGCGGGTAGGAACTCAGCCGACGGCGCGGGCCGCGGCACGTCCGGCGGCGCGGCCGGAGAAGATGCAGCCACCCAGGAACGTGCCTTCCAGCGCCCGGTAGCCGTGCACGCCGCCGCCACCGAAACCGGCCGCCTCGCCGGCCGCGTACAGCCCGTCGAGCACCGCACCCTCCGGCGTGAGCACCCGGGAGTCCAGATCGGTGTGCAAGCCGCCCAACGACTTTCGGGTCAGGATGTGCAGTTTGACGGCGATCATCGGCCCGGCCTTGGGGTCGGTCAGTTTGTGCGGTCCGGCGATGCGGGCCAACCGGTCCGGCAGGTAGGAGCGCGCGGCCCGGTAGGCGACGGTCTGACCGTCGCTCGTGAGCTTGCTCGTCATCTCCTTGTCGCGGGCGGCGACCTCGGCCTCGACGGTCGCGTAGTCCAGCGGTTCGACGTCGGGCACCTTGTTCATGGCAGAAACCAAGTCGCGCAATGTGTTCGCCGACACGAAGTCCACGCCTTTGTCGACGAACGCGCGGACCGGAGCGGGACCGCCACCCCGGCTGCGCCCCAGCACTTCCCGCAGATTCTTGCCGGTGAGGTCGGGGTTCTGCTCCTGGCCGGACAGCCCGAACTCCTTGGCGATGATGCTCTGGTCGAGCACGAACCACGTGTAGTCGTAACCGGTTTGGCAGATGTACTCCAGCGTGCCCAGGGTGTCGTAGCCCGGGTACAGCGGGTCGGGCAGCCGCTTGCCGGTGGCGTCCAGCCACAGCGACGACGGCCCGGGCAGGATGCGGATGCCGTGCAGCGGCCAGATCGGGTCGTAGTTGGTGATGCCCTCGGTGTAGTGCCACATCCGGTCGTTGTTGATGACACTGGCACCGGCGGCCTGGCTGATGCCGAGCATGCGGCCGTCGACGTGCGCGGGCACGCCGGACAGCAGCTGGCCGGGCACCCGGCCCATGCGCTTGGGCCAGTTCTGGCGTACCAGGTCGTGGTTGCCGCCGATGCCGCCACTGGCGACGATCACCGCCTGCGCGCGGAACTCGAACTCCCCCACAGTGTTACGCGACGACGCCTCGCCACGGGCGGTGGCAGACGGTTCCAGCACCGCGCCGCGCACGCCGGTGACGGCGCCGCCATCGACAATGAGTTCGTCGACCCGATGCCGGTGCGCGAAGCGCACTTTGGGGTGGCCGACGACCCGTCGGGCGAAGATGTCGACCAGTGCAGGACCGGTACCCCAGGTGATGTGGAAGCGCGGCACGGAGTTGCCCGGCCCCTTGCCGTCCCAGCCACCGCGTTCGGCCCAGCCGACCAACGCGAACGTCTGCAGGCCCCGCTCCCGCAGCCAGCTGCGCTTCTCGCCGGCGGCGAAGTCGACGTAGGCCCGTGCCCACTGCTCGGGCCAGTGATCCTCGTCGCGGTCGAATCCCGCTGTGCGCAGCCAGTCTTCCAGCGCCCGCTCGTAGCTGTCGCGGATGCCGACGCGACGCTGTTCGGCGCTGTCGACGAAGAACAGTCCACCGAACGACCAGAACGCCTGGCCGCCGATACTGGCTTCGTTCTCCTGATCGACGATCAGAACCGAGCGGCCCCGCTCCAGCAGTTCGGCGGCGGCGACCAGCCCGGCCAGCCCGGCCCCCACGACGATGACGTCAGCGTCCATGGGGCCACGCTAGCGTCCCAACCTTCAGGCCGCGTCGGTTAGTGCCGGGTCGGGTGTCCACTCGTAGGCCGCGGGCGCGCAACCGTGCATGAGCGACAGGTCGATGGCGTCGAGCATGGCCTGCCGCGGCCCGGTCCGCCGCAGCTGGGAGGCGGCCACCGCAAGCCGGACGGTGCCGCCGCGCCGGGCCGTGCGCTCGGCGGCAAGGACCAGGGTGCGACACCACCAGGGTTCGGTGAGGAAGCCCTCACCGATGCCGAAAACCCGCGACCGCAAGGTCGTGGACCGCACCAGATCGGTGATGCCGGTGTCGCCGGCCAGCAGCCGGAAGCCGTTGCGCGGCAACGCGGTGACGGTGCCCTGCGATGCCGTCCAGCCGGGCGCGGCGAACAGCCGGGTGCGCAGGCCGAGGTGCTCGAGCACCCGGTCGGCGCCCATCAGCCGCAGGTTGGCCTCGTGCGCGGGCAGGGCCGCGAACTCGCCGCGGCGCTTCTTGCTGGCGGCTTCGTCGAACCCGTGCAGGACGACGGCGGCGCCCGCCGCGCGGCTTTTGGTCAACCACTCGACCGTAGGGATGTCACGCTCCAGCCGGTAGCCGCCTTTGAGCCGCGGGGCGACCAGCAGCGACGCGGGAATCTGCCGGGTGTCGAGTTCGGCACAGATGTCGGCGACGTCGCCCAGCGTGCGGTCCCGGATCCCCGAGATCGAGACGATCAATTGGCCAGCCATGTAAGCAGTGTGACAACGTCAGGTGTCCCGTCGGTTGCCGTGACATTGGTGCCGCCTGAACACTGGCCCTTTTCTCTCCCTGCTGCCCTTCAGCGCGAGCGGCCGTGTTTGTCCGGCGACACGCCGACCTACGTGTACAAAACGCGGCCACTCAGCAGCCACCCGCGACACCTTCCTGCACGCAGATTGCGGCGTGTTGCCGGACAAACACGGCCGCTCAGCAGTTGTGAGCGCGACCTTTCTGCACGCAGATTGCGGCGTGTTCCCGTACAAACACGGCCGCTCGCAGGAAGTGGGTGCGGGAGGTGGGGCTAGCCGGAGAAGAGGATGCGGGCGAGGCGTTCGGCGGTATCGACGGGGTCGGCATCGGCGACCGCGCCGTTGAGGGTCAGCAACGCGAAGCCGTGGACCAGCGACCACGCGGCCAGGGCCGAGCCGTCGGGGTCGTTCTGGGCGTTGGGATCAGCCAGGGTTGCGACGCCGGCCGTGAGTTCGGCGGCCGCCTCGGCTTCGGCGGCGCGCAGGGCCGGGTCGTCCGCGTCGTAGAGCATCTTGTCGAACATGACGGCGTAATGGCCGGGGTGGTCGAGGGCGAACTGCACGTAAGCCCTTGCCGCGTGCGCGAATTCGGGCTCCGCCTCGGTGAGGGCAGCGGCCAGCTGCGTGAAGCCCTCGGTCGCCAGCGCGGTGAACAACCCCCGCCGATCGGAGAAGTGGTGCGCGGGCGCCGCATGCGACACCCCGGCGACGCGGGCCAGCTCGCGCAACGAGATGCCATCGGCGCCGCGCTCGGCAACGAGTGCGGCCGCCTGCTCCAGGATGACGGCCTTCAGATCGCCATGGTGGTAGCTGCCCTTGGCCATGGCCGCATCCTATCTTGACAGCGCCAAGTTCAACGCTATCCTCAATCTAGACATCGACTAGATCATGGAGGGGCGCACCGTGGCCGTTCTTCTCGTTCTCGTTCTGGGCAGCCTCGGCGCCCGCGTCGCGGGGTGGCTCGGAGTCGGCTACGTCAACAGCTGGCCGAGCGCCATCGCGGTCGGCCTGGCCCTGATGTTCTTCATGACCGGCGTCGCGCACTTCACGCCGGGCATGCGGCGCGACATGACCGCGATTGTTCCCCCACAGCTGCCGTCACCGGAACGGCTGGTGGCCGTCACCGGCGTGCTCGAACTGCTCGGCGCCATCGGGCTGCTGTTTCCGCCCACGCGCGTCGCGGCCGCCATCTGCCTGTTCCTGTTGATGCTGGCCATGTTCCCGGCCAACATCTACGCCGCGCAGATGCCCGACACCCCACCATCGATGGCGTCGAACCTAGGCGTGCGCTCCGTCCAGGAGGTCGTCTACCTGGCCGCTGCCATATTTGTCGCGGTCCGCGGTGGCTAGCACCCAGGCGTACTGGAACGCGGCTTCCTTCCAGCGTTCGTAGCGCCCACTGGTGCCGCCGTGGCCGGCTGCCATCTCGGTCTTGAGCAGGACGGGATGGTTGTCGGTCTTGGTACTACGCAGCGCGGCAACCCATTTCGCGGGCTCAACGTAGTACACGCGGGTGTCGTTGAGCGACGTCATCGCCAGAATCGCCGGGTAGTCCTGGGCCGTCACGTTCTCGTACGGCGTGTAGGACTTCATGTAGTCGTAGACGTCCTTGTCCGCCAACGGATTACCCCACTCGTCCCACTCGGTGACGGTGAGCGGCAGCGACGGATCGAGGATGGTGGTCAGGGCGTCGACGAAGGGCACCTGCGCCAGGATGCCGGCGAACAGCTGGGGCGCCATGTTGGCCACGGCACCCATCAGCAGGCCACCGGCACTGCCACCGAGGGCCACGAGGTTCTCCGGCCGGGTGACGCCGGTGGCGATCAGATGCTCTGCGGCACTGATGAAGTCGGTGAAGGTGTTCTTCTTCTCCAGCAGCTTGCCGTGCTCGTACCAGCCGCGCCCCAGCTCGCCGCCGCCACGCACATGCGCGATGACGAACACCAGGCCGCGGTCGAGCAGGGACAGTCGGGCGATCGAGAAACGCGGGTCCTCGCAGGACTCGTAGGCGCCGTAGCCGTACAGCAGCGCCGGCGCCGGGGTCGGCGCGCCCACCCGCTGGATGATCGACAGCGGCACCTTCGTGCCGTCGGCGGCCACCGCCCAGTCCCGGCGCTCGAGGTAGTCCTCGGGTCGGTAGTCCCCGAGAACAGGCTGCTCGCGCAACAGAATTCGTTCACCGGTGGCCAGGTCCAGGTCATAGATCCGCACCGGGATGACGAACGACGTCGCACCGATCCGCAGCCGCGGCGACGACCAGTTCGGGTTGCCCGACAGGCCGACCGACATCAGCTCCGACTCGAAGGCGATCTCCTGGGTCTCGCCGTAGTTGCCGTCGGAGTCGAAGGGCCACAGCTGAATCCGCGGCAATGCCTCGCGCCGATAGCTGACCACCAGCTGGTCGGCGAACGCGTCGACACCGTCCAGTCGCACGTCGTCGCGGTGCGCGATGAGCGTGCGGGCACCGTCCAGGCTGGTCAGCGGGGCATCGGACACCGGCACGTCCACCAGCGCGAAGTTCTCGGCGCCATCGTTGTGCAGGATGAGGAAGCGATCCTCGCCGCCGACCACCGCGTGCTCGACCGAGTATTCGACGGAGTCCTTGCGCGGCAACACCACTTTGAATTCGGCTTTGGAATCGCGGGCATCGGCGTAGCGCATCTCGGACGTGACGGCACTGCCGGCGGCGATGAAGATGTACTTGTCACTGCGGGTGCGGCCGACGCCCACCCAGAACCGCTCGTCGGATTCGTGGTGCACCTTCTCGCCGGGCAGCCCGGAGCCCAGTCGGTGCCGCCAGACGGTGTCCGGCCGCCAGGCATCGTCGACCGTGACGTAGTAGAGCGTCCGGTTGTCGGCCGCCCAGGTGCCGCCGGCACCGATGCCGGTGATGCGGTCGTCGTACAGCTCGCCTGTACGTAAGTCCTTGAATTTCAACGTGTATCGCTCGTCGCCGACGGTATCGACGGAGTACGCCAGGATGTTGGCGTCGACGCTGACGGTGGCCGCGCCGAGCGAGAAGAAGTCATGGCCCTCGGCCTCGACGTTCTCGTCCAGCAGCACCTGCTCGCCGGGGACCTCGGTGTGCTCGTCGAGCTGCGGCGGGGTCCAGTCGTCGGGATCGCTGATGGGGCAGCGGCAGTGCACGCTGTACTGCTTGCCCTCGAAGCTGCGGGCGTAGTACCACCAGTCGCCGCGCCGGGTCGGCACCGACAGGTCGGTCTCCTTGGTGCGGGCCTTGATCTCGTCGAAGATCTTCTGCCGCAACGGTTCCAGTGGTGCGGTGATCTCCTCGGTGTAGGCGTTCTCCGCGTTCAGGAGTGCGATCACCTCGGGATCGGTCTTGTCCCGCATCCACTCGTACGGGTCGATGAACACGTCACCGTGGTGTTCGCGACGGTGATCGACCTTCTTCGCGACGGGAGCCTCGCTCATGCGCCGATCCAATCAGCGAACCGACGACCCGAAATGCGTTCGTACGCTTCGATGTAGCGCGCCCGGGTGGCCTCGACGATGTCGTCGGGCAGCGCCGGGGGCGGGGTGTCGCCGGCGCGGTCCCAGCCGGAGTCCGGGCCGGTCAGCCAGTTCCGGACGAACTGCTTGTCGAAGCTTGGCTGCACCACACCCTCGGTGTAGCCGTCCACCGGCCAGTACCGCGACGAGTCCGGCGTCAGCACCTCGTCGGCCAGCACCAGCCCGCCGTCGGCGTCGACCCCGAACTCGAACTTGGTGTCCGCCAGGATGATTCCCTTGGTCAGCGCGTGCGCGGCGGCGGCGCTGTAGACCTTCAGGGTCTCGTCGCGCAGCTGCTCGGCCCGCTCGGCCCCGACCAGCTTCACGACGGCGTCGAACGCGATGTTCTCGTCGTGCGCACCGATCTCGGCCTTGGTCGCCGGCGTGAACAGCGGCTCACCGAACCGGCTGGCCTCCGTCAGCCCCTCCGGCAGCGCGATGCCGCACACCTGGCCCGTCTTGCGGTAGTCGATGAGCCCCGAACCGGTCAGGTATCCACGCGCCACGCACTCGACCGGCATCATTTCCAGGCTGCGCACCACTAGGGCGCGGCCCAGCACCTCGGCCGGGATGCGCGCGTCGTCGGCCGGGCCGGCGAGGTGGTTGGCGGTGCCCAGCTGCTCGGCCAGGTAATCGAAGAAGAAGACGCTCATGGCGGTGAGCACGCGGCCCTTGTCCGGGATCTCGCTGTCGAGCACGTAGTCGAAAGCCGAGATCCGGTCCGACGCGACGAACAGCAGGTGGTCGTCGTCGATGCGGTACAGGTCGCGAACCTTGCCGCTGGTCAGATGCCGGTAGTCGGACAAAGCTGGGCGCATCGGACCACCCTATCTGTTGGGATGGGTGGCATGAGTTCGCGCTACGTGCCCTATGCCCGGACGCCGGGCCGGTTGCTCGCCCAGCTGACCAGCGACGTCGTCGCGCTGGTGTGGTTCGCGATCTGGATCTCGGTCGGCGTCGCGGTGCACAGCGCGATCGCCACCATCGCCGATGTCGGGCGCCAAGTACACGACGGTGCCGACGGCGTCGCCGACAGCCTGGCCTCCGCCGGCCACAACGCCGACGGCATTCCCCTGATCGGGAAGGCGTTCGGCGGTCCGCTGCGGTCGGCCGGCAGCGCCGCGGTCGACATCGCGGGCGCCGGCGACAGCCTGAACAGCACGGCCAGTTGGCTGGCCTGGGTGCTCGCGCTGGCGGTGGCGCTGCCGCCGATCCTCGCCGTCGCAATGCCGTGGCTGGTGCTGCGGATCAGGTTCTTCCGCCGTAAGTGGACGGCGGTGACGCTGGCGTCGACCGATGCCGGCGAACAGCTGCTGGCGTTACGGGCGCTGGCCAACCGGCCGCTGGCAAAGCTGACCGAGGTTTCCGACGACCCGGTGACCGCCTGGCGTACCCACGACACCATCGCGATCCGGAAGCTGGCGGCACTGGAGTTGCGGTCGGCCGGCCTGCGCCCGGCCCGCCCCACGTCGTCCTGACGGACGCACCGACCGTTCGTGGGCGTTTGCTCTTGCATTGCGCCTGAGTCGTTGCTTCACTGGTAAGCCGTCGGCAATATATTTCAGGGCTTCTCTGGCTGATCGCTCCAGCAGCGCGGGCGCCGCCAGACCGCGAATTCCTGCGCTGTCGAACGCTGCGCCGATGTCGCTCCAGCAACTGGGCCAACTCATCAATTTCGGCGTCCCACCCATCCAACTGAAACCTGGCAACGAATACCTGTTGTCGTGCTCGTGAACCGTGCGGGCGCCACACACGTGTACAGGGCAACCGCACCTCCCTGCGGGCCGTCGATGTCGCCGGCTGATCAGGTGTGTGCGCGCGATCAGCATTCTCAGGCCGTCGGCCTGGAGAGGAAGCCATGGCAGAAAAACTCAAGCCGCATTTTGCGGACGTCCAGGCGCATTACGACCTGTCAGATGATTTCTTCAGACTGTTTCTGGATCCGAGCCAGACGTACAGCTGTGCCTATTTCGAGCGCGACGACATGACGCTGGAGCAGGCCCAGTTGGCGAAGATCGACCTGGCGTTGGGCAAGCTGGGCCTCGAGCCCGGTATGACATTGCTCGACATCGGCTGCGGCTGGGGCGCGACCATGCGGCGCGCGATCGAGAAGTACGACGTCGACGTCGTCGGGCTGACACTCTCGAAAAACCAAGCCGCACATGTCGATCAGCTGCTCGGCGGCCTGGACACCACGCGCTCACGGAAAGTCCTGCTGGAAGGCTGGGAGCAGTACGACGAACCGGTGGACCGCATCGTATCGATCGGCGCCTTCGAGCATTTCGGCCACGACCGCTATCCGGCGTTCTTCCGGATGGCCTACGACGCGCTCCCGCCCGACGGCGTCATGCTGCTGCACACCATCTGTGGCTTCGACCCACGGCAGGCCCAGGAACTCGGAATACCTCTGACGTTCGAGCTGGCCCGATTCATCAAATTCATCACCACCGAGATCTTCCCGGGCGGTCGACTGCCGTCGGCAGCGATGGTGGAGCAGCAAGCGACCGCGGCCGGATTCCGGGTGACCCGGGTCCAGTCGCTGCAGCCGCACTACGCGAAAACCCTCGACCTGTGGGCCGAAGCGCTGGAAGCACACCGCGATGAGGCTGTAGCGATCCAGTCCGTCGAGGTCTACGACCGCTACATGAAGTACCTGACCGGCTGTGCAAAGGGTTTCAAGCTGCGCCAGGTCGACATCAATCAATTCACCCTGGAGAAGTAGGCCCCGATTCATGGCATCTGGTTCCCAAAACGAACTGCGACCCCATTTCGAAGAAGTACAAGCCCACTACGACCTGTCAGACGATTTTTTCGCCCTCTTCCAAGACCCGTCGCGTACCTACAGCTGCGCCTACTTCGAGCCACCGACCCTGACTCTCGAGGAAGCACAGGTCGCGAAGATCGATCTCAACCTCGACAAGCTCGACCTGAAACCCGGAATGACGTTGTTGGACATCGGGTGTGGCTGGGGCGCCACTCTCAAGCGGGCCGTCGAGAAGTACGACGTCAACGTTGTCGGATTGACTCTCTCGAAGAACCAGAGGGCCTTCACACAACAACTCCTGGACGGTATCGACACCGACCGGACCCGCCGGGTGCTGCTCCACGGCTGGGAGGAGTTCGACGAGCCCGTCGACCGGATCGTGTCCATCGAGGCCTTCGAACATTTCGGTTTCGAACGCTATCCGGATTTCTTCAAGAAATGTTTCGGCATTCTTCCCGCCGACGGCCGGATGACGATTCAGAGCAGCGTCGGCTATCACCCGTACGAGCTGCACGCGGACGGCAAGAAGGTCACTTTCGAGACGGCGCGGTTCATCAAGTTCATCGTCACCGAAATCTTCCCCGGCGGCCGGATTCCGACGACGGAGATGATGATCACCCACGGTGAACAAGCCGGTTTCGTCGTCCCCGAGGCCATATCCCTACGGCCGCACTACATCCGGACGCTCAAGATCTGGGGCGACGCGCTCGAGGCCAACCACGAGAAGGCGGTGGAAATCCAATCCGAGGAGGTCTACCAGCGCTTCATGAGATATCTGCGTGGGTGCGAACGCTACTTCACCGAAGGTCTGCTCGACGTCACCCTGGCCGGCTATCACAAGCCCGCGGCCTAGGTATGCGTGCGATCGGCCCGTCCGGGCCGGTCGCACGCTGTCACACGCCAAATACACTGGGCCACTGCGTATCACCCGCTAGCTCTGAGCGTTGGACCATTGCTCCCAGAACAGCAGTCTCGCGCGCACGGACGGATTGCTGACGACGTCGAGTGTGCGCACGCCGGCGGCCGCGATCGCCGGTACACCGACCAACTTGTGGAACCACCGGCCGCGGCGGTATTCCGTACCCCACGCCTCCTCTACCCGCTGGGCGTAGTTGGTGAAATCGCCTGGGCCGCCATTGGTCAGCGCCGCGACAGCGCACTCACCGGCTGCCAGACCGGACTGCAGGGCCTTCGAGATTCCCGCACCTGAGGCGGGGCGCGCCGCGCCCAAGGCGTCGCCGGCGAAAAGGACGCCCGGCCGCCACGGGGGCCAGGCGGTGAAACCCATTGGGAGCCGCCATGCTTGCACGGCTTTGGCTTTCATCAATTCATCGATCGCCGGTAGATTCCACTCGGCAGGCAGCCCGGCGAGGAACTCGCCCAGCAGCCGCGTCGCATTGATCTGTCGCCACTTCTTGTAGCTGTTGACGTAACCCAGGCCGACGTTGACCCGGCCGCCTCCGAGCGGGAATACCCAGCCATAGCCCGGCAGCTGATCGCCCTCGAATCTGAGCTGCAGGTGTACGTCAAGAGAATCGACATCCGGGCGTTCCGCCGACATTTCTGCGCGAATCGCGATCGCCGCGTAGCCGTTGTAGCGCGACTTGAGTTCCAGTGCCCGCTTGATCGGCGAATGGGCGCCGTCAGCGGCGATTACGGCATCGGCAGCGACCCGTTCCCCGGTCTTGAGGATCACTCCGGCGACCCGCCCACCGAAATCGATGATGGGCCCGGCCACCTCTGCGCCGCGGCGCACCTGCGCCCCGCAGAACTCGGCCCGGTCGAGCAGCATCAAGTCCAGATCCAGTCGACGCGCCACGTGACCGTGATCAGGCATCCCCGGGCGGTCCGGAAATGCCAGGTCCCAACGGCTCGGACTGTAGACGGTGGCTCGATTGACACGGTGGAACTTCGCAACCTGCTCGGCAAGTCCCATCTTCTGGATGTAGCTGACGGCCCGGGGCGTCAGGCCGTCGCCACACGGCTTGTCGCGGGGGAACTCAGCCTTGTCGAGTACCAGCACACGGGCCCCGGCCTGCGCCGCCTGCCACGCCGCGGCGGCACCGGCCGGTCCGCCGCCCACGATCGCCACGTCAAATCGCTGCGTCATGTGGTCTCACTCTCGTCCGACGCCCGAGCCATCACGCGCGGGTCGCAGGAGTGGTTCGGAGCCAAGGGCAGCCCGGATGGGTGCGGCAGCGAATTCGGTGTCTTCGGTTACCCGAATCTGGCCGCTTCCTCCCTTAAGTCGAATCATGTTGGCGGACAAACCTCATTCCATCTGCCCGCAGACCCATCCAAAGGCGCCGGGGTTCCGAATCAGTAAACAAAGAACAAACCACGGCGGCAGTCGTCCGCACAAAGGAGACCCGGATGCAACACCCTCGCTATTCACACATCGCGGCCGCCGGCATGTCGATTGTCGCCGTCGTCGGCTTATCAGCGTGTTCGGACGCCGGCACCAAATCGGCACCCTCGGCTGCGCCGAGTACGAACATGGCCTCAATGCCAAGTGCTGCCACGGCAGTGACATCGGCTCCGCCCGTCACGGCGCTCGTGGGCACTGGTTGCCAGGCCTACGCGCAGCAGGTGCCCACCGGGCCGGGTTCGGTCGCCGGGATGGGCTTGCACCCGGTCGCGACGGCAGCCTCCGACAATCCGATGTTGACCACGCTGACGGCGGCGCTGTCGGGCAAGCTGAACCCGAACGTCAACCTGGTCGCGACGCTGAACGATGGCCAATACACCGTTTTCGCGCCCACCGATGATGCCTTCAAGAAGTTGCCGGCAGCGACCCTGGATTCACTCAAGACGGACTCCGCCACCCTGACCAAAATCCTCACGTATCACGTTGTACAAGGCCAACTCTCGCCTGCGGCGGTGGCCGGCACCCACACCACCCTCGAGAGCTCGCCGGTGAGCGTCACCGGCGACGGCGCAGGACTGAAAGTCAATGACGCCGCGCTGGTGTGCGGCGGAGTCAAGACCGCGAATGCCACGGTGTACATGATCGACTCGGTCCTGATGCCGCCGATGTGACGGGATCACACTGTCACATCGATATCCGTTGCAATTCAATGCTTTTCATGGAGCACTGAATCCAGCCCAACCGCCAGGAAGGAACATCATGGCGCATAAACTTCAACCGCATTTCGCGGACGTTCAAGCCCACTACGACCTATCCGACGACTTCTTCAGACTGTTCCTGGACCCCAGCCAGACCTACAGCTGCGCATACTTCGAGCGCGACGACATGACGCTCGAACAGGCCCAAACCGCCAAGATCGACCTCGCCCTCGGAAAACTCGGCCTCAGACCAGGAATGACGCTGCTCGACATCGGCTGCGGCTGGGGCGCCACCATGCGCCGCGCCATCGAGAAGTACGACGTGAACGTCATCGGCCTCACCTTGTCCAAGAACCAGGCCACCCACGTCGAGCGGCTCTTCGACGACATGGACACCACCCGCTCCCGTCGCGTCCTCCTCGGCGGCTGGGAACAATACGACGGAACGGTCGACCGGATCGTTTCCATCGGCGCGTTCGAGCATTTCGGTCACGAACGCTATCCGGCGTTCTTCCAGATGGCCTACGACGCTCTCCCGCCCGACGGCGTCATGCTGCTGCACACCATCTGCACCACCGATCCGCGTTACACGAACCTGCCCGTCACGATCGACCTGCTGCGGTTCGTCAAGTTCATCATGACCGAGATTTTCCCGGGCGGCCGGCTGCCGTCCGGCCCGATGGTCCGTCAGCACGCCGCGGCGGCCGGATTCAAGGTGACGAGAGTCCAGTCACTGCAGCCGCACTACGCGCGAACCCTCGACCTCTGGGCCGAGGCCCTGGAATCACACCGCGACGAAGCCATCGCAGTGCAATCGGTCGAGGTCTACGACCGGTACATGAAATACCTGACCGGGTGCGCGAAGTTGTTCCGGCTGCGCCAGGTCGACGTCAATCAATTCACCCTCGAAAAGTCGTGATTGTGCACGATTTTCCGCGCTACCCGCGGATTTTCGTGCACAAATCACGACAGGGACACCCAGAGGTGGCGGAGCCCGGTGTGCCGGTTGCTGCGGGTCCACTCGGGTGGCTCGACGACCTGGATGTCCGGGAACCGGGTGAGCAGCTCCTCGAACAGCACCCGCAGCTCCAGGCGGGCCAGGTTGGCGCCCAGGCAGTAGTGCAGGCCCTGCCCGAATCCCAAGTGCGGGTTGGGTTTGCGCGCCACGTCGAACGTCATCGGGTCGGCGAACACGAGCTCGTCGCGGTTGGCCGAACCTTCCCAGACCACCACCTTCTGCCCCGCCTCGATATCGCAACCGCCCAGCGACACCGCCCGCGTGGCGGTGCGCCGCTTCGACGGCGACGGCGAGGTCCAGCGCACCATCTCCTCGATCGCGGACGGCAGCAGCGACAGGTCGGCGCGCAGCCGCGCCAGCTGAGAGGGGTTCTCGCACAACGCCAGCAGCCCGCCGGCCACCGAGTTTCGGGTGGTCTCGGCGCCCGCGCTGAACAGCAGGTTGAAGAACAGATACACCTCGAGGTCTGACGCGCCTTCGGCGTTGGCCACCACCGACAGCATGTCGTCGGTGGGCTCGGCCCGCTTGGATGCGATCAGCTCCATGCCGAAGTTGTACATCCGGGAGCCGGCTTCCTCCACGGACAACCGGGTGATGGCGGCCTTGCGGGAACCGCCGAAATCGAAACTCGGCTCGATGGCCTCGAACAGCCAATGCCGTTGCGACTCCGGGATACCCATCAGGATGCAGATCATCTGCATGGGCAGCTCGGCCGCGATGTCGACCAGGAAGTCGAACGGCACCCCCGGCGACACCGCATCCAGCAGCGCCCGGCTGCGGGCACGCAGGTCATCCTCGACCCGCGCGATCATCCGCGGCGTCAGCCCCGACGACACCAGCCGCCGGATCTCCGCGTGCCGCGGATCGTCCATCATGTTCAGCACCTGGCCGGCGATCGACAGGTCCTGGATCAGGGTCCCGCCAAACGGCCGCGTACCGCCCGTCACCGACGAGTACGTGACCGGATCACGCAGCACCGCAAGGGTTTCCGCGTGAGTGGCCACCGACCAGAAGCCCTCGCCGTCGGGGGTGTTCTCGGTCGGCTCGTGCCAGTACACCGGAGCTTCCGCGCGGTGCCGCGCGAACAGCTCGTGTGGGAAGCCCGACGCGAAGTTGTCGAGGTCGGTCAGGTCAACCCCGGCCAAGCTTCCCGCCAAGGTCACAGGATGGCGCCCGAGGTGTACTTGGCCGCCTCCGGGTACTGCGCCACCAGGCGGTCCACCGCGGCGACGACGGCGTCGACCTGGTCGCCGGCCGCACCGCTGAACGCCTGCTTGTCGGCCAGTGCCGCGTCGAGCTCGACGCGGTCCAGCGGCAGCCGCGGATCGGCGGCCAGCCGGTCCAGAAGGTCGGGCTCCAAACCCTTTTCGCG
Organism: Mycobacterium sp. UNC410CL29Cvi84; assembly: GCF_000686745.1. NCBI lineage: Bacteria > Bacillati > Actinomycetota > Actinomycetes > Mycobacteriales > Mycobacteriaceae > Mycobacterium > Mycobacterium sp. UNC410CL29Cvi84. Next base: position 153,482 of record NZ_JMLM01000012.1, read on the forward strand.
CATCGCGAGCGCGACCGCGACCGCATGCTCCTTGATGACCTCGTGCGCGGTCTCGCGGCCGACGCCGGCGCGCACCGCGGCTATCAGAATGCGGGTCGTCGCCAGGAAGGGCAGGTAGCGGTCCAGCTCGCGCTGGATCACGGCCGGGTAGGCGCCGAACTCGTCGAGCACCGTCAGGAACGTCTCGGTCTGCCCGTCGATCGCGAAGAATGCGTCGGGCAGCGCGACGCGGCGCACCACCGAGCAGAAGACGTCACCCTCATTCCATTGCGCGCCAGCCAGTTCCGCGGCCATCGAGCCGTAGCCGCGCAGCACGACCTGCAGGCCGTTGACGCGCTCGCACGAGCGGGTGTTCATCTTGTGCGGCATGGCCGACGAGCCGACCTGCCCGGGTGCGAAGCCCTCGGTGGCCAGTTCGTGGCCGGCCATCAGCCGGATGGTGTGCGCGAACGACGACGGACCGGCGCCCAGCTGCACCAGCGCGGACAGCACGTCGTGGTCCAGCGACCGCGGGTACACCTGGCCGACGGACGTGAAAACCTCGGTGAATCCCAGGAATTCGGCCACCCGGCGCTCCAGGTCCGCCAGCCGCGAGGCGTCACCGTCGAACAGGTCCAACATGTCCTGCGACGTGCCCATCGGGCCCTTGATGCCGCGCAGCGGGTACCGGTCGATCAGTTCCCGCAGCCGGGTCAGCGCGATCAGCGTCTCCTCGGCGGCCGAGGCGAACCGCTTGCCCAGGGTGGTGGCCTGCGCCGCCACGTTGTGCGAGCGGCCGGCCATCACCAGGTCGCGGTACAGCGCGGCGCGTTCGGCCAGCCGGGCCACCACCGCGACGCCGTGCGAGAACACCAGCTCCAGCGACTGCCGAATCTGCAACTGCTCGACGTTCTCGGTGAGGTCGCGGCTCGTCATGCCCTTGTGGACGTGCTCGTGGCCGGCCAGCGCGTTGAACTCCTCGATGCGCGCCTTGACGTCGTGCCGGGTGACACGCTCCCGCGCGGCGATCGAACCCAGGTCGACCTGTTCCAGCACCCGCTCGTAGTCCTCGACGACGCCGGCCGGCACGGTCACGCCCAGTTCGGACTGCGCGCGCAGCACGGCCAGCCACAGCCGGCGTTCGGCGACGATCTTGTTCTCCGGGGACCAGATGGCCACCATCTCGTCGCTGGCGTAACGATTGGCCAGCACGTTGGGGATGCTCACGGAACTACAGCCTACTAAGCCCGCTTACAGGGCGACCCGGCGTTCCTGGTCGAAGGGGGCCAGGACGTCGATGACGTCCACGAGGGTCGCCCGGGCCGTCGCGCGCGGACCGTCGCCGTCGCTCACCATCGACGCCACTACCGCCCCGTCCACGGCGCAGACCAGGGCCGTGAGCAGTTCGGCGCGTACCGAGCGCCCGGACCGCTCCACGACCTCGACAACGGCCTCGGACCGCTGCTTGAGAATGCGCCGCTGCACGTCGCGCAGCCCGGGCTGACGGGCGCAGGCGATGTACCGCTCGTAGCGGGAGATCAACTGGTCGGACGCCCGGTTACCGTCACCGACCAGCAGGTCGACCAGCAGGTCCGCCGTCGCGTCCGCGCCGCGGCGACGCCGCGACAACGCCGAGACGCGCATGCGCAGCTGCTGGGATTCCGATTCTCCGACGTGCTCGACCGCCTTTTCGATGAGGTCGTCGAGGGACGAGAAGTAGTACGTCGTGGAGGCCAGCGGCAGCCCGGCCCGCTGCGCCACGGCGCGGTGCCGGACGGCGTCGAAGCCGCCTTCACACAGCAGCTCGGCGGCCGCGCTGACCAGCGCATACCGTCGCCGTTCCCCCTTCGGGGTGACTGCTGTCATCACGCTGTAAATGCTGCCAGGAATGGTCACGCGGCGATCACGATTTCACGTAATCCATTAGGCATTACTCAGGAATGACGGGCTGCGGCCGATGGCATGATGGCGGCCATGGCAGAGCTGAGCCGACGCGCCGTCCTCCGTCTCGGAGCCGGCGCCGCCGCAGGGGCCGCCGGCGCGTTCGCGCTGGGGTCGACGTCGGGCCGCCCGACGGTCACCGCGAACCCGGTGACCATGACGAGCGTCGGGGTGCCGCTGGCGCCGCCTCCGGCCGTCGCGGATCCGGCGCCGACCTACGTGACCGGTTCCTTCGTCTCGCAGGCCCGCGGCGGCATCTCGACCAACTGGGCCATCGCCCGCCCGCCGGGCCAGACCGCCCCGCTGCGGCCCGTCATCGCGCTTCATGGCAAAGGCAGCGACGCCGCGACGGTGATGGCCGGCGGTGTCGAACAGGGGCTGGCACAGGCCGTGTCCGCGGGGCTGCCGCCGTTCGCGGTTGTCGCCGTCGACGGTGGCGGCGGCTACTGGCACAAGCGGGCGTCCGGCGAGGATTCGGGCGCGATGGTGCTCGACGAGCTGATCCCGATGCTGGCCTCGCAGGGCCTCGACACCTCGCGGGTGGGTTTTCTCGGCTGGTCCATGGGCGGCTACGGCGCGCTGCTGCTGGGCGCCCGGCTGGGCGCGGCCCGTACCGCGGCGATCTGTGCCGTCAGCCCGGCGTTGTGGACGTCATCGGGTGCGACGGCCCCGGGCGCGTTCGACGGCGCGGCCGATTACGCGGCCAACTCGGTGTGGGGTCTGCCCGGGCTGGCCGGTATCCCGATCCGCATCGACTGCGGTGACAGTGACCCGTTCTACTCGGCGACCAAACAGTTCATCGCGCAGCTGCCGAACGGCGCGGCGGGTGGCTTCTCTCCCGGCGGGCACGACGGCTCGTTCTGGAGCGCGCAGCTGCCGGCCGAGATTTCCTGGCTCGCCCCGCTCCTCGTCCAGTGATTTGTGCACGATTTTCCGCGCGCACCGCGGAAAATCGTGCACGAATCCCTAGAGGGAGATGCGGCCTTCGGCGGCGGCGAGGCCGATGTCGGTGCGGAAGTGGCTGCCCGGCAAGCGGATCGACTCGATGATCCGGTAGGCCTCGGCGCGCGCGGCCGCCAGGTCGGCACCGGTACCGACCACCGACAGCACCCGGCCGCCGGAGGAGACGACGCTGCCGTCGTCGCGGCGGGTGGTGCCCGCGTGCAGCACGCCGGCGGTCTCCGATCCGGTGATGACGTCGCCGACGCGGGGGCGTCCCGGGTAGTTCTCGGCGGCGACGACGACCGTCACGGCCGAACCGTCCTGCCACTGCAGCGGACCGATCGCGTCCAGGGTTCCGGTGGCGGCGGCGTTCAGCAGCGTGCCCAGCGGCGTCTGGAGCAGCGCCAAGACCGCCTGGGTCTCGGGATCGCCGAAGCGGCAGTTGAATTCGACGACGGCAGGGCCGTTCGACGTGATGGCCAGACCCGCGTACAGCAGGCCCGAGAAGGAGCTGTCCCGCCGGACCAGTTCCGCGGCAACGGGTTTGACGACCTCGTCGACGATCTGATCGACGACTGCGGCGGGCAGCCATGGCAGCGGCGTGTAGGCGCCCATGCCACCGGTGTTGGGTCCGCTGTCGTTGTCGCCGACGCGTTTGAAGTCCTGCGCGGGCAGCAGCGGCACCACGGTCTCGCCGTCGACAACGCAGAACAGTGACACCTCGGGCCCGTCGAGGAACGACTCGAGCAGCACCGGGTGGCCGGATTCAAGCAGTTCGGCGGCGTGGGCGCGGGCGGCCTCCCGGTCGGCGGAGACGACGACGCCCTTGCCTGCGGCCAGACCGTCGTCCTTGACGACCCAGGCCTGCTGGCCGGCGGGCGGCCCGAAGCGGTCCAGTGCGGCGTCGAGGTGAGCGGGGTTGTCGACGATCTCGCTCGTCGCGGTGCGAACGCCGGCGGCGGACATGACGTCCTTGGCGAACGCCTTCGAACCTTCGATGCGGGCGGCGTCCTTGGACGGCCCGAAGGTTGCGATACCGGCTGCCCGCAGCGCGTCGGCGACACCGAGCACCAGCGGCACCTCGGGTCCGATCACGACCAGGTCGGCCGTCAGCTTCTTGGCCAGCGCAACGACCTCGTCGGCGGCGGTGATGTCGACGTCGTGTTGCTCGGCGACGGCGGAGGTACCGGCATTGCCGGGAGCGACGGCCAGGTAGTCCACCTGGGGGTCGCGGCTCAGGGCGAGCAGCAGGGCATGTTCACGGGCACCGGAGCCGATCACGAGGACGCGCACAGCCACACCCTAGTAGCTGGTCGGCTCGTCCTAAACTGGGCAGGCCCGACGCACGCGAGGAGGTCCGCACCGGTGGAGCCGCTGGATGCCTTCCTGCTGATGTGGGAGCGGGCCCGCGCGACCTTCGGCGAGGGCGTTCCGCACGACCGCTCCGAGTTCGACAAGAGCGAGCAGTTGCGTGACCTGCAGGATCAGGTGAAGGCCGCGGATCCCGGTTCGCACTGGACCGGCGGTGCGGCCGACCGCTACGCCGACGCCAACGCCAAGCACGCCCAGGCCCTCGGCCGGCTGGCCGAACTCGACAAGCGGGTGGGCGATGAACTCGAGCGGTCCGCGGACGTGGTCAACGGCGGACGGCGCGAACTCGACGCGCTCAAGCGGTGGGTGACCGACCTCGCCGACGAATCGAAGAAGACGCCGACCGCTGCCGCCGACCACGCGCTGTGGTCGGCGATCGGCAAGGCCAGCGGCGACGTCGCCGACATCATCCAGCGCTCCCACACCGACCTGTCGGGAGTCGCCGGCCGAATCCAGAGCCTCGACAGCGAGTTCGACGACTTCTGAGCGACCCCTACACCACCGTCAACGGCAGGGACTTGCGTTCTTCAAACACCCACGCGGCCCCGCTACTGACCTTGCACACCGAGACCTCGCCGAGTTCCTTTGCCGGGGTGTCGGTTTCGACGAACCGGACGCTCCAGTCGGTGGCGTCACCCGAAACCTCGGCCCGTAGCAGCGGGTTGACGGCCGTCGCGACGGCCTGCAACGGCAGTTCGGACTCCGGCGACACCAGCGTGATCCACGCACCGTCCTCGTGCGCCGGCGACGGGTGTACGTGCGCCTCGTCGCCCGAAACATCAACGGAGACATAGGCGGCCGGGTTGAGGAGCGGATGCAGCTCCAGTACCCGCAGGGCACCGGCGGCATCGGCCGGCAACCCCAACACCTTCTGGATGCGTTCGGCCGCGACCCCGGAGATGCCGATGAGGGACTTGGTCCGGATGGACCGTTCCTTGTCGACGTCGCCGTTGCAGCGGGCCCGCACGGCGAGCGCGAAGGACAACACCAGCAGGTGCATCTGCAGACACACCTCGTCGGCGATGCGCACCAGCGCCGAGTGCGAGAACTCCGAGAAATCGACGTCGCTCACCAGCGGACCGGAGTAGTCGGCCCGGCCCTCGTCCGCGGGATCGATGTCGTCGAGCTCGCAGCGGTAAGCGTTTGTCGCGCCGATGATGTCGAGCTGCGGGATGAAGCCGACCTCGGGGTACGACTCGTCGATGATGACGGTCCACGCGCAGGCCGGGGTCCGGTCCGCCGGGACCCGCGGCGGCCGGTGGATGGGCCGCACCTGGCAGCGCCGGTTGGTGGCCAGGGCCGTCGCATCGAACGTCGGGTCCTCGATGTCGTGGCACATGCCGCGCACGTAGTCGGGACCCATGGGCTCGACGTCCATGAGGGCACCGCAGTGGTCGAGGTGGAATTCGCCGTGCCAGCGGTCGTGCACGGTGTACCGGAAGTCCATGAACTGCGGCGGCGCGCCGATGTCGAGCTGCAGGCCCTTGAAGATCGTGATGACGTCGACGCCTTCGTATTTCAGCGCCTTCTGCATGCGCTTGGTGTAGAGCGGGCTGGACCCGGCCCACTCCTCGATGGCGACCTGCAGCATCTCCTCACGACCGAATTCGACGATGCACCAGGCCATTCCGGCGCGATCGATGAGCTGGCCGATGAGCAGCAGCTCCGGCACCAGCGCCGCGAGCTCAGCTCGCGACAGCGACGCGTACCTACTTGTCATCGAGCTCGCTCCCGGTGTTCATCCTGACCGCGGCGTTGACGTTGGCCTTGCGATCCTCCCCCACGCCTTTCTCGGCCGCCTTACGCCGTCTGGCAACCACCTTGGACACCGCGCCGTTGAACGCCGAACCGAGTGGGAAGCCGAGGTACTGGGTCAGGAAGATGCCGATGTCCTTGAGCTCGGCTTCGGTGAATTCCTCGTTGAGCAAGGCGGCGTTGATCTGGATCTCGGCCAGGTCCTGCGAGCCGACGGCGGTGACGCACGTGAACGTCATCAGCCGCTTCTCCCGCATGGACAGGCCGGGCTTGCTCCAGATGGTGCCGAACAGGTGATCCACGGTGAGGTCGAAGTACGGGTCGCCCTCGATGTTGGGCATCTCCCAGCCGTAGACCTCGTTCATCTTCGCCAGGCCCTTGGCGCGCAGCTCGTCCATCATGACTCCTTCGGGTGCGGTACGCCGAGGCCCTCGGCGAGGTTGGCCAGCGCCAGCTCGGCAAGCGGAAGGTCCACTCCCACAGTCGAACCCAGCCCGAGTGCCAGCGACAGATCCTTCTCCGCCAGCCCGCGGGTGTGGACGAACATGTTGTAGAGGAAGTGGTCGGGCGCCAGCGGCTTGGTGTCGTCGCGCGCCATGATGGCGCCGGGTCCACCGGACTGCGCGTCACTGTGCCGGACGACGCGCCCCAGCTTCTGCAGATCGATGCCCGATGCCTCGGCCAGCTTCTGCGCCTCACATGCCGCGGCAAAACCGATGAACGTCAGCATATTCCGCGCCAGCTTCATCTTGGTGCCCGCGCCCGGCTCGCCGGCCCGCACCACCAGCGACGCCCACTGCTTGAAGACTGGCTTGACCTTGTCGTAGGCGTCGTCGTCGGCGCCGACCATCACGGCCAGCTCACCCTTGCTCGCCGCATGGGCGCCGCCGCTCACCGGCGCGTCGACGATGTGAATCCCTTTGGGCCGCAACTGCTCGGCCAGTTCGACTGCAGTGGTGGGTTCGATGGTGGAGTGGATCGCGATGACGGTACCGGGTTCGGCATGCTCGGCCAACTGCGCCACGACGTCACGGACCTGCTCGTCGTTGAGCACCGTCACGCTGATGACATCGGCCTTGGCGACCTCGGCGATGCTGTCGGCCAGGGTGGCGCCGAGCTCGGCGAACGGCGCCATGGCCTCGGCGCGCATGTCGAAAACGGTCAGCCCGCCGGGCCATTCGGCCAGTCGCTTGGCCATCGGTGCGCCCTGGTTGCCCAGGCCGATATAGCCCAGTTTCACATCCGAACTCATGACCGGATGATCTGTCCGCCGTCGACGTTGAAGATCTGCCCGGTGATCCAGCTGGCCTCGTCGGACAGCAGGAACAGGCACATGCCGGCGAGATCCTCGGGCGTGCCCATCCGCGCCAGCGGCAGGGTCTGGACGATCTGCTTGACGATGGCCTGCGGCGTGGTGCTGCGGTTGGCCTCGGTGTCGATGGGGCCCGGCGCGATCGCGTTGATCCGGATGTTGCGCCACCCCAGCTCACGGGAGAGCTGCTGCGTCAGGCCGTTGACGCCGACCTTGGCCAGACCGTAGAAATTGGCGTAAACCCATGCGGCAGTCGAGGACTGGTTGACGATGGCCCCGCCGCCGCGCTTCTCCATGTGCGGGAAAACCGCGCGCGTACACACCAGCGCCCCGTCGAGGTTGACGCTCATGAACTTGCGGTAGTAGTCCCAGTCGACGGTCAGCAGGCCGTCGAGCTTCATGCCGCCGAAGATCGCGGCGTTGTTCACCAGGTAGTCGATGCCGCCGAACTCCGCGACGGCCTGGGCGGCCATGTCATTGGCGGAGTCGATGTCCGATACGTCGACCCGCACGGCCAGCGCCTTTCCGCCGTCGGCCTTGATGCCGGCGGCCACCTTCTCGGCGCCTTCGACGTTGATATCGGCGATGACGACGGCGGCACCCTCGCGGGCCAACGCCTCGGCGTAGACCTGGCCGATGCCGCCGCCCGCGCCGGTCACGATCGCGACCTTGTTCTCGAACCTGCTCATGATGTCCTCTCGTCTACTTCGTGTGAGCCAATGGTTTTGGGACGCTGACGCCTACGTGGCCAGCGTGGCGATGCACTTGGTCTCCAGGTATTCCTCGAACCCGGCGATGCCCATCTCCCGCCCGTTGCCGGACTGCTTGTATCCGCCGAACGGTGCGTCGGCGGAGTACCAGACGCCGCCGTTGACGTTGACGGTGCCGACCCGCAGCCGCGCCGCCACGCCGGCCGCCCGCTGCGGGTCGGCCGAGAACACCGTGCCGGACAGGCCGTACGGCGAGTCGTTGGCGATGCGGACGGCGTCGTCGTCGCCGTCGTGGGCGATGACGGTGAGCACGGGCCCGAAGATCTCCTCGCGGGCGACGCGAGCCGAATTGTCCAGGCCGGCAATGACGGTCGGCTCGATGAAGAAGCCCCTGTCGCGGTCGGCCGGCCGGCCGCCACCACAGGCGAACGTGCCACCTTCCTGGAGGGCGAGGTCGAGGTAGCCCTGCACCCGGTCACGCTGGCGGGCCGAGATCACCGGCCCGCAGACGGTGCGCGGGCTGGACGGATCACCGGGCTTGATGCCGCCCATCGTGCCGGCGGCGGCCGCAACGGCCTCGTCGTAGCGGGCCCTCGGCACCACGAGCCGGGTGGTGATCGCGCACCCCTGGCCGGCGTGCATCGACGCCGTGAACGCGGCCATCGCGCACGCGGCGGCGACATCGGCGTCGTCGAGCACCAGGAATGCCGACTTGCCACCGAGTTCCAGGAACACCTTCTTGATGGTCTCCGCGGCGTCGGTCATCACGGCGCGGCCGGTGGCGGTCGAGCCGGTGAACGAAACCATGTCCACGTCAGCGTGTTTCGACAGCAAGGCACCGACGCCGTGGTCCCGGGACGTGATGATGTTGATGGCGCCCGCCGGGAAGTCGGTGTGCTGGGTGATCAGTTCGCCGAGCACCGCGGCGACCCACGGGGTGTCGGGTGCGGGCTTGAGGATCAGGGTGTTGCCCGCCGCGAGTGCCGGGCCGACCTTGGCCAGATTGATCTGGTGCGGGAAGTTCCACGGCGTGATGGCACCGACGACCCCGACGGCCTCGCGGGCGATGGTCCGGTTGGTCGGAATCCCTTGCGGCGTGGCATGTCCCAGGTCGGTGGTCCACTGGTAGCTCTCCGCGGTGTCGGCGGCGAAGCTGAGGTCTTCGACCGGGCCGTCCAAATGCGCTCCGGCGGTCAGCATCCGGGGCGCACCGACCTCCGAGATGGTCAGTTCGCGCAATTCATCGGCGTGGTCGCGCATGGCCTGCTGTAGCTGCCGCAGACACCGCACGCGAAGCTCCACGTTGGTGGACCAGTCGGTCTCGTCGAAAGCCCGGCGGGCGGCGTCGATGGCGTCCACCATGTCGCCGACCGTGGCGTCGGCCGCCACCCCGAGGACTTCCTCGGTCGCGGGATTGACGGTCGGGAACGTGCCTCGCGAACCCGGCACCAATTTTCCGTCGATGAGAAGGCGACTTTCGCCGTCACCCAACAAGGTCATCTGCGCTCCTGCCTTCGGGACGACGTCCAGCGATCTGATGTTTACTGGACAGCTGTCCGACAACGTTCAGTCGAACCATAACCGCACGCGCCACCGAGTGGCAAGAGTCCGACGAGATCGGCAACCGAAACCGCGGCATAAATGCCCGTTTAACAGGCTTTTTTCATGCACTTCTTGCTTCCGTACCGCGCCATCGGCTAACTTGGACATGTGTCCAGCGATGCAGTGGCCGCCCTCACAAGCACCGGCCAAGAAGCGGACGACCAGCCGCGCAACCGCCGCCAGGAGGAAACCTTCCAGAAGGTCCTGGCCGCCGGTCGCGAGATGCTGCGGGAATCGTCCTACGCCGATCTGACGGTGCGGGCCGTCGCGGCACGCGCCAAGGTCGCGCCGGCTACCGCCTACACCTACTTCTCGTCCAAGAACCACCTCATCGCCGAGGTGTACCTGGACATGGTTCGGCAGGTGCCCTACTTCACCGACGTGAACCAGACGAGGGCCAGCCGCGTCGAGCAGGCACTGCGCAGCCTCGCGCTCGTGGTCGCCGACGAACCGGGGGTGGCGGCCGCCTGCACGACGGCCCTACTGTCCGGCGACGACGAGACGGTCCGCAAGGTGCGCGACCGCATCGGTGGCGAAATCCACAAACGCATCCGCTCAGCCGTCGGCCCCGACGCCGATCCGCGCCTGCTGTCGGCCCTCGAGATGACGTACTTCGGTGCGCTCGTCAACGCCGGCAGCGGCGTCTACACCTATCACCAGATCGCCGACCGGCTGTCCTATGTCGTCGGACTCATCGTGGGAGACAACGCGTGACGACAAACCCATCCCCGTCGCTTCGCTCGCCCCGGCAAGTGGAGCTGCTGATCGACCCGTACAGCTACGACTTCCACGAGGACCCGTACCCGTACTACCGGCGCCTGCGGGACGAGGCGCCGATCTACCGGAACGAAAAGCTCAACTTCTGGGCCCTGTCCCGCCACGAAGACGTGCTGCGCGGTTTCCGGAACAGCACCGCGCTGTCCAACAAGCACGGCGTCTCGCTGGACCCGATCTCGCGCAACGACGAAGCCCACCGCGTGATGTCGTTCCTGGCCCTTGACGATCCGGCGCACCTGCGGCTGCGCACCTTGGTCTCCAAGGGCTTCACCCCACGGCGCATCCGTGAGCTGGAGGGCCGGGTCACCGAGATCGCCGTCCAGCATCTCGATGAGGCGCTGCAGCACAACACCTTTGACTACGTCGACGATTTCGCCGGCAAGCTGCCGATGGACGTCATCAGTGAGCTGATGGGCGTCCCGCAAGAAGACCGCGTGCGCATCCGCGCGCTGGCCGACGGCGTGATGCATCGCGAAGACGGGACGGCCGACGTCCCGGCATCCGCTATGGCCGCATCGGGTGAGCTGCTGATGTACTACGCCGACATGGTCAAGCAGCGCCGCAAGAATCAGTCCGACGACCTCACCTCCGCGCTGGTGGAGGCCGAGATCGACGGCGACAAGCTCACCGACGACGAGATCATGGCGTTCCTGTTCTTGATGGTCATCGCCGGTAACGAGACGACCACGAAACTGCTTGCCAATGCGGCTTACTGGGGATACCAGAACCCCGACCAACTGGCGCCGGTCTTCGACGACCACGAGCTGATCTCGCCGTGGATCGAGGAGACGCTGCGCTACGACACCTCCAGCCAGCTCCTGGCCCGGGCCGTCGTCGAGGACCTCGAGTTCTACGGCACCACCGTCCCCGCCGGTGACGTGCTGATTCTGCTGGCCGGCTCGGCCAACCGCGACGAGCGGGTGTTCGAGGCGCCCGACGAATACCGCATCGGCCGTGACATCGGTTCGAAGCTCGTGAGTTTCGGCAGCGGCGCGCACTTCTGCCTGGGCGCTCACCTGGCACGGATGGAAGCCCGGGTCGCCCTCACCGAACTGTTCAAACGTATCCGCGGCTACGAGGTCGACGAGGACAACTGCGTCCGCGTCCACTCGAGTTCCGTACGCGGATTTGCCCATCTCCCAATGACAGTGAAGGCACGCTAAATGGCCCGTTTCGAACCACACCCTTCCCGCCGCCCTGCCATCGTGGCCGGCGCCTCGTCCGGCATCGGCGCCGCGACGGCGACGGCACTCGCCGCGCGCGGCTTCCCGGTCGCGCTCGGCGCCCGCCGGGTGGAGAAGTGTCAGGAACTCGTCGACCAGATCAAAGCCGAAGGCGGAGAAGCGATCGCGCTGCCGCTCGACGTCACCGACACCGGATCGGTCGAGAACTTCGTCGCCAAGGCGACGGCCGCTCTCGGGGACATCGAGGTCCTGGTCACCGGTGCCGGTGACACCAACTTCGGCCGGCTGCACGAGATGAGCACCGACGAGTTCGCCGAGCAGTTGCAGATTCACCTCGTCGGCGCCAACCGGATGGCCCGCGCCGTTCTCGACGGCATGGTCGAGCGCCGGCGCGGCGACCTGATCTTCGTCGGCTCCGACGTGGCGCTGCGCCAGCGTCCCCACATGGGCGCCTACGGCGCCGCGAAGGCCGGGCTGGTCGCGATGGTCACCAACTTCCAGATGGAGCTGGAAGGCACCGGTGTCCGCGCCTCGGTGGTGCATCCCGGCCCGACCATGACGTCCATGGGCTGGAGCCTTCCGGCCGAGAAAATCGGCCCGGCCCTTGAGGATTGGGCCAAGTGGGGGCAGGCCCGCCACAGCTACTTCCTGCGCGCGGCCGACCTGGCCCGTGCCATCACGTTCGTCGCCGAGACCCCGCGCGGCGGGTTCATCGCCAACATGGAACTGCAGCCCGAGGCGCCACTGACCGAGGCCAAGGATCGTCAGTCGCTCGCGTTGGGCGAGCAAGGGATGCCGGAACCCGCGGACGCGAGGAGCAATGAGAGCAAATGACCATTACCAAAGAGGTACAACGGGTTTCGGGTGGCGCCGAGGAGCATGGCCACCTGGAGGAGTTCCGCACCGACCCGATCGGCCTGATGCAGCGCGTCCGCGACGAGTGCGGTGACGTCGGCTGGTTCCAGCTGGCCGACAAGCAGGTGGTGCTGCTGACCGGCGCCGAGGCCAACGAGTTCTTCTTCCGCTCCAGCGACAGTGAGCTCAACCAGGCCGAGGCCTACCCGTTCATGACCCCGATCTTCGGTGAGGGCGTGGTGTTCGACGCCGATCCCGAACGCCGTGCCGAGATGCTGCACAACACCGCGCTGCGCGGCGAGCAGATGAAGGGCCATGCCGCGACCATCGAGCGCGAGGTCCGGCGGATGACCGAGAACTGGGGCGAATCCGGGGAAATCGACCTGTTGGAGTTCTTCTCCGAGCTCACCATCTACACCTCGACGGCCTGCCTGATCGGCCCAAAGTTCCGCAACCAGCTCGATTCGCGGTTCGCGAACTACTACCACCTGCTCGAGCGCGGCACCGATCCGCTGTGCTACGTCGACCCGTACCTGCCCATCGAGAGCTTCCGCATCCGCGACGAGGCCCGGGCCAACCTGGTCGAGCTGGTTCAGGAGGTCATGAACGGCCGAATCGCCAACCCGCCCACGGACAAGAGCGATCGCGACCTGCTCGACGTCCTCGTGTCGATCAAGGACGAAGAGGGCAATCCGCGCTTCAGCGCCAACGAGGTCACCGGCATGTTCATTTCACTGATGTTCGCCGGGCACCACACCAGCTCGGGCACGTCGTCGTGGACGCTGATCGAACTGCTGCGCCACCCCGACTTCTACGCCAAGGTCCAGCAGGAGCTCGACGACCTCTACTCCGACGGCCAGGAGGTGAGTTTCCATGCGCTGCGCCAGATTCCGAACCTGGACAACGCCCTGAAGGAGACCCTGCGCCTGCACCCGCCGCTGATCATCCTGATGCGCGTCGCGCAGGACGAGTTCGAAGTCGCCGAGCACCCGATCCACAAGGGCCAGATGGTGGCGGCCTCACCGGCGATCTCCAACCGGATTCCCGAGGACTTCCCCGACCCCGACGCCTTCAACCCGAACCGGTACGAGAAGCCGCGTCAGGAAGACCTGCTGAACCGGTGGACCTGGATCCCGTTCGGCGCCGGCAAGCACCGCTGCGTGGGCGCCGCCTTCGCGCAGATGCAGATCAAGGCCATCTTCTCGGTTCTGTTGCGCGAGTACGAGTTCGAGATGGCTCAGCCCCCGGAGAGCTACCAGAACGACCACTCCAAGATGGTCGTCCAGCTGGCCCGGCCCGCGACCGTCCGCTACCGGAAGCGCGCCTGAAATGGGCAGCTACCGCGTTGAGGTCGACCGCGATCTGTGCCAGGGCCACGCCATGTGCGCCTTGGAGGCACCGGACTACTTCAACGTCCCCAAGCGCGGCACCGTCGAGATCCTCGACGAGGCCCCACCCGACGACGCGCGCGACGAGATCGAACGCGCCGTCGCCGAGTGCCCCACGCAAGCCCTGTTCATTCGCGAAATCAGCTGAAAACAAAGGACAAGACAATGACGTCATTCCCCCGCGAACAACTCGAAGAGTGGGTCGAGCGGTGGCTGCAGGTCAACCGCGACGCCGAAGCCGCCGGCGACTGGAAGCCCATGGCCGACTTCTACACCGACGACGCCACGTACGGCTGGAACATCGGCCCCAAAGAGGACGTCATGTGCCTCGGGAAGGCCGAAATCCGCGACATCGCACTCGGTTTGGAAATGGAAGGCCTCGAAGGCTGGAAGTACCCGTACCAGCGGGTGGTGATCGACGACAAGCAGGGCGAGGTGGTCGGTTTCTGGAAGCAGATTGTCGGCGTAGCCGACGATTCAGCAGAAGCGACCGATTCCGTTCAATACGAGATCTACGGCATCGGCGGCAGCTGGTTCCGGCTGGAGAACGTCGACGGCGAACCGAAGATCGCGTGGCAGCGCGATTTCTTCGACTTCGGCCACGTGCAGAAGCTGTACCTGGACCTGATGACGGCCGGAAAACTGTCGAAAGGCATGCAGCAGCGCATCCAGCGCAGCCTGGCCGGCGAGCAGCTGCCCGGCTATTACCCCCTCGGCGAGGCTCCCGTCCCGATCTGGTGAAACCAGCCGAGCGGTTATTGGGGGTGGGGTGTGACGAACGTAACTTTTCCCTCTACGCTAACTGAAACAGGTTCTAGTGGAAGGCACATGCGGTGAAGACAAAAGGTGCTCTCATCTGGGAGTTCAACAAGCCGTGGTCGATCGAGGAGATCGAGATCGGTGACCCCGTCAAGGACGAGGTCAAGATCCAGATGGAAGCCTCGGGCATGTGCCACTCGGACCACCACCTGGTGACCGGCGACATCCCGATGGCCGGATTCCCCGTCCTCGGTGGTCATGAGGGTGCGGGCATCGTGGTCGAGGTCGGCCCCGGTGTCGACCACATCGCCGTCGGCGACCACGTCGTGCTGTCGTTCATCCCCTCGTGTGGTGAATGCCCGTCGTGTCAGGCCGGCATGCGCAACCTGTGCGATCTCGGCATGTACCTGCTGACCGGCACCGCAGTCTCCGACGGCACCCACCGCGTCCACGCCGCCGACGGCACGCCGGTCCTCCCGATGACCCTGTTGGGCACCTTCAGCCCGTACATGGTGGTGCACAAGAGCTCGGTCGTGAAGATCGACCCCACCATCCCGTTCGAGGTAGCCTGCCTGGTCGGCTGCGGCGTCACCACCGGCTACGGCTCGGCCGTCCGCAGCGGCGACGTCCGCCCCGGTGACGACGTCTGCATCGTCGGTGTCGGCGGTGTCGGTACCGGCGCACTCCAGGGCGCGCTGAACGCCGGCGCCCGCAACGTCTTCGTCGTGGATCCCGTTGAGTTCAAACGCGACAACGCGCTGAAGTTCGGCGCCACCCACGCCTACCCGGACATCTTCAGCGCCATGGCCGGCGTCGCGGAGGTCACCGAGGGCCGCATGGCCACCAAGACCATCGTCACCGTCGGTGAGCTGCACGGCGAGGACATCGACAACTACCTGAACATCACCAGCAAGGGCGGCACCTGCGTGGTCACCGCGGTGGCGAACATGGCCAGCCTGGACGTGAAGCTCAACCTGTCGATGCTGACGCTGATGCAGAAGCGCCTGCAGGGCACCATCTTCGGCGGCGGTAACCCGCACCACGACATCCCGTCGCTGCTGGCCATGTACAAGGCCGGCCGCCTCAACCTCGACGACATGGTCACCCGCCAGTACAAGCTGGAGCAGATCAACGAGGGCTACGCCGACATGCTGGAGGGCCGCAACATCCGCGGTGTCATCCGGTACACCGACGCCGACCGCTGAACCCACTTCCGCTGATTCGGCCTGGGGCACCTCCCAGGCCGACTCGGCGTTGTCTGTAGGAGGAAAACCCTTGTCCGACAACCCTGTTGTCATCGCCTCGCAGTCGTCGTGGCGATGCGTGCAGACTCACGACCGCGAGGGCTGGCTGGCCCTGATGGCCGACGACATCGTCGTCGAAGACCCGATCGGCGAGGCCGTCACCAACCCCGACGGCACGGGAGTGAAGGGCAAGGAGGCGCTCGCCGCCTTCTACGACACCAACATCGGGCCGAACCAGCTGACGGTCACGTGTGAGGAGACGTTCCCGTCGAGCTCACCCGACGAGATCGCCTACATCCTGGTGCTGCGCACCGAATTCCCGAACGGCTTCGTGGCCAGCGTCCGCGGCGTCTTCACCTACAAGGTCAATGCCGCGGGACTCATCACCAACCTGCGCGGGTACTGGAATCTCGAGGCCATGACGTTCGAGCAGCCAGCCGATCAGGCCAACTGATTGTCGGCGTAGAACCGGGCCGCACGGCGAATCGCATTCACCGTCGGCTCCGGTTCCCAGCCCAGCTCCCGCCGCGCCTTGCCGTTGTCGGCCGGTGACGTCATGTGCAGCAGCCGCGTAATGGTGACCAACGGCGGAATCTTGCCCGGGCGTACCGCACGCAGCGGCTCCGTGGCGTAGGCACCCGCGTACATCGCGGCCTTGGGGACCCCGAATCGCGGTGGCCGGACGCCGGTTTCGTCGGCCGCCGTCTCCAGGATGGTGCGCAGCGGCAGGTAGCTCTCCGAGATGATGTACCGCTCCCCCACGCGGCCGTGCTCGGCGGCCAGGAGCAGCGCGCGGGCGGCGTCCTCGATACCGACCACTTCCGCGGCCGCGTCCGAGGCATAGAACCGCATCCGGCCGGCCGCGGTACGCGCCACGATCTCGCCGTGCGGCGTCGGCTGCCAGTCCCGCGGGCCATAGGTGTTCGACACACACATCGCGACGGCCGGCAGTCCCCGTTGCGCCGCCGCCTCCAGCACGAGTTGTTCTGCGGCACGCCGTGATCGGACGTAGTCGCCACCCTTGTCGGCCCAGTTGAACGGCGTGTCCTCGGTGACGACCGACCCGTCGTCACTGACGGCGATGGTGCAGATGGTGCTCACGAACACGAACTTGTCGAGATCGGCGTCGACCGCGATGTCCAGCACCCGCCGCAGTCCGTCGACATTGGTACGGAACAACGGCGCCGGGTCCGGCAGCATGGCCCGGGCGTCGACGACGCAGTAGAAGACGACGTCCCGATCGGCCATCGCGGCCCGCACCGCGTCGTCGTCGAAAATGTCTCCGTAGCACCGCTCGACGTCGAGGTCGTCGATGCCGCGGGTCGGGCTGGTCTCCCGCAGCAGCACCCGGACGTCGTCGCCGCGCTCGACGAGCTGGCGCGTCACGTGGGAGCCCAGGAAGCCACTGGCTCCCATGACCAGTGACTTGCGTGGTGCCATCAGGCGCGCGGCCCGACCGGCCGGCCGAGCAGGCGGTCCGGTTGCGACCACCACGGCGCGGCGTCGGACTCGCCGATCCCGGTGATGTCGTTGGCTTCGATGAAGTACTCGTGCACCCGCTCGGGGTCGACGGCCGGTGCGCGCTTGCCCCACTTGACCGAGAGGAAACCGCTGTCCCCCATCGATTTCTGGTGCAGCACATAGGGAGACATCGACCGCGCACCGCGGCCGACGGTGACCCCGCCGAACGTCCACGCGATGTACGGCAGCACCCGGCGCCAGTACACCTGGCTGAACGTGCCGCGCTCCCGCAAGATGTTCGTGCCTGGCATCACGCCGGGATCGAAGTACGCCGCGGACATGCCCTCGGGCACCAACCACCCGGCCGCGCGGGACAGGTAGAACAAGCCGAGCTTGGTGCGCGCGTAGGCCTGAACACCGTCGTCGCTCGGCAGGCACTGCTCGGCGAGCGGTTTCCATTCCGCGGTCTTCACCCGCGCCAGCCGCTGGAACAGCGTCTGGCGAATGGTCGGGGACCCGACGATCATGACGCGGGCATCAGCCGCCAGCTGCGGGCTGATCCGCGCGAGCAGCGCATGCGGACCGAAAAGGTTGGTGGCAAGGGTCAATTCGATGCCGTCGGGGCTGAGTTCATGGGCGTCGTTGCGCAGCACCGCGGCATTGAGCACGACGGTGCTGAGCGGCGGGATGACGCCGTCCGTCACCAGGCGCGCGATCTCGTCTGCGGCGCGGCGCACGCTTTCGCGCGAACCCTGATCGCACACCACGATGTGGGTGGTGCCGTCGGCCGCGCGGTCACCGAGCAGCGCCTTGAGTTCCTCACCCCGCTTGGCGTTCCGGACGGGCAGCACACAGTGCCAACCCGGTGTTCCCACGACCCGTTTCGCCAGTCCGAGCCCCAACCCGGAGGTGGCGCCCGTCAGCAGCAGACTGCGTGTGGCCATCTGATTCATCACCCGACTTCCGCTGGAACCGACGAATTGCTGGACGGTGCACCCTCATTCAGGCCGATGCGGGCGTGCAGCCGTGCCAGCGGGGCGGGCGCCCACCAGTTGGCCTTGCCCAGCAGCACCATGACAGCCGGGAGCAGGATGGTCCGGATCACGATGGCGTCCACCAGGATCGCGACCGCCAGCCCGAACCCGAAGATGCGCAGGAACGACACCTGCGAAGCGACCAATCCGGCGAATGTGATCGCCATGACGAGCGCCGCGGCGGTGACGATCCGGCCGGTTCCGGCCAGGCCGAGAGCCACCGATTCGCGACCGGCCGCATCGGATTTGTCCGAGGCAAGCCAGAATTCGCGGATGCGGGCGATGATGAACACCTCATAGTCCATCGACAGCCCGAACGCGACGCAGAACATCAACACCGGCATGGTCGACACCAGGGTGCCCACGACGGTGGTGCCCAGCCCGCCGAGGTGGCCCTCCTGGAAGATCCACACCAGCGCCCCGAACGTCGCGGTGAGCGACAAGGCGTTGAGCACCAATGCTTTCAGCGGGATGATCACACTGCCGCTGAGCAGGAACAGCAGGACGAACATCACCACGGCGATCAACCCGAGCATCGTCGGCACCCGGCTCGCGATGGCCTCGACGCCGTCGCGGTTGGACTGCGCGGCTCCCGTGAACAGCGGCGTCATCCCGGCCGGCGGCGGCACCGCGTGCAGCCGGTCCAGCGCTTCGTCGGACGCCGCACTGAAGGGCAGCGTCGTGGTGGTGACGGTCAGGAAGCTGGCGTCTTTACCGGTGCCGGCCTCGTGCCCGGCGGGCCCGATCGCGCGGCCGCCCGCGTAGGTGGCACCCGGTCCGGCCGCGGCCACCACGGTCGGCACCTTGGACAGCTCGGCGGCGTAGGCGTCGATGGCGGCGTTGTCACGGGACCCGTTGCCGTGCAACAGCACGATGTGCACCGGCAGCCCGGCGTCCTGCGTGAAGTCGCTGCGCACGTGGTCACCCACCTGCCGGGCCGACGATGTGGTCGGCAGGATGCGGTCGTCGGGGAAGCCGAACTTGATGTTGAGGAACGGCAGTCCGACGATGACGAGCGGAATCAGGGTGACGGCGGCGGCGATCCTGGGGCGACGCATCACAGCGTGCGTCCAGGTGTACCAACGTGATTCGGTGAGCGGTCCACGCTGGCCCGGTTTGCCGATCCGCTTGCCGGCGACGCGGATGGCGGCCGGCGTGATGACGAGGGCTGCGAGTGCGGCCATGACCACCACCGATACCGCGCCGTACGCGAACGACCGCAGGAAGTACATCGGGAAGACCGCCATGGTCGCCAAACACAGCGCGACGGTGGCCGCTGAGAACACCACCGTGCGACCCGCGGTGCGCATGGTGCGCCGCAACGCCTCGTCGGGGTGGGAGCCGTCGCCGATCTCTTCGCGATATCTGCTCACCAACAGCAGTGAATAGTCGATCGCCAGGGCCAGGCCGAGCGCCACGGCAAGGTTGAGCGCGAACACCGAGACGTCGACGAACTCGGCCAGAACCCGAAGAATCGCAACGGAACCCGAGATCGCGAAGGCCCCGACCGCCAGCGGTACCAGGGCCGCGACCACGCCGCCGAAGACCCACACCAGGACCAGGAACGTCAGCGGCAGCACGATGGCCTCACTGAGGGTCAGGTCGTGGCGACTCTGCTCGTTGACGGCGGAGTACACCGCCCCGGGACCGCCCGCCGAGATGGTGAGGCCCGGATCGCGTTGCCCGACATAGCGTTCCACCAACGCGGTGGAGGACGCGATGCCGGTGGTCTCGTTGCCGTCCATGAAGGCGATGACCAGGGCCGAGCGCCCGTCCTTGCTCACCAGGCCGGCCGCGACCGGATCGGGTGCCTCGAACGGCGACAGCACCCGCGCGACGTGTTCGGTGCCGCGCAGCTCGGTGACCAACCGGTCGACCTGTGCCCGCAGAGGAGCAGCGGTCACCGGCACCCCAGGGTCGCTGGCCTGCACCAACAGGTTCAGATTCACGAAGCCGCGGTGGAACTCTTCGGTGAGCACCTTGTTCGCGCGGTTCGACTGGGCGTCGGGGTCGGTGAAGCCACCGGCGCCGAGCAGGTCCGCGACGGGAGCGGACAGGATGCCGAAGACCGACATCAGCATGACGGTGGCGACGAGAATCCGTTTGGGCGCGGCGATCACCACGCGCGAGATCAGCTCGAGCATCGCCGCGTCACGCCGCCGGCGGGAAGACGTTGAGCACGACGGCGGCACCGAGGCCACCCGCGCTGACGATCGCGCCCGCACCGATACCACCGCCGCGGCGCTGCAGTTCGTTGATCAGGGTGCCGGCCACACGGGTACCGGAGGCGCCGTACGGGTGGCCGAGTGCCAGGCCGCCGCCGTGGACGTTGAGCCGGTCACGGCTGATGTTCAGCGAGCGTTCGTAGGCGATGCCGATCGAGGCGTAGGAGTCGTGGACGTCGTACAGGTCAACGGCTTCGGTGCTGACGCCGGCACCGTCGAGGGCCCGCCGGGTGGCGGTGATCGCCGCGTCGGTGGCCCGCTCGGGCTCCGAGCCGACGACCGACCAGCCGATGATCTCGGCCAGCGGGGTCAGGCCGTGGCGGCTGGCGAACTCGGGATCGCAGATCATCATCGCGGCGGCGCCGTCGGTGAGGCCCGTCTGGTTGCCGGGCGTCACCGTGCAGTCCTCGCCGAGGAACGACGTCAGCGCCGACAGGTTGGTCATGTTGAATTCGCGGCACGGCAACTCGTCGGCGAAAACCTCTGTGCCGTCGACGGTTACGGCGACCTTCTCGGTATCCAGGACGCCGCCCTCGATGGCGTCCGAGGCCAGGGTGTGCGCCCGGGCCGACCATTCGTCGACCTCTTCGCGCGTCAGTCCGAACTGCCGCGCGGTGCCTTCGCCGAGAGTCCGGGCCAGGTCTAGTGCGGGCATCTCACCGATGCCGGGATGCATCGGGGCGATCTTGGTGTCGGTGATACCGGTGGCCGCGAAATGCGGACCGGCCAGCGGCGACGCCGAGGGCGTGTTCAGGCCGCCGGCGATGACGCACTTGCCCATGCCGGCCTTGATGGTCGCCACCGCCTGGTGCATCGCCATCATTCCCGACGCACACCAGCCGCCGACCGCGACGGCGGGAGTGTCCAGCGGGAGTCCCATGTCCAAGGCCGAGTACCGGGCGATACATCCGCCGCCCTGCAGCACCTCACCGAGCACGATGTTGTCGATCAGTTCGGGGTCGACACCCGAGCGGTTGATGACCTCGCCGATCACGGTGCTCGCCAGGTCGAACTCGGAAACGTTGGCCAGTCCGCCTACCAGCGAACGCGTGAACGGGGTTCGCGCATACGCAACGACTACGGGATTGGTCAAGGTTCTTGCCCTCCTCGGCAACGACGTCCGCGTGCGGCACCGCGCAATCCGCGGACTGCCCAGAACTGTCGCGTACGTGCGGACATAACGGCATGGCTGCACTTCGTGGTGCTGATTCCAGCTACTAACGGCAATAGTTTGTAGCACGCAATTCGAACCCGGTCTATATTCCATCAACGTAAATATCCACGTCAGAGGCGTTAATTGTGAATTTAGCGAACTAGTTAGAACTTGTTTCAATATTTGCCTATGGCACGAATCGGTGTAACCCCCGTCACAGCCGGAACGACGTTGGCGCACAACCGATAACAACGTTTCAAACGCCATCCACCGGCGCCCCGAATCGGCCCGTTGACCGCGCAGTCAATTCGGCGAAGCCCGTCGCTGTGGCAAACCGTCAGCCACCCATGCAGCAAACTCTGGGCTCGACAGCATCCGGTAGAACATGTTCTAGTAGCGACATGCTCGACTTCAGCACCGACACCCTCAGCCCGGAGGAAGCCGAACGCCTCCGCTCCGTATTCGAGCCGCTGACCCAATCGGTCCGCGAACTGATGGACGCGACCGCCCGCAGCGACGCCGATGCCGACGTCATCGCAGCCGCGAAAGCCGAAATCGATTCGGCCACCGCGCGTTTGCGCTCCAAGCAGCTGGAGAAGACGTGGGGCCTGCGCTTCACCACCGAAGGCGAATGGCTGCCGTGGACCAATGCCGTTGTGGGCCTGCGCAACCCGGTCGCACCGCCGCTGACGGTCGTCCTCGAGGCGACCGACTACGTCTGGTCCGAGTTCTCCCTCGGCGCCGCCTACGAGGGCCCGCCGAACCACGCGCACGGCGGCGTCTGCGCCATGATCCTCGACCACGTGCTGGGCGAGGTGGCGTCGAACGACGGCACCACCCGGTTCACCGGCACCATAAACGTCAAGTACGTGCGCCCCACCCCGCTGGGCAAGCTGCGGGCCGAGGCACGAATCGTGCGCACCGAGGGTTTCAAGGCCTACGGGGTCGCCCACATCGCCGACGACCAGGGCGTCACCATCGAAGCCGAAGGCGTCTTCATCCAGCCCAAGTGGGCCCGCGGCTAGATGGCGCGGTCAATCGGCGCCAAAGACTGGCTCAGCGCCCACATTCCCGACCAGACCGGCCGCACGGTCCTGATCACCGGCGCCAACGGCGGTCTCGGTGCCGCCACCGCGCGGCATCTGGCGGCCGCCGGCGCCCGGGTGATCCTGGCCTGCCGCCGCCCGGCACAGGCCGAGGCACTGGCCGCCGAAATCGGTTCTGCCGCGCAGACTCTGAATCTCGACCTGGCGAGTCTGGACTCCGTCAAGTCGGCCGCGGCTGCGTGCGGACCGGTCGACACCGTGGTCGCGCTGGCCGGGGTGTGCCACGTGCCCTACGGCCTGACCGCCGACGGTTTCGAACTGCACACCGGCATCAACCATCTCGGACACTTCGCGTTGGTCGGCCAACTCCTGGACCGGATCACCGATCGGGTCGTGGTGGTCACCAGCCGCGCGCACGAGTTCGTCGGGCGGCCGGGATTCGGCAAGCTCATGCCCGCCGACCCGGGCTGGCGGACCCGTCGCTACTCCGCGTTCGACGGCTACTGTCAGGCCAAGCTCGCCAACCTGCTGTTCGCCAATGAACTGCAGCGCCGACTGAAGGCCGCCGGGAGCACGGTGAAATCGGTATCCGCACAACCCGGTTGGGCCGACACCGACGCCGGTATGCACTCGGGCCGCAAGTGGGGCGACCTCTCGTGGCGCGCCTCGTGCCGGGCCATCGGCCAGCCGGCCGACGTCGCGGCCCTCTCGATCACCTACGCCGCCGCCGCGGACGACGTTGTTGGCGGTGGCTATTACGGACCCGACCGGTTCTTCGGCATGCGCGGACTACCGGCGCCGGCCAAAGCCGGCCGCGCGGCCACCGACCAGGCCCTGATGACCGCGAATTGGGTTGCCGCCGAACACCACACCGGTGTCCGGTACGACATCTGACGACAGGAGCCGACCGTGTCAACCGACGCACCGGACGTCGCCCGGCTGCCCCTCGCCCCCGACGTGCCCTTGACTCTCCGCGAGCGCATCGCCGCAATCCAGGTGGCGCACAGCGGATGTGAGACGTTCCGCGACGCCGGCGGGCCCGTCACCACCGTGCGCATCGCACCGAAGTGGATGATGCCGCCGATCATCGCCGTCACCTCGCCGCAGGGTGCCCGCGACGTCCTGACCGCCACGTACCCGGCCGTCGACCGCGACTTCCCGTTCATGACCGAACAGCAGAAGCTCAACGGCGGCTCGCTGCTGAACTTCAGCCACAAGGAATGGGTCGGGCGGCGCCGCATGCTGCAACCGGTGTTCACCACCGCGCGCATCGCCGAACTCAACGAGCAGATGTACGACATCGCCACCGACGCCGCGACCTCGTGGCGCGACGGGTCCGAGATCGACCTGGACCAGGAGAGCCGCCGGATCACCATGCGGGTGCTCGGCCGCACCATCATGGGATTCGAACCCGGTTCGTACACAGACGAATTGGTCGATCCGCTACGCCGCATCAGCAAGTACATCGCCGACCGCGGCCGCGCGCCGGTGAAGCTGCCGAGCTGGGTGCCGACCAAGGAGCGGCGCTTCGCGGTCCGGTTCAACAAGGTGGCACACGATCTCGCCGCGCAGATCCTGCGGGACTGCCGCGCCGATCCGCTGCTGAGCGCGCCCCTGGTCCGCGCCATGATGGAAGCTCGCGACCCGGAGACCTCAGAACCGCTGACGGACGAGGACATCTGCCACGAACTCGTCATCTTCCTGGCCTCCGGACTGGAGACCACCGCGACGACGCTCGCCTACGCGCTGTGGGCACTGGGCCGTCATCCCGAGATCTTCGACCGGGTCGCGGCCGAGGTCGCCGCGGTCGACGAGGCCGCGCTGCGGACCAATCCGCGCAGCCACCTGCCCTACACCGTCAGCGTCATCCAGGAGGCCCTGCGCCTGGGCGGCCCGACGCCCGCCGTGATGCGCATCGCGCGGCAGGACATGGCCGTCGACGGCTTCCGCGTCGAGGCCGGCAGCATGCTCATGGTCGGCGTCTACGCCATGCATCGTGACCCCCAATTATGGGACCGGCCACTGGAATTCGACCCCGATCGGTTCAGTGGGGGCCGCTCGCGCATGCAATGGCAGTTCCTGCCGTTCGGCGGCGGGCCACGGTCGTGCATCGGTGAGTTCTTCGCCCTGACCGCGGCGACCCTGGAGCTCGCGTCGATCGTCCGGCACTGCCGGCTGACATCGCGCGGCACCACGTTCCCCATCACCGCGCCGCTCACCATCGTGCCGGACGGGCCCATCCCGGCCCTGGTCCAGACCGTGAACTCCTAGGACGACGCCGTGCCACGACGAGCCCCCGTACGCACCGCCGAGCTGAATCTGGAAACCCTGACGCTGCACCAGGACGGCCGCGTCCTCACCGCCCAATTCGACGATCCGCCGAACCAGTTCCTGTCGCTGAGGCTGGTCAAGGACATGGACAAACTGACCCGCGCGGCAGATCAAGACCCGTCGGTGGGCGCGGTCATCCTGACCGGCACCGGCGACAAGTTCATCTCGCACTCCGAACCCGAACAGGTGCAACTGTTCTTCCAGATGGCGACGCCGCCGCTGCCGTCGCGCGCCGTGACCTGGTCCATCAAACTCAACAACGCAGCCATGCGCGTGCCCGCCCTGCTCAGGGCCACCGAGACCCGCGGCGGCGACTGGGGCACCGGCATCGTCTACAGCGCCATCCTCAAGCGGACCATCACCCGGATGAACCGGTCGGGTGTCGTCTACCTCGCGGCCATCAATGGCGCGGCCCTCGGCGGCGGGTTCGAGCTCGCACTGTTCTGCGACCTGCGCATCGCGGCCGACGCCGACCAGGTCCGCATCGGTCTGATCGAGATTCTCGCCGGCCTGGTACCGGGAGGCGGTGGGAGCCAACGGCTTCCGGCCATGCTCGGCATGTCCGCCGCGCTGGAGCACATGCTGGAAGGCCGCCCACTGACCGCGCGTGAGGCACTCGACGCGGGCGTCGTGCACCGGCTCGCCCCTGCCGAGGGGTTGCTCGATGATGTGCGGGCCACCGCGCAGCGCCTGTCCCGCCGCTCCCCCTACGCCGTCGCGGCCGTCAAACGCGCCGTCTACTTCGGCGGTAACAGGACGTTGTCCGGCGCCCTCGACTTCGAGCTCGCGGGATTCGTCGGGACCGGCCGCAATCCACGAAAGCACTTGACGGCGGACGCTTTTCAGCAGGATTACGAGACCATCGGCGACAGTCCCTTCGCCAGGGACATCGAGCCCTGGCTGTCGGGCACCCGCGTCGAGCAATAGGCTGGACCCATGCCGTCCGTCTTCACCATGATCATCAACCGCGACCTGCCGGGCCGATTCGTCTACGAGGACGACGACGTCGTCGCCTTCCTGACCATCGAGCCCATGACTCAGGGTCACACCCTGGTCGTGCCCCGGGCCGAGGTGGACAACTGGCAGGACCTCGACCCCGAGCTGTTCAACAAGGTGATGGCGGTGTCGCAGAAGATCGGCCGCGCGGTGTGCTCGGCCTTCGACACCGAGCGGGCCGGCGTCATCATCGCCGGACTCGAGGTGCCGCACCTGCATGTGCACGTGTTCCCGGCCCGCAACCTGTCCGACTTCGGGTTCGCCAATGTGGACCGCAACCCGTCGCCGGAATCACTCGACGAAGCTCAGGCCAAGATCATCGCTGCCCTCGGCACCGTCGGCTGATTCGGCAGGGTCGGCGGCGCCGCCGACCCGCGGCAGCCGGACCGTGAAGCGGCAGCCCTGCCCCGGCGCGGTCGTCACCGTGACGACGCCGCCGTGCGCCCGCACCAGCGAGTCGACGATCGACAGTCCGAGGCCCGTGCCGCCGCTGGTCCGGGTACGTGACGAGTCGGTGCGGTAGAAGCGCTCGAAGATGCGGTGGGCGTCCTCGGCCGACAGGCCCGGGCCCTGATCGCAGACCTCGAGCACGGCATCGGTGCCGACGGTGCCGACGCGCACCGTGATGCCACCGGTCTCCGGCGTGTGCTGCACGGCGTTCATGACAAGGTTGCCCAGCACCTGGCGCAGCCGCGCCTCGTCGCCCAGGACTTCCGGGGTCCCGGGCCCGTCCAACAACTCCAGCGACACCGTCCGCCGCGGCGCGATGGACCGCGCGTCGTGCACCGCATCGGTCGCCAGGATCAGCAGGTCGACGGGCCGCTGCTCCAGCGGTCGCTGCTGGTCCAGCCGTGCGAGCAGCAGCAGATCCTCCACCAGCAGACCCATGCGCCGGGCCTCGCTCTCGATGCGGCTCATCAGCATCTCGACGTCGCTGGCGGCACCCTGCCGGTACAGCTCGGCGAATCCGCGAATGGTGGTCAGCGGCGTCCGCAGCTCGTGACTGGCGTCGGTGATGAAGCGGCGCATCCGCTCCTCGGACGTGCGCGCCGTCTCCGCCGATTGCTCCGACGAGGCCACCGCGTTCTGGATCTGCGCGAGCATTCCGTTGAGCGCCAACGACAATCGGCCGACCTCGGTACGTGAGTCCCGCTCGGGAACACGACGGTCGAGCTGTCCCGCCGCGATGTCGGCAGCCGTCCGCTCCACCTCGACGAGGGGCCGCAGGCTGCGGTGCACCGCGACGTACCCGGCGATACCCAGGATCAGCAGCACCGCGGCGCCGATGCCGACCTGCGACCACGCCAGCGCCCGCACCGTCGACGCCACGTCGGAGAGGTCGATAGCGACCGTCGTCAACTCCCCGGCCGGACCGCGCACCGTCATGGCGCGCCATTTCACGTCGGAGTGGTGGATCGAGCCCACCGTCGTCGGCACCGGGCCGACGTCATTGCTGTCCGGCAGCGCCGGCTGCGCGTCGTTGTCGTTGACGGCGATCCACACCCGCCCGTCAGGATCGATGCCGCGGACGTAGAAGTTCGACGGCGGCCGCGCCGGGTTCGGGCCTTCGATCGGCGTGGCCGGGATACGCCGCGGTTCCTGAGCCCAGCTGCGCGAGGCATCCAGCAGCGTCTCGTCGACGCGGTTGATCAGGCTGTGCTGCATGATCGAGGTGACGGCGACGCCGGAGGCCAGCAGACCGCAGGCCGCCAGCAGTACCATCGCGGCGACCAGGCCCACCCGCAGCGGAATGCCGCGGGTACCGCGCCACTTCCCGTCGCTGCGCTCGCCCAGTCGACGTCTCATCACTCCATTGTTGGCGATGCCCGCCCAGGAATCGCGGAATGTACTCAGCGCGGCTCGCGCAGGACGTAGCCGACACCCCGCAACGTGTGCAGCAGGCGCTTCTCGCCGGTGTCGATCTTGCGGCGCAGGTACGACACATACGACTCGACGACGTTCACGTCACCGCCGAAGTCGTAGCGCCACACGTGGTCGAGGATCTTCGGCTTCGACAGCACTGTGCCCGCGTTGATGATGAAGTAACGCAGCAGCGTGAACTCGGTGGGCGACAGCGAAACCGGTTCGCCGGCCTTCCACACCTCGTGGGTGTCCTCGTCGAGCTCGATGTCGGCGAACGTCAGCCGGGCACTGCGCGGCTCTTCGACACCACGGCCGGTGCGGCGCAGGATGACCCGCAGCCGGGCCACGACCTCTTCCAGGCTGAACGGCTTGGTGACGTAGTCGTCCCCGCCGAGCGTCAGGCCGGCCACCTTGTCCTGCAGGCTGTCGCGGGCGGTGAGGAACAGCGCGGGCGCATCGATACCGTCGGCGCGCATCCGGCGCAGCACGCCGAACCCGTCCATGCCGGGCATCATCACGTCGAGGATCACCGCGTCGGGCTTGACCTCGCGGGCCTTGTCGAGCGCGGCGGGGCCGTTGGAGGCGGAGTGCACCTCGAAGCCCTGAAACTTCAGGCTGACCGACAGCAGCTCGACGATGTTCGTCTCGTCGTCGACTACCAGGATCCGCGCTTCGGGGGTCGCCTCAGGAACTGCAGCCATGGCCATGCAGCCATGGTCCTCGCAGGCCTTAAATCCTCCCTGCCTGGTGGCTGTGAAGATACTGTGAGTCGCGCGGTCATTTGCCAGACCTCCAGCACCTCGGCACATCAGATGTGACCGGCGCCATACACTTGGCCGATGGATTTGGGTAAAGCCCTGTCAGACCTGGCCGCGACGCCGTTCAAGATCGCCAGCGTCGGCCTCGAGATCGCCGGCGACACCGTTACCGCCGTACAGCGCGGCCTCAACGGCAGCGGGCCGGCCATCGTGGCCCCGTCGATGAGCCGCATCTTCGGCTTCGACGACGCCCTGAGCCGGGCCGGCCGCCTCACCCGACTGATCGACGACGACGCTCCACTGGGCCGGGCGCTGGCACCGGGCGGCGTGCTCGATCGGTTGCTTCGCCCGGGTGGTTTGGTCGATCAGATCAGCCAGGACGGCGGCCTCCTCGACCGTCTCACCGCCGAGGGTGGTGCCGTGACGCGGGCGCTGGCACCCGGCGGGATCATCGACCAACTGACCCTCGACGGCGGCTTGCTGGATCAACTGACATCCGACGAAGGCGCGTTGTCTCGAGTGCTCGCCCCGGGCGGCTTCGCCGAGCAGGTGCTGGCCACCGACGGTGTCGTGGACCGGGTACTCAGCGAGGACGGCATCGCGGCCCGCCTGATCGCCAAGGACGGACCGGCCGACCGCGTCCTCGCCGACGGCGGCGTGGTGGACCGGCTGCTGAGCGCGGACGGCATCCTCGACCGGCTGCTCGAACCGGGCGGGCCGGCCGACCGCGTCCTCGCCGACGGCGGCGTCGTTGACCGCGTGCTGTCGGCCGACGGCATCCTCGACCGGGTGCTCGCCCCCGGTGGGGTGGCCGACCGCGGTCTCGCCGAAGGCGGTGTCGTGGATCAGATGCTCGCCGACGGCGGCATCGTCGATCGCGTCCTGCGACCTGAAGGCATCGCCGATCGGTTGGTCGGCCAGGGCGGTATCGCCGACCGCCTGCTCGCCGACGACGGGGTCGTGGATCGGGTGCTGCGAGCGGACGGCATCGCCGACCGTCTGCTCGGCGACGGCGGGCCCGTCGACAAGATGCTCGCCGACGGCGGCCTCGTGGACCGACTGCTCAGCGAGGGCGGTATCGCCGAACGACTGCTCGACGAGGGCGGTGCGATCGACGTCCTCACCGCACCCGACGGTGCCCTGATGAAGTTGAACGACGTCGTCGACAACCTCAACCAGCTGGCACCCGTGCTCGCCGGGCTCGCCCCGACCGTCGACAAGCTGTACGACGCGGTGCTGGTCCTCAACGACGCGGTGAATCCGCTGAGCAACATCGCCGGGCGCATCCCGCTGAGCCGCCAGCGCGGCAAGCGCGCCGCCAAGGCCGCGGCCGCGCGGCAAGCCGTTGACGAGAATGGCCAGGGCCAGCCGGGATCCGGCCACTGACCCCCACGGGTTAGGATTCAGGGCGGTTCCGTCGAACCGCATGCCTCCGTAGCTCAGTGGTAGAGCACCCGCCTTGTAAGCGGAAGGCCGTCAGTTCAATCCTGACCGGGGGCTCCATTAGCAGCCGCGGCTTGTCGGTGGCTCGTCGTAGCGTCCGTGCATGAGGTCATGCCAGGGTTGTGGCAGTCCGCTCGTGAAGCGCAGCCAGAGGGTCTACTGCAGTAACGCGTGTCAGGCATCGGCCCGCAGCGACGCCCGAACGAAACGTTGGCTCGAGACCGGCGAGGCGTATGTCGCCACCTATCACGATCACTACATCCGCCGATACCTCGCCGGCGCCCAGTCCGGCTGCTGCGCGATCTGCGGCGGTAACGCAACCTGGCAAGACCTGCCGCTGGCGCTCGTACTGGACCACATCGACGGCGACCCGACGAACAACCGTCGGGAGAACCTGCGGCTGATCTGCCCGAACTGTGACTCACAGCTGCCGACGTACAAGAGCCGCAACCGTGGCAACGGCCGCCACTTCCGTCGCGAGCGATACGCCAATGGGCAGTCTTACTAGGGACCTACGATTCTCTTGTGACACTGCGCGATCGCGTCGCCTCCGCCCGGCGGCGAATTCTCGGCGACCGGCCGTCCACCGCCGACACCGCGGGCCTGCCCGTCATCGCGCCCGCGCAGCCCGTCGACCTGAGCGACGAACGCGCCGTTACCGAAGTCGTCGAGCTGGCGATGAACGTCGGCGAGGTGCTGCTGGACTCCGGCACCGGTGCCATCGACACCAGCAAGCAGATCGCGTTCGTCGCCGCGACCTACGGCCTGCCGGACTGCGCCGTCGACGTCACCTACAACGCCATCCACGTCTCGGCCCGGCGCGGTCCGGGCCTGCCGCCCACCAGCTACATGCGCACGGTGAAGTACCGCTCGCTGGACTACACGCGGCTCGAACAGCTGGACACGCTGCTCCGGCAGATCGGCCGCGGGCATCTCGGCCTCAAGCCCGCCCGCGCGGCGCTCGACCACATCGTCGCCGCCGACCATCCGTATTCACGCAAGGTCGCGCTGTCCGGTTGGGCGCTGATGGCGGCCGCCGTGACGCTCATGCTCGGCGGCAGCCCGACGCTCGCCGTCGTCTCGTTCGTCACCACCGCCGCGATCTACGGAATCAATGTCTCGCTCGCCAAGTTCGGCCTGCCGTACTTCTTCCAGCAGGTCATGGGCGGTTTCATCGCGACGGTGCCGGCCGCGTTCATCTACAAACTCGCCCTCGAGCACAGCGCCGTCGTGGCGCCGTATCGCATCATCGTGTCCGGCATCATCGTGCTCATGGCCGGGCTGTCGCTCGTCGGTTCGGTGCAGGACGCCATCACGGGCGCGCCCGTCACGGCGGCCGGCCGGTTCATCGAGGTGATGGTCTACACCGCGGGCCTGGTCGGCGGCGTCGGCATCGCGCTGCGCCTCACCTCCGCCCTCGGCGCCAGCCTGCCGCCCATGCAACAGGAGGTACTGCCCTACGCGCCGCTGCCGATCATGGTGCTCACCGGCGGCCTGGCGTCAGCGGCCTTCGCGCTCGCCAGTTACGCGTCACTGAAGGCGCTCACCACCTCGTTCGCATCGGGTGCCGTCGGCGCCGGACTGGTCGGGTCGACCCTGAACGCCGGGCTGGGACCGATCGTCGCGTCCGCGGTCGCCGCCACGGTCGTCGGTCTAGCTGGTGGCTTGCTGGCGCGGCGCGCCGTCGTCCCGCCGATCATCGTCGCCGTCGCCGGCATCACTCCGCTGGTGCCCGGTCTCGCGGTCTACCGCGGGCTGTCCGAGATCATGGCGGGCCAGACGCTGGCCGCCATCTCCAATCTCTTCACCGCCGTCATGGTCGGCTGCACGCTGGCCGCCGGCGTGACCCTCGGCGAATGGACGGCGCGCACCATGCGACGCCCACGCCTTCCCCGCCTGCTGCTGGGCTCGCGCGTAGCGTAGGGCGTCATGTCCGAAACCGGAATCTGGATTGCCTGGGGACTGCCCACCCAGGGACGGGAACTCCAGGCCCTCGCGGCGCTGCGCGATGCCCGTGGCTACCTGCAGGCACTCGTCGACGACGGT
This sequence comes from Mycobacterium sp. UNC410CL29Cvi84, assembly GCF_000686745.1. Classification (NCBI taxonomy): domain Bacteria; kingdom Bacillati; phylum Actinomycetota; class Actinomycetes; order Mycobacteriales; family Mycobacteriaceae; genus Mycobacterium; species Mycobacterium sp. UNC410CL29Cvi84. The sequence continues at coordinate 185,657 of NZ_JMLM01000012.1, forward strand.
CGGATCGAAGGTTTCGACGTCACGGTGCTACGTCCCCAGACGACGGAGCTGGGCGGGTTCATCCACATCAAGGGCACCCGCGTGCAGATCGACATCCTGCGCCGCACTGGGGATTTCGAGCGCTGGGCCACCGGGATCCAGCTCATCGCCGACCGGGTGGCCTTCGTCGACAGCTGGGTCGATCGCGGCATCGACCACGCCATCGAGTTGTACGAGGATGCGCTCCGCGAGGCCGGCCTGCTCCGCTGACGGTATCGAGACGGAAACAACCCCGTCGAAAATCTCCCGCGGCTCGAGCCGATGTTGTTCCATTAGTTAATTAGCTGGAACAGCAGGGAGACACGATGAGCGCCGCACGCTACGTCGGCAGAGTCGGAAGGCTCGCCGTCGCACTCGGCATCGGAACCGCGATCGCATCCGGCCAGGCCGTCGCATGGGCCGACCAGACTGAAACAGGAGCGCCCGCCGGCGCGGCAGCCTCCGCGACAGGCGAAACCGCCGGGGCGCCCGGCACTTCGGGCAGCCCCACGAAGCCGCGCCGAGACAAGCCCAAGCCCAAGAAGGGTGACGACAAGACCGAGACACCGGCGGCGGGCACCACCGGCGACAGCTCGTCCAATCCCAAGACCGAGACCACGCCCGACCCCAAGGCCGACAAGCCGGCCAAGGGCCGTGATCGCAAGAACAAACCGAAGAACGACAACGTCAACGACGCGGCACCGGCCGCCGCGGTCCCGCAAACCCCGAAACGCCCACAGCTGACGCCGACCAAGCCGGCCGGCCCGCAGGCCGCGGCACCCAAGCCGGCCGGCGTGGCGGCCGTCGCACCGACGGTCATGAAGGTCACCGCCAGCGCGGTCACGGCGGCCCCGAGCCCCGTCTCGGCGACGACGAACCTCCTCACGCCCAACGTCACCGCGCCCACGGTCAAGCCGACCAACCCGGTGGCCGCAGTGATGAAAGCCGTTTCGGGCGCGCTGAATTGGGCGTTCAACCCGTTGGGCAGCCCGGCCCAGCCCACACTGGCGTGGACCGTGCTGGCCTTCGCACGCAAAGAGATCGACAACCTCCTGACGGCGATCAAGCCACAGAACGTCGTCAGCGCACTCACCACCACCGGCCAGGTGCTGAGCAACCCCCTGGCCGCGGTCACGGCGGCCATGAACCCGCGGCCGGCCTGGCCGAAGCCGGGCCAACAGATCACTGCCTCAACAAGTTTCGTCGACTGGGTTACGGGCAACTTCGCGCCCAACGACACCTACAACCGCTTCGGCGTCTGGGGCACCGACGTCGGCACCGCGTGGGACAACGGGATTGCCGACGATCCCAGCACCCCGATCAACGAGCATCAGGTACTGATGGCGTTCGGTGACACCTTCAGCGGCCCCAACATGACCGGGAACTGGCTCAACAACATCCTGTTCCGCTCGTCGGACGCCAACCTCGCCGACGGCATCTCGATCCCGGCCGGTCAGTGGCTCAACGGCAACATGTTCGGCGGCACTCCCCTGTCATCGGCGACGACGGCACGCCAGATCATCCTGCCCGCCAAACTCCCCGCGGGCCTGCCGTCCGGCGTGACGCTGATCCCGACCTCGGGCATCTCGGTGCCGACGCCGGGCACCCAGTTCGGCGCCACCCAGTACCTGAGTTTCATGTCGGTCAAGCAGTGGGGCGCGCCCGGCCAGTGGACGACGAACTACTCGGCCATGGCCTACTCGACCGACAACGGCGAGAACTGGACCATCGCACCGCAGAGCGTCCGGCAGAACTGGGGCGGCAACGCCAATTTCCAGCAGGCGGCCCTGGTTCGTCCGGGTGACGGCTACGTCTACTCGTACGGCACACCGAACGGGCGCGGTGGCGCTGCCTACATCTCGCGGGTGGCCGAGGCCGACATCCTCGACGCGTCCAAGTACGAGTACTACAACAAGGGCAGCGCGGGTGGCTGGTTCGGCATCGGCGCGATCAAACAGGGCTGGTACAAGGACCCGTCGAAGGCCGGCGTGGTGTTCGGCCAGGACACCGGAGCATGCGGCATCGCCAAAGCCGGGAACCACGTCAGCGAGATGTCGGTGCAGTACAACCCGACGCTCGGCAAGTACGTCACGCTCTACGCCGACCAGTTCAACAACGTCGTGCTGCGCACCGCCGACGCCCCGCAGGGCACGTGGTCGGCGGCCACCGTGCTGATGCCGCAACAGAACGGCGGAATCTACGCGCCCATGATGCAGCCCTGGTCACCGTCGACCCTGGGTACCGGTACCGATCTGTACTGGAACCTGTCACTGTGGAGTGAGTACAACGTCATGCTGATGAAGACCGATCTCACGAAGCTCTAGCCATGATTCGCACGGCCGTCGCGATGGCCGCGGTCGCCATGGCGACCGCGGTGGCACCGTTGTGCGCGGCTGATCCCGTTGCGCCGCAACAGGATCAGCTGTGTCCGCCGACGGCCGACGAAGCCACCACCATGCCGACGACGCCCGCGCCCACCGCGGGCGCCAACACGCCGCTGCAGTGCCACGAAGGGCGTTGGCAGCCCGTCGCGCTGCCCGCTGAACCCAGCGACCGCTGGTGGAGCACCGGCCCCGTCATCGCCCTGCGCGGGCAGGGCATGCGCAATCCAAACCTGATGTCCGGCAAGTGGAGTGGCACTCCGCTCGGCCCCGGGAACCGCTGCCACGTCGAGCAGCGCGCGGTGATCAGCGCCGGTGTGGTCAGTGCGCCCGCGGCAACCGACGGCGGACCGGACCAGACGCTGCACTTCGACGTGGCACCCACGGCGTCGTCGGTCGAGTTCTCCGGCTACTGCCTCTGGACGCGGCTCGGCTGAGTTGTCAGCGCCTGCCATTGCGGTAGGCCGTGGGAGTCGTCCCGAACCACCGCTTGCACGACCGCGTGAGCACACTCTGTTCGGCATAGCCGAGATTCCGGCAGAGCTGGTCGAGGGTCAGCTCGGTATCGAGCAGTAACCGCTGCGCAGTGTCCCGGCGGGTCTGGTCGACCAAGTCCCCGAACGTCGCGCCCTCGGCGGCCAGGCGCCGCTGCAGTGTCTTCGGGTGCAGCCCGATATGACGGGCGATGTCCTGCAGTCCCACCGCCCCACCGGGCAGCAACTGACGGACCAGGGTGCGAACCAATTGGGTTGTGGCAGGCTCGGATTCGCCGATGGTGCTGATGAGGTAGTCCATGGCCGTCTGATGCGCGATCCGGTCGGTGGGCAACGGTCGCGCCAAGTCGGCGGCGCGCAGCGTGAACCCGGCGACCGGTTCACCGAACGACGGCGGGCAGCCGAAGTAGGCCTGGTACTCGCCGGCCGGGGTGCGTGCCGAGTGCGGCAGGTGTACGGCGAGCGGGCGGTAGTCCGGGCCCAGGAAAAGTCGCAGCACCTGCAGCGTCACACCGAGCGACAACTCGATGGCCTGCGCCTGCGGCGGCGCCGGGTCCAAGAGGTACTCGAACTCGAAGCGGCGCAGGTCGGTTCCGACAGGGACGGTGATACGGGCACTGATCGCGGGACTGTAGGCGGCCATGAACTTGTCGAAGATGACGAAGGCATCCGCGACCGTTTCGGCGTTGCGCGCCGCGAGCCCGACGGGTCCGAGGATGTCGATGCTCTGGCGCAACGCGAGTCGACGTCCGAAATCGGGGGTGCGCAATGCCACGGCGGCGAACTCGAGCGCCTGGGTTCCGCTGGGCAGGGAGATGAACCGATCGTGACGGCCGATGTCCGCGCTCGCGATATTCGCCGCGGCAAGAAGCGCGTCACCGTCGCCGCCGAGTTCAGCAACCAACTCATGAAAACTCGTCAGTGCCGTGCCTCGGATGACCGACATGTCTCTAACTGTCAAAAATTTGTCGCGAAATGTCAAGACACGAACCGGTGTGGTGCAGCACAGTCGAATTCCGACGATGAGCCGGTGCAGTGTCGCGCCGCAGGTCCAAGCAATGTGTCCTGCACAACAACTGAAATGAGAGCACTTCCCGTATGCTTCACAGACACCGCCGGTGGACCCGGACGTTGGCTGCCCTGGCCATCACAGCGCTGGCGGCCACAGTCGCTGGCTGCTCCACATCCAGCAAACCGTCGAAGCTGCCCGCCGACGAGGCCAAGGCCATCGCGGTCGACGCGTACGTCTACGGCTACGCCCTCAACACCGTCGAGATGACACGCCGGGTCATGACGAACGTCGCCCAGGTCCAGGCGCCCCGGGCTCCGATGGGCCAGTTGATGCGCATGCGGGAGTACCCGACCGCCGCTTTCCGCGACGTCACCGCCCCCAACGCCGACACCCTGTACACAAACGGGTTCATCGACGTCAAAGACGAGCCGTGGATCCTGACACTGCCCGACGCCCACGACCGGTACTACCTTTTCCCGATGCTGTCGGGCTGGACAGATGTGTTCCAGGTTCCCGGCAAGCGCACGACGGGCACCGGCCCGCAGACCTACGCCATCACCGGCCCGAATTGGAAGGGCACGCTGCCCGCGGGCGTGACGGAGTACAAGTCTCCGACGTCGACGGTGTGGCTGTTGGGCCGCATCTACTGCGATGGCACGCCTGCGGACTATGCAGCCGTGCACGCGATGCAGGACCAGATTTCACTGGTGCCGCTGAGTTCGTATGGAAAGCCATACACCCCGCCCGCCGGGAAGGTCGATCCCACCATCGACATGAAGACCCCGGTGCGTGATCAGGTCGAAAACCTCAGCATCGAAGCCTATTTCGACATGCTGGCCACCCTACTGAAGGACAACCCGCCCGCCGAGGCCGACAAGCCCATCATCGAGAAGATGGCCCGCATCGGCATCGTGCCCGGAGAGAAGTTCGACATCACCAAGCTCGATGCCGATGTGGCTGCTGCGCTGAAGTCCGTACCCAAGGACGGCGTCGCAAAGATCATGGGCCACTACAGCACTCTCAACACCATCAATGGGTGGCAATTCACCACCAAGACAGGCGAATACGGCACCGATTACCTGCAGCGGGCCTTGATCACGGCCATCGGGCTGGGCGCGAACCGGCCTCAGGACGCGGTCTACCCGACATCGAAAACCGATGGCGCAGGCCAGCCGTACAACGGCGCCAACAAGTACGTCATGCACTTCGCCAAGGATCAGTTGCCTCCCGCCGAGGGATTCTGGTCACTGACGATGTACGACGAGGGCTACTTCTTCGTCGCCAACCCGCTCAACCGCTTCACGCTCAGTCAGCGCGACAACCTGGCCCGCAACCCCGACGGGTCCGTGGATCTGTATCTGCAGCACGACAATCCGGGACCGGAGAGGCAGGCCAACTGGTTGCCCGCACCGGCCGGCGCCTTCAACCTCATGCTGCGCCTGTACTGGCCGAAGCAGAACCCGCCGTCGATCATCGATGGCACCTGGCAGCCACCGGCCGTGACAAAACTGCCGTAAGCCACGAAAAATACTCGACGCGAAATTATTTCGTGTTCATCAACCCAAGGAGCACCATGCCCCCACGCATCACCGCGCTGGTATCCGTCCCACTGCTGGGCGCCGCCCTGGCCGTGGCGCCACTGACGGTGGCCCCCACCGCCGCCGCGGACGTCTGCGCCAGCGCCGGTGGCCGGCACTTCTCGGCCGGCGGCTGCACCAACATCGCGGGCGACGTCGCCGTGGGCACCGCCATCGCGGCGGCCCACGTTCCGTATGTCGCCGGTGAAGTTCCTTGTTACACCGACGAAGGCGTGCCCTACTACACGCCGCCCGGCGCTCCCTGCTGAGACCTCGGCTGTTGCCCTGGACGGCGCTGTCCCGAACTGTCAAGAATCAGTCTCTAGATGTCAAAACTTCGGGCAGCGCCGTCCTGCACAGTGGGATGAGCGGACCGAACCCGGCCCGCGACCGACCATGGGCCACACCCGGATTGGAGTTACGGCCGTCATGTCAGCAGCCGATATCCTGCCGTGGTGCGGCACGTTGTCCATCGCCGTGGCCGCCCTGGTGATCCTGGCCGGACCGGCAGCACGCCGTGCCCACCGCGGCGAGGGCGAGACCGAAGCCAGCCGCTGCCCGCTGCAGCAGCTCATGCGGACGAGCACTACCGACGCCATGTACGTCGACCGCTTCCTCGACGTGAACGCCGAGCCCTGGGTGCTGACCCTGCCGGACGCCGCCGACCGCCGCTATCTGTTCCAGGTGCTCTCCGGCCGAGCCGACGTGTTCGATGACGCCGACGAGCACGTCGCCTGGACGACGCCGCAGACGTATGCCATCACCGGCCCGAACTGGAACGGCGAACTGCCTGCCGGTGTCACCGAACACCGTTCGCCCGCCCCGATCATCTGGCTGCTGGGGCGCGTCGAGTGCACGAGCACGGCCGACGACCGCGCCGCCGCCCAAGATCTGCTGAACCGGATTTCACTGATTCCGTTGAGTGCCTACGTCACGCAATTCGTGTCCGACTAGGGCGCCATCTCGTACCGGCCCGCCAGGTCGCGCACGATGCGGACCATGCGCTCCAAGCGTGCCGGGTCGCCCACCGGCTCCGCGATCAGATCGAGCGCCAGTTTCTTCTGTGCGGCAGTCGCACTGGGCTTGCAGTGCAACGTGGTGGCGTGCCGGGAGAAGTCGGCGACCAGAACCTCGAACAGCTGGTCCAGCACGTCGTCGTCGGTCTGGTCGATGATGGCCTGCTCGAGGATCAGCTGCGCGTAGGGCAGCAGAGTGAACAGCTCACCGATCGCGAACAGGAAGTCGACGTCGTCCTGCTGCTGCGCGGTCGGCGTGGCCGCGGCCAGCAGAGTCTGGAAACCGTTGGCCTGCTTGAGGAAGACCGCGACGTTGGGGATGTGTGCGAACTCCTGAAGGACGCCGCGCCAGTCCGCGAAAGCGACCCGGCCCAGACCGCGGCTGGGGCCTTGCGCGAAGAGGAAGTCGTCGTTGGTGAAGTCCCGACGGCGGCGCACCACCGGCAGCTTCTCGGTGCGTAATGCTTTCGGAGCCTTCGGAATCCGCGCGATCCGAGGAACGACAGCCGAGCCCGCCGCACGCAGGCCGCCCGCCACGGCCCGCGTCGCCGCGTTGGGCGAGTACTCGATGGGAAGCTGCTGCAGCGCAAGAAGTCCGGCGTCGGCGGGACGGAACATGAAGTTCTGCATGAACTTCAGCGACAGCGCCATGTTGACGTGGACGGTGCCCTCGAGGCGAGGCAGTCCGACCGAGCCGAGCAGCGCCATCGGGAAGAACATGTCGTTCTCGAACCCGCGCGCGGCGATGGTGTCCGACAGCAGCGTGACGATCTTCTCGCCCTCGCGCGTGACGGTCATCTTCTCGATGGCGTTGAACAGCAGGTAGCGCCGATCGGTCGCTGACGCCGACCGCATGTAGTCGATGGCGCGCTCGCTGTAGAGCTTCATGCCGACCAGACGGGCGTAGGCCTCGGTGAGCATGCGGCGAATCTGCGGGAACTCGGTGACGTGCTTTCCGAACAGGATTCGATTCTCGGCGTGCGTGACGGCCTCGTACATGGCGTGCTCACACGTGCCGATGGAACCGAAGCCGAGGTTGAACTTACCGATGTTGACGGTGTTGATCGCGGCATGGAACGCGCCCTTGCCGGCGTGCAGGATGTCCTCGGCGTCGACCGGGTAATCCTCGAGATCGAAAGCGGCGACGTACATCTGGCCGTTGACGACGTTCTTGCGCAGCTTGTAGTCAGCATGCTGACTGTCGGCGGCGAAGAAGAGATACCCCTCGAAATCCTCGTCGGGCTTGCCGCCGTCCAGCGCGGTCGAGCTGTCCAGGATCGGCTTGTCTGCCCGGCGGCCGAACACCGACACCATGCGGGCCAGGTTGCCGTTGCCGATGTAGTACTTGCCGCCGTTCGCCCGGTAGCCGTCGTCGACCGGCGTCAGCACCATGTCCGTGGAGTACACGTCCGCGCCGTGCTCCTTCTCCGACAGGCCGAACGCGAAGATCGCGCCGGCGTCGAGAAGCTCGGCAGCCCGCTTGCGGGCCACGGCGTTGGACGACTGCCAGATGGGGCCGAGTCCCAGGATCGTGACCTGCCAGACGTACCAGTACTGCATGCCGTAGAAGCCCAGGATCTCACTGAACATCGCGTTGCGCGCGGTGTCCCATCGCTTGTCGGGGTCACCGTCCGCCTCCGATGCCGGCGTCAGGAACGTCGCGAAAACCCTTTCCTTCTTGAGGAATTCGATGAACTCCGCGTACCAGACGCGGTCGCGGTCCTGTTGCGTCAACCAGGCCTTGCCGTGGCTCTCGAAGAACTCGATAGTCGCGACGAAGACCTGCTGGGTCCGCTCGTCGAAGTCGGCGAAGTCCGGCTTGTGCGGGTTGAGCATGGTCATGGCGAGCAATCCTACAAGGATGAAGAAAAATTATTCAAACAAGAATAATTCTGCTACATTCGGTTCATGGCCACCGACGCCGCAACGAAGCCCCGGGAGCGGGCTGCCCATCTGGGCCCCGAGCGCCGCCGTCCGCAGATCCTCGACGCCGCACTGCAGATCGCCGCGGAATCCGGCACGGCTGCGGTGACCATCGGCGCCGTGGCCACCCACCTCGGCGTCACCCGGCCGGTGGTCTACTCGTGTTTCAAGGACCGCGTGGAACTTCTTGCCGCACTGCTGGATCGCGAGGGCGAGTCGCTGCGCGAGACCCTGCTGGCAGCCCTGCACACCGGCCGCGGCGACGACCCGGAGGCCGCGTTCATCGACGGATACCGCGCACTGCTGCATGCCGTCGAGGGCCAACCGGACACCTGGCGTTTCGTATACCTGGCGCACGCCGACCCGGCGGTCGCCGACATGGTCGCGGAGACCCGTCGTACACTCGCGAGAAGTTCGTCGCGCTGGATCGCGCCGGCGCTGACGACGTGGTGGCAGACCACCGACCTCAACCGCAAGATGCCGGTACTGACCGAACTGTTCGTGTCCTCCAGCGAGGCCGCGGTCCGGTCCCTCCTCGACCCCGAGAACGACTGGGACGCAGACAGTCTCGGCGAATTCTACGGACGACTCATGTGCCGCGCGTTCGCCGCGGCCTGACCAACAAGGAGTAAGTCGTGTCCCAGCCAGTGCAACCCCTCGCCGATTACGGCTTCTTCGGCCCCGGCACCGTCACCTGGAAGGTGTGGGGACACACCACCACTCCGGTGACGGGCCTGCAGCGCGCCGTCGTGGTGGAGGAACTCGACCCGTCTCTGATCGCCGCCGTCGATGCCACGCAGGCCAACTACGACCGGCCCCGCACACGCTACGACCGCACCGTGCGGTATTTCGCGACGGTTGCGTTCGGCGATAGCCAGTCGGTGGTCAAGGCCGCTGACGTGCTGGTCAAGGTGCATTCGAAGGCGATCGGCACCGAGCCCGTCAGCGGCAACAAGTACGACGCCAACAACCCGCATTCGCAGCTGTGGATCCTGCTGACCGGGTGGCATTCGGTGCTGACCGCGTACGAGATGTACGGCGGAGGCAAGCTCACCCCGGAGGAAGAGAACCAGTACTGGGAAGAGTGCGCCATCGCGGCGGAGTTCCAGACCTGCGACCCGGCCGATGTGCCGCGTACCAGCGCCGGTGTGCGCGCGTACTTCGACGAGATGCGCCCACATCTGGCGGTCAGTGAAGCGGCCCGCGCCATGATGGACCACCTGCTCAATGCCAAAGTCGTGCTGCCGCCGGCGCCGTGGGTACTGAAGCCGGTCGTCGAGCTCATCAACCTCGTCCTGCGCGCGGGCACGATTGCCACCATGCCGCGTTGGATGCGCAAGCTCAGCGGTTTCGACCAGCCCCGCGTCGTCGACATCGCCGTGCGCCCGGTACTCAAGGTTGCCTACGGCATCGTCGATCGCAGCCCACGGCTGAAACTCGCCGTGGCGCAGCTGATTGCGCCGTCGGTGACCCAGGTGGCCGCGCCGTATATCCTCGGCATCCCGGCGATCACCGATGCCGTGTTCACTCCTGAAGAAGCGCGCCGTCGCTTCGGATTCGTCAAACCCGCTGACGCACACCATGATCTGCGCGCAAAGCAACGGCAGCGGGTATTCGGCGAGGGGCAGGCGCCCAGCGACGAGGGCCTGATCGAGTCGCAGGCGTACCTCGGGAGTCTGGCCCGGTAACACCTCACCACGCCGGCGCGATAACTGATTATCCCGCGCCAGAGCGTCGCAGGGCGGTCTGTTTGCGCTGTTCAACAACAGAACCGAAGGGCGATAACCATGTCCGGACTCAGTTGGGCGGCGGTACCCGTCGTCTTCGGCGCGCTCCTGTTGACCGCGCCGGCCGCGTACGCCATTTCCGAAGGCACCATCAAAGCCGAATGCAAGGACGCCGGCGGCACCTACAACACCTCGACCTCCAATGGGCACCGGTACTCCAGCTGCGATTACAAGGATGTCGACGGCGGCTGGCACAGCGATCAATACACCGACGGCGAGTACACCGGCACCATCGACATCCCCAAGAGCACGCCGCCACCGACCAGCAAGACCTCCGTGGCGCCGCTTCCGCCCGTGGTGATGAACCCGGGCCTGGCTCCGGGAGGCTAGCCGGGCAGTAACTCGTCGACCAGGTCCCGAACCCGGTCGGCGATGGCGTCGCGGATGGGCCGGACGGCCTCGATGGGTTGCCCCGCCGGGTCATCGAGTTTCCAATCCCGGTAGGACACCCCCGGAAAGTACGGGCAAGTGTCGCCGCACCCCATCGTGATCACCACGTCACTGGTTTGCACGGTGTCGGCGGTGAGCACCTTCGGCGCTTCGGCGGTGATGTCGATGCCGAGTTCGGCCATGGCCGCGACGGCGACGGGATTGATCTCATCGGCGGGTGCTGTTCCCGCAGAACGTACTTCGATCTGCCCGTCGGACAGCTCAGTCAACAGCGCGGCCGCCATCTGCGACCGGCCGGCGTTGTGGACGCAGACGAACAGCACGCTGGGTTTGGGGCTCATGCGGGCACACTCCGCAACCGCGGCCGCAGCGCCAGCGACAGGTAGACGAGCGCGACCAGAACCGGCACTTCGATCAGCGGTCCGACGACGCCGGCCAGGGCCTGCCCGGACGTCGCGCCCCACGTGCCGATCGCGACGGCGATGGCCAGTTCGAAGTTGTTACCCGCCGCGGTGAACGCCAGCGTCGTGGTGCGTTCGTAGCCGAGGCCGAGAGCAGCACCCAGCGCATAGCCACCACCCCACATGATCGCGAAATAGACCAGCAGCGGGAGCGCGATACGGGCGACGTCCCACGGGCGAGTGGTGATCTGATGCCCTTGCAGCGCAAAGAGAATCACGATTGTGAACAGCAACCCGTACAGTGCCCACGGCCCGATCCGGGGCAGGAACGTCGACTCGTACCAGGCGCGGCCCTTGGCCTTTTCGCCGAGTCGGCGCGACAGGTAGCCGGCAGCCAGCGGGATGCCGAGGAAGATCAGCACCGACTTCGCGATCTGCCACGGGGACGTCGCAATCGCGGTCTGCGGCAGGTGCAGCCAGCCCGGCAGCACCGAGAGGTAGAACCAGCCGAGCACCGCGAACATCAGCACCTGGAACACCGAATTGAGCGCCACCAGAACAGCTGCAGCCTCCCGGTCGCCGCACGCCAGGTCGTTCCAGATGATCACCATGGCGATGCAGCGAGCCAGGCCGACGACGATCAGCCCGGTCCGATACTCGGGCAGGTCCGCGAGGAACAGCCAGGCCAGCGCGAACATCAGCGCCGGCCCGAGCACCCAGTTCAGCACCAGTGAGGACAGCAGCAGCTTGCGGTCGGAGGTGACGGTGTCGAGTCGGTCGTACCGGACCTTGGCCAGCACCGGGTACATCATGATCAGCAGGCCCAGCGCGATCGGCAACGAAATGCCTTCCACCTGAACCTTTTCCAGCACGACGTCCAGTCCGGGGACCCAGCGGCCGAGCAAGAGCCCGGCCGCCATCGCCAACCCGATCCAGACCGGCAGATACCGGTCGAGCGTCGAGAGTCGAGCTGTCGCCGGAGCGGCGTCAGCGGTCTGCGTCATGCCTGCGCCCCGCAGCACACCGCATCATCCGATCCGCTCGGCGCAGCGCCGAAGGTGTCACTGTCGGCGAGGACGGTGTAGACCTCCCAGCGTTCCCCGCCGGGGGCGGTCACCCAAACCTTGTCCTGCGTGGCGAAGCAGCAGGTGGTCCCGATCTCCTCTTCGGTGAACATCCCCGCGTCGGTGAGGCGGGCGATCTCGGTGTGCACGGCGTCGCTGGATTCGACTTCCACACCCAGGTGGTTGATCGACCCGCCGTGTCCCGGGTTCTCGAGCAGCACCAGTTTGAGCGGCGGGTTCGCGATCGCGAAGTTCGCGTAGCCGGGCTTCACCTTGGCCGGCTCGGCGCCAAACAGGTTGCGGTAGAAGGCGATCGACTCGTCGAGGTTGTCGACGTTCAGAGCGAGCTGGACACGAGACATGGCAGACCTCCCGAGGTATGTGACGTATATCGAAATCCGCAGCACAGTTCTACCGCACCTTTTCGATATATGTCAACAAGCTGAGGTAGCATCGGTGGCATGCCCAAGGCACTGCCCGTCATCGACATGTCCGAGCCGTTGTGCTGCGCGCCCGTGGCCGCGAGCCCGACTGACGACGCCGCCGCGCTCGACCTCGCCATGCGGCTCAAGGCACTCGCCGACCCCGCGCGCGTGAAACTGATGTCGCTGCTGTTCACCTGTGGCGAGCCCTGCACCACCGGCTCCCTTGCGGCCGCGGTGGGCCTGGCCGAATCGACAGTCAGTCACCACCTCGGCCAACTGCGGGCCGCCGGGTTCGTCATCTCCGAACGTCAGGGCATGAACGTGCACCACACCCCGCGACGCGACGCGCTCGCCGCGCTATGCCGGGTGCTCGACCCGAATTGCTGCTGACAGCCCTCGCGCGACTAGGCGCAGATGGTGACGTACGGGACGGTCAGGCACGGCGGCGGGAAGTAGCCGGGGCCCCAACCGCGGTTACCGTCCCAGCCGCGGCCGTGACCGTGGTGACCGTCCCAGTCGTCGCCACCCCAGCCCCAACCGTGGTCCATCGGGATCGTTCCGGGACCGACCGCGGGTGCGGCGCTCGCGATACCCGAGCCGAAACCCAAACCCGCAGCCACGAGGCCCAAGGCGAGTGTTGTCATCGATGCAATCGTTCTGAACTTGGCCATGGCCAACCTCCGAAACAACAAATACAAATAGGCAATAAATGCCCCTCTATTGTAAGACGGTCAGGCGGTCGATGACATTCCCCGACCAGATAAATCAGCCCGGCAAGGGCAGGCCGAACGCGGTGGCGAGAACGCCGGCCCCGGCGGCCAGCAGCAACGTGATCACGACGTTCACCCGGCTGAACACGGCAACCACCGCCACCGCCAGGACGACGTACTGCCAGGTCTGGCTGATCGACAGGGCCAGCGGCACCGCCGAGCCCAGGATCGCACCGATGGCGGCCGGACCCGCGCCGTCCAGGAAGGCCCGCACGTAGTTGTTGCCGCGAATCCGGTCGAAGTGCTTGGCGCCCAACAGGATGAACAGGAACGACGGGCTGAAGGCCACCACCGAGGCCAGCACGCCGCCGAGCAATCCCGCGGCGGCATAGCCGACGACGGCGACGGTCTGCACCACCGGCCCCGGCGTGATCTGGCCCAGCGCAACAGCATTGAGGAACTGGGGCCCGGTCATCCAGTGGTAGTGGTCGACGGCATCGGCCTGCATGAGCGGAATGATGACGAAGCCGCCGCCGTACGACAGCGCGCCGACCTTCAACGCCACCCAGCACAGCGAACCCAGTGTGCCCAGCGCCAGGGACTGGAGCGCCAGGATCGGCATGCTGCGCGCACCGGACCGGGGCAGCGCCGTCGTCCGCGCCAATTCGATTGCGCCGCAAGCCAACAGCACCACCACCAGCCACGGGCCCAGTAGCGCAGCCGCGACCGCACCCGATGCGACATACACCAGCCACCGGACGGAGCTGGTGCGCCGCTGCCAACTGGCAGGGACCAACGCGGCCCCCGCATGGACGGCGACGGCGGCCACCGCCGCGCCCGCGCCGGCCCCGGCAGCCAGCACCCACCGAGGCGGTGAACCGGCCAGGAACAGCGCCGCCAGAGCCAGGATGACGATGAGCCCCGGAACGATGAACGCGGCGCCACCGACCAGCGCACCGAGCCGGCCGCGGACGCGCCAGGCGCAGTAGATCGACAGCTGCGTCGACGCCGGCCCCGGCAACAGGTTGCACGTGGCGATCGCGTCCTCGAACTCGGTGGCGCCGATCCAGCGGCGCCGCTCCACGCACAGGCTGCGCAACAGCTTGATGTGCGTGGGCGGCCCGCCGAAACCGATGCATCCGATGGTGCCCCACTCACGCAGGACGGTGCCCAGGGACACTCGGGGCGATGCATCCTCTGCCGGAGTGGTCACGACCAATCATCCTGGCGGGTAACGCCGCATCATGCACCTTACGGGCAGGCGACGTCCATCTCGAAGCTCTTGCTCACCTGCTGCGGCGACCGGGGATTGCTCAGGTCGCTGCCGCTCGCGGTGCCCTTGATCGCGTACGACTTGCCCCGCACCGCGGCTACGGCGTTGTCCGCCTCGCCGGGTTCAGAACTCGTGAACCCCAACGCGACGCCGTCGATCGTGCCGAGGCCGACGGTACGAACCTGCGGCGGATCGCTCGTCGTCACGACGGCGCCGACGCCGCTGGACACGTCGCCGATCCCGATCGTCACGTTGTCACCCGCCTGATGGCAGGTCACCCCACCGCTCACGGCCCGGGGCTGTCCGTCGACGACGACCTGCGGCGCGCGCAAGCCCGAATTCGGTGAGCCGGCAGTCGGTTCGGAGTTCTCCGTGGAACAACCGGCCAGCCCTAACGCGACCACACCGATCACGAGAGTCTTGCGTACCAACGTTTCTCCTCCTTCGCGTCCGGGATATCTGGCGGTACGAGCCAGGGGTTCCCCGGAGCGAAGGAGATCAATCGTCAGCGGGCACGAGCCGTCAGCGGCAAAGAGCTACGGGCAAACGGTGACGATGCCGGCGGGGCCGGTCACGCAGGGCAGGTTGACGTAGACCTCAGGGCCATCCCAGCCGCCACCACGCCAACCCGGGCCACCCCAACCGCGGCCGTGGTCATCCCAGTCGTCGTGGCCGTGGCCGTGGCCGCGGTCCATCGGGATCGTGGCGGGGTCGTGTGCCGGAGCAGCGCTGGCAACTCCCGCACTGACACCCAAAAGCGCAGCTCCCAGGCTTGCTGCAAGTGCTGTAGTCGACGCAATCTTCTTCATCGTGGCCATAGCCATCCTCCGAAATAAGCAAAAAATCAAAATGCAATATGCGGTCTAAGTATATGACGCTGACGTTGCTGAAGAAATTCCGGTGGTCGTCCCCAAGCGACTCCGCCCGGGATCGCCGAGCCTCGCGTAGCCTGTCAGCAAACCGATCTTGCATGGGGGATCCGAATGAAACGCACACGCACAGCAGCTCTGTTCGCGGCGGTCTCGTCGGCGGCCGCCATCGTGATGGCCGTCCCCGCCCACGCCGATGACCAGATCGATCCCATGTTCCTGCAGGCCGTGCACGACAAGGGCATCCTCATGCCGAACAGCACCGCTCTCAAGCTCGCGCACGGCACCTGCAGCGCGATGCGGAGCGGCGGCGTCAACTCGGCGCTGACCTACCTGAAGAAGAACGCCGCCAACCTGTCCAACGACGATGCCGTCAAGTTCGGCGGGCTGGCCATCTACGCATACTGCCGCGAGTTGACGCCGAAGGGACAGTAGGTCAGGACTCGTCGGCGTCCGCGTCGGCCGTCAACACGTGCGCCGCTTCCATCAGCATCCAGCCGGCCACCTGCACCGACAGGTCGCGTTCCGGAATATCGGATGAATTCACCGCGCCGTCAACGGATTTCGCCTTCTCACCGGCGTCCCTCGGCAGCTCGGCCGCGCGGTCCCAGAACGCGCCGAACAGCGGGATGCCGTTGACGGACTGCCGGTAGTCCCACGCCGACTGCGCAGATTTCAGCACCAGCTCGCGGGCGGTCGTCCTGGCCGCGTCGTCCTCCTCGGTATCCCCGGGCAAGGTGGTGGCCACCAGCGTCAGGTAGCGGGCCAGGATGGCGCCGAACAGGCCACCGTCGCCGCCGCCGGCACCCCTGATCACGCCGTCGTCGAGCATGTGGTCCTTGACCGCGGCCACAAGGCGGTGCACCCGCTCCGCATGCCGCGGGTCGCCGGTACGCACGGCCAGTTCCACTTCCAGGCCCAGCACCACGCCCTGGCAGTACGTGTACTGGGCGCGCACCATGGAACCGCCCTTGATGCCGTCGAACACCAGGTGCGTATCGGGATCGATCAGCGTGCCGTCGATCCAGTCGGCCATCTGCTGCGCCCGCCGCAGGCGGTCGTGGCGGGCCAGGAAGATGCCGGCCGGGCCGTTCGCCGGGGCGTTGAAGAACTGGTCCTGCTTGCGCCACGGGATACCGCCACCGTCCTCGGGCACCCAGGCATTGAGGAACTGGTCGGTGAACGTCTTGAGCGCCTTGGGCCGGGCCACGCCGACCAACCGGCCGGAACGCTCCAGCGCGAGCGCCATCCACGCCATGTCGTCGTAGTAGTTGTTGGTCCAGGACCCGTTGTTGCGCAGTCGATGTCCACGGATCTGACGGCTGATGCGGGCGACGCGGTACTCCTGCGGGTCGCGCAGCTGCGCATCGATCATGCAGTCCAGCAGATGCGCCTGCCACCAGTAGTCCCAGCTCTTGAACAGTCGGTCGGCGCGCGTCGACGGCCAGGCCACGACGCCCAGCTGAGTGCCGGGCATCCCCCAGAGCCGCCGGATATGCCGGTTGAACACAGCCGTTTCCGCGCTGGCCGCACGGTTGGCCCAAACTGCATCCCCGTCGCTTCGCTCCACCGGACGCTGATCCATGCGTTCTATCCTGCCCTACCAGGCCCGATCCAGTCCTGCATGTTGAGTGATCCAGGTGTGCATGACGATCCCCGCGGCCACCCCGGCGTTGATGCTGCGGGTCGAGCCGAATTGCGCGATGGACACCGTCATCATCGACCCCGTCTTGGCGTCGTCGGTGATGCCCGGCCCCTCCTGCCCGAAGATCAGCAGACATTCGCGGGGCAGCGTCGTCTCTTCCAGCCGCACCGAGCCGGGGACGTTGTCGACGGCGACCGGGGTCAGCCCCGCGGCTTCGGCGAAGGCCAGCAGTTCCGCCGTGGTGGCATGGTGCATGAGTCGCTGGTAGCGGTCAGTCACCATGGCGCCCCGGCGATTCCACCGCCGGCGGCCGACGATGTGCACGGTGTCCACCGCGAACGCATTGGCGGTGCGGACCACCGCGCCGATGTTGGCATCGTTGCCGAAGTTCTCGATCGCGATGTGCAGCGGGTGCCGGCGCTGGTCGATGTCGGCGATGATCGCCTCCCGCGTCCAGTACCGGTAGGCGTCGACGACGTTGCGAGTGTCGCCCTCGCGCAACAACTCCGGGTCGTAGCGCGGATCGTCGGGCAGCTCACCGGACCACGGGCCGACGCCGGGGCCGGCGCCCCACTCGGTGGGGCCTGGCACATCGGCGTGGTCGGCGACCTGATCACTCACGCGAAATCCACACCGCCGCATGTGTTCCCACCACGGTGACGGTGGCGTACAGCAGCGCTTGGTTGATGTCGCCCTGCGTGCACAGCGAGGCGCGGGTGTTGATCGCCCCGACCTTCGCGTCCGGCAGCACCAGCAGCGTCGCGCCGTAGACGTCGCACATGTGCGACAGGCCGGGCGGCGGCAGTGTCGGCGCCACTGCGATCATCAGCGGCCCGCCGCGCTTGGCCGAGTCGTCTTTGTACCTGCTTGCCAGACCACCGATTTCGAGACCGAGCAGCATGTAGCCCTTGCCGGTGAACGCCGTCGGGTCCCCCAGCGCCGCGGGGATCAACTGGCCGCCGTCGGCCCGGAATCCGTCGACGCTGGTGGCCTTGAGCGTCAGCCCCGTGTCGGACTCGTTGGTCGGCGTCAGGCCGACGGGGTACGCCGCGCCGTAGGCGACGGTGGTGTCCTTGATGCGGTCGGCGGGCGAGTACAGGTAGACGCCACGCACCTGGGTCTGGTCGCGCATCGGGCCCAAACAGACTGTGCCCGTTACCTTGTCCGGGTTCTGTACGACGGCCGGGTTGATCTTGAGGTTGGGGACCCCGTCGCAGCCACCGATCAGGTTCGATTCGATGGGATGCGCCAATGCGCCGTACAGGCCGAAGCGCAGAGTCTCGGGCTTGGCGTGTTCGCCGCCGGCCTTCGCGGCGGCCAGGTCTACGTCGATCAGCACCTGGTCGTCTTGGAAGCGCAGGTTGGATACCGAGACGTTCCAGCCCAGCAGTGCCTGCGACTCGCCGACTTTGGCGCTGGGCGCACCGAAGATGACGGAGTTCGCGGAGCTGTCACTGGAACACGCGACCAGCACACCGGCCAGCAGCACAGTCAGCAGCCGCGAGGCCAACCTGCGAAAAGACATGCGGCCAAGGTTAGCCGCAGGGACTCAGCGCTGATAATTCGGCGCGGGGCGGCCATTACGGGCCGGCGCGAACTGCGTGTAGCGGCCGATGTCGGCGCGGCCAGGGGCCTGGTTGCTGCGGCCGGCGGGCAGTTCGTTCTGCCGCATCGGGCCGGCGCTGAGCGGACGGCTCGGCGAACCGCTGCGACGGGCGACGGCCTGGCCGGCGACGCTGTTCTGGCCGGAGGGCACCGGCGGCAGCACCCGCAGCAGGTCGTTGAACTGGCGGACGGTGCGCAGACCCTCGTCCCACTGAGCGCGGGTGCTGGTGATCGGCATGGACACGAGCGTCCAGTTCTGCTCGTTCCACATGATCTCGGCGCAATCCGGGGCGGTGTGGGAGAACGTCACCATCCGGCGGTCGCAGGCGCGACGGGCGGCATCGAGGTTCGTGGAGTAGACCATGCGGGGGCCGATGGCGCCGAGCAGCCAGATGTCGTTTTCCCGGGGCTCCGGAATGTCCTTGAGGCGGACGTCCACGGCCACGTTGGTGCCGACCTTGCGGTGCAGGGCGATCACGGTGGCCACATCGTCGAGGTCGAAGATGAACACGGCCTCGCCGCGAATCTGTCCGAGCACGACGTTGCGGGCATGGACGTTCTCACCGACGGTCGACATGATGCCGCGGCTCCACCGCTTGACCAGGTCGGGAGTCTCGTGTTCGTAGTCGAACCCGTGCGACTTCGCCCATGACTTGCGGCGCCTGCCGAGGCCGCGTCGACGGTCGATGTCGACATACAGCAGCACTGCCGCACCCACGAAGCAGAGTGCGGAAAGCGTGAACCAGAGCGGGACCATCGGCCCAAGCCTACTGGTTGGTACCCGAAATGCTCGAACTCGAATTGGTTACAAGCTGGTCACGTGCTATTTGAGGTAGGCCACGATCGCGTTGGTGAGCCCCCGTCGGGCCACATCGAGATCTGTATAGGTGCCGAGCTGGCGCTCGGAGGCGATGCCGCGCATCGCGCCGGGGATGAACGAGGCCACCTCGCGCACCCGTTCGGGGTCGACGTCCAGGTCGGCGAAGGCCTGTTGGCACGTCTGCAGCCAGCTCTGCCCCCACGACGACAGCTCCGCGGCGGTCTTCGGGTACAGCCGCTCGAGCTCGGCGTGGTCGCGCGGCAGGGCTGCCCGCAGGTTCTCGATGGCCCGCGAATCGCCGATGGTCAGGCCGTCATAGAGCAGGTCGATGATGGTCGCGACGCGTTGGTGCAGCGTGGTGGCGCTGTCGTGGTGGCTGAGCATGCCCGCGCGGCGCTCGGCGGTGCGGCGCAGAACAGCGGCCCAGAAGCCGTCGATATCGCCGAACTGGTACTTCACGGCACCCCAGGTGGCGCCGATCTCCTTGGCGATCCGGTTGGCCGATACCGCGCCCGGATCGCCGGTGGCCAGCGCCTTGCGCGCGGCCTCCAACATGCTCTCCCTGGTGGCGTCGCCGCGCTTGTTGGTCCGTCGTGCCGCCGCGGTCATCGTCCGAGATTAGCGCAGTTTCGCAGAACCCTCTTTCAAAGTTTCACAGAACCCCCTACGATTCGGGTCATGGCCAAACCCCAGCTGCCGATGAAGCCGACGGGATGGTTCCAGGTCGCCTGGTCGGACGAGGTCGAAGTCGGCGCGGTGCACACCATGAAGTACTTCGGCGAGGAGATGGTCGCCTGGCGCGCCGAATCCGGCGCCGTCACCGTCATGAACGCCTACTGCGAGCACCTCGGCGCACACCTCGGCTTCGGCGGCCACGTCGTCGGCGAGACCATCCAGTGCCCGTTCCACGGCTGGCAGTGGAACGCCGCCGGCCACAACGTCTGCATCCCGTACCAGGACCGGCCCAACCGCGGCCGCCGCATCCGGACCTACCCCGTCACCGAGCGCAACGAGGCCATCTACATCTGGCACGACGTCGAGGGCCGCGAGCCGTTCTTCGAGGCGCCCGATGTGTTCGCGTCGTTCAACGACGGCAGCAGCGCCGCCGACTACTACCCCCAGCAGCGACTGTTCCGCGAGTCCCTCGAGCTGCACCCGCAATACGTCCTGGAGAACGGCGTCGACTTCGCACACTTCAAGTTCGTGCACCAGACGCCGATCGTGCCGGTGTTCACCCGGCACGACTTCGCGGCACCGATCTCCTACGTCGACTTCACCATCACTTTCGAGGGTAGCGACCAGCAGTCGATCGACGATGTCCGCAGCGGAGTCGAGGCCATCAACGGCGGTCTCGGCATCGCCGTCACCAAGAGCTGGGGCATGATCGACAACCGCACCATCTCGGCCGTCACACCCGTCGACGAGTCCACCTCCGACGTGCGCTTCATGGTCTACATCGGGCGGGCGCCCTGGAACGCCGAGCGCGCCAACGCCTTCGGTGACGAGGTGATCCGGCAGTTCACCCAGGACATCCACATCTGGTCGCACCAGCGCTACTCGGATCCGCCGGCGCTGGCCACCGCCGAATACGAAGGCTTCACCGCAATCCGTAAGTGGGCCATGCAGTTCTATCCCGAAACCCCGAAGGGCTGACCAGATGTCCAAGATTCGCGTCTTCCAGGTGGCGACCGGCAACGTCGGTACCGAGATGATCAAGCGCATCGGTAAGCGCCCCGACCTGGAATTGGTCGGATTACATTGCTACACAACGGAAAAGGTGGGACGGGACGCCGGCGAGATCGCCGGGATCGGACCCATCGGCGTCATCGCAACCGGCTCGGTCGACGACATCATCGCCGCGAAACCCGATGTCCTCACCTTCCACGGCGTCTTCCCCGACGAGGACCTCTACGTGAAAGTCCTTGAGGCCGGGATCAATATCGTGACGACGGCCGACTGGATCACCGGCTGGCACCGCGACACCAACCACCCACACCCCTCCGGCAAGCCGGTGTCACAGCTGCTGACCGAGGCCTGCGCCAAGGGCGGGTCGACGTTCTACGGCACCGGGATGAACCCCGGCGTCAACCAGATCCTGGGCGTGGTGTGTTCGGCCGACGTCGCGGAGATCGAGAACGTCACCACCATCGAATCGGTCGACGTGTCCTGCCATCACAGCAAGGACACCTGGATCGAGGTGGGATATGGCCTCCCCGTTGATGATCCGTCGATCCCGGCGAAGCTCGAGAAGTACACCCGGGTGTTCGCCGACAGCGTGCTCATGATGGCCGACTGCTTCGGGCTCGAACTCGACGAGGTGAAGTTCAGCGCCGAACTCGGCGCCTGCACCAAGGACGTCGACCTGGGCTGGTACACGCTGCCGAAGGGCTCCCTGGGCGGCAACTACATCAAGTACCAGGGCATGGTCGACGGTGTGCCGCGCATCGAGACGCATCTGGAATGGCAGATGACGCCGCACACCGACCCGAGCTGGAACATCAAGGGCTGCTACATCACTCAGATCAAGGGTGACCCCTGCGTCTACAACAAGCACATGATCTACCCGAAACCCGGTGTGGACCTGTCGAATCCGGACAACTTCGCCTCGATCGGCATGACCGTGACGGGGCTGCCCGCGCTCAATGTCATCGCCTCGGTGGTCAAAGCCCCGCCCGGACTGCTGACGAGCGCCGACGTGCCACTACGCGGCTTCGCGGGCCGCTTCAACATCTGACCGGAGCCCGGCGAGAGGTACATAGCTTGACTCACGAGGCGTTTGCGGCCGACCAGATTGAAGCCAGGTACTTTTCTGGGCCCTCAGATGGCGGTCCGATTGAACTCAGGTACTTTCGTCGGCACTGTTGGATCCCAAGCGAAAACCCCCTATTCCCAAGGAAATAGGGGGTTCTCACGTCCACTCGGAAACTAACTCAGCCTCAGCCGAGGACCAGGCTCTCGCCATCCGCGCTGACGTTCACCGGGACGGTGTCGCCGTCGTGCACCTCGCCGGCCAGCAGCTTCTTGGCCAGCTGGTCGCCGATCGCCTGCTGCACCAACCGGCGCAGCGGACGCGCGCCGTACAGCGGGTCGAAGCCACGGTCGCCCAGCCACTTCTTGGCGTCCAGCGAGACCTCCAGCTGGAGGCGCCGCTGAGCCAGCCGCTTCTGCAGCTGCTGCAGCTGGATGTCGACGATGGACACCAGCTGGTCCGGGTTCAGCGCGTCGAAGATCAGCACGTCGTCGAGACGGTTGATGAACTCCGGCTTGAACTTGGCGCGCACCGCCGCCATCACCTGATCCGGAGTGCCTCCGGCGCCCAGGTTGGACGTCAGGATCAGGATGGTGTTGCGGAAGTCGACCGTGCGGCCCTGACCGTCGGTCAGCCGCCCTTCGTCGAGCACCTGCAGCAGCACGTCGAACACGTCCGGGTGGGCCTTCTCGACCTCGTCGAACAGCACCACCGTGTACGGGCGTCGCCGCACCGCCTCGGTCAGCTGACCGCCGGCGTCGTAGCCGACGTAGCCGGGAGGGGCACCGACCAGACGAGCCACCGAGTGCTTCTCGCCGTACTCGCTCATGTCGATGCGGACCATCGCGCGTTCGTCGTCGAACAGGAACTCCGCCAGCGCCTTGGCCAGCTCGGTCTTACCGACACCGGTCGGACCCAGGAACAGGAACGAACCCGTCGGACGGTTGGGGTCGGCGACCCCGGCCCGGGCCCGGCGCACGGCGTCGGACACCGCGACCACCGCTTCGGCCTGGCCGATGACGCGCTTGCCCAGCTCGCTCTCCATCCGCAGCAGCTTGGCCGTCTCGCCCTCGAGCATGCGGCCGGCCGGGATGCCCGTCCACGCCGACACCACGTCGGCGATGTCGTCGGGGCTGACCTCTTCCTTGAGCATGACGTTCTCGCGGGCCTCGGCAACGGGCAGCGCCGCGTCGAGTTGCTTCTCGACCGCCGGAATCCGGCCGTACCGCAGCTCGGCAGCCTTGGCCAGATCGCCGTCGCGCTCGGCCCGGTCGGCCTCACCGCGCAACGTCTCCAGCTGTTCCTTGAGCTCGCGGACGATGTCGATGGCGTTCTTCTCGTTCTGCCACCGGGTGGTCAGCTCGGAGAGCTTCTCCTTGTAGTCGGCCAGCTCCGAGCGCAGCTTCTCCAGCCGCTCCTTCGACGCGTCGTCCTCTTCCTTGGACAGCGCCATCTCCTCGATCTCGAGGCGACGGACGAGGCGCTCGACCTCGTCGATCTCGACGGGCCGGGAGTCGATCTCCATGCGCAGCCGGGACGCGGCCTCGTCGACGAGGTCGATGGCCTTGTCCGGCAGGAAGCGCGACGTGATGTAGCGGTCCGACAGCGTGGCCGCCGCGACCAGCGCGGAGTCCGTGATGCGCACACCGTGGTGCACCTCGTAACGCTCCTTGAGGCCGCGCAGGATGCCGACGGTGTCCTCGACCGACGGCTCGCCGACCAGCACCTGCTGGAACCGGCGCTCCAGAGCGGCGTCCTTCTCGATGTACTTGCGGTACTCCTCGAGCGTGGTCGCACCGACCAGCCGCAGCTCGCCACGGGCCAGCATGGGCTTGATCATGTTGCCGGCGTCCATCGCGGACTCGCCGGTCGCGCCGGCACCCACGATGGTGTGCAACTCGTCGATGAAGGTGATGACCTGCCCGGCCGAGTTCTTGATGTCATCGAGGACGGCCTTGAGCCGCTCTTCGAATTCACCGCGGTACTTGGCGCCGGCCACCATGGAACCGAGGTCCAGGGAGATGACGGTCTTGTCCCGCAGGCTCTCCGGCACGTCACCTTGAACGATGCGCTGGGCCAGGCCCTCGACGATCGCGGTCTTACCGACGCCGGGCTCACCGATCAGCACCGGGTTGTTCTTCGTGCGCCGGCTCAGAACCTGCACGACACGACGAATCTCGGTGTCGCGACCGATGACCGGGTCGAGCTTGCCTTCGCGAGCGCGTGCGGTCAGGTCGGTGGAGTACTTCTCCAGCGCCTGGTAGCTGCCCTCGGGATCGGGGCTCGTGACGCGGGCGCTGCCGCGGACCTTCACGAACGCCTCGCGCAGCGTCTGCGGTGCGGCGCCGTGGTTGACCAGCAGCTTGGCGACGTCGGAGTCGCCACTGGCCAGGCCGTACAGCAGGTGCTCGGTGGAGACGTATTCGTCGTCCATCTCGGTGGCCAGGTGCTGGGCAGCCGTCAGGGCTGCCACCGACTCACGAGACAGTTGCGGCGTCGAGTTGGCGCCACTGGCACTCGGCAGCTGGTCGATCAGCCGCTGGGCTTCGGCCCGGATGGCGGCGGGCTCGACACCGACGGCCTCCAGCAGAGGCGCGGCGATGCCGTCATTCTGGGTCAGCAGAGCCATCAACAAGTGCGCCGGACGGATCTCCGGGTTTCCGGCGGCGGTCGCCGCCTGCAACGCTGAGGTCAGCGCCGCCTGAGTCTTCGTGGTCGGGTTGAACGAGTCCACGACACCTCCCTTTCGTCTACAGAAAAATGCTTGTCGCTGAGTTCAACGTCGTCAAGGTTGAGTCT
Source organism: Mycobacterium sp. UNC410CL29Cvi84 (assembly GCF_000686745.1). Lineage (NCBI taxonomy): Bacteria > Bacillati > Actinomycetota > Actinomycetes > Mycobacteriales > Mycobacteriaceae > Mycobacterium > Mycobacterium sp. UNC410CL29Cvi84. The sequence goes on from NZ_JMLM01000012.1 coordinate 210,615, forward strand.
GTTCCGCTCAAGTCTAGAAAATTTCCTGGATGCCTATGATCTGGCTCACCCCGTAAATACTGCCGCGTCCAACCGTCAAGATCGACGGAAACGTAAGCAACAATGACCGCATGACAGATTGGGCTTCGGTCCTGACCGAACTGATTCCCCTCGCCCTGGTGATCGCCCTTTCTCCACTGTCGATCATTCCCGCGGTCCTGGTGCTGCAATCCCCCCATGCCCGCATCACCGGTCTGACGTTTCTCGCCGGCTGGCTGGTGGCCATCGCGGTGTTGACGGGCGTGTTCGTCCAGCTGTCCGGCCTCATGCCCCAGGCCGGCCACCCGTCGACCACGGCGTCGTGGGTGCGCATCGTGATCGGCGTCCTGCTGGTCGCCTTCGGTATCTACCGCTGGGCCAACCGCAACCACGACGCGCCCGAGCCCGCCTGGATGCGGAAACTGACGAGCATCACCCCCGCCCGGGGTTTCGTGACCGCCGCGGTGCTCGCGGTCGTGAACCCCAAAGTGCTGTTCATGTGCGTCGCCGCCGGTCTGGCGATCAGCACCGACGAACTCCCCCACGCGGCGGCATTGGCGTCGGTGCTGTGTTTCACCGTGGTCGCCGGCAGTTCGGTCGCCATCCCGATCCTGACCTACGCCGCCGCCGGCGAGCGGCTGGACCCGGCCATGGCCCGCCTCGGCGCCTGGCTGCACCGCCAGCACGCCGTGCTGGTCGCCGGGATCCTGATCGTCATCGGACTTCTCGTGGCATACAAGGGCCTGAGCCACCTCTAGGACTACCGTTTAACCATGTCCGAGTCCGGCTTCGGCGATTTCGAGTTCGAACGAAAGTTCCTCGTCCGCGACCTGCCCGCTGTCACAGCGTCCGACCCCAGTCCTGCGCTGATCGTGCAGGCCTACCTGTTCGCATCCGACGGCTATGCCGTCCGGGTACGCATCCAGGGCCCCGCTCCGGCCGATCTGAGTGATCCGGCGATGGACCTCATCGACGCCATCGGCAGCGACTCGATCGGCACCATGACCGCCAAGGGCCCGGCCACCGGCGGCACCCGCTATGAGGCCGAACGCGAACTCGATCCGCTGGTGGCCGGTGAAATCGTGCGTCGCGCCGAACACGTCGTGACCAAGGTGCGGTACTCGGTGTGGCTGGGTGAGGACGGCTGGATCATCGACCGGTTCACGGGCGGCAACGCCCCGCTCCTGCTCGCCGAGGTCGAGCGCGGCGGGCCGGTGGTCGACCTGGCGATCCCGACGTTCTGCGTCACCGAGGTGTCCGAGGACGACCGGTTCCGCAACGAATACCTCGCCCACCAGCCGTACGGCACGTGGGCCGACGCACACCGGCGCGAACTCGACCTGCTGGGCCCCAGTTTCGTCAACACCTTGGGGCAGAACCACTTCGACACCACCTCGCCGATGTCTGATGGGACTTGACGACCGCGAAGCGCTGATGACGGTGCGGACCGCGGTCGACCCTGCGCGCGGCGGGGACGACGTGATCGGGCGCTTCTACACCCGGTGGTTCGCCGGCGACCTGTCGGCGCGCGACCTCTTCCCACCGGACCTGGCCGCCCAGCGCACCGCCTTCAGCCACGCACTGTTCTGGGTGCTCGGCGAGTTCATCGAGCAGCGCGCCGAGGAGCCCGTGGCGTTCCTGGCCCAGCTCGGCCGGGATCACCGTAAATACGGTGTGGGACATCAGCATTACGCGGCGCTGCAGGACGCACTGCTGACCACCCTGCGCGACGAACTCGGCGACCGCTGGGACGCGAGGGTCGCCGAGGCCACCACGCACGCCGTCGATCTGATCGTCGGCGTCATGCGCGGCGCCGCCGACTCCGAACAGACACCGCCCTATGTCGACGGCACCGTCGTCGAGCATCTGCGCGTCACCCGGGACGTCTCGGTGGTGCGACTGCAGCTCGACCAGGCGCTGCCGTATCACGCCGGCCAGTACGTCGCGGTGCAGGTGCCGCAGTGGCCGCGACGCTGGCGGCACCTGAGTCCGTCGATGCCCTCGGATGCCAGCGGTGCCATCGAGTTTCACGTCCGCTCCGTCAGTGGCGGCATGGTGAGCACCGCCATCGTCAACCAGACCGCACCCGGCGACCGCTGGCGGCTGTCCAATCCCCATGGCGGAATGCATGTTTCACGTTCCGACGGTGACGTGCTGATGGTCGCCGGCAGCACCGGCCTGGCTCCGCTGCGGGCCCTGCTGATGAATCTGTGTCGCGAGGCCGAGAATCCGCGCGTGCACCTGTTCTTCGGCGGGCGCTATCCCTGCGACTTGTACGACCTACGCGTCCTGTGGGAGATCGCGGCCACCAATCCGTGGCTGTCCGTCACACCGGTGTCCGAGTACACCACCGACCCACCGTGGGCCGCCGACTACCCCGACGTCCAGCCGCCGCGTGGGCTGCACGTCCGGCAGACCGGGCTGTTGCCCGACGTCGTGACGAGCTACGGCAGCTGGGGCGACCGGCAGATCCTGCTGTGCGGCGGACCGGAGATGGTCACGGCGACCAAAGCCGCTCTGATCGCCAAAGGCGCACCACCAGAACGTATTCAGCACGACCCGTTGGCCCACTGACGCTGGAGGAATCGATGGCCGAACTCGACACCGTCGTCTTACGCGACCCCGAGTCCGCGATGACGGCGACGTTCGTCCCCGGCGCCGGCATGATCGGCACGTCGTTCGCCGAAGGCGATCTCGAGTTCCTCGGCCAGCGCCGCGGCCTCGAGGCGTACCTGACCAATGCCAAGACCATGGGCATCCCACTGCTCTATCCGTGGGCGAATCGATTGGGCGCCAACACGTATGACGTCGACGGCGGCGTCGTCACATTGACGCCCGACACCGGCGGTGTCCGCACGGACCCGCACGGCTCGCCCATGCACGGCCTCCTGGCCGCGTACCCGGGTTGGGTGATCGTCGAGCAGTCCGCGAATTCGGTCACCGCCGCAGTCGATTTCAACCGGCCCGGCCTGCTGGCGTCGTTCCCGTTCCCGCACGTGCTGACGCAGTGGGCCACATTGACGGGCCGTGTTCTGACGGTCGAGACCACCGTCCGGCCGTCGGCCTCCGCGGCGGTGCCGCTGTGTTTCGGGTACCACCCGTACCTGACCATTCCGGATGTGCCCCGGGAAGATTGGGTGCTGGAGACGCCGGCGATGCGGCACCTGCCGACCGATGATCGCGGTCTGCCCTCCGGCGCCGTCGAGCCGTGGCCGGCGCGGTCCGCGCCGCTCGGCGACACCACCTACGATGACGGCTTCGACCAGGTGCCCGACGGCGCGCAGTTCATCCTCCGCGGCGGCGACCACCGGATCACGGTGACATTCGAAACCGGCTACCCCGCCGCGCAGCTGTTCGCCCCGCCCGGCGACGCATTGGTGGCCATCGAGCCCATGGCCGCGCCCACCGACGCGCTGCGCCGCGGTGGCTATCGCCTCGCCGCTCCGGGCCGGCCGACGACAGCGCGGTTCTCGATCACCGTCAACTGAGTTCCGAAATCGCGACGGGTGTCGCACACTTTCTGACGTGGATACGCAAGACCGCCTCGACCGGTGGGAACATCGCGCCGAGTGGCCCCTGGCCGCCGTCGCCGCCCTGTTCCTGGCCGCGTACAGCATCGAGGTCCTCGCCCAGCCGCACGGATTCGTCGCGCGGCTCCTGACCCTGGTGACCTGGTTGGCATGGGCGGTGTTCACCGCCGACTACGCGGCGCGGCTCTACCTGGCACCCGACCGCAAGCAGTGGTTCTTCCGGCATCTGGTCGACCTCGCCGTCGTGCTGCTGCCACTGTTGCGGCCGCTTCGTCTGCTCCGGCTGGTCGTGCTGGTGGGTGCGCTGCAGAAGGCCATCGGCAATGCCATTCGCGGCAAGGTGATCATCTACACCATCTCCGGTGCCGTGCTGTTGGTGTATGTCGGGGCGCTGGCGGTGTACGAAGCCGAACGTGGTGCGCCCGACGCGCACATCACGAGTTTCGGCCTGGCCGTGTGGTGGGCGATGACCACGATCACCACGGTCGGCTACGGCGACATGTACCCCGTCACCACCACCGGCCGAGTCATGGCCAGCCTCATGATGATTGGCGGCATCAGCCTGGTCGGTTCGATTACGGCGACCATCGCGTCGTGGATCGTGCAGACTGTGTCGATCGATGATCAGAAACAAGACGCCGTGACGGCGGCGCACATCGAAGACCTGCGAGACGAGATCGCGCAACTGCGGGAGTTGTTGCGCGACAGGGTGAGTGGAGATGCGACTCCCGTCAACTGAACAGCGTTGCAGCTAAACCGCTTCATTGTGTTGGCCGCACTCCGCACGTAGCGCGCCTTCGTCTGGATCGAAGATCAGTACAAGAGAGTCACCAAGTCGAGCTCCAGCTGCCTCGGCAAGACGTCGAATCGATCCCATGTTGGGCGCAGCGGGCTCGGACAATGCCCACGCAACGGAGACGGCACCGCAGGATGTTTCGAAGTCGCGGCGGTTCCCTGGCTTCACACCGATCGCGTCCGCGACGGGCGGATCGATCGATAAGCCCGAACCTCGGAGAACCTGTGCTGTCACTGGGATTGCGATTCGGATACTGCCGTCGGACTGACGAACCGCTCCGGGCACGGTGCTCAGTGAAGGTATAGATGGCCATGCGTCTTCGGGGCGTCGGCAACGCACCATGCCCCCTTCGGTTACGAACGCGAGAGTCGCCAGGTAGGTACGGATCGAGCTTTCCTTGATGTCCGGGAATGCGTCGAGCATGTCGTCAAGCAACGCCCGTATCGGCATCCGCCCGCCGGCAGCCTCGATGCGGTTTGTCAGTTCTTGCGCGATACCGCCGTACTCGGGATGACTCCATCCCGCCAATGCCCATCCAGTTCGGCTCGTTCGCCTAAATGTGTCGTTGCCGTGTAGGGCTTTCAGCACAGACTTAGCACTGACCGAATCCCCCACCATGCCGCTGATTTCTTCGGCAGTCATCGGCCGGCCAGCAGCGTTCAATGCCGCTGCGATTTTGGCCCTGAGTCCAGAGCGTGGTGGCAGGTACGCACTGCCAATCCTGCTCAGCGCCAGCCTGTCCAGATATGCGGGAACTACATCTCGCCGCATCCCTTCGGCTGTGAGCTCCCCAGCCAGCGCTTCCAGGGTCTGGGCGGGCTCTCCACGAAAGAGGCTCCGGACACAAGCATCGACCCGTCGACGTCCGCCCTGCGACACATTTTCGAACCAGTCCTCATGCTCCTTGTACGGCCCAGCGACGTACAGCAACAGCCGGGCGGTCTCGCTCGTCGGCTCTAGCGCCAGCTGCTGAATCTCTGATTCGACTGTTTTTCGCGGCACATAGATACCGAGTCTGCGGCGCAGTTCATCTGCCGACTGCTGGATCCGAAGGTGGCCAGGTTCGTTGAGTAGTTCCGCGAAGCGTGAACGGATGCGGCTCTCGTTTCGCCACAACCAGGTCGGGTGCACACCAAGCTCTTCAGCGAGTCGCTCTTGAGTGACTTGAGTGGATCCCCATGCTCGAGCGCGCAGAACGTGGTGGTCGCGTTCCCCGATGCCAGCCACCAATCGATCGAGCCTGTCAGCAAGCGACGGTTGAGGACCGTCCACGCAGTCCGCCAATTGGGCCACTGCGTCATGTGCTGCCGTCACGATCGACGCGACGGTACGGACACCGCTCGATCGAGATTCAAGCAGTTCAGCGATGGTCGTTTCGGCGATGTCGGACCACGTTGTGTAGTGCGATGCGTACAGATTCCGCGCACGAGCCGGCAACTTTCCGTACGGAATGCGCTGGTTCGCGACCGCATCAAAGCCAGCGACGAGTTCACCAAACTGAACGTCTTCAGACACCCACAGTCTCGGTGCGGGATCGGTCGAGGCCACTGGCAAGAATCGCTCTAGGTATCTGCTTCAGATGGATGTCGGGCCGCAGTCCAGCGACCAAGCGCAAACTTGTGCTGTCGACGACGCCCAATCCTATCGGGCCCATGACGCGCCACTCAAAAAGTCAGCGAAGCCACGCGCCTCGCACGATCGGGCCACACTTTTGGTGCAGGTAACTGCCCTTCCGGCCCACTATCCTTGTTGGGACGACTGATAACCGCCCCGGCGTAAAATCGGTCCGGGGTTGTCGTGTGAAGGGGGCGGCGTGGACGTAGTCAAGGTCGACACAGAGATGCTGCGGCATCAGGTGGCGAAACTCGAGGAGACTGTCGGTCATCTCGAGTCGCATGAGAAGACGGTCGGGCACGCCATCGACTCATTCGGTGAGGCACTGAAGGGCGACACAGGCAAGGCCGTCGCGGCGGCTCTGACCAGTTATCAGAAGGCGATGGCCGCACTGCGCACCGAGCAACACGGCATTGCTGAAAAGCTGCACTCCGCGGTTGCGGCCTACGACTCGACCGACACCAATGCCGCCTCAGGCCTGACCCAAGCAATGCATCTGTAGGGGGACATCAATGGCCGAGCAAGAGTGGCACTTCGCGAAGATCGAGCAGACGGTCGGCGACCTCAAGGATGAGCACAAGCGGTTGAACGACGTTCTGGCCGAGGAGCGCGCTCGGATTCAGATGGTCAGCAGCGACATCTGGCACGGCACCGCTCGCGAGGGGTGGCAAGCTGCCGAGCGCTCGTGGGGTGAGAAGGCCGACGCTGCGCTTGAAGCCTTGAACAAGCTGATCGGCGCCATCCAGGGCGGTCATGATTCGATGGAATCCGCCGAGGGGAAGCTCAAGGGCAAGTTCGGCTGACCGACGCAGGGAGGGAAATTCGGTGTCGAGTAGTCACCGTTCACAGGGGGCGACGCACGACGAGGCGGGCAGCAAATGACGCCTACGTTGAAGGTTGATACGGCCCAACTAGCGGCTGCCGGTCAAGCGTTTCAAGCAGCGTCGGACGCGGTGCCGGCTGCTCCGGCTTTCTACATTCCGCCCGCTGCAGACGCGCTGTCATCTGCAGCGGCGACCAATGCCCCAAAGTTCGCGGACCCGATAACGACCGGCTTGCCCAAGCTGAAAACCGAGACCGCGGCCTATGCAGCGAACATCAAGGATGCGGCGTCCACGTACGCGACGACTGATCAACAAGCCGCTGCAGACGTGCTGAAGCAAAAGCTCGATGATCCGGCAGGCCAGGGGTCCGGCGGCGGTGGCGGTGGCGCGCCAGGGGGTGGCGGCGGGCCCGGATCACCTGGCGGCACCGCCAATTCGGCCAAAGCTGGCGCAACGTCCGCGGCAGCATCGGCCACGCCGGGCGCTGGCGGGGATCCGATGAGCCAGCTGAGCCAACTCGGCCAGATGGGCGGCCAGATGCTGCAGATGCCTATGCAGATGGCCCAGGCGGCGGGAGCAATCCCACAAGCGGCGATGCAGATGGCCCAGCAAGTGGGCCAGCAGATCGGCCAAATTGCCGGCAAGAAGGGCGAGTCCGACAAGGACAAGCCGGAAGACGCTGCGCAGAAAGCTGCTGACGACAAGAAAGCCGACGACGAAAAGAAGTCGGCAGACGACAAAGACAAATCGCAGGCGCAGTCCGAGAAAGCGCAGCCCAAGGCGCCGGTCGAGGGCAAGCATGCTGCTTCGCCGATCCACGGTTCAAACGCTGCCCCCGTCCCGCCGTCCTCGACTGCACCACGACACGCGGCACCGACCCGACCCAATGTGGAGGAACAACTGTGACCCAGCCACCGCAGTCCGGCCCGTGGGGTGCTCAGCCCCCGCAGCAGCCCGGAAACTGGCAGGGCTATCCCGGTGGACAGCCGGGCCCGGGTCCGCAGGGACATTGGAACCCGCAACAGCAGTGGCCAAATCCCGCGCCTGCACCACAGAAGAAAGGTCCACTGAAGTGGGTCCTCGGTGCGATTGCCCTAATCGCTGTCATCGCGGCGACTGCCGTGGTGGCGGTGTCCTGCGCAGGCGGCAAGGGCAGCGACAATGGCGGTGGCGGTACGCCGACGTCGGGCTCGAAATCCGACATCGCAAGCGCGCACGACACCGGACCCGTCTCGGTGATTACCGAAGACCCTTCTTGTGCTCCGTGGGGTCCGATTAACGACACGTTGGCAAATGTCGAAAAGAACGGCTGGGATAAGCGAGATGCATCTATACCCGCGAGCGCGTGGAACCCGGACATGCAGGCGATGTATCGCCAGATTGGCGACGCGCTAAGAAATTCGGCCGACCAAACAGTCCCACTGGTTAAACTCACCCAACATCGCGTAATGCGCGAACTGTATCAGCAGTACATCGCATATACGCGAGCATTTGTCGAGCGCATCCCATCCTATACAGAAAACGATAAATATCTGCAATCTACCGGCGTTATTTTTGGAATGGTGATTAGCAACATCTGCCAGGCGATTACATTCGGCTCAGCAGGTGCTCGAGGACCACTTGTCGAATCCAGCGGAACGCCCCAACAGCTGTCACCAGTCGGCGACCTCAGTCAGCCAACAAAGTTTCTGACATCGCCAACATCAGACTGCTCTGAGTGGAATTCGCTGGTCGATGGATTCGTAACCGATCCAGCTTATGTCGCATGGAACAAAGAAGACCCTAGCATTCCGGCCAGCAATTGGTCACCCGAGTACAAAGCAGAAAACGATGCGCTGAAGCCTGTGATTACACACATCATCGACGCGGCCGAGAAATTGGGCCACGCAAGCAAAAACCCAACAGTAGCCGACCTGGCGGCCCTATCCGGTCAGTACGGACGGGCATTTATCCAAGGCGTACCGACATACACCAGCGCAGATCTTTACCTGTTCAACGTATGGTGGCGCGGATTTGGCGCGATCAGCGCAGCCTGCAAAGCAGCCGGAGCGGACTAGATGACCGGCGACATACAAAAGCCCAGCTGTCCTAAGGGCATGATCGAGCCGAATGCGTGGCCCGAAGCAAGCGAAGGACGCTTCTATCAAACTGCGCAAGATTGCGTGAGAGCTCTTCAGAATCTGGCGAATAATTCTACGGCGCCTTGGAATACCACAAGAGGCAATATATTTGGTGCGGGAGGCTGGTCTGGGGATGCCTCAGGCGCAGCCAACAATAAAGCAGGCGATATTTCCAACCAGCTCACAGCCATGGAAAATTTACTCCATGCAGCCGCGAGTTGGAATTATGACATGAGTAATGCGATCATCGATTGCAAGAACGAAATAGCCGGCAATGTACATTCGTATCTAAAAAATTTTGATGAACTATCCGAGGAAGATCAGAATCAGAGAATTTCGGATTGTTACGCGTTGAACCTTAAGGCTACGCAGCGGAAGGCCGGAAAATTTGGTCCTCCAGATTCCTACCGACCGACGTTGAATCTGCATAGTCTGATAGCCGATGGCCTGCCGACGGCCCCACCCGGAATTGGGGCCGCTGCGCCGGGAAGTCCGCCATCGTCCCCTCCGAGCAAGACAAATAGTGATTCACTTCCCTCGGCTACCGAACGGCAGCAACAGCAAGTAACACCGGAAGCTGCTGGTGCACCGGGGCAACAGCCGCCACCTAGCAAAACGAGCAGCGATCCACTGCCCACAACGACTGTCGCCACGCAGCAGCCTGTCGTCCAGCACGGTGCACCCCCGGTGCAAACTGCGACGCCAGGGAAAACGAATGCAGATCCCCTGCCCGCTGCAGCGCAGGCAGGCAATCCGGGAAACAACGTCGCGACACCAGTGACCAATACGACTACTCCCGGCAACGCCCCAAGTGGTGGATTGGTCACGCCATCACCGTCTGGTACCAGAACGGCTGGCGGCGGGAGCGGAGGCACATCGACCGGCGCCACCAGCGGCGGAAGCAGCAGTCCTGTCAGTGGACTGAGTGGATCACCGAGCAGCACCAGTGCCTCGCAGTCTGGAAACCCGACCGGACAGCAGACCGGACCACAGCAGCCAGGCGGCCAACCGAACAATCCACTGCAGCAGGGATTGCAGCAGTTTGGGCAAGGCTTGCAGAACGCAGCGGGCCAGGCTCCGCAGCCGTTGGCCTCGGCTCAACCGGCGACGCCGCAGCCCACAACGCCACCCCCGGCAACGCCAACTGGCGCGGCTGGCGGCACGTCCGGGACGAGTGCCGCTCCGGTCGGCGCCGCGTCGGCAGCGGGCGGAGGCGGTTCCATCGGTGGCCCAGCGGCTGGAACACCGGCCGCGCCGGCAGCACCGTTGGGCCCTGCCCCGACACCATCTCCGGCGGCACCCGTTGCACAACCCGGACAGGGCGGCCCCGTCGGACCAACAGGCCCAGGTGTCGCCGCGGCCGGCACGAACAACCAGCAAGCTGCTGCCGCGGCCGCGCCGATCCCGGTCAGCCCGGCGCGCGCAGAGCGCGATGCCATGGCAGCGGCAGCCAAAGCCGGCCTCCTGCAACGTAAGTCGGCAGGAAACACCGACGCAGATGTCGAAATCGCGCGGCGCATTTCCGCGGCATTGCATGCGCCGCCGTCTATTCCGGCGGCCAGCTATCAGTTCACGTGGGCGGTTGGGGTCACGTCCGAGGGCCAGATTCTCGCGGCCAATTCGTACGGCATCGGCTACATCCCAGATGGCGTGAAACTGCCGGGTCAGGTGACGCTGGTCAGCGCAGACGAGGCAATCCCGCCGGCTGAACGCGGCCGGTGGGTGAATGTCCCCTTCCTAGCGCTGCAAGGGTGGGCACAGTTCCACGGCAAGACGCTACGCGCGATCATCGGCACGCCAGACGAGGTCAAGCCATACAAGTCGAGCATGCATGCCGAAGAGTTGGCACCTGATGACATCCCCGCCGATGGCACCATGCAGGGTCGGTCCCGACTGCAAGTGATCGCGCCGGAGGCCGCTGCGCGACTGGAGGAATGGTCTGACGTCACGCTGTACGAGGCGCTGCCGCCTCGGCCGGTGCAGGATGCCCCACCCGACGCCAAACAGACGATGAAGCTCTGGGTCGAGACCATCAAGCCACTGCTGCGCACCACCGGCACCAACGGTCCGATCGATCATCTGATCAAGCTCATCGCTTACGCCGACCACATGCAAAGCATCGAGCTATATAAGGCGTACACCGCCCCGCACGTAGCCGCACAGCGCGAAGCAATGTCGGATTGGATTTACTGGCAGCATGTTTCGTCGATCTGCCAGGACGCCACAAATCCTGTTCTTGGCAGCGTTCAAGCGTGAGCGATCACAGTGACGGCTGGGAGCGCACTGCCGTCCGGCCGTTCGAAGTCTTCCCTGAGCTCTATCGACACATGGACGCGCAATTGCAGTCGGCGATCGCCAGCGGCGATGACGCCAGCCGCGCGGTTGTGATCGGTGCTGGCAGTCGTGCGGTAGTCGAGCGAATCACGCATCTACGTGAACCGTGGGTGTTGAACATCGACGCGGACGCCACGATCGAGTCGATCGACCGGCACGCCATGAAGCTGTTCGAGCGCGGTGCGCCAGAGATCGGAGAATGGGTCCGGCACATCCTGGGTCATTGGCGACGGCAGCGGACCTGGTTCGACCTCACAGTCGACGTCATCGCCAGGGCTGACGATGGTGCGCTGAACCGCGTCATCCTCGCGTCTGCCGAATGCATCCGACGCGCCACATTTGCGTTTCTAGACGTCGATTTGGGCCCCATCCCACCTGTGTCGAACGATCCGTTCTACGGGGTGTTGCTTGCCGTCGGCGAGATTTTCACGACGCACCGTGACCAGGTGCCGCTCCGGGTGCAATTCGATTGCGTCGGCGGGTTGGCTGCCAAACCCGAGCACAACCCGTGGGTGGCAGCGCTTATCGATCAAGAACTGGTGATCTACCGCCGGCTCTACCGAGTGTTTTTCCAACTCTTGGAACAAGCCGGCATGTTCGATGACCGTGACGACGACCGCGAATTCTTCTACACACCTGACGAAGTCGACCGTCAAACCCGTTGAACCGTTGCGGTTCAACCCCGCTGCGAATTCCCCCGCCGCCGCGGTTCCCACAGCACCAGTGCGGTGCTGGGCTTGCGGACGCGTTCGAGTTCGGCGGTCACCTCGGTGAGCCTGGCCTGCAGCGCCTCGACCTGATTGGTCAGCTCGATGATGCGCTTGATGCCGGCCAGGTTCACGCCCTCGTCCTGAGACAGCCGCTGCACCTCGCGCAGCAGGTCGACGTCGTGCTGCGAATACCGTCGACCGCCGCCCGAGGTGCGTTGGGGGCTGACCAGGCCGAGCCGGTCGTATGTCCGCAACGTCTGTGCGTGCATACCGGCCAGCTCGGCGGCCACCGAGATCAGGAAGGTCCGGGCTTCCTCTGTCTTACGCCGGGCGCTCATAGCGACCCGGCCCAACCGGCCCGCGGATCGAATCCACTGGCCCGCTCTGCTTTTGCGTACGCCTCGAGCGCCTCCGCCGCTTCACCTTCGAGGTTCGGCGGCACGGCCACCTTCACGGTGACCAGCAGGTCGCCATGGCCACCGTCGCTGCCGCGCTTGGGCACACCGCGCCCTCGCACCCGCAGGATGCGGCCGTCGGACGTGCCCTTTGGCACCCTGACGCCAACCTTGCCTTCCAGCGTCGGCACGGAAAGCGTTGTCCCCAATGCCAATTCATGGAAGCTCACCGGGACGGTGACGGTCAGATCATCGCCGTCGCGGCCGAACACCTTGTCGGGCCGGACGTGCACGGTGACATACAGGTCGCCCGAGGGCGCCCCGCGTAGACCCGCTTCGCCCTGCCCGGCCAGCCGGATGCGCTGACCGTCGGTGACACCCGGAGGGATGCGCACGTTGATGGTGCGCGTCCGGGTGGAGACGCCGGTGCCTTTGCACTCGTCACACGGGTGCTCGATGATCGAGCCCGTGCCGCGGCATTCGGTGCACGGCTCCGAGAAGCCGAACGCACCCTGGTTGCGGTTGATGACGCCGGCGCCGTTGCAGTTGGGGCACACCTTCGGGCTGGTGCCCGGGCGCGCGCCACTGCCGTGGCAGTTGGTGCAGGGTGCCGGGCTGGTCAGACGCAGCGGCATGGCCACGCCCTTGGTCGCTTCGAGGAAGCTCAGCTCGGTTTCGGTTTCCAGGTCGTTGCCGCGGCGCGGACGGCTGGGGCGCGGCTGCTGCGCACCCCGGCCGAACAGGCCGCCGAACAGGTCACCGATGTTGGCGCCGCCGGTCTGCCCCGCCTGGTCGAACAGGTCGCCCAGGTTGAACTCCGACGTGTCGCCGCCGAAACCTCCGAAGCCGCCACCGCCACCGCCACCACCGAAGCGGCGGCCGAATCCACCGTTGGCGAAAAGCCGTCGGGTTTCGTCGTATTCGGCACGCTTGGTGTCGTCGGTCAGAACTTCCTTGGCCTCGGTCGCCGCCTTGTAGCGTTCCTCGGCTGCCGGATTGTTCGGGTTGCGGTCCGGATGGTTGTCGGCCAGCACCTTGCGCGCGGCGCGCTTGATCTCATCCTTCGTGGCGTCAGAGGTGACGCCGAGTTCCTTGTAGAAGTCCTTCTCGACCCATTCCCGTTGAGCCATGTCGCGTCACCTCCTCAGCGTCGCTCGGTTACTCGTTTGATTCTGGTTTCTGTTCGGTCGCAGCGTCGGTATTGGTGGGCGTGTCGGGCTGGTCAGCCGCGTCGAACTCGGTCGGCACGGCATCGACAACCCCGACCAGCGCGTGCCGCAGCACCTGCTCGCCGAGTTTGTAGCCCTGGCGCATCACAGTGCCGAGCACCGGATTTGAGCCGTCGCCCTCGTGCTGCACCGCCTCGTGAAGCGACGGATCGAACTCGTCACCCTCGGCACCGAATGCGCTGAGACCGATGTTGCCCAGCGCGGCAGAAAGCTTGTCCGCCACCGACTTCAGCGGCCCGGCCTCCAGATCCCCGTGGGCGCGAGCGCGGTCGAGATCGTCGAGCACCGGCAACAGATGCTGTGCGACAAGCGCTTTGGCACGCTCGGCGGCGGCCTGTTCCTGACGAATCGCCCGCTTGCGGTAGTTGTCGTACTCAGCCTTGACCCGTTGCAGCGTCGACTTGAGCTCAGCGGCTTCGTCCAGGGCTTCGCCGGCGGCCGGGGCCTCCGGCGCCGACCCCTCAGGGGCCGACGCCGGAGCGCCCTCACGTGGTTCGCCGGTTTCCGGATCGATGCGCCGCTTGTCGGTGATGGTCACCGGCTCGTGCGAATCGTCCTGGCTCACTTGTTCTCCTGATCGTCCTCGACAACCTCGGCGTCCACGACGTTGTCATCTGCGGCGGCGCCACCCGGAGCACCCGCACCCGCGCCGGCGGCCTGCTCGGCCTGAGTGGCCTCGTAGATCGCCTGGCCCAGGGCCTGGCTCTCGACGCCCAGCTTCTCCATGGCCGTCTTGATGGCGGCGATGTCGGTGCCGGCGAGCGCGGTCTTGGCCTCGGCGATGGCGCCGTCGACCTTGGTCAGGGTCTCCTCGGGGACCTTCGAGCCGCCCTCGGCTTCACGCTGGTCCTTGACGAACTTCTCCGTCTGGTAGACGAGCGACTCGGCCTGGTTGCGGACGTCGGCCTCTTCGCGACGCTTCTTGTCCTCTTCGGCGTGCGCCTCGGCGTCCTTGATCATCCGGTCGATCTCCTCCTGGGACAGGCCGGAGCCTTCCTGGATCTTGATCGTGTTCTCCTTGCCCGTGCCCTTGTCCTTGGCGGTCACGTGCACGATGCCGTTGACGTCGATGTCGAAGGTGACCTCGATCTGCGGCACGCCACGCGGGGCCGGCGGGATGCCGGTCAGCTCGAAGCTGCCGAGCAGCTTGTTGTGCGCAGCGATCTCGCGCTCGCCCTGGAAGACCTGAATCTGCACGGACGGCTGGTTGTCGTCGGCCGTGGTGAAGGTCTCGGACCGCTTGGTCGGGATCGTGGTGTTGCGCTCGATCAGCTTGGTCATCACGCCACCCTTGGTCTCGATACCGAGGGACAGCGGGGTGACGTCAAGCAGCAGAACGTCTTTCACCTCACCCTTGAGCACACCGGCCTGCAGCGCGGCACCGACGGCCACGACCTCGTCCGGGTTGACGCCCTTGTTGGGCTCCTTGCCACCGGTCAGTTCCTTGACCAGCTCGGTGACGGCGGGCATACGGGTCGAGCCACCGACGAGGACCACGTGGTCGATGTCGGAGACCGAGATGCCGGCGTCCTTGATCACCGACTGGAACGGCTGACGGGTCCGGTCGAGCAGGTCCTGCGTGATGCGCTGGAACTCGGCACGGGTCAGCTGCTCGTCGAGGAACAGCGGGTTCTTGTCGGCGTCGACGGTGATGTACGGCAGGTTGATCGAGGTGCTCTGGCTCGAGCTCAGTTCGATCTTGGCCTTCTCCGCAGCCTCACGCAGACGCTGCATCGCCATCTTGTCCTTGGTCAGGTCGATGCCGCTGGTGGCCTTGAACTTGTCGACGAGCCACTGCACGATGCGCTCGTCCCAGTCGTCACCACCGAGGTGGTTGTCACCGGAGGTCGCCTTGACCTCGACGACGCCCTCGCCGATTTCCAGCAGCGAGACGTCGAAGGTGCCGCCACCGAGGTCGAAGACCAGGATGGTCTGTTCCTTCTCGCCCTTGTCCAGGCCGTAGGCCAGGGCGGCCGCGGTCGGCTCGTTGACGATGCGGAGCACGTTGAGACCGGCGATCTGGCCGGCTTCCTTGGTGGCCTGACGCTGAGCGTCGTTGAAGTAGGCCGGGACGGTGATCACGGCGTCGGTGATGTCCTCACCGAGGTACGCCTCCGCGTCGCGCTTCAGCTTCTGCAGCGTGCGCGCGCTGATCTCCTGCGAGGTGTACTGCTTGCCGTCGATGTCGATGGTCCAGTCAGTACCGATGTGCCGCTTCACCGAACGGATGGTCCGGTCGACGTTGGTCACTGCCTGGTTCTTGGCGGGCTGGCCGACCAGCACCTCGCCGTTACGCGCGAACGCGACGACCGACGGGGTGGTCCGGGAGCCCTCTGAGTTTGCAACGACGACGGGGTCGCCGCCCTCCAGCACCGCGACGCAAGAGTTGGTGGTCCCGAGGTCGATACCGACCGCACGAGCCATAGTGATGCCTCCTGATAGACATTGATGGGTGATCTGAGCGAACTGCGCTCAAGCTTGCTACCGGACGATGCCGTCTGTCAAGCCGAACTTGAGTCTGTTGCACTCAACTTGTTGTCGGTGAGTCCAACCTGGGCAGTTGGCGATCTATTCCCGATTCCCCAAAAATGTCTATCCGGGCCTATCGACGCAGGTCAGACCGGCGCTACAGTAACCATCGCCCGCACCGAGTCCGGCAGTTCGGCCGTCGACCACTCCGCCCGCTGCGGCTCCCCATAGGTGACGGAGAACGGCACGATGCCCGCCCAGGCGTCGGTTTCCTCCTCGGGTTCCGCGACCGGGCCGCCGTTGACCTTGTACACCCAGTCGCCGTCGACGATCGGCAGGGAGATGACGTTGGTCGCCGCGATCTCCTTCGGCAGCATCGCGCGCACCTCGGCGGTGCGCCCGGGGATCAGCAGCTCACTGAAGCGCTCGAGCAAGGCCGCCCGATCTTCCCGGCGCGCCGGCTCCACCTCGCCGTACAGCACCGCGGAGCGGTAGTGCACCGACGAGTCAAAAGTGCTGTGCGCCACCACAAGTGCGTCCATGGCCGTCACGCAGAAGGCGACCTGCGCGCCCGCCCCCTTCGTACCGAGCGCGCCCGCGCCGGTCGAACCGTGGATGAGAATCCGGTCGCCGTGACGGACGTACAGCGTCGGCACCGCCAGCGGCCGGACCTTGCCGTTCGGACGGGCCACGTCGCCGATGCTGAGTACGCCCCACCACTGCTCATCGAGGAACTCCTCCAGCGCGGCGCGTGCCGTGGACTGACGACCATACTTACGGGTGACCTTTTCCATGAGCCCAGATCACCATGATTGCGGCCTTATCTGAATAGCCAGAAATACTCATTTCTGGCAGGCCAGTATTCTGGCGGGGTGGCGCGGCACACCCGGGCGGTACATCTGCCTCTCGATACCACCGACCTCAGCGCCCGGGCGATCGCGAGCCAACTGGTGGCATTGATCGCCGCCGGGCAGGTCGGCGACGGCGACTGGCTGCCGTCGACCCGCGCACTCGCGCATGAGCTCGGGGCCTCGCGGACGATGGTCGCCGCAGCCTACGACGAATTGGTCGCGGCCGGATTTCTCGAAGGCGTCCCCGGCGCCGGAACCCGGACAACCGTCGGCGCCACTGCGGCCGCCCGCGCCGGACTGTCCAGCCGCGCGCCCCGCCTCGAGAAGACCAACGTCGCGCCGGCAGCACATACCGCGGTGCACCACACCGATGCTGTCGATCTGCGCCCGGGCACCCCGGACATCGGGCTCATCGACATGCGGGCGTGGACGCGTGTGTGGCGGGCCGCGGCGTCGTCCCCACCGACGACGCTCTCGCCCTGGCAAGACACCGACGATGCCTTCACTGCCGCCATGTCCCGCCACCTGCGCACCAATCGGGGCATCGACACCGACACGGTTTTCGACATTCCCGGCTCGACGGCGGCTTTTCAGACGCTGGCGGCCGTGAGTGGTCTCACCCGCTGCTATCTCGAATCGCCCTGCTACCCCGCCGCGGCTCACGAATTCCGCCGCGCCGGCCTGGATCTGGTTTTCGTTCCCGTCGACCATGACGGGCTGTGCGTCGACAGACTCGGCGCCGAGGCCGGCATCGTCTACACGACACCGGCTCACCAATACCCGCTCGGGCACCGACTCTCGGTGAATCGGCGGGCCGCGCTCGTTGCGTGGGCCAAGCGCACCGGGTCGATCGTCATCGAAGACGATTACGACGGCGAGTTCCGCTACGGCGTTGCGCCACTTCCCGCCATCCGGTCCATTCCCGGCGCCGGGGAACACGTGGCCTACGTCGGCACTGCGTCCAAGATGCTCGCACCGAGCCTGGGCGCCGCCTGGTTGGTGCCACCACTGCCCCTGCGTGACGCGGTCCAGACTTACCTTCGCGACCACCGCATCGCGGTCTCGACCATCACGCGCATCGCCCTCACCGAACTGATCACCGCCGGGGAACTGCAACGACACCTGGCCCGGGCCGGCCGCGAATACCGTTGCCGCCGAGACATTCTCATCACTGAACTCGAGGCACGCTGTCCCGATCTCGACGTGCTCGGCGTCCAAGCCGGGCTGCACGTCGCCATCCTGCTGCCCGCCGATCACCGCGACCGCGACGTCGCCGCATCGCTTGAGGCCGACGGTCTCATCGTCACGCCACTGTCGACCTTCCCTCGGCGGTCCGACTCCGAGATCAATGGCATCGCAGTCAATTTCGCGCACATCGACCGCTCGATCGCCAGGCGCTTCGCCGATTGCACTGCCACGGCGATCGCCACCTAGAACGGTGCGGGTTCATTCCAGCCTTCTTCTGCTGCCCGGATCTTTTCGTGTTCGATGCGGCGCGATTGTTCGTCGGCGATGCGTTCTTCGTTGGCCGTGCGGGCTTGGTTGACGAGTTGTTGGCGTTCTTGTGCGCGGGTGCGTTTGCGTTTGGGCATGCAGTGACCGCGCGCGGGTGTGCGTACCGGTTCTTCGCTGATCTGGGGTGTGCCGGTGGGGTGGGCGAGTTGTGGGTACCATTGGGCGCCTTCGGGTTTGGTGATGTAGGTGTGCCCGGTGGGGGCGGTCCACACGACGGTCCCGTCGGGGAACTGCTGATCCTGCCAAGGGTGGAAGGTTTTGAGCAGGTGGTGGAACCGGCACAGGCATTTGAGGTTTGACGGGTGCGTCGGCCCCGCGGGATAGGCGGTCGTGTGGTCGATGTCGCAGGCCTCGGCGGGCCGGTCGCAGTCGGGGAATCGGCAGGTCAGGTCCCGGCAGCGCACGAACTCGGCCAGTTTGGCCGAGGGCCGGTATCGGGGTTCGGCCGCATCCGGTGGCAGGTCCACCTGGCGGATGATGGCGCCGTCGGCGAGTCGTTCGACTTGTTCGGCGGGGATCTGCCCGTAGCCGGGCAGGAACCCGGGGGCCTGCCCGTTCACTGCCTGCGGTGCGGCGATGACGTGGATGACGGCGCGGGGGCCGACGGTCGCCGCCGGTAGCTCGGCCGCGGCGGCGGGGCAGTCGTCCTGTCCGCACTCGCAGCGCAACCGGCCGCCGCGGGCCAGGGCATCGATGGCGGCGGCACGGCGTTGATCGTGGCTGCGCGGGTCGTGCTTGCAGACCCCGCGGGCCAGGTCATCGAGGGCCGCGTCGAGTACGGCGGCGGTCGCGGCGTCCAGCGTTCCGCAGACGCTGGCGGCGCCGGGTCCGCAGGTGCGGATGTCGAGGTATCGGGCTTGTGATGGGGGTTTGGGCGGGTGCACCCCGGCCTGGTCGGAGGCCGCGATGATCGCGTCGATGCGCTGTTCCATTTTCGGTTTCGACAACCGCCCCCACGCGACGATCTTGGCGGCGAGGTCGGCGTCGACCTGTTGGGCGACGTCATCGTCGATGATCAGGTCGGTGCGCGCGACGATCATCGCGACCATCACCGCATCGATCAGCCCTTTGGCGTAGACGGCTGCGACTTTGGGTAGGCGGGTGCGCAGCATCACTGCCCGCTCCACCTGGGCCTGTGCTCGTTTGCGGGACACT